>JBJORF010000079.1:0-21506 GCA_046049545.1 Cyanobacteriota bacterium | reverse complement strand
GGCAGCACCTCGTTGATGATCTGCGTCATGCGCATGCGCGTGCTCAGCTCCAGGCCTTTGGTCAGGCTGACCACGGGCACCCAGGCGCGTATGTGCTGCTTCCCGCCGGGGCGGTGTGGGTTGGTCCCGGGTGCAGTGGTTTTAGTATGGCTCTAGTACTCTTGGGGACAGGATTTCTGATTGGGAAATTCACTGGCATGACCTGGCGCAAAACTTTAGGAATTATGCTGATTGGGTGGTTTTTGGCGATGATTTTCAATGTTCCTCGAATTATGCTGTTAGCGATTGCTTCGGTTTATTGGGGTAAGCAGTCATTTGAATTTTGGCATGGCCCGATCGGGGGGCAGATTTTTGCAGGCGTTTTGTTTACGATTTACTACTATGCGGCGATGTGGATTATCGATCGCCGATCGATATCAGCCTGATTTAATGATGTTGTTGTTGTGAATCGAATGCTTGAAACCGAGTCAATCATTTTGAATTACCTTGCCTGCTAAATAACTACGATCAATGCGGTGTAGATATTAATCGCTGAGGCGTAAACACAATGTCTACGCCTGTTTTCTTATTTCCGCCACCAACTTTTTCGCCTCGTACCACCATTCATTATTCCGTTGCTGCCGTTGCCAGTACCAGTATTCGCTGCCCCATAGCAAAATTGTCCCGTACTGGATCGCTTTAAGTTGCCGAACCAAATTCCGCATCCGTATGGGTGTTGCACTCGGATAATTCCGCCGCTGCACCGCCACCAGCGCCCCATTCTCCCAAGGCTCCGCCTGCGCCTCCGCCACCCAAGCCTCCCGATTGGCCCCCGCCATCGCCCCCTGCCAATCCTGTAACGTCTGCCAAAACGCCATCGTTGGCTCCAAATATTGTCCCGGCACCCCATAGGGCACCTTTGTATACACATTAATTCCCACCGCATCCGCCAACCGTAAACTATCCTCAAACGCGGGCTGGTCTTCGCTCAACTTCGGCGACGGCAAATGAATCGCATTCGTCAGCAAAATCTTCTGCCCCGGCAACATCCGCGATCGCACCAGCTCAATTTCCCGGCCCACAAACCCTGGACTGAGAAACCGTCCCCCCGCAATTTCCAACCGGGTAAACGGCTCATTTTCAATCTGCCAATACTTGACCGCCGGCGCATTTTTGCAATGCGCCACCACCCGATCGACAAACCCCAAAGCCAACTCCGCCACCTTTGGACTGCGTTGATCCAGCGCCATTGCCCCCGCCCCCGTATCGCCCACTGCACTCACCCATTCCGGAAAATGAAACTCCGGCCAACGCGGCACCTTCATCCCCACCGCGATCGCTACTTCAATCCCCTGCGCCGCACAGACATCCAGCAACCAGTCCAGTTCACTGAAGTCATACTGCCCGCGCTGCGGCTCGATCACATTCCAGTACGCCCCCAGTCGGATACGATCCAGCCCCAGCCCCGCGATCGCCGCAAATGCTCGCCGAAAATCCAAACCCATGTAATAGCACTGCAAGGGACTAAACGTTGTGCCGAGATAAATACGATCGGGGTTGGGTATCCGCATTTGGGATTGCTTATTATGGGCCAAAGAAGGCTGTAACTGCCCCAACCAAGCCATCGCCAATCCCGCCGCCCCACTCTGCAAAATCTGTCGTCGCTGCATCGATCGCCTTTCCCTAGCATTACCAATCCGCCCTTGCAATTATGCCAATTCCCCGTAGAATTGATCTGCAATTTCCCTGTCACAGCTGCCCCCAAGGAAAATCATGTCCGACGCACAATTCAGTTTGTTTGGCGATACCGAGAATGCTGCGCCTTCCCCTGCCGCTGCGGCCTTGCCAGCGACTCCAGCAGTTGGGCCTTACCGCGATATGGCAGCGATGAGCCTGGATTGTAATCAATGTCAGAAGTGTGACCTTGGCGCAACGCGGACGCATGCGGTGGTTAGTCGTGGCAATCCCGCTGCCAAAATTATGATCATTGGTGAAGGCCCCGGTGAGAATGAAGACCTGACGGGGAAGCCGTTTGTTGGGAAGGCGGGACAGTTGCTCGATCGTATCCTCGAAGCCGTTCAGCTCACCGAAGATGACGTACTCATCTGCAACATCGTCAAATGCCGTCCCCCCGGCAACCGCAAACCCACCCGTGACGAAATGGCTGCTTGCCGCCCCTATCTGATGGAGCAGATTCGGCTCGTTGATCCGCCGCTGATTATGCTGGCCGGAGCCTCGGCGATCGAAGGACTCTTCCTCGAAAAAAACGTCAAAATTACCCAAATTCGCGGTGTTTGGCGCGAATGGGACGGCCGCCAATGCCTTCCAGTTTTCCACCCCTCCTACCTTCTCCGCAATCCCTCCAAAGAAAAAGGCAGCCCTAAATGGTTGATGTGGCAAGATATCCAGGCTGTGAAGCAGAAACTCGACGAAATCAAACTCGAAGAAGATTTCTAAACATGCCAGAGAGAATTTTATCGGTATGATAGGCAAGAGTTCCCCATGCTCGTGGGGCATTCCTTACCCTAACTACTTTGCAAACTTGTGCCGCGTCCTTCCCGTCTCCCCAAATCGTCGATCGCCCAACCCATGGGCCAACTTGATCACAAAACTGCCGTACAGCAACCTTTTCATCCGTTGATGCGGGCACTCGTCACCAGCTACCAAGGCTTTTATACCTACGCCGATCAGAACATTCGCGCCCTCGGGTTAACCATGCCCCAGTTTGATGTGATCGCCACCCTCGGCAACACCAACGGCATGCTGATGAACGAACTCGCCAGTCGCACCCTCGTGACCAAAGGCACCCTCACTGGTATCGTCGATCGGCTCGAACAAAAAGGCTACGTCCGCCGCGAAATCCCCCCCAATAACCGCCGCTGTTTTCGAGTCGTCCTCACCACCGCTGGAGAAGACCTATTCCGCCAAGTCTTCCCCGCCCACATCGAGCACCTCAAACAGCGGTTTGACCAGCTCACCCCCGAAGAACTCGAATCAATCAAGCAGGCCCTTGACCAGCTCCGCCAAGTTTTCCCGACCGATGGCTAAGGCTGAGAGCGCTAGGGCTGAATGGTCTTCACCGTCAGCACCTGGGGCGGTGTGGCATCCGCCGGATAGATCACATCAAATTTCACCAACCGCCGATCGCCCGGTGGCATTTTCAACGTCACCAGCGCATCGCCCTGTTGCCCCCGCTTTTGCACCAGATGGAAATACTGCGTGCGGGGCAACTTCCGATCGTCCTGGTACATAAATCGCACCGTCCCTCGGAAGAATGTATTCGTCGGCAACGGCTGGAAGAATCGCAATCCGGCCTGCGTATCCTCCCGCTTCAACGGTGTTTCAAAGGTCAACTGCACCGTTTGCGTTTCCGCCGTGGAATTGATCAATGGCATCGTCAGTGCGTAATGCACCGCATAATTGCCATGCCCTTCATAGGCCGTATCCTCATAGCGCGCCACCATCTTGGCACTCTGGTTTTGATTCGTGCCCATCATCCCCCGATACAGCGTCGCAATCCCGTAGGAATAGCCCTGACCCGCCTCGGGAATCTTCAGCGTCGATTGTCCTGGATCGGTGATGTAAGCCTTCCACTGCGCCCCCTGGGAAATGCCCCCCACCCGGCCGTAGATATGCCCCCCCGGTGCCCCGATCGGGGTTGGCACCTTATCGCGCGGCGAAGACAGCTTCCCGGTTTGGATCACATCCTGCCATTCCGCCAGCGTTGGTGAGCGTTCGACCCCTTGATCATCTTGCTTTGCAAACAGTGCCACACTCGCTAAATACACAGGCCCCGTACTGCGCATTCGGAGAATCGTCGATCGACCATTGACGGGCGGTTCCAGCTCCTTCACCGGAATCGGCAAATTGAAAATTAATCGACTTTCCCCCGGCGGCACGATCGTCTGCGGTGCCAAATCCGCCTGTCGCATTCCTCGCAGCACCTCACTTGCCCCGCGTGACCCCGGCCCTGCATAGACTTTCCCCGCATTATTGCTCATCACACTTGCACCCAGATCGATAAACGGCGCATCCGGCTGACTGAGATAGCTCGCACCTTGCAGAGTATTCAGCGTTACAGGCTCCGTCCCTGGGTTATGAGCCACAACTGCGTGATACAGCGTCCGCAAATCCTCGGCACTACCCTTGGCAATATGATGGGTAAAGATTTCAAATCGCCCGTTGAACAACCGATCGAGATGCGCCTCGGGATGGGTTTTGCCCACTTTGGGAAAACTCGACAGCAAAATCCCCTCTTGCAGCACCAGCTCTGGACTATTGCTGTTAAACACCAGCACATCATCCAGTCCACCGGGCAGGGGCCGAATTTGCTGATTCGTCAGAATCTCCTGGGGCTTCACCGCCTCAGGTTTCGCCGCCTCAGGCTTAGCGGCTTCGAGCTTTGCCACTTCCGCCAAACTCGGCGTTGCCGCAGTCATCCAGAACAACGGCACCGCAGGCACAAATCGAAGAAGACGCTTCATGGTAAATGCAGAAGATAAGAGTTTGATCACCGTTGTGGATTGCCCCCCAGTCCCCAATTCTGGGGAAACCAGACTCAAAGCCCCCAGAATTGGGGAGTTGGGGGCCGGAAAGATGCTAGATCACAGTCAGAATTTTTACAGTTCAGGGATTATAAGCGTCGATCGCCGATAGGATCGCACAAAAATCCTCAACCATCGTCGCCCGATTCGTTTCCGTCAACAACGGCACATGCACAAAAATCGCCTGTCGTCCCGCTGCCGCCGCCTGCCACTGCCGCAGGACTTGGTAATACAGATAATTGCACACAAACCCGCCCGCATCATGGCTAATCGTCGTGTCCTGGGTTTCCCGACAAAGCGCCGCCAAGTCCACCGTCGTAAACCGCAGATCACTTTGCCACCGCCCATTCGACTCGATCGACAACTGCGATCGCGACTCCGCCATCCCACAACAGACCACAATCTCCGGCTGAAGTTCCGCAATTCTCGCCAGCACCAATCGCGGTGCCGCCTCAAAATCCACCGGCAGATGCCGCAGGACTTGGCAATGCGAGGGCAACCGATCGGCCACCAAACCCACCAAATCATCCGCACTATTCGAAGTGTGATGCGTCAACCAAGTCTGAAACGTCGTAATCAGGATTTTGCCCATAGATCACCCGGAAATAGTCGGCATTGCGAGATTGAGGACGCGGAAAACGCGCCCGTACGGAATTGATGCCATCCATGCGGTGATCCGTAGGGGCGTGCATCCCACGCCCACAGGCCACATCAACCACCGATCACCCGAAATCCACCCCACCGATCGCCCAGTGAGTTGAGCCTTCGGCGGAGCTCAGCCCGCAAAGCAACCCACGTAACAAAACCGTAAACCCACTGCCGCGCCGCTCCCATAAGCCGCTATCTTGGAAATATTGTCATCATCCCGTATTTAGTCATGTCTCAGCCCACGATCGAATCGATTCTGCAAGAAAATCGCAGCTTCCCGCCCAGCGCCGAATTTACCGCGCAGGCCAACGTCAAGGGCATGGACGGCTACCAAGCACTGTACAGCGAAGCCCAAACCAACCCCACCGCCTTCTGGGAAAAACTCGCCCAGCAAGAACTCCACTGGTTCAAACCCTGGGACACCGTCCTCGACTGGAGCAATCCCCCCTTTGCCAAGTGGTTTGACGGCGGCAAAATCAATCTGTCCTACAACTGCCTCGATCGCCACCTCATGGCCCACGGCGACAAACCCGCGATCATCTGGGAAGGCGAACCCGGCGACTCCCTCACCCTGACCTACAAACATCTCCACGCCGAAGTTTGCAAATTCGCTAACGTCCTTAAAGGCCAAGGCGTTCAGCTCGGCGATCGGGTCGGCATCTACATGCCCATGATCCCCGAAGCCGCGATCGCCATGCTCGCCTGTGCCCGCATCGGTGCGACCCACTCCGTCGTCTTTGGGGGTTTCAGCGCCGAAGCCCTGCGCGATCGCTTGATTGATGCCGAAGCCAAGATCGTCATCACCGCTGATGGTGGCTGGCGCAAAGACGCGATCGTCCCGCTCAAGCCCGCCGTCGATAGCGCGATCGCCGACCCCAACGTCAACGTCACCACCGTCATCGTCGCCCAGCGCACCCGCCAGGAAGTCACGATGCAATCAGGCCGCGACCACTGGTGGCACGACCTCATGGCCACCGCCAGTACTGACTGCCCCGCCGCTGAACTCGATGCCGAGCAAATGCTGTTCGTCCTCTACACCTCCGGCTCTACGGGCAAACCCAAGGGTGTCGTCCACACCACCGGCGGCTACAACCTCTATGCCCACATGACCTGCCAGTGGATTTTTGATCTGCAACCTCACGATGTTTTCTGGTGTACTGCCGACGTGGGTTGGATCACCGGCCACAGCTATGTGGTTTACGGCCCGCTCTCCAACGGGGCTACAACCCTGATGTACGAAGGTGCGCCCCGCCCCAGTAATCCCGGCTGCTTCTGGGACGTGATCGACAAACACAAAGTCACGATCTTCTACACTGCCCCCACCGCCATCCGCGCCTTCATCAAAATGGGCGACGAGCATCCCAAATCCCGCGACCTGTCCTCCCTGCGGCTCCTCGGCACCGTTGGCGAACCGATCAACCCCGAAGCCTGGATGTGGTATCACACCGTCATCGGCAAAGAAAAATGCCCGATCGTCGATACCTGGTGGCAAACCGAAACGGGCGGCGTGATGATCACCCCCCTCCCCGGTGCCATCCCCACCAAACCCGGCTCCGCCACCCTGCCCTTCCCCGGCATCATGGCCGACATCGTTGACCTCGAAGGTAACTCCGTTGGTGCCAACGAAGGCGGCTACCTCGCCGTGCGTCACCCTTGGCCCGGTATGATGCGCACCGTCTACGGCGATCCCGATCGCTTCCGCAAAACCTACTGGGAGCACATCCCCCCCAAAGACGGCCAATACATTTACTTTGCAGGCGACGGTGCCCGCAAAGACGCAGACGGCTACTTCTGGGTCATGGGCCGCGTTGACGACGTAATCAACACCGCCGGCCACCGCCTCGGCACCATGGAAATCGAATCCGCCCTCGTCTCCCACCCCGCCGTCGCCGAAGCCGCCGTCGTCGGCAAACCCGACGACCTCAAAGGCGAAGAAATCGTCGCCTTCGTCACCCTCGAAGGCGGCCAAACCGCCAGCGACGACCTCGCCAAAGCCCTCAAACAGCACGTCGTCGGCGAAATCGGCGCGATCGCCCGCCCCGGCGAAATCCGCTTTGCCGATGCCCTACCCAAAACCCGATCGGGCAAAATCATGCGCCGCCTCCTGCGCAACCTCGCCGCTGGCCAAGAAATCTCCGGCGACACCTCCACCCTCGAAGACCGCAGCGTCCTCGAAAAATTACGCGGCGAAGGATCGTAGCTTCGGCTGCGCTCAGCTACCGAGATGGATGATCGGTTGTTGAGCCGGGCTTCGGCTACGCTCAGCCCTCGATCGGGAACCCCCACCGATCGCCCAGTGGGTTGAGCGTCAGCCGAAACCCACGTCGCATAATCACCCAGTGGGTTGAGCGTCAGCCGAAACCCACATCAGCTATCATGCAGAAGATATAAATCTGGGATAGCAACGTGGGGTTTTCGGCAATGCTTGGCAAATTGGCACTAATTGGCAAGTTGGCGACCGCAAAATTATTCAGTTCAAAATCCGTACGGCGTTACCTCGCCCTCTTCTGCCTTACGCTGACCCTGATCACCGGCCTTACCGCCTGCAACCTCCGCCAAACCATCACCAGCGGCACCGAAATTGTCGAAAGTCAGCTCGGCGACCCCGCGACTTTTAACTACGCCCTCAATGCCGCCTCCCCCAACGTCTTCGGCTACATCTACGAAGGCTTAATCACCGAAAATGCCCTCACCAATCAAGTCGAACCCGCCCTCGCCGAATCCTGGGAAATCTCGAAAGACAAAAAGAGCATTACCTTCAAGCTCAAAGAAAACCTCAAATGGTCGGACGGCCAGCCCCTCACTGTCAACGACGTACTCTTCACCTTCAACTCGATTTACCTCAACCCCGACATCCCCACCAACATCCAAGATATCCTCCGCATCGGGGCCGATCGCAAACTCCCCACCGTCACTAAACTCAACGATCGCGAAATTAAATTCACCACCCCTGAACCCTTCGCTCCCTTCCTCCGCAGTCTGGGCCTCGGTATCATGCCAGAACATGCCCTCCGCACTGCCGTGGAAACCAAAGACGAAAAAGGCAAACCCCGCTTCCTCACCACCTGGACGACCAAAGAGGATCCCCGCAGCATTGTCACCAATGGCATGTACACCTTGGACAGCTACACCAACGGCCAGCGCGTCATCTTCAAACGCAATCCTAACTATTGGCGCAAAGACGACAAAGGCCAACCCCAGCCCTACGTCGATCGCTTGATTTGGAACCTCGTCGATAACCGCGACACCACCCTCGTCAAATTTCGATCGGGCGAATCCGACATCATCGAACCCCTGCGTCCCGAAGACTTTCCGCTGCTCAAAGCCGAAGAAAAGCGCGGCAAATTCACCGTCCATGTTGGCGGCGGTCGCCCCGTCACCACCTTCCTCTCGTTCAACCTCAACACTGGCAAAATCGACGGCAAACCCGTCGTTGATCCGATTAAATCGAAATGGTTCAATAACAAGGCTTTCCGCCAAGCCGTCGCCTACGCCATCGATCGCAACAAAATGAACACCAACGCCTATCGTGGTCTTGGCACCCTGCTCAACACCTTTATCAACCCCCGCAGTCCCTACTACCTCTCCCCTGAGCAAGGCTTGAAAGTGTATGACTACAACCCTGAAAAAGCCAAACAACTCCTCAAAGAAGCCGGATTCAAATACAACGGCAGCCAACTCATCGACAGCGATGGCAATCCCGTCGAATTCACCATCATCACCAACGCCGAAAACACCCTGCGCGTCTCCCTGATCGCCCAGATCAAGCAAGATCTTGCCGATATTGGGATGAAAGTCAACCTCAACCCCATCAACTTCAACGTCCTCGGCGAAAGACTTGACTCAGCCCGGGATTGGGAATGCTACCTCCTGGCCTTCGGGAGCAGCATCGAACCCCATGCCCTCACCCATGTCTGGCAACCCGACGGCGGTGCCCACGCCTTCAACCAGCGCGCCGAAGGCGGCACCAAACGCCTCGAAGGCCAGAAAACTGCCGACTGGGAAATCGAAATGGGCAAACTCTACACCCAAGGTGCCCTCGAACTTGACGAAACCAAACGTAAAGCGATCTACGCCAAAGTCCAGCAAATCGGCCAAGAGCAGCTTCCCTGGATTCCCCTCGTCGTCGAACGGATTATGGCAGTCGGGCGCGATCGCATCGACGGCATCCGCTACCCCGAATCCGGCGGCATCACCTGGAATGTACACGAACTACGAATTGCGGAATAGATGCGCGGAATCGATTGATTGGGCGATCGCCGGTTTCTGGATTCCGACCTAAATCCCCCAGCCCTCCAGCTCCAGCTCCTCAATCACCTGCAACCCGCGCGGATCACCCAACTTCAACATCGCCGCCTTGGCATCCTCCCGCACACTAATATCTGGATCCTCAGCAAACGCCTCAATCAACGAATCCACCGCTGTCGCATAGATCACATTCGACGGCAAATCCCGACAGAGCTCCCCCACCGACCAAGCGCAATTACTCCGCACCGCCGGCACCAAATCGCCGCGCAATCCCTCGATCAGCGGCGGAATCGCCTGAATAATCTGCCCATAGCCAATACTGCCCATCTGCGCCATCGCGCTCGCTGCCCACAGCCGCACCGCCGCAATATCCGTTTTAATCGCTTCCAGCAACGTCGGCACCGCCCGCACATCGCGGCAATTGCCCAATGCCCAGACCACACCCTTCCGGACATAGCCATTCCAGTCCGTTGCATAGCGCTGCATCAACGGCTCCACTGCATCCGCCCTCGGGTTCCGCCCCAAAGCATAGGCTGCACTCACCCGCACTAACGGACAACTATCACGCAATAACTCAATCAGCGCCGGAATCGCCCGAGCGTCTTCCAGTTCACAAAATGCCCGCGCCGCAACAATCCGCTGTTGCACATCCGATGATGTCAAAAGCGGTAGCATCAGCTCCGGATCGGGTTTAGGTTCGGTTTCCGGTTCGAGATTATCCAGCAGATCTAAAGGATCTTCAAAATCAGCTTCAAAATCCAGAACACTTAAATCATCTTTGCTATACATACCTCTCAGGGTAATGGCAAAAGGGGTTTCGGGTAAAGCCGATCGGTCGATATTTTTGCCATCAGTGGATCTTTCACCGACTCAAATCAAACCAATGGTTTCTGCATGCCATAGGTTTTGACCCCATAGCCACAAGCCCGGTAAAACGCCGCTGCAACATCATTATCCGCAAACATCTGCAAGCCAATTCTCCGATCGCCCCTGGCTTGCGCCCACACTTCCGCCGTCCGCAACAGCACCTGACCTAATCCCCGTCGGCGATGTGCAGGATCAATGTACAGCAAAAAAATGTAGGCTTGGCGCTCGCCACTCGCCTGGTCAATTGAACTGCCTGCCCACAGTGCCCCAATCGGAGATTCGGCTGCTTGTGCCTCCACCACCCACCACAACGGAGTTTCCGAAGAAAAATATTGCTCTACGGTCAACCGCAAATGGCCCAAATCTGCATCTGGCGATCGTTCACGATAGGTTCGCCGCATAAACTCTGTGAGCCGCGATCGATCACCGATTGTTCCCCGCTGCAATTGATAACCCGGAATCGCAAATTCCACGCTAACTTACTGAGATGCCTGATCGGAAACAACTTCTTCAATCGGTGCAGGGGCCGCCATATCATTCGGCAACCAAATCCGCGCACTCGCCGCCACCAAGGCTAACGAGAAAATCAAAACCGCAATCAACGGTGCCACATACTGCCGGAAAAATGTCATAGGACGCTGGGAAAAATTGAGATCATTGATATTCTAATGGGATTCTCGGCCGAATGGGATTCCCGGCGACAAACTACCCTAAGCCACCGACTCCTCTTCCGTCTCTTCCAGCAAATCACTCGTTTGCACAGGCGCATTCCAAGGCGCAAACAGCGGCAACAGCAGCAATCCTGGTACCGCCGCCGCGATCGTCATCAGGAAGAAGTTCCCCCAGCCTAAACTTTCTGCCCATTTTCCCGCTGGAGCGACTAAGATATCGCGGCTCACGGCCATCAGGCTCGATAACAGCGCAAACTGCGTCGCCGAAAACTTGGGACTGCACAGGCTCATCATGAACCCCAAAAAACCCGCATTCCCCAAGCCGCCGCAGAAATTCTCAATATTAATCGCCAAGGTCATGAACGCCTCATTCTTCCCGACCAACGCCAGCAGCCAATAAGCCACATTACTCAGCGCCTGCAATCCCCCAAACACCCACAGCGACTTATTAATCCCAATTTTGCTAAAGATGCTCCCGCCGACCAGCGTCCCCACGATCGTCGCGGCAATCCCCATTCCCCCTTGCACCGCCCCGATCGCCGTCTGGCTAAAGCCCGTCTCCAGCAAAAACGGGGTTGCCATATTATTCAACAGCGCATCGCCAAACTTATACAGCACCATAAACGTCAGCACCGCAATCAACCGTCCGCCCCCCAGACGTTGGTAAAACTCCTGAAATGGCTTCACCACTGCCTGATTCAGCGTCATTGCCTGCGGTTGCACCTGCGGTTCCGGAGCCATCACCGTCGCGATAATCCCCACCCCCATTAGCACCGACAGCCAGAGATAGACATTTGCCCAAGGCATCTTGTCCGCCAGCATGAATGCGACTGCCCCAGTAATAATCAGGGCCAAGCGATAGCCCGTGACAAATACCGCCGCCCCTGCACCCAGCTCCGGCTTTTTCAGCACATCTGTCCGATAGGCATCGACATTCACATCCTGGGTCGCACTCAGCAACGCCACCACCATTGCTACCAAGAAGAACGGACTCACCGACAAAGCCCTCAGCACCTGCCAAGTTTCACACCAACCCTGAAAAAATCCGGCACCAACGCAAACTTCCTTACTCACCTGCCCAACCTGCGTCAGTGAAGTCGGATCTTGCCGACTCAACCAAGCGATCGCCCCCATCAGTGCCACCTGCATCGCGATCAGCCAACCCCGACGATGACCCAACAGCGGCAACCGAAACCGATCGAACAACGGCGACCACAAAAACTTCAACGAATAGGGCAGCGCCACAATACTCATCAGCCCGATCATTCCCTTCTCTACTCCCGCCGTTGACATCCAGGCTTGCAGCGCCTTACTGGTCAAAAACAGCGGCAACCCTGAGCCAAAACCCAGAAAAATCAACGCCGCCATCTTACGGCTTTCAAACACCTTGAGTAGAGATTGAACTGGGTTCACAGACTCGAACTCCCAAACAACTAGCGCGATCGATAGCGAAATCATCCCACAGGACGACGATTACCGCTGATATGTTGCAAGAAATTGATGCAGTGCTACGCCCTCTCCATCGCAACATCCGGCTCAATCACTCAAAAAGCGCGCAGTTGATTGACTGCGCGCTTTTAAGCAACCTGGCTATCCGTAAAACTTTCTAGCAGGCTTTCTAGCGGACATTACGCCAAACGGCTTTCAGAATGCCTTGAATATCGATTTCGCTGGCCTTCACTTCCGTAACGGGGTAGAGATCACGATCGGGATTCCCTGGCATCAGCGTCACTTTGCTGCCCTTCTTCTGGAAATACTTCAGCGTTGTTTTGCCTTCAACTCGCGCTGCCACGATCGTACCATTCTTAATCGTACGAACATCATGGGGCCGTTCCATGATCACCGTATCACCGTCATCAATCATCGCCTCGATCATGCTGTGACCACGCACCCGCAATGCATAGTAGTCCGGCTTCATCAACATGCCGTTCAGATCCAACATCTCAACGTCAGTATCATCGTAAGTTTCAACTAAACTCGTTGCCGCGATCGCCCCGATGATCGGCAGCCCCTGAGGCTGATTGTTCAGCAAACGGATAGTTCGCGCCTGACCTTCTTCCCAGGCAATATAGCCCTTCTTCCGAAGATGATCGAGACGACTCTGCACCGGGGCCGGCGACTTCAGGCTCATCGCCCGCATCATCTGCCGAATCGAAGGCGAATGCTGATTGGCGCGGATATACTCCACCAACCAGTCATAGAGTTCTTTCTGGGCCGTCGTTAACGACTCAAGTGCTTCAAAAGGTTGCATGATCTAAAGGCCATAATTCAGTTGGGTTGAAATGCGAGCATCGCCATCATTATGATGACAACCATAGGACATTTGTACCCGAAAACATTTGAACTTGTCCAGTCCTATTTAGAAATCTTTGGGGGGATTTTAGGGGGGAAGATATCTATCCCCGGTTACATTGACGATTGCACTCTGAAATGTATAGTTCGTCAGCACTTATAAATCCTCCTATCAGGCTAACAGAAGTCACTTCGATCAAGCAAGGGCAATGGCAAATCTTTATCTTTCTAGTTCGTAAATATTAGTCGAATCATTCCGCAAAGCACTAATCCTATGCCGTCAAAAATACAAATCAACTATCGGTAGCGTTGGCATCAAAAATCACCCAAAATCAAGTTTCGATTAATCGCAATCGCCGAACCATGCATACGGATGATCCACACCAGAATTCCGCACCGATTGCGGCCTTAATTCGCTATCCTAGATGAGGTGTAAAGTTTCATGAACGAAATTACATGAACAATCTACACATTTTCCAGTCCGAACTAATTTACCCAACCCCACTCATCCCCTCTCTATGAAGTGTGTCATCGATCGTCGAGCGCAGTTCTCGGCCAGTCATCGCTATTGGCTGCCGGAACTGAGCGAGGCGGAGAATGCTGAACAATTTGGTGCCTGTGCCAAATTCCCCGGCCACGGCCACAATTACACGCTGCATGTCTCGATGCTGGGTGAATTGGACGAATACGGGATGGTGCTTAACTTGTCTGAGGTTAAGCATGTCATTAAGCAGGAAGTCACCGAACCCCTCGACTATTCCTTTCTCAATGATGCCTGGGAGGAGTTTCGAGACACCTTACCCACCACCGAAAACATCGCGCGGGTGATCTGGAACAAACTCCGTCCCCATCTCCCGATCGTCAACATTCGACTGTACGAACATCCCCAGCTCTGGGCTGATTACCAAGGAAAAGACATGGAAGCATTTTTGACTGTGAGTACCCACTTCAGTGCCGCCCACCGTTTAGCCCGCACCGATTTGAGCTTTGAGGAAAACAGCGCGATTTATGGCAAGTGCGCCCGCCCCAATGGTCACGGTCACAACTACCACTTAGATGTCATGGTCAAGGGCCAGATTGATCCTCGCACTGGTATGTCGATCGACCTCGGACAGCTCCAAGACATTATCAAGGAGTACGTCGTCGAACCGATGGATCACACCTTCTTGAATAAAGACATCTCCTACTTCGAGAAAGTCGTCCCCACCGCTGAAAATATCGCCTTCTATATCTGCCAAGTGCTCGAACCGCGCGTACGGGAACTGGGTGCGGAGCTGCACAAAGTTAAGCTCTACGAAAGTCCGAACAACGCCTGCGAAGTCTATGCCTCCGGCAGCATCGCTGATAACTTCACACAAATGGCCAACCAGCCCGAACTTGCGGCTGTGTAGACAAGCAGCTTCTCAAAAACCGCCCGCTTCAGCCTGCGATTACGGGTTGGGGCGAGCGCTTTGGAGCGCTTAACGTAGGTTTCTGCTAGTCAGGAATCAGCTCAAAATACTCACAATGCTTGGGGCGAATGACTGAAAAATCCCGTCGATCGAGCGTGTAAATACGTTTGATCGTCATTCGTTCAGCAATAGAAACAATGGCCGCATCCGTAAAATCCAGATGGTTATCGGCATAACGCTCCAATATTTGCTGGATTCGCATCAAATCATCAACAATGATTGACTCGACTTGGATTATTCCCGGTGTCAAGCTGGCAATAAATTGGCGCATTGCTGCATGATCCAGTCTAGAAGCAATCAAATAACATATCTCTGGCAACACAACTGTCGGTAGAACCAGTTGTTCAGTTGCACGCTGCGCCACTGCAAGAACACGCTGATGATTCCGATCGCTCCGATCAGTCAAGGCAAATAAAAAGCTGGTATCGAGAATAGCCGTCATTGTGAGCTAGGCAATGTAGTGTTCCAGCCCTCGATCGGATGCACCTCACTCCGCAAAATTGCCTCATCAGAATCGGCGATATTGGCTTGACCAGATTCGCCTAAACCCGCAATGGCCAGTAAGAAATTTTGCTGGGAAGGCTCCGGGGACTTAGGCTGAACCGCCTTGAACTGTAGGTAATCCACGAAACTTGTCAGCTCAGTCAGGACTTCTTCCGGTAAGGTGTTTACAGCTTCGATCAACGCTTGCCGTTCTACAGTGATTTTTGCCATGGTGAGAATCTTTCCAGAACTTTTCCATCCTGTTTCAAGGGTATCTCATGGCATCCGCTTTGACATCCAGAAACGATCGCACCCGCGCCACGAAGCCCTCCGGATCTTCCAACATCGGAAAATGCCCCACATCCGGCATCACCGTAAACGCGATCGCGGCATTCAACTTAGCTGCTGCACTGCCTAACTTGGGCGGAATAATCCGATCGCACTGTCCCGAAATCATCAACGTCGGCATTGTCAACCCAGCATAGGCTTGCGGCAACGCGCTCGCACTCTGCTCACTCACCGCATCGGCCAAAGTCCCCAGCGCCGCCGCATTCTCGGCCATCAAATAATCTTCCAGAAATTCCTGCCGATCGCGCGGCGGCAATGCCCGATGCAAAAACCGCTGCATCACCAGCTGATCCATCCCCGGTACCTGCGTCAGCCAGCGCGGTCGCACCTGCACCACCAACCGCCCAAACTGCCGAAAGATCCCAAACGCCGTCGCATTATATTCAAACACCCCGCCACAAACCAGGATCGCCCGCGCCACCCGCGCTGGATCAGCCTGTAAAAATAACGCCCCGATCGAACTGCCCATTGAGTGCGCCACTACCGAACAGCGATCGACGCCCAATTCATTCAATAACTTCCCCAAATCCGCCACACAATCCGCCAGCGTCACCCCTTGCCCATCCGCGCGCGATCGCCCAAACCCCCGTAAATCGTACAGCAAACAATCATATTCATCCGCCAACGCCCGCGCCGTCGACTGCCAGTAGCGCAACGACCCACCCCACCCATGCACAAACACCAAAACAGGCCGATGACGACTCGCATCACCGACCCATTCATAGTAAAGTTCACCACCTTGAACCTTGCAGTAAGCCATTAAGCAGATTCAGGCTTGGGCAGTGACGAAGGATGCACCAACAGCTCCGCCGTCGATCGCTTCTCGACCATATCACTCGTGATCACACAGAGTTCCATATCCTTCCGGGAGGGCACCTCGTACATCACATCCAGCATCAGCTCCTCAACAATGCCGCGCAATGCCCGCGCTCCAGTCTTGCGGCGATAGGCTTCCCGCGCGATGCTGCGAATCGCATCCTGCTTAAACTCCAGGGACACATTATCCATCTGCATCAGCTTCTGGTACTGCTTGACGATCGCATTCTTCGGCTCCGTCAGAATCGCCACCAGCGCCTCCTCATCCAGCGGCTCTAGCACCGCCGAAACCGGAATCCGACCGATAAACTCCGGAATCATCCCGAACTTCACAATGTCATCCGCTTCCATCTGCTTCAGCACATCCGCACTGCGCTTCTCGCGGGATGCCGCATCATTGCTCACCGGCTGCACAAAGCCCATCGACTTCCGCCCCGTGCGCTGCTCAACAATTTTGTCGAGGCCCACAAAGGCACCACCGCAGATGAACAGGATATTACTCGTGTCAATCTGAATGCAGTCTTGGTAAGGATGCTTGCGGCCACCCTGCGGCGGCACATTCGCGATCGTCCCTTCCAACATCTTCAGCAATGCCTGCTGTACCCCTTCGCCGGAAACATCGCGGGTAATCGAAGGATTTTCGCTTTTTCGGGCAATCTTATCGATTTCGTCAATGTAGATGATGCCGCGCTGGGCTTCTTCAACATCCAGATCTGCTACCTGCAATAGCCGCAGCAGGATGTTCTCTACATCTTCACCAACATAGCCCGCTTCCGTCAGCGTCGTCGCATCAGCCACCGCAAAGGGCACATCGAGAATATCCGCCAAAGTCTGCGCTAACAGCGTCTTCCCCGAACCCGTCGGCCCAATCAGTAAGATATTCGACTTCTGGAGCTCAATGCCGTCGTCGGTGCCTGTCTTATTTTGAGCATTACTATCCATTACACTCAGGCGCTTGTAATGGTTATACACCGCCACTGACAAGACTTTTTTCGCCTCATCTTGGCCGACAACATGTTCGTCGAGGTAATTCTTAATCTCACGCGGCTTCGGAATTTGGCCGAGACTCAAAGCGCTGGTTTTGGCCCGCCGCTTTTCCCCAGCATCCCGCTTGGGTACAGGTTGCGGTGCGGCGGCGGAGTCAAACAACTCCTCATCCAAAATCTCGTTGCACAAATCAACGCATTCATCGCAAATATATACGCCTGGCCCAGCGATGAGCTTGCGAACTTGCTCCTGCGACTTGCCGCAGAACGAGCATTTGAGATGGGAGTCGTAGCGATTCTGAGGCATACCTCGTTCCCTCTTTAGCTTACAACCGCAATCGCCGGAGCCGAACTGGCATCCCGCACGATCACCTGGTCAATCAAACCATAGTCCTTGGCTTCGTCGGGTGACATAAAGAAATCTCGATCGGTATCGGTTTCCAAGCGCGATAACGGTTGACCCGTATGATCCGCCATGAGCTGGTTCAAGAGCCCCTTCAAGTACAGGATTTCCTTCGCCTTAATCTCAATATCCACTGCCTGACCCTGGGCACCGCCCAAGGGTTGGTGGATCATGATGCGTGCGTTTGGCAGTGCCATGCGCTTACCTTTCGTTCCACCGGACAGCAGAAATGCGCCCATGCTGGCAGCTAATCCGTAGCAAATCGTCGCCACTTCACAGCGTACCTGCTTCATCGTGTCATAGATTGCCATCCCAGCACTGATTGAACCGCCGGGGGAGTTGATATAAAGCTGAATATCTTTCTCCGGATCCTCAGCTTCGAGAAAAAGCATCTGAGCGGCGATCGTATTCGCCACATCATCGTTGACATCCGAACCTAGAAAAATAATGCGCTCCCGCAACAGTCGTGAATAGAGATCAAACGCGCGTTCACCACGGCCCGATTGCTCAACGACCATCGGCACAACGCCATTCGCCACTGCGTAAATCTGGAAGTCCGATCGACTTGTAATCAAGCTAGGAGATTGAGAACTGACCATATAGCCTCGTGAACAGCCTGGGATTCCTGGAGGGGATTGCCCTCCATTATGCAACAGCTCGCCCCATTCTGGGTAAGCTGCGGTCTTGATCATAGCGGATGGAACCAGCGATGGGAGACTTTTTGGTGGATCAAGCGCAATGAATTGGCGGATTCTACGACTTTAATCGCTACCCGAAATCCATACCTAACAGGGTGGCCTGAGGTCTGGTTTTCAACTCACCCCAAACCACCATGCTCCTCCTCAGCCAATGCTCCCAACTTCAGCCTAGGACTTTTTCTTCGTCGATGACTTTTTATCGGCTTTGGGCTTTTCGTCGGCTTTCTTCTCAGCTTTAGGCTTTTCGTCAGCTTTCTTCTCAGCTTTAGGCTTTTCGTCAGCTTTCTTCTCAGCTTTGGGCTTTTCGTCGGCTTTCTTCTCGGCTTTGGGCTTTTCGTCGGCTTTCTTCTCAGCTTTGGGCTTCTCCTCCGCTTCTGCCTTCGCCTTCTTCTCCGACTTCTTCGCGGCTTTCTCATCCGCTACATCATCAGCTGGCTTCAGTGAACCTTCCGCCACCAGCTCGATCGTTGAATTTTCTTCAACCCAGGCCAAGATTTTCTCCTTCAGCAACTCTTCCGAGAGCACCGATCGCAGCCGCTCTGGATCAACTTGCTGACCGCCCAGGTCTTCCATCGTTTCTTTGATCTTCTCGTTCAGCTCGGCAGCGCTGACTTCCAGCTTTTCCTGCTTCGCGATTTCCCCCAAAGCCATCGTCCGCTTCAAACGGTTTTCTGCTTCCGGACGCGAGGATTCCTTCAGGCGCGGCAGCGTGTCTTGATTAAACAGCTGTCGCACATCAATGCCCTGCTGCTGCAACTGATAAGCCGACTGCATCAGCATCGATTCGATTTCCCGATCGAGCAAAGTCTCCGGCAGTTCCACTTCGACCTGGGTCAGCAACTCATTCAGAATCGCGGCTTCCTTGTTCTGCTTTGTGCGATCTTCCGCCTCATCCTTCGCCCGCGTTTCGAGCATTTCGCGCAGCGCCGCGATCGTCTCAAACTCACCGTCGCTGATTTCCTTGGCAAATTCATCATCAAGGGCCGGCAATTCCCGCTCCTTGATTTCATGCACCGTCATCGAGAACTTCGCCGCACAGCCCGCCAAATCGCTCGCACTGTAGTCTTCCGGGAAGTTCACCGACAGTTCCTTCGTCTCCCCCGGCTGCATGCCAATCATCCCATCGACGAAGCCTGGAATAAACCGATCGGTCTCCACATCCATTTGGAAATTATCCGCCTTGCCGCCCGGCACATCCTGCTCCTCGCCGCCTTCCGGTGTGTAGCGACCGTGGTAGCTCACCACTGCCACATCACCTTGCTTCAGCGCGCGCCCTTCCACGGGTATTAAGGTTGCGACCTGGGTTTGGTAGCCCTTCAAGGTTTCATCCACCTTGCTCAAATCGGGCTTGATTTCTTCAGCTTTCAACTTGAAGCCCTTCGTCGCCTTGAGCTTCACTTCTGGCTGCACGTCCACCGCCGCTTTAAACTTCAGCACCTGACCCGGCGTAAAGCCACTGAGCAGCTCCTCAAACGGAGTTTTGAGCTGATAATTGCCGAGCGCCTCAATCTTCTCTTGCTTCAATGCATCCTTCAGCGCCGTATCGACAATGTCCTGGAGCGCTTCACCATTGATGCTTTCCGCCCCGAAGCGCTGCATCAACACTTGCTTCGGAACTTTCCCCGGCCGGAACCCAGGTAGGCGCACCGTACGGAGCAGGTTATTCACAACCTTATCGTAGACTTTCTGCGAAGTCTCCGCCGGGACTTCAATGTCCAAACCAATCTGGCTCGCGGGTAACTTTTCCTGGGTAACTTTCATCGGTGTAATTCTTCGATATGACTAGCGAAATGGTGCGTTCGAGTCCGATCGCCATCATCTAACGATTCTGATGCGCAAAACTCTGGTACGCAGAGTCGGCGGCGATCGCAACTGGGTGGCAATCTTCGGATTTAACTAAAACCGCAGTTAGCTATACTAACCCATCCCTGGAGCGGTGCGACGATCACAGTAGATTTTTTCCAGAATCCCGGATACGATCCACCACCCGCCAAACCACGCAAAATTCTCGGCTGGGGCTTTCGGAAGGGTAAGGTTTTGCTTTACATTGACTTTTACCGAGCAACGCTTGTACGCCAAGGGCCTTCTCCGCAATCGAACGGTAATCTTGTCGAATTCTCGTTGCTCCAATCCGCTTTACGCGCTTTAAACCTTACACGCTGCTTTGCCGTTCCCCTCTGGAGGTCATCTTGGGTCAGTCTTATCGCGTTGCTATCCTGGGCGCAACGGGTGCCGTCGGTACCGAGTTGTTGACATTACTTGAGGAACGCAATTTTCCCATTAGCGAACTGAAACTGTTGGCTTCCCCTCGATCGGCTGGGAAAACCCTCAAGTTCAAAGGGGCAGACGTGGTAATTGAACCCGTGACGGCGGCAGCGTTTACGGGGATTGACTTTGTCCTCGCTTCAGCGGGTGGATCCACTTCAAAAGAATGGGTCAAGGCGATCGTTGAGGCTGGAGCCGTGATGATCGATAATTCCAGCGCCTTCCGCATGGATCCCACGGTGCCGTTGGTGGTGCCTGAAGTAAATGCGGCCGCCGCGCAGCAGCATCGTGGCATCATCGCCAATCCCAATTGCACCACGATTCTGCTTTGCCTCGCGCTCCAACCGCTCAACGCCCTCCAACCCCTACGCCGGGTGGTTGTTTCGACCTATCAATCGGCTAGTGGGGCTGGAGCCAGGGCCATGGAAGAAGTGAAACAACAGGCCCAAGCCATCCTCAACGGCCAAACGCCACCGACGGAATCCTTCCCCTATCCCCTCGCCTTCAACCTCTTTCCCCACAACACGAAGTTGAATGCGGAAGGCTACTGCGAGGAAGAGATGAAAATGGTGAACGAGACTCGCAAAATTATGGGCCTTGATGCGCTCCAGCTCAGTGCTACTTGTATCCGGGTTCCCGTCCTGCGCGCCCATGCCGAATCCGTCAACATGGAATTCGCCGCCCCCGTTGATTTGGCCGCTGCCCGCACCGCGATCGCCAATGCCCCGGGAGTCAAATTGGTGGAAGACTGGGAAAAGAACTACTTCCCCATGCCGATCGACGCGAGTTCGTCCTCCGCCTGCACGA
>JBJORF010000078.1:0-22156 GCA_046049545.1 Cyanobacteriota bacterium | reverse complement strand
GACCCGGCCCGTTACCTTGATCACATATTCATTGCGCAGGTGTTCGGCGATCGGGTGCGACTGAGGCGTACGATCGGGATCGCTGACGATCTGCACCGTGCCGTTACGATCGCGCAAATCCAAGAAGATGACAAAACCATGATCCCGCCGCCGATCGACCCAACCGTACAGGGTCACGGTTTCGCCAATATGGTTCGATCGGACATCGCCGCAATAGTAGCTACGCATGGCTGGAAATACTTCTTAGAGATTGCTAGAGGGGCTAAAAAATTTAGAAAACCCATCCATTATGCCAGCATTGGGACACTTGCCCCCGCGCATTTCCCGACCGAGCTAAGTCCCCGGTTTTGTAACAAAACATCAATATGCTTCATAAACAATTTGGCCTGAGCCGACGGGCTTGATACACTATTTAACGATGGTGATCGATCTCTGCATCGATCGCCGCCCAGGATAAATCCGCCCATAGCAATCATTGAAGCAGCGCGACGAAACCCCATGGTAGATTCCCTTAAGAAACCCGGATTTGAAGAGATTCGCCCCGGTGTTAAGAAGCCTTCAGAAGACACGATTCTGACCCCGCGCTTCTATACGACCGACTTCGAAGAAATGGCGAAGATGGACCTGTCCTGCAACGAGGACGAACTGCGGGCGTTGATCGAAGAGTTTCGAATCGACTACAACCGCCACCACTTTGTCCGTGGTGATGAATTCAAGCAGTCCTGGGACGCGATCGATGGCGAAACCCGCAAGCTGTTTGTGGAATTTTTGGAGCGCTCCTGCACGGCGGAGTTCTCGGGTTTCCTGCTTTACAAAGAACTCTCCCGTAAGCTGAAGGATCGCAATCCCTTGCTGGCGGAAGGCTTTGCCTTGATGTCCCGCGATGAAGCCCGCCATGCTGGCTTCCTGAACAAGGCGCTCTCGGACTTTAACTTGTCTTTGGATTTGGGCTTCCTGACTTCGAGCAAGAAGTACACCTATTTCAAGCCGAAGTTCATCTTCTACGCGACCTACCTGTCCGAGAAGATCGGCTACTGGCGGTACATCTCGATCTACCGTCACCTGGAAAAGAATCCCCAGAACCAGCTCTACCCGATTTTCAATTTCTTTGAGAACTGGTGCCAGGATGAGAATCGTCATGGCGACTTCTTTGACGCGGTGATGCGGGCGCAGCCTTACACCTTAAAGGGGCTGCGGGCCAAGCTGTGGTGCCGCTTCTTCCTGCTGTCGGTGTTTGCGACGATGTACCTAAACGACATTCAGCGCACGGGCTTCTATGAGTCCTTGGGTTTGGTCACTCGTGACTTCGAGCGCGACGTGATTACCAAGACCAACAAGTCCGCTGGTAAGGTCTTCCCGATCATCTTGGATGTGGAGCACCCCGACTTCTACCCGCGCCTTGAGAAGTGCGTCAGCAACAACGAAAAGCTGGCAGTGATCAATAAGTCCGGTGCTTCTGGGATCGCCAAGCTGGCGAAGAAGCTGCCGATCTATTTGTCCAATGCGATCGAACTGATTGCGTTGTACATGATCAAGCCGATTGTTGTGGAAAATACTCACGGACAAGTGCTGTAAGTCTCTGGATTAAACCGTTATTGGTCTAGTCCGATTTTTAGATTCCCGATCGCGGCTCTACAATCAAATGTAGCGTCGCGTTTTTTAGTTCATGCCACCAACATTGCCCCCCGCGCCTGTCAGCCTCAGTGCTGTTGATCTCAAGCTCCCGCCCAGTCTCCAATCCAGTCCCACTTTGCAAAAATGGCAGCAGCAAGTGCCGGATGTGGCAGCAGACATCGATCGCGATCCCGCGTTTCGGCCCCGGCTGCGGTTGGGGTATCAACATTTCAGTCGCGACGGAGGACGGGATTCCGGCGGCTGGCAGTTGCGGCTGGAAGATCTGCGCTTAGGCAAAACGCCTGTAACCGCGAGTGCAAATTATCTAACCAGTAGTGATGGCCGCGATCGGGAATGGGGCGGCGACCTACATTACAGTCTGATGCCTTTGGGTAAGTCGTTTCAGATTGCGCCCGCGATCGGCTATCGGCGTTTGACTCACGATCAAATTGCGACGACGGGCGTGAACCTCGGCTGGCGGACGCGACTGATTCTTTCCCGACCCAGTGCGGCGGACATTACCTTTGATCAAACTTGGGTGGCACTGGGTACGGAGCGAGAGACGGGAATTAGTCGTCTTAGCTTTGGCTACGCGATCGCGCCCAATTTCCGCATCGCCACCGATTTTCAGCATCAGCACTCCCAACGCCAAAAGTCCGATCGCTGGGGCATCGCGTTGGAATGGATGCCACGACGCTAGTGGGTTGTCTCGGCCTTCTTAGCGTTTGCCATTGGGCTTGATCGTCATCCAATTTGTCTTCGCCATCATCAGTTGCTCGGGAGAGAGCTTCGCGCCTGTGAGATTTGCCCCGCAGAGGTTGGTGCCGCGCAGGTTGGCATTGAGCAAATATGCACCGCGTAGGTCGGCCCCGCGTAGGTCGGCTTCTTGAAGATCAGCGTTGCTCAAATAGGCCTTCGTCATTTGGGCATCGCGCAGATTGGCCCGCACCAGGCTCGATCGGCCTAAGTCCACACCGCTGAGATTCGCGCCCGCGAGATTAGTCTTCATTAAGTTTGCGCCGTGGAACATGATACCTGTGCAGTCCATGCGCTTCAGTCGCAAGTTGCTTAGATCTTTGCCCGCGAAGTCGCGGGTGCCTTTCAGGTAAGCCAGACGAACTTCATCTTCGGATAGTTTGCGGGGCGGTGGCTTGACTTCACCGGAAACGGGGCGACCGAGCGATCGTTCCGTGTTCATCATATCGGGAGCAGTCCGCTCAATCAGCGATCGCGGTTGTGCTTCAGCTCGGACTGCGGTGGCAGCGGGGCGCGTGCTGACGGATTGACGGCGGTGTCCCATGGAAATGTCCCCATCGGGCCGCTGCTGGCGCGATCGGATCGACTGCGCGGCCCGTTGCATGGGCGTGAGGTTGTCGGGCTTAGTTTCGGGTTCGGACTTAATCGGACTAGTGCGGCCTGTGTTCATGCTGTTGGCCAAACTGTCGAGGTAAGGCTCCATGTCCAAGGCTTCCAGCACCGCCGCTGCATCTTGGTAGCGATGGCGCACGGAAACTTCCAGCATCTTCTCCAGCACGCCTGCGAAGTGGTCGCTGACATGGACATTGCGTCGCCACATCAGCTCCCCAGTGGAGGTGTCGTAGGCCAAGTCTTTTGGCGCTTTACCCGCCAGGAGATAAACGCAGGTCACGCCCAAGGCGTAGATGTCACTGGAAAACACCGGCCGCATGGCCATCTGCTCGGGGGGGGCAAATCCCGGTGTGCCGATCGCGTAGGACGTAAATGCCGTTTGCTCCGAGGCGGTTTCGACTAGGGATGAGACATGATTCTTCACTGCGCCGAAGTCGATCAAGACGAGCTTACGATCGTGGGAACGGCGAATCAGGTTGGCGGGCTTGATGTCCCGGTGAATCACATTGTTGCGGTGCAGGTAGTCCAGTACGGGCAAGATTTCGCTCATGAATTGCTTCACGCCTGCTTCCGTAAACGGCCCGTTCTTCTTGACTTCCTGCTGCAATGTCGCGCCGCTGACGTATTCCTGCACCAGGAAAAATTCATCATTGGCTTCAAAGTAGTCGAGTAAGCGGGGTACCTGTGGATGACTGCCGATCCGTCCCAGAGTCTGCGCTTCCCGCTCAAACAGGTCGCGAGCCATTTCCAAAACGTGGGGTGCGCTGGTGGTGGGGCGCAGCTGCTTCAACACGCAGTTCGGCTGCCCCGGCAACTGTTCGTCGCGGGCCAAATACGTCGCCCCAAATCCGCCTTGGCCCAGTCCCTGCAACACCCGATAGCGACCATTCATCAGCAGTTCGTGCCCGCAGGCTTGGCAAACCTGGGCATCGATCGAATTCTCGGGATTGGTGCAAGAAGGGTACAAGCAGTAACTCATGCAATTGGCCTGCGATCAGGTGACAGGGATTGGCAGTCGGTATACCTAATATTATGGCTGAGGAATTGCAGTTCTCGCGGAACAATCCCAAGATCAACTCCGTAAAGAGTTACTAAAGTTACTCCGGTTTCGATAAATCTTACGTAAAACACCGTATCCAAATCCTAGTGTGGGCACAGCGGTCTGCGTAGCGGTTTTTCGGTTCGGTCAACTGTGATGCTTGAATGGATTCACCCTTGGCTGCAACCCTAGCCGCTATCGGCAAGGGACGATATTAGTATTGACCGAACTCAGTGTGAAATAACAGGATGGGCAAACAGGATTTTGCCTGATCCCGATGCAAAAATTGCATTGTAAATCAAAGGGAGAATATCAGTAACCTGTTTCTAAATCGGTATATTTAATCACTACTTTCCAGCTTGACTAGGTGGATCGGATGATTTTCGGGTGGAATGCGGTGGGGCTGGGTCGCCGCATTCCACCCGGCGGCGGTAGAATGGGAACCGTTGAATTTTGATAGCGTTTATTTGCGAACCCCATGCGTATTTCCCTAAACTGGCTGCGGGAACTGGTTGAGACGACTCTCTCGCCGACCGAACTGGCTGACATTCTGACGATGGCGGGGTTTGAGGTCGAGGAGATTGAAGATCGTCAAGCCTGGGCAGAAGGTGTGGTGATTGGTCGGGTGATGCAGCGCGAGAAGCATCCTGACGCGGATAAGTTGAGTGTCTGTCAAGTTGATATTGGCACGGGTGAGTTGCAGCAGATTGTCTGCGGGGCGGCGAATATTCGGGCGGACATCTTTGTGCCGATCGCGACGGTGGGGAGCTTCCTGCCGAAGGCGGGGGAGGGCTTGAAGATTAAGCCCGCGAAGCTCCGGGGCGTGGCTTCCAATGGCATGGTTTGCTCCCTGGCGGAGCTGGGGTTGACCCGCGATTCAGAGGGAATTCATATCTTTGATGAGGCGTTGCACTCCGGGCTGAAGCCGGGGGCGGATGCGCGGCCCTTTTTGGGCTTGAACGATGTGGTGCTGGATCTGAGTTCGACGGCGAACCGCGCCGATGCGCTGAGTATGGTCGGAATTGCGCGGGAAGTGGCGGCGCTGACCGGGGCGAAGCTGAAGTTGCCGGAAGCGCCGAAGGTCGAGACCGGGACGACAGGCGGGATGAATGTGACGATCGCCCAGTCCAGCGCTTGCCCCACCTACATCGGCACCAAGATTTCGGGCATCAAGATTGGCCCTTCGCCGCTGTGGCTTCAGGAACGGCTGCAATCGTCGGGAGTGCGACCGATTAGCAACGTGGTCGATGTGACGAACTACATCATGCTCGAATGGGGGCAGCCGCTCCATGCGTTTGACCGCGATCGACTGGAAACCGTTGCAGGCGGCCAAGATTTGGCCCTGGGTGTGCGCTTTGCCGATGCGGGCGAAGTCCTGAAAACCTTGGATGGTAACGATCGGACGGCAACGCCCCAAACGCTGCTGATCACGGTGGCAAATCAACCGATCGCCTTGGCTGGCGTGATGGGCGGCGAAGCGACCGAAGTCCATGATGGCACCCAAAACCTGATGCTGGAAGCGGCGATCTTCGATTCCGCTGCGGTGCGGAAATCGGCGCGTTCCCAGGGGTTACGCACAGAGGCATCGCTGCGCTACGAGCGGGGCGTGAACCTAGCGGAGCTGGAAATCGCTAACCAACGGGCGATCGCGCTAATCACGGAATTTGCCGGGGGCGCGGTGGAAGCCGCAACGATCGCTGATACTCGTCCGGCGACGCTGACCCGCACGATTGCCTTGCGCTTCGATCGGGTCACGGAAATCCTTGGCCAAGTCCGCAAAGGCGAAGACGATAGCGCTGATCTCGAACCCGCTGACGTGGAACGGACGTTGACGCAGTTGAATTGTCAGCTTGTGCCAGCGGATCAGAAAAATGTCTGGAACGTGACGGTGCCGCCCTATCGCTATCGTGACTTGGAACGGGAAATCGACTTGATCGAAGAAGTGGCACGGCTCTACGGCTACAACAACTTCGATGACACGCTGCCCCCAGTGCAGAGTGACCTGGGCTATCTCTCGCCGGAACAGGCGATCAGCCGATCGGTGCGCGAAACCTTCCGGGCGATCGGGCTGACGGAGCTGGTGCATTATTCTCTGGGCAAGCCGAACAAACCGAATCAAGTGGTACTGAGCAATCCCTTATTGGCTGAATATTCGGCGTTGCGGACGGATTTGGTTGATGGCCTAATCGAAGCGTTCCAGTACAACGTCGAGCAGGGGAACGGCCCGCTGAACGGTTTTGAAATCGGGCATATTTTCCGCACGGGGGATGGCGGCTTTGAGGAAACGGAGTCCCTGGCGGGGATTCTCGGCGGTGACCCGAGCCGTGATAAGTGGCAGCGCGGCGGCAAAGATCAGCCCCTTGATTGGTTTGGGGCGAAGGGGTTGCTGAATAGCGCCTTTGATCGCTTGGGTTTAACCGTCGAATATCAACCCGATGCGATTGACGATCGCTTCCATCCGGGCCGGACAGCAGGCCTCTGGATCAATGGTGAAGCCCTCGGGCGTTTTGGTCAACTGCATCCGCAATTGCGGCAGGCGAAGGGTTTGCCGGATGAGGTGTATGTGTTTGAGCTGAACTTATCGACCTTGATGCTGGCGTTGGCAAATCAGGGCAACGGGGCTATCTTCCGTACCTACTCAACTTTCCCCGCTTCCGATCGCGACATTGCCTTCTACGTCGATCGGCAGGTTTCGGTGGATGCGCTCCAAAAGGCGATGCGGAAAGCGGCGGGTAATTTGCTTCAGTCGATTACGCTGTTTGACCAGTACATTGGCGATCGGGTGCCGGACGGTCAGCGGAGCTTGGCGTTTCGGTTGGTGTATCGGACGAGCGATCGGACCTTGAAGGATGAGGATATTGAACCCGCGATGCAGAAGGTGCGGGATACGCTGACGGAGCAATTCCGGGTTGATTTGCGGAGTTAGGGTGTGAGGGTTGGGGTGGGTGATGTTTTTGGAATCTGCGTGGTCTGTTGATGTTGGGTTTCACGTTGTTTCACCCTACGTTGAATTGTTTTACTTAATTAATCGGATTTGTCATGGCGAAATTTGTTCTTACGGGTACCTATTGCGAAAATGTCCTGGAAAAGCGCGAACCCTATCGGGCAGCGCATCTTGCTGGCTTGAAACAGCAGCAGCAGGACGGCATTTTGATCACCCTTGGCCCGACGGAAGATCTGACGCAGGTCTTCGGTATCTACGATGCAACCGATGCCGAGACGGTGAAACGCTTGGTCGAAGCCGATCCCTATTGGCAAAATGGCATCTGGACAAGTTATGAGGTGAAAGCCTGGATGCAAGCGATCGGGGGTTAACCCCATCTAGCGCAGATTGGCTTCATCCCAACTGGAATTGGCACCGCCCACGTAACCCGCGCGGGAGCCGAGTTTGGCGCGAACTTTTTTCCAGGGTTTGTCCTCGTTGGACTTGATGGCGGCGGATGTGCCCGCTGTCGGAATTCCCACCATGCCGATCGTCTCATCGGTGTCAAAATCTTCGGGAAAAGGAATGCCGTTATGGCGCTGGGTGAATTGGTTGGGTTGTGGGATTCCCCGATTGATGGCAGCAATTTGCTCGCCTCGGGTACTGCTTTTCATCAGTGCTTCTAGCACGTCTGGTAATGTTTCCCAGTCGATTTGCTCGTTGTGCAGGAGCGTCCGAATCCGCTTGAGGATGTCGCGCATCCCGGCCCCGGCCTGAAGCCGCAGTGGTTGGTAGTGGAGAATTGGGTCGCGCAGGACAGCGGCGAGCGATCGCTGGACGGCCTGCTGGATTTTAGCAGCGTGTTGGGTGCGGCCTTGTTGCAGCTGGTAGGTGAGGCCCTTTTCCCCAGTGGCGTAGAGAGAGGGCAGCTGGTTCAGCGCAAAGGCGATGATCTCCATCCGGTTCAGATAAGCCTGATGGCCTTCCGATAACTGTTTAATGCGCCGATCGACCTCTTCTTCCACCAAGATCTCCATGGCGTTGAGGTAAGTCTTCGCTAAATTGAGACGAAAGGTAGTGCTGTCCATAGATGACAAATCAATCTCCTTGGTAGTCGCCAATCACTAAAACCCTAATTTTCCTGTGGATGAGGATGGGGCTTGATTGCGCTTGCTTTATAGTTAACCCATCTATGATTCAAAATTGATAAAGCCGATGGTGTAGGGCGTAAATTTTTCTCGATAGGTTTCGTGAAGTCGTGATGATGCGGCGATGTGAGTTAGAACAATCTGTGAATGCAGGGGCATTGTGAAGGCTGAAATCCCTTGCTGAAAGGTGTTTTGTCAATACCCCGTAATTCTGCGGAAGTCTCCGTAAAATTACGAAAATGTAGATGCAGGTGCTAAAAAAATGGGTGATGGGATTGCCTAATTTGAGAGTTGTCGTTGATTGCAATCACTGCGAAAAGTGGGTTTTGTCCGGCGATCTTAAGGGAAAGTGACTTGCCACATTTGAAATAGTTCCCGATCGCTGCGTTTGCCCAGCTTGCCGCCTGCACTTTTGACGCAATGCTGCCAATCAGCTAAGGATTCAAGGTTTACTTCTGCACCGAGGTAGGTCTCCAAAATGGCCCAGTTTTCGGCCAATTCTGTCTCGGGGTCGAGCACATCCATCACGAAAATGCCACCGGGTTTCAGGACGCGCTTCACCTCTGCCAAAACCAACGCCCAATATTCCAAGCCGTAGTAGCAGCTAAATCCCGTCGCGATCGCCAGGTCAAATTGGTCGTCTTCGTAGGCGAGGTGATGGGCGGGGCCGAGCTCGACCCCTTTGAATAGCTTGGAATTGAGTTGGGGGCCACGGGCTTTGAGGGCAGCTTGGGCGACGGTACTGAGTTCTTGCCCATAGAATGCCGCATCCCATTCCCGCCAAGGATAAATCAAAAAGCTGAAGCCGCAGCCAATGTCGAGGCAACGCTGCTTTTTCTGGGGTTTGACCAATTCCCAGAAGGGGGAGGTGGTTTTGGTTTGCAATGTGCCGCCGATCCAGTCCTGGAAAATCGGCATGGCCTGCACTTCATCCGGTAAGTCGAAGTTTTGCCGCTCGTACTCGCGATTAAACCGATCGATGACGGCTTGAATCATGGGTTGCCAGGAGTCTTGGTGCAGCATAGCGGGGCTTTGGTTAGGGGGCGAGGGGGAGTATACATTGAATTTGAGTTTTGCCGTCACGATCGATGAGCTGGAGATCACCGCCGAGGGACAGCAGCAGGTCTTTGGCGAGGAGCAGGCGGAAGTTGCTCGACAGGGTGGGCAGTTGGCTGAGTTCGTCGATCGTGGTGGCACCGGGTTCGGGCAGCGGCGGCAACTGGAGGCTACGGACTTCGCTCCAGGCTTCCACGGGCCGATCGTCAACGATCGTAATCTGGGCTTGCTTGCCGACAATTGCGGCCGCGACGGAAATCACCCCTTCCTGCATGAGCGCGATCGCGCCATCGATCAACATCACGAAGGCTTGGCGCAGGCAGGCCATATCCGCCCAGACGTTAATTTCGTCATCAAGTAGGGGGATATGCAGCTTTAGGTTGCGGTTTTCGGCTTGCATTTGCACGAGCATCGCCACTTCTTGGAGTGCTAAATCCAGATCAACGGCTTCCAGTTTGAAGGGGTAGCTGCCGTGGCTGACGCGGGAGACACTGATCACTTGGTCGAGAATTTCGACCAATTTGAGGGCGGAGTTGTGGGCGATTTGGACGTAGTCGCGTTCTTCTTCGGGACTGTCGCACAGATCAGACAAAATCAGTTGCAGGCTGCTGATCATGCCGTTCAGGGGCGATCGTAGTTCGTGGGAGGTGCGGGCGAGAAATCCGGCCCGGTATTGGCTCAGTTCCAGGGCGCTCAGGTAGGCCAGTTGCATTTGGCGCTGTTCGGTGAGGGGCAGCGTCGTCGGGCTATTGAGCGTGGGTTTGGCCTTGACCATAGCGTTCAATCGATAGCGGTAGTTTGTTACGGTTGATGGCTTTGATCAAGCCGTGGTGAAGCTCTCACTAATGTAGTCGGTTTCGGGGTGGGGGGCGCGAGTTTTTCGGCGGGTTTTGACGGAATGTTCACATTTCGCAGGTGTGGGGTGGGGGAAGGTTAAGTTCTTGCAAGTGGGTTTGAACGCAAACAATTGGGAGTCTGCCGGAAGTGATCGATCGGCGTTGCTGAATATCAGAAAACCTGTTAAATTAAACGTAGTCGGAATGACTTCGAGTTAATTGGCCAGCGAATCACTTCAAAGACTGGCTTTAGGTTTTGGAGGGAGAGGAATATGTTGAACTTAATCGATCGCTGGGTGGTGGCGGTGCGGCAGGCGAAGGCCGAGGCGGATGCGATCGTGGCCGAGGGTCGCCAGATCATGCATTGGCCGAAGCCGCTGAGCTGGCGGGAAGGGTGGGCGCGGTGGCGGCGGCAGATTCAGGGCGTGAGCCAAGATTCGACTTGTAGTGACTCAACTTGTTGAATCCGATCGAAATCGCGATCAGCCGAAACTAGCGTCAGCCCATACTGACTAGCAGTTGCAGCAATCCAAAGATCGTTGTCATCAAATCCTAATTCTTGAATTTTAATGCCTCGCCGTTTAGGTTTATCCTTTGCCCCAAATGTATCGATGAGTTTTGCTTTTAATCGAGCATAAACGATCGTGGTTGCAGCATTGATGGGATAGAGGTCAAACTGGTCGAGAAATGTTTGGATACGCTCAAGATTGGTCGTTTTCATTGCCGAATTTTCAGCCATGAATAGCAATTCACCTTGGGTAATAACATTGATTGCCATTCCAGCCTCACGACGGCTTAAAGTGGCCTGGATGACGGTGAGATTACCATTAATGATTTGGCTGCAATGATTGGTATCCAGGAGGTATATCGTTACTGGAATGGATTATGGTCGGTTGAAACATGGCTTTTGCTGCGAGTGGCATAAACCGCTGCTAGACATTCTTCTAGGTCGTCGCCTGCCCAAGTTCCGGCAAATTCTGCCAAGTCACCCAGTTTATTGCCCCGATGAATCGGCTCTCCACTGGGTGGCTGTGTGGATAGCGATTGTTTGCGCGATCGCACCCAGTCGATCGTTTCGGCAATCAGTTGCTCATCGGCCGCTTCAAGTTCTTGCAGCAGGGTGTCTTTGAGTGTCATGGCACGATCGATGATAGTGTCCGGCGCGATTTTAGTATTGAAACTGCCACTATGATTCAGTCACGCTCTCGCTTCCACCTTTTCATCTCCTCAAGACGAGATGGATAGGATATGATCGCCTTATACGCTTCGTGCGAGGTATCTTTGTGATCTTGCTTGTCCGATCACCTGCGACTCAGGCTCAAGTCATGGCCATGCTGGGTGAGGAGTGAATAATGCAGAACAAGTTGACATTTGAAATTGAGTTTCGCTTCAATCGATTGTCGGTGCGGTTGGAACGGTTGGCGGCAAATTTTGACCGATTGGCGACATTGATTTTGGCTGGGGAGCATTCAGGGCAAGCGTTACAATGCTTGCAAGAATGCAAATTGTTTATTGAATGGACGGGAATTGATTTGGATGTCGATCGGGCCTATGAGTTGGTGCAGATGCAGCGACAGTTGGTGCAGTGGCAACGGAGCTGGGAATCGATTTGGACGGTTGCGGAAGAGCGATCGGCGATCGGGCAAGATCTGCAAACTTGGCGAGTGCAGGTGCAGGAAATGACGCTGGTATTGGCTTAAGCCTGTCCTGACAAACTGAAAACTACGATCGACCATGCTCCCGCTTCCACTTTTCGATTTCGCTCAGTGGCAGTAACATTGTCGCCTCAATTTCCATTGGGATTTTCTGAGGTGTTTGAGCATGCGCTCTTTGTGCGTTTGGCGAGTAGGAGTTTTATTGCATTACTTCAGAATGGAATATATTCAACCATATTTTGCCAGTCTTCCGGGTCAGAGGCTTGAGCGATGAATTCCAAATCTTTAACGAATTGTCCGATGACCTACGGTCGGTCGGAGACCATCGTGCCGCCCAGTTGATGCCCAAAAATCAATCCACCGAAGGGTTTGCCTTCTCGTTGCCAGTTCTCCGCTAGAGCGCGAAACCGAATGTCTTGGGTGAATAAAACGCGACCAATGGCAGTGCTACGATCAAGTAACTGATCATCGGGGAGTTCGAGCGTGCCATCTTCTTGAGCGGTGAGGACATCGATACCTCGACGGCGCAGTTGAATGGTGATTGATTGGGGGATGTGGACATCCATGTAGAGCGCGATCGTCATGGCTACAGTCGCGCTTCGGCTTGCATTCGGGTGCGGAAGCGGGAGGCTGGAGCGGTGGCGCGGATGGTTTGGAGGTCGGTGACTTCTTGTTGGATTTCGGCTTCGATTTCGGCGGGGTGATCGAAGTAGTAGGTCATGGCAGCGTGGGCTTCGGCGGGAAGGAGGTAGGAGTGTTGGTGACAGATTTCATCGACTGACCAGCCATGGGTGAGATAATCCATGGCGATTTGGGCGACGCGGATGCGGGGCAGGCGTTTGAGGTGGGCGGGTTGGCCGATGGGGGTTTCGAGGTGGGGATAGGGTGCGGGTGCAAGCATGGTGGGTTCTGGGCGGATTTGTCGGACTCAGATGATGACATTTTAGCGCGTTTGCTCAGCTCATCTTCTCTCTTCTATTCTCCCTCTTCCATCTTTCAATTTCCGCCACGGGCAACAACATCGTCGCCTCAATCTCTTCGCGGACTTCGCGGCTGACGTAGCATTCGCTGTTGAGGCAGTTGGCTAGCAGAAGGTTGGCATCATAGTATTCCTGAAGTTTGGTCTCTTGTTCGTCAGTGAATTGCCAGTCGTGGCCGATGTTGCGGTATTTGATCATAATTTGGCGCAGGTCTTCTCTCCATCGATCGCCATGTTGATTCCACCATTTTTGAAATTGATCTGAACTATCAGGTTTAGGTAATCGGTCATAGATTTCTTGAAGCCTGCACTTTAATTCAGGATCTTCAGATCGTGGGAAGTTAAGGGTTAGATGAGGGAAAATTTTGAAGGCCGTAATGATGTACCTGTCGAGGTCAGAAGCAAAAAAACTTTTTATATCATTTGCGGTATTAAAGCTGGCATCGATATCGAGATCAAAGGCGATATCATCATCGCGATAGCATTTGGAATAACTACTAATGTCACAGTCAATTGCGTGGGGAAGATCATACGTGATGTCTAAATGAAAGTTGCTGCTGAGGATTCCAGCTCTTATAAGATAGAAAGCTCGAACCGCAGCAGGCTTATATGTTACTTGGATCGATTCTAATTTTGTGTGCGCCCATTTTAGAAATAGTTGTAATTTCTGATCACCAGCCAAAATTTCATCAATCCGCTGTTTCATCAATCGTAGCAGATAATCTGCACTATCCAATCCCTCAGCAACTAGCGCAAAAACCTCCTCCCAACGCTTCTCCCCAATGTGCTCAATCAACTTCCCCAACGCAACTTCCTGCGCTGCCGGATTCGACAAATCCAAAATATTCTTGGCCGTGAAATACTCCTGAAACGTCAAATGTGAAAACGAATAAATTCCCGTTGCCCGCTCCGACAGTAGCCCATGCCGCGATTCGATCGACTTCAGCACCGCCCGACTATCCACCTCCAACGCCGCCGGATCTTCCGTCGCTCCCGGTAAATTCCGAATATATTGCTCAATCTGCTGCGTCGCCACCTTTTCCTTAAAAAAGTAATCCCCCCGCTCAAACGTATACATCGCCAATTGCCCCAGCAGCGTTTCCTTCCGCTTCAGCGACAGTCCCTTGTACACCTCCTCCCCGCGCAAAATTCGCCGCTGCCCATCCCACTTCGCCAGCAACACATTCAAGGCTCGATCGTACAGCTCCGATCGGCTCTGCGGAAACGCTGAACTATTATCAAATTCCAAACACAACAGCGTCAGTAGCAACGGATTTGCCGCCAATTCCTTCACGGGTTTGCGGGATTCTAATTCCTGCCAGAACATCTCACCCGTAGTCGATTCCGGATTCTTCTCCTTCGTCTTAAACCATTTATCGGCAAACGACTGAATCTGATCATCGTCAAAATCCGCCATCTCCACTTCCGTAAACTGCTGAAAAATATATTCCCGCGCCGCAATCCGACAAGTAATCACAATATGATTTTGGCTATATCCTTCCGCAAAATCCCGAATCTCGCGGATCACCCGATCGTGATCCTGTTCCATCACTTCATCCAGGCCATCCAGTAAAATCAGTCCCTTGCCAGCTTGCAAAATGCCTGGTACTTGCTTTTTAGCAATGCCCATAAAGTTAACCAATCCTGGCTGGTTAACCGTCTCTGCAAATTCCTTCAACGTTACAAAAATTGGCAACCGATCGCCCAAAAATTTCCCATTCAAACACTCGATCGCCAATCGCTTCAGAAATGTCGTCTTCCCCGCCCCCGGTCGCCCCAAAATCATCAGGAGCTTTTTATCGAGGACAGCCTCTAGTCCTGGCACCCGTTTCTGCTTTACACCGCCTAAAAAGAATCGATCGAACTGCTCCGCCCCACAATCCGCCATCAAATCCTGAATCTCTCGCCGCGTCTTCCCCGCCACCCGCTCCAAAATATTCACATCGGTATAGATTGCCCCGGAGTCGATCGGAGTCGTCATATCCAAAATTCGCATCGTCCCACAGCGTTTCCGCAGGCTTTCGGCACTGGATGCGCGGAGTTGTTGCACCAGGAGATTGATGTCGGTAGAAGGTTCGACTGACTGTGCTGATTCTTCTACCTTCTGACCTGAAATTACTTCCCAATCCAGTTCCAGTTTTTCGCAGCAAGTCACAAAGTTTTTTCGATCGACCTTCTTTCCGGTACAGAAATTGATTGCCGTCGATCGGCTAATGTCTGCTGCTTTCGTAAAATCCTCGTAGCTCAATTTCTTAGCTGTCAGACTTTGCTGAATTGAGGCAAGTTGAGATGGGACAACGGTGAGCGACCGGGAAGCCATAGGATGAAAACATAGGATTTTCCGCCATTGTAGCAATTTCCAACCAAAGTCACACCAAACTCAGACTCAACTCCAAGTATCCCCAAACCTTTATCGGGCTGTTGTTTCGAGGCCCTTCGCCGAAGATAGAGCCATGAACAAACAACCCCAAAAGGTAACTCCCATGAACTCCAACTTTCGCACCGTCTTCTTCACCCTCGTCGCGATCGCCTTCCTCTCCGGTGGCACCTCCGTCTACCTCGCCAACCGCCCCACCCCCAACGAACAGCAAATTACCGTCCAAAACACCTGCCTCGATACCTGGAAACTCTGCGTCGGCGCGATCGCGGGTCTCATTGGAGGCCGCAATCTCAACACCGATGATGACGATGATCAACCCGTCTAAAGCCCCATCGATCGCGCTAGAACAGAGCAACATCCATCCCAGTGAGATCGTCAGGCAAAGCTATGCGCTCCTCAGGAGTGCCAATATCCCCTAGCGCTCCACCCATCTTTCCCCACTTGCCTCCGTGAGGGTACGGAGGCCAGAACCTATGCGAACAAGCGCTTTGGCCTAATCATTTCGGCTCATCACAGAGGCGATCGCCGAGCGAATTTACTTAAGATTGAGTTGATTGATAACTTGATTTTTCACCCGAAAATCGTACCAGTATCACGGTTTGTCCGATCCATTCCTGGGACATCGCACCAATTCGCTTGCTCAATTTACCCTTTACCCGCCGCGTGCTGCTATGTTGACCCAGCCAATTTTGAGCGATCGGCTCACCGCATTCCTCGCTAAAGATCTTCCCACGCCCTTTCTTGTTCTCGACACCCGCCAAGTCGCCGATCGCTACCGCACCCTCCACCAAGCCCTTCCCACCGCCCAAATCTACTACGCCGTCAAAGCCAATCCCGCCGCCGCCATCCTCGAAATGCTGGTCGAAATGGGTGCCTGCTTCGATGCTGCCAGTATTCAAGAAATTCACCAAATCCTGGTGGCAGGTGCATCGCCCGATCGGATCTCCTTTGGCAACACGATTAAAAAAGCCAGTGATATTGCCACTGCCTACGAACTGGGTATTCGGCTGTTTTGTTTTGATAGTCTGGTGGAATTGCAGAAAATCGCGACCCACGCGCCCGGTTCCCAGGTGATTTGCCGCTTGCTCATTGAAAATACGGGTGCGGAATGGCCGTTGTCCCGTAAATTTGGCTGCGACCCGGAAATGGCCTATGACCTGATGCAGCTCAGTGTCTCCCTGGGCCTGCAACCCTACGGCCTCAGCTTCCACGTCGGTTCCCAGCAGACCGACCCGGCGCAGTGGGATGCGCCGATCGCCCTTTGTGCCGATCTCTTCAACCGCCTCGCCGATCGCCAAATCCACCTCAAACTGCTCAACCTCGGCGGTGGCTTTCCCGCCCATTACAACAAAGCCATTCCCACGGAAATCACCTACACTCATGCGATCCAAGCTGCGATGCAGAAACATTTCGGCCCGAATCTGCCGGAAATCATGATCGAACCGGGCCGATCGCTGGTTGCCGATGCCGGGGTGCTGCAAGCGGAAGTCGTTCTGATTAGCCAAAAATCCTATGGCGAAGAAGAACGCTGGGTGTTTCTCGATGTGGGTAAATTTAATGGCTTAATCGAAACCCTCGACGAAGCGATTAAATACCGTATCACCACACCCCATGACGGCCAAATCACTGGCCCTGTAGTGCTGGCGGGGCCAACCTGTGACAGTATGGACATTCTGTACGAGCGATCGGGCTATGAATTGCCCTTGAATCTACAAGTCGGCGATCGCATCAATATTCTCAGCACGGGTGCCTACACGTATACTTATGCGTCAGTTTGTTTTAATGGCTTTCCGCCGTTGACGGTTTACTGTATCTAAGGCGGTTGCATCGAAAGCGGTCATTTGTGTAATTTTGGGGATCAGTTTGATGTTGAGTTTTGTGATGTCCTTAGGGGCGGCGGTATTATTTGCAATCGGGGGACTCTTTATGGATCAATCCCAGGGCTTATCGAAAATGATGCCCAGTTTGGTGATGTATGGTTTGTTCTTTGGTGGGGCGAGTTTGCAGACGCTGGCGATTAGTCGGGCTGACGGGATGGCACTGACCTATATTTTGATTCTGGGTTTGGAAGCGATGTTGGTGATGCTGTTTGGGACTTTGGTGTTGAAGGAAGGATATTCAGCGCTGAAATTAGTGGGTGTTGTCTTGATCGCGATCGGGGTGGCACTGTTGCGATCCAGTGATGCGTAGGAAGCTGATGCGGAGGAAAGGAGGACGGCATTGGAAGGGGGAATGAACCTGGTATGATCAGGTTCTCTCCACTGAACGATCCCTATGTTTCCCTCTTCGGCTGAGTCTCAAGAACTCCTGGTCGCCTTGCAAACCAGTCTCGATCGGCAGGAATTTGTGCGATTGACGCTATCGGGCTATCAAGGTGAGGAAGCGGGATTAAATTCTCTGCTGGTGCAATTAGTTAAACTCAAAGCGGGGCTGAAACTCGCATTTACCTATCGTTACGCGACTAAGGAAATTGTCAAAAATTTGCCGATTGATGCAGCGAAATCTACCCTCGCTGAATTAATCGGCCAGCAATTTATGAATGCGCGGTTATTTACGGCCCAGTGTGACTATCAACTCACGGTTAATCGTCGGGGGCAACCGCGTCTGATCCAAAGCAAGCCGACCTTTGCCAATTCCCAAGCCAGTCAGCCCAAAGCCCACGATCGGCAAAAGCAATATTTGATCCAGCCGCAGCAAAATGTGTATTTGAAAGCGCTCGGTATCACCAATGCTCAGGGTGAAATCATCCGCACCCGCGAAGCAAAATTTAAGCAAATTAATAAATTTATTGAGATTATTGATAGCCTGTATCGTAACTCGGATTTGATCAATTGCGAGTCAATGACCGTTGTTGATATGGGTTCTGGAAAAGGTTATCTTACTTTTGCTGTGTATGATTTCTTTAACTGCACCGTTAACAAGACAGTATACGTAAAAGGGATTGAGCTGCGTCAGGAATTAGTTGATGTCTGTAACGGTATAGCGCAGCAAGCTGCGTTCGCCGAACTGAATTTTCTGCCTGGGACGATCGCCGCCGCTGCTCAGCAAACTATGGATATCGCGATCGCGCTGCATGCTTGTGACACGGCAACTGATGATGCGATTATTGCTAGCATTCAAGCTGGGGCGAGCATTATTGTGCTTGCCCCCTGTTGTCATAAGCAAATTCGCCGGGAAATGAATGATGCCGCCACCGTGAAATCGACTTGGGAATTCGGCATTTTAATTGAGCGACAGGCGCAACTTGTTACCGATCGACTGCGCTCACTATTTCTCGAATTGCAGGGGTATCAAACTAAAGTGTTTGAATTTATCGATGCGGAACACACGGATAAAAACATCATGATTACGGCAACCAAGCACCGCCGAAAAGTCGATCGTGAGGCGATTCTTGAACAAATTGTTACCTTGAAAACGGTAAATGGCATTCGATCGTTTTACCTCGAAGAGCGGCTCAACGGTAGTCCACCGACGGATTCGACATCGGGCAACCCGCTCCAACCCAATCTGCAAACCCTGATCAATTAACACTTGCTGCATCGATCATGACGACTCCGCAACTGCCGACGACTAACATCACAGATCCACCGCCCGCCGCTGGCGCTGAAATCACTACGGCTACTGCTGGCTGGTTTGACTATCCGGTTCGGGTGAGTCCGCATCATACCGATCACGGTGGTGTGGTCTGGCATGGCGCTTATTTGACCTGGATGGAGGAAGCGCGAATTGAAGCGTTGCGCGCCGTTGGCGTAGAATATCGGGATTTGGTTGATCTCGGTTGTGAATTACCTGTGGTTGATTTGGGGTTGCGTTACCATCGGGCGATCCGCATGGGCGAAGGCGCGATCGTCCGCTGTCGGATGCAGGATATGACGGGCATTCGGTTAGTGTGGGATTATGAAATTCGATCGCGCAATTATGAAATCCTGCACGTTTCGGGACAGGTGACTTTGGTGGCGGTGGATTGGCAAAAGGGGCGGGCGTTCCGCAAGCTGCCACCGGAAATCAAAGCCGCGCTGGTCAAGGTGACGATGCGATAAGAGTCGGGAAACTGCCCCGGAATTGAGGGGCAGTTTAACTGGTGGTTGAATTATTTTGCCTGCCCGGTTGTCGCGCCCAAGACCAAGTTGAATAGCGCCTGCACCAAATTCCCTGGCCCAATGCCGAAGAAGTTTAAGGCAAAGACGATCGCGGCAATGATTACCGCCGTTTTGACTGTGGCTTGAATCACTTTGATCAGCCACAGCAGCACTAGAATCGCGATAATCGCCCCCGCCACGATCGTAATCCAACTCACCATAACCCGTCGCCCCCCACAAATACATCGCGCAAACTGGCCTTCACTCTACCGGAAAAAGCCAATCTTGCCAAAAGATTTTGCTGCCGTTGCGGATGAAAAATAGTCCCAACCCGATGAAGATACAGCCCCAACCTTGGCCCACACTTAAACCCATGAATCCGATCGTGCCACTGGCAAACGCCGCTGCCCAAGTCGCCGCAAACCGCGCACTGGTTAAAGCCGTCGCCACCAGAAACTGCAATCCCCGCAAAGCTGCGAAAATTGAGCCACGCTTGCTCCAGCCTGTCAGCCACCAGCCCAGCCCAATGCCGAGCACCGCACCGATCGTGGCCCACTGTGGGCTTTTGTCCGTCAGCATTCCGGCGTTATAAAAGCCGAGAATTCCACCGGTGCAGGCATGACTCAGTGGTAACGCCCAGCGTCGCCGAATCCCGGTCGCACTGCTCGCCGCGCCGCAAAGGAACGCGTAGAGCAGCAGGCCGTAATTGCCCGTTGGACTGCCGATCGGTTCGCCCAGCGCCCCATAAATCAACTGCCCAAAGACCTCGGTACTTGCCGTAAATACCAACAGCAGCACGATCCATCGCATCGCCATCACAACTCAAGCCCTCAATTCTTTCCCCATTTTAGATGGCCCATGGGCCAGTCGCTGGAATCGCTGGTGCGCGATCGGTAAACTTTCGTCGGTGACGAGATACTCCTGTTGCCATCTAGATCGACTGGGACATGCAGAAACGCTTGCATTTGCGCCAAAGCCTGGGCCAAAGTTTGGCGATCGCATTCCCGCTGTAGTGGTGGATGCAGCGAAATCGCTAAAACGTGGTGGGTGGCGATGAAGTCAGCGTAGACTTGCCAAGTTTTGGGCCGGAGGGGGTCGAGACGTCGACGCAGACCAACTCCAGAAACTCTAGTTCCATCAGCGGTCGTAAGGTCTTGAAGATCGCCAATCAGTCGGCTAAAGGGCGTAGTCCGATCGCGGTAATACTGAGTCCTAGCATTTGTTATTTGTATATCAATTCATGTTTCAAAATTATGATCGTGCCGTTGCCCTGAATGTCGCAGTAGGTTAGCTGATTAATGGTATGTTCGTGGATAAAGGCCAAGAGGCCGATCGCTTCCATCCAGAGTCGCCAGAGCAAATTCTGTTATGCTTCCGGTGACAATGCCGAATTTCATGTAAAGCAATCAGGTATATTCTATTGTCATAACAACGTTATAGAAAACGCCCCTGAAAGTCGCAAGCCGTGGCGAAGATGACGATCAATGACACCCGATCCAAGTTGCCTTAGCTGACCCCCCATTCTATGTCGCAGCCCCAATCTCCGCTACCCGCGATCGCGCGCATTAGTTCCATGCAATGCTGGTGCAGTTGGGGGATTCAGAGTTTGATTGGGCTGCTGTTGGGGTTGCCGATCGCGCTGCACAGTTGGGGCTATTTTCAGCGTCCGGCACCTGTTCCCCTCAGCGTGAATCTTGCACCGGGGGCAATCTATGAGCGGCGCATTTTGACGACACCGCGCCCCAATGTTGTCCATATTGTCAAAATCGACCTCACCTACCCCCAACTCAAGCTCCTCGTCACGCCCGGAACGCCCGGTGCTGACGGCAATGAGCTGAATGCCCTCACCACCCGCGAATTTCTCCAACGCTACAACCAAGACCTGGCCGTGAATGCCAGCTTCTTCTACCCTTTCCGTGAAGCGGCACCTTGGAATTACTATCCCCGTAGCGGCGATCGGACCAATGCTGTTGGTTACGCCGCCAGCGGGGGGCAGGTCTATTCCAGCGGCGCTGTTCCGACTTGGCCCGTTATCTGCTTCGATGCGCAAAACCAAGCCCAAATCCTGGCCCAACCCAATTGTCCCAGCGGTACCGTCAATGGCCTCTCCGGCAATGAGCTGATTTTGCAAAATGGTGAGCCCCTCTCCAATGCGTCGCCAAAAGATAAAGCCTACCCCCGGACGATCGTCGCCACCGATAACAGCGGCAAAACCCTGTGGCTCATCGTGATCGACGGTAAACAGCCCTGGTATAGCGAAGGCATGACGATCGCCCAAACGGTGCCGTTGTTGCAGCGGCTCGGGGTGTCCCAAGCGCTGAATCTCGACGGGGGTGGTTCCGTCAGTTTGGTGCAAGCGGTGCAGGGGCAAGCCCGATTGCTCAATGCCCCAATTCAGAACAAAATCCCCATGACCGAACGCCCGATCGCGAATCATCTGGGCCTGAGCTGGGGAATAGGGAACGCTTCTGCAAAACCTTAAAAAAATCGATCCCGCTACGCGGGAGAAGAGAAGAAGTGAAAAAGACAAAGAGCAGAGGGCTAAAAGGCAAGAGGGAAAAGGGCTAGAAGAGTCCTGGGGGAACACAAACAACGCGAAAACCGAAGTAGGCGGTGGCGGTGGACGCAACAAGATAGACGCGCTGGGCCGAACGGCAATTCCTCGGAATGCCGAGCCAGGAGCCGCCTCTTAACACCCTTTCAGCAGTCGTTTCAGCCGTTTTGTCGATCCATGCACTGCCATCGGTTGGCGCATCATCATAGCTGCTATGCCAATGATCCATGCACCATTCCCGCACATTCCCGTGCATGTCATGGAGACCAAAGCCATTCGCAGGAAACTGCCCCACCTCAGTCGTCTCTTCGCGATATACGCCCTTCGGCCCATCGCCATAGGTATAGTTGCCATCATAATTAGCCAAATCCGGCGTAATCGTCTCACCAAAGTAAAACGGTGTATTCGTTCCCGATCGACAAGCATATTCCCACTCCGCCTCACTCGGTAGCCGATATTCCCGCCCAGTCCGCTGACTCAATCGCGCACAAAACTCGATCGCATCGAGCCAAGAAACCTGCTCCA
>JBJORF010000077.1:0-22184 GCA_046049545.1 Cyanobacteriota bacterium | reverse complement strand
GGTGGCGGTGCGCGTGGCGTTCACAGTCGAGAACGCATGCGCCGTGGTGTTCGCGATGGTGTACCGCTTTCCAGTAAGTTGGTGGAATCCAGGACATGGTCCAACCAAAGAATTCGATAATCGATCGAGCGATCGAATTGCGGACTGCACCGCTATGGAGCATTTCATGCGTTGAAAAAATCAAAACAGTGATGCTGTTACCCATCACTACCGCAAACGGCAAATACAATAGCGGCCAACGCCATTGATCAAGATCTCGCGCCAAAATCCAACCACAAATCAAAATCGCGACATTAATCAACTGAATCCAAATCTTGCTCCGATCGGGCTTGAAGGCTTCGGGGGGTAACAACGGACGGAGATGCTTGGCATATTCTGCCTGGGACATTAAGGCAATACGATCGGGAACGGGCATAGACTTCGTAAGCTCGCTGACAGGGTGGAGGGTGGATCTATCGGTATTAGGTTTTAAGTCAAGACTGGATAAGGGTTTCCGAGCAGCGTTTTTATGGATCTTTAGTCTAACATTAAGATTGGTTACAGAGAAATCCAACTGAAGCTGATAGTTTTCCGAATATTTCGGGCATGATGAGGCTGGATATCAAGCCTAGGGTTCATTTGCCAATCCATGATCAGCGGATGAGGCAAGCAGATGTTGGCAAGAATTTGGAGCGCATCATTAATCGGTATTGATGCGGTGAAAGTCGGCGTTGAGGTTGATATTGCCAACGGGCTGCCAGCAACCGTAATCGTGGGGTTGCCAGATAGCGCCGTGCAGGAATCGAAAGAACGGGTCAAAATAGCAATTAAAAATGCCGGATTTGCCTTTCCCCTACGTCGGGTGGTAATTAGTCTTATGCCCGCTGACCTTCGCAAAGAAGGGCCAAGTTTTGATTTGCCGATCGCGATCGGTATCCTCGCTTCCTACGAACAAATCACGACGGAAGGGTTAGAAGATTATTTATTCCTCGGTGAACTATCCCTCGATGGCAGTCTGCGCCCTGTCAGTGGCGTTTTAGCGATCGCTGCCGCCGCCCGGAAATTGGGCTTCAAAAAAATCATTGTCCCGATCGACAATGCCCGCGAAGCGGCAGTCGTGAAAGGGATCTCTGTCTTTGGATTGCCGAATTTAACCGAGGTAGGGGCATTTTTAAGCAATCCAGAATCGGTAGAACCAACGGTCGTTGATGGCGCAACTGTTTTGCAGCAATCGGCATTTTCAGGATTTGATTTACGCGATGTCAAAGGTCAATCCCAAGCCCGACGGGCTTTGGAAATTGCCGCAGCGGGTGGCCATAATTTGATTTTCGTCGGACCTCCCGGAAGTGGGAAAACCATGTTGGCTAGGCGTTTACCCGGAATCTTACCCAAACTCACCTTTGAAGAAGCCTTAGAAATCACCCAAGTTCACTCCGTTGCTGGACTGCTCAAAGAAAAAGGTGAATTAGTTGGACAACGCCCTTTTCGGAGTCCGCACCATTCCGCCTCTGGGGCTGCATTAGTTGGCGGCGGCAGTTATCCGCGCCCGGGCGAAATCTCACTTTCTCACCGGGGCGTACTTTTTCTCGATGAAATGACTGAATTCAAACGCGATGTTTTAGAATTTTTGCGCCAGCCTTTAGAAGACGGGTACGTCAGCATTTCACGCGCCAAACAATCTGTCACATTCCCGGCTCAATTCACCTTAATCGCTAGTACCAATCCATGTCCTTGCGGCTTTTATGGCGATTCAGTTCAGCCTTGTACCTGTTCACCGAATTCCCGCGATCGCTATTGGGCTAAACTGTCTGGCCCCTTGATGGATCGCATTGACTTGCAAGTGCGGGTGAGCCGCTTAAAACCCGAAGAAGTGACGCAAAAAGCGATGGGCGAAAATTCGGCGAGTATTCGTCAACGGGTCCAAACCGCGAGAGAAGTGGCAAATCAACGGTTCCAAGGGACGAAGCTCCAATGCAACGCGGACATGCAAAGTAGCCATTTACGCGAATGGTGTGCTTTAGATGCAGCGGGAACACAAATGCTGGAAGGGGCGATTCGGAAATTAGGCTTATCCGTACGGGCCAGCGATCGTGTCCTAAAGGTCGCACGCACGATCGCGGATTTGGCGGGAGCGCAAAAGCTACAGCCAGCACATGTCGCCGAGGCCATCCAGTACCGCACCATCGATCGAATGCAGTAGCGCTACAATTGAGCGCGCTGTTCTCTATCAATCATAGTCATAACCGACATCACGCCTAACCACTCACAAACTGTTTCCTACAATCCTTACAAAGGTAACATTGTTTGCCACGCCGATAGCCATTTCTGGAAAGTTGGGCCGATCGGCAATGGGGACATTTCATTACTTTCATTACATCTTTATCGTCGTCCGGCTTCATATACGGACTTAAATAAGCCACCAGTAAATCCTCAACCTCCTGCCGCATTTCAATTTGATAAGTCGGATCAGGATTGCGTAGAATCGAGAGCGTCAATGCATTACTCGTCGTCACACAAACCTCGCCTAAGCGCTGAAGCTGGGCATCCGACAGCTGCGGATTCCGATGGCGCAGAATGTTCGCCATAAAGCCGATCGCCTCCTGAGTCATGCCATCATCGATTTCCTGAAAAATCGGCCGCGCCACAAAGAACTGAATAAATACCACCCGCGACACCGGATTCGCAAATAACGCCTCAACACTTTGCACCAACAGCTGAATCATCTCGCGCAACGGCAACTGCACGATTGTCTCCACATCCGTCGTCGCCCACATCGCTCGCACACGCTCCCAATGACGCAACTCCATCGCCCGAAAAATTGCCGCCTTATCGGGAAAGAACTGATAGAGCGACCCGATCGCCACTCCCGCTTCCGCCGCAATCTGATGGGTCGTGGCCACATCATAGCCCAAGCGATCGAACACCGCCGCCGCCGCATCTAAAATTGCTTCAACCCGCTCCTTACTCCGCTGCTGTTTAGGCTCACGGCGCAAGGGTGAAGTTACTTTTTGTGATTTTAACTGGCGCGTTGATGACTTATTTATTGACGATCGTGAGGATTGTGTCATATTTTAGAAACACGACGGATTCCTCATAATTTTACATCTTGGAGAATATTATGGCAGCAACGGCACTGCGATCGATGCTACCGGGTGCACCTTGGCTGATTGCCCACAAGTCCATGCTAAAGCCGCATCAGCCCTTCAAGGTTTCCCTCCTCGGCCAAGATTATGTCCTCTGGCAAGATGCCACAGGGATCATTCAAGCCTTACCCAATGCCTGTCCCCACATGGGCGCGATGCTCTCCGAAGGCTGGTGCGAAGATGGCAAAGTCGTTTGTCCCTACCACGCGCTAGCCTTTGATGGCACAGGTTGTACAGTTTTACCGGGTGCTAATCAGCAGACGCTGTCACAATTAGAACCATTGCCACTAATTATTCAAGGAGATTTTATTTGGAGTTATGGTCCTGCGGAACCGGCGCTGCCAATTCCCACGATCGCCAATGAAATTGCCCAAGATTATGAATTTCTCGGTATTTCTGAAGACATCAGGATCAGAACTGATCTACTCAATCTGCTGCTGATCATGCATGATTATAACCACCAGAATGGCACCCACCGATCGCTCTTTCGCATCGAATCGGTCGAGTTCAAACAGTTTATCGACAACGGTCTGAGTTCCCACGCCTACTATGACATGCCCCGGAGCCAACCCACATTCCAGGAAATTCGCCAAAATCCAGCGGTGTTACTCATGCCCAAGGTTTTGGAAGCCCATTTGGAAAACCATTTTCCATCATTGGTCATCTTTCGGGGCGAAGCCGCGATCGGCAGTATCCGCCAAGTTCACGTCATGCTCCCGGAATCCGTAACCCACAGCCGCACCTACGTCTTGCTCTACGGTAAAGCTAAAAGTCCTTTATTCAAGTTCGCTAAACAAAACATTATTGACTTAGCGACCACGGTCTTGGATCAAGACCGTAATATTTTGGAAAAGACTTATTCCGACCACCGACAGAAAATCAAGCTCAATAATGAAGTCGGCATCAATTGGGTGCGCCGTAACTTTGCCAGTTTCCCCGAAGTCACTGCGCCGAATCTATCACGCACATAACCCGATCGCGCAATTCCCCGATCAGCTGACTCCTGATCGATCCTAGCTTGAGCGGTGACACCCGAGACGGTACAATATCAGGCTGTCGTATTTATCCGGCCAAACACCTTGATTGAACGTTATACCCTGCCCGAGATGGGCGCAATTTGGAGCGACCAATACAAATTCCAAACCTGGTTGGAAGTAGAGGTTGCTGTCTGTGAAGCACAGGCAGAACTCGGCTACATTCCGGCAGCGGCAGTGGCAGAAATCAAGGCCAAGGCAAAGTTTGATGTCGATCGCATCCTTGAGATCGAAAAAGAAGTCAAACACGACGTGATCGCCTTCCTGACCAACGTCAATGAATACGTCGGTGATGCGGGCCGCTACATTCACCTGGGCATGACCAGCTCTGACGTATTGGACACAGCCCTATCCTTGCAGATTGTCGCCAGTATGGAACTGGTGATGCAGCAGCTGGAGGCTTGCATTGCGGCGATTCGCACCCAGGCGACGGCCCACCGCGATACATTGATGATTGGGCGTTCCCACGGGATTCACGCGGAGCCGATTACCTTTGGCTTCAAGCTGGCGGGGTGGCTGGCGGAAATGCTGCGCAACCGCGATCGCTTGATTGCCCTCAAACAAGGCATCGCCGTGGGACAGATCTCCGGCGCAGTTGGGACCTACGCGAATATCGATCCGCAGATTGAAGCGCTGACTTGCAAACGCCTGGGACTCGAACCCGATGCGGCTTCGACCCAGGTGATTTCCCGCGATCGTCATGCCGACTTGATGAACGGTTTGGCCCTGATTGCCGCTTCCATGGAACGCTTTGCCGTAGAAATCCGCAACCAGCAGCGCACCGACGTACTGGAAGTCGAAGAATATTTCTCCAAGGGCCAAAAAGGGTCTTCCGCGATGCCCCACAAGCGCAACCCGATTCGATCGGAGCGCCTGACCGGAATGGCCCGCCTCGTGCGGGGCTATGCCGTATCGGCACTGGAAAACGTCGCGCTCTGGCATGAACGGGATATTTCTCACAGCTCGGTTGAGCGAGTCGCTTTCCCCGATGCCTTCATCCTGGTGCATTTCATGCTGAAGGAGACCACGGATCTGGTTGCGAATCTGTTAGTACATACTGACAACATGAAGCGCAACATGAACCTCTATGGCGGCGTGGTCTTCAGCCAGCGAGTGCTATTGGCTTTGATCAGCAAAGGCATGAAGCGCGAAGCCGCCTATGCGATCGTGCAGGATTGTGCGATGAGCGAGTGGAACCGCGAAGGCGGCAACTTCCGCACCAAAATCGAGGCGAATGCAGAAGTGACGGGTCTACTGTCCACCGCTGAAATCGCTGAATGCTTTGATGCGACCCAGCATTTGAAGCATTTGGACGTAATTTACCAACGTCTCGGCATTTAGTCTCGGCATTTAGTTTGAGTTTGCCGAGTTCCCGGTTCTACAGAAAATTCATCATCTCAATTTGCCCTCGCGACGCTCTGAGTATCGCGAGGGCTTTGTTACAGGCATCGACCATATATACGCCTTGAGATTGCCATCGATGGCGAAGTCAGGCTTCACTGAATCGGGGAACCATTCATCACCCATCTATCTCCAGACATATCCCACCCCTAAAATCTCTCCGTATTTTTTATACAAGTGGATGGATGTCGCAAAAAATACATCATGCTTCAATCAAAGAGTGCATGGGTCTGCCGCTGGGCGCACTAGCGACACTGGACACAGGAGTTTTGTCCGAGTGGCATTGGCCTTCACGCTTGCGCTCACTGAATTTCCGTCGGATTTTGCGACATTATTCCTGGAATCATCTGATGTACTACTTTTGCATCATCTTTGCCATTGCGATCGGCATTCTATTTCGTGTTGCGAACCTCGATCACATTGTTTATTGGGGGGATGAGGTTTACTCTGCAATTCGCATATTCGGTTACACGACCCAAGAAATCTATCAAGCGATCGGCCCTGACCATCTCGTCACTGCGGCCACGCTCCAGTCTTTTCAGCGCTTCACGCCGACCCATGGCATTGGCACAGTCTTACAGGGGTTAGCGGCAGAAGATGCCCACATCACCCCGCTCTACTTTTTGGTGATGCACTGCTGGACAAAGTTGTTCGGCAGTTCAACTGTAAGCATTCGGAGTTTTTCGGTGCTTTGTGGGATCGCCTTGATGCCTGCGACCTATTGGTTGGCGATCGAGCTGTTTCAGCGCCGCCGCATCGCCCTCTGTACGACTGCCCTGATTGCCATTTCCCCCGTGCAACTCCTATTCGCCCAGGAAGCCCGGATGTATGCGCTGTGGTGTTTCTTGACAATTTTGGCCGGAGCGGCAATGTTGCGGGCAGTGCGGGTGAACCGTTGGGGAGCTTGGCTTGGGGCCGGATTAGCCATGACTGGCAGCCTCTACGCCCATTTTCTTGCAGCAATTCCGCTCGCGGGTTATGGGTTGTACGCGATTTTGTTGCACTGGCGCGATCAGGGTATCCGGAAACGCTTTGGGATCACAGTCAGTTTAAGCCTATTAGGCTTTATGCCTTGGGCCTGGATTTTCCTCACGCGGCGAGTCATGATCCAAGAAGACGGCACCCAAACTGCCTTTAGCCTCACTGAAGCCGCAAAAAATTGGTTTAGTTTATTTCGCCGATCGTTCCTCGATTTCAACACCACGTTTCAGCATGGCCTACCGATGGCCGTGACTTTAGTCGCACTGTCAGGCTTATGTGCATTGTTAGTCGCGATCGCGATCTACCGAATGCAGCGCGAAACCCGCGTGAGGGAATGGTTATTTGTCGGATTGTTGATTCTGGGATTACCGCTGGGACTCTTGCGGGAGAGCCTATACGGGATTTTGCCATCGCGCTATTTGCTGCCCAGCTACGTGGGAATGCACATTGCCGTGGGGTATCTGCTGGGCAGTCGCATCGGCGATCGGCATTTTCGCCGCCTGCCGCAGCAATGGATTTGGAACGGTGCCTTGATCGCGCTGATTAGCCTTGGGGTGTACTCTGGGGGCGCTTACGCCCAGGCCAGCAGTTGGTGGAACAAAGCCTTCAGTGAATGCAACCCCGCGATCGCCCAGCAGATTAACCGATCGCCGCGTCCCTTAGTGATCAGCGACGGCACCGGTGGCCCCTTCTTCGACCATGCCCTGAGCAACGTGATTTCCCTCGCCCGCCTCGTCAAACCCGAAACCCAATTCCAGTTCAGCCTGGAATCCGAAGCCCAGGAAGGCATTGCCGCCGCAACCGAACGCGGTGAATTTAGCGATCGTTATGTTTTCACGCCATCCAAGGTGCTGCGAGAAGCCCTGCAAGCAAAGTACGGCGATCGGATGGAACCGCTCATGCCGCTTACAACGGCCTATCGCGACTCAGATACTTGTCTCTGGCAATTGAAAAGCTGATGTATGGGCCGTGGGTTTCGGCTGACGCTCAACCCACTGAATGGTCGGGAGGGCTGAGCCTCGCCGAAGCCCGACTCAACTAACCGAGGGCTGAGCCTCGCCGAAGCCCGACTCAACCCACTGAATGGTCGAGATGTGTGGGCCGTGGGTTTCGGCTGACGCTCAACCCACTGAATGGTCGGGAGGGCTGAGCCACGCCGAAGCCCGACACAGCTCACTCAACTAACCGAGGATTAAGCTAGCTGAGCGACAGCCGAAGCTATCGGTAGTTGGTGAATTGCAGCGCCACCGGGAAATCTTCCTGCTTGAGCTGTTGCATCACGGCTTGCAGGTCATCCTTCGACTTGGCGCTCACCCGCACCGCATCGCCTTGAATCGAAGCCTGAACTTTCTTAAATTCATCGCGGATCTGCTTGCTGATCTGCTTGGCGATTTCCTGGCTGATCCCTTTTTTCAATTTCACTTCTTGACGGACACGGTTACCAGAAGCCGATTCGATCGTCCCATAGTCAAAAATCTTCAGCGATAGATTCCGTTTCGCCGCTTTCTGGGACAGGACATCCGTTACCGATTGCAGAGTCATTTCACTGTTGGTCACGATGACGATCGCTTCATCGCCCAGCTCCAACGTGGTTGCCGTATCTTTCAGGTCATAGCGACTCCCAATATCACGGTTGGCCTGATCGACCGCGTTGACCAGCTCCTGGCGATCGAATTCACTCACAATATCAAACGAATAAGTTCCAGCCATGATTGAACAATCCTCCAATAATCAAGTCAAATCCCAATCATCATCGCGCCGATCGGCCCGCTAGCCTGCGGCCAACGCCGCCCGAATGCTTTCGCTCATCAAGGTAAAAATAGAGGCCGTACCAATGCCAAACATCAGCGATCGTAGCAAGCCAATATTGCCGATATAAAACACCGCAAACATCACCCGCGCCACCAAATACGCGCCCAAGGCCACCCGCGCCGAACCCGAATCCACGCCTGCAACGTAGGCCATCAGCGCCGCCGCTGTGAATAGCACAAAGGATTCCCAACCATTTTGGTGGGCCCAAGTCGCCCGCTTCCCCCAATCCGGCAACTGGTCGAACAAGGCACGCGGCGCATTCACGTCATAGCCCGCCTTCAGCCGCGCCGCGCCCACCACCAAAAACGGCAAATACACCGTCGCTGCCGCCACCGCGATCGCGATGAGCAACAACGGTTTCATCGCAATTTGACCCAAATCCATAAACTCAACCTAATTTTTCCAGCAACACAACCTAACTTAATCAAAATAGAACAGCGTCACCACTTTGCGCTGCTCCTCCGCATCCCGGCAAGTCTGCAACACCGTGTGACTGTCGTGGAACGCAAAGCCAATCAACTGCTGACAGCGGGCAATAATTTCCTGATTGCACATCGCACTGGCTTCACCCAGGGAAAGCAGATCATTCTCCGGATGCTCCACCAGATGCATCACCTTCGAGAGCTGCTCTTGGGACTCCGGCGGCTGCCGATCCAAGCTCTGGGGCAAAATCACCGTCAGCAAACTCGGATCCGCCCGCAGGGCCCCCCGAATCGCCGCAAAATTGGTTCCGGTTGAGCCAGACGTAATGATCCGATTGCCTTCGGAAACCATGGCATAAATCATCATCTCAATCAGCTTTTGGTGGGTAATCGGCACATGGCGCGACCCCAGGATCGCAATCCGACGCGATCCGGTTTGCTGAATGGCGGCAAGCTCTTGGACTAAATCATCTACCTTAGGCAGATCTAAAGACTGGCTCAACGGTAATCACAGCTAGACACAACAATTAGACTGTATTGTACCAGACCTCTCCTAGGGCATATCGGAAATTGTCATTTGCACCATGCTGCTATTCAGTGAACTTCAAATTGACCGACGGACGATCGCCCTGCAGGGTCTGCCTGATCGGCTCAACGGCCTAAAAGTTGTCCAACTCTCCGACTTCCACGCCGACGGCTTTCTCCTGACTGAGGCACAGTTGAATGCAACGATCGTCGCCGCGAACCAAGCCCAGGCGGATCTAATTCTGCTCACGGGAGACTATGTCTCGCGCAATCCGGAACCGATCGCCCAGCTCGCCCCACAACTCGCTCGCCTCCGGAGCCGCTACGGCACCTTCGCCTGCCTGGGCAATCATGATTTGATCTATCCTCACGCCAAACGCGACATCACCGCTGCGCTCACCGCCGTCGGTATTCCCGTGCTCTGGAATGAAGTCACCTATCCCTGCGGCGAAGGTTTAGCGCTCATCGGCTTAGCCGACTTTTGGCATCGGGATTTCCAACCCGGCCCCGTACTCGAAACCGTAGCACCCACCATCCCGCGCCTGGTGATGTCCCACAACCCTGACAGCGCCGCCGTTTTACAGCAATGGCGGGTGGATCTACAACTCTCTGGTCATACCCATGGCGGCCAGCTCGTGTTGCCGGGAATTGGTAATCTCGCCGCGATCGCGGCGAGATTCGGCGGCCAGCTTCCCACAAATCTCCAGAAACGTATTCCGGGCTTGCGATCGTGCCTACGGGTAGTCAAGAACTGGGATTGGGTGCAGGGCTACCACCGCGTCGGTGAGAATCAGCTCTACGTTAATCGGGGCCTCGGCAGTTATCCCCCCGGCAGATTGTTTTGTCCGCCGGAGGTTACGGTAATCACGTTGACAACCGCGCATTGAAACCCGCGCATTGAAACCCGCACATTGAAACCACTTAGTGCCCGCGTGGTGCAGGCTGCTGCTTGACCAATTCCTTCAGGCGCAGATCCTCAAGCTGCCGCTGCACAACTAGGAGCGTTTGCCGATCGCCGATCATCTCTGCCGTGGCGATCGCCTGCTGGTAGTAGTTTGCAGTGTTGATCGGGTCATTATTGCGACGATAGTAAGCCGCAATCACCCGCAACGCCTCCAGCGCCTCAACACCATTGCCATCCTTACGGGCCAGATCGAGCCGCTGTTTCCAGTAATCCACCGCCACCGAACCCAAGCCCATCCCCTCATAGGCATAGCCCAGCCCTTCGTAGGCCCGAATTTCCGACAGCCGATCGAGGCTCCGCCGTGACAGCACCAACGCCATCTGATAAGCTCCCGCCGCCTGGCGATAGTCGCTCATCGCCCGGTAAGCATCCCCAAGATTGTTCTGCGTATTCGCTTCACCCATCACATCCTGGGCAAGGCTCCGATAGGTCGTGGCTTGGTTGTAGTAGCGCACGGCTTCAGCCGGGTTGTTCATGCTGTAAGCCGCCAAGCCCAAATTGCTGTAGGACAGCCCAATTCCGCCGTCATTCTTGACGTTCTTCGCAATTTCCAATGCTTCGGCAAATAAGGCTTCCGCCTCACGGGGCTGACTGCGCTGCAACAGGAGATTGCCTAAATTATTCGCGCCATAGATTTGGCCTTGGTAGTCGCTCAGGTCACGGGCGATCGCCAACCGCCGCCGCATCGCATCTTCGGCTTCGACATACTGGCCCATGTCCAGATAAGTCCCACCGAGGAACTCATAGACCACCCCTTGGGCTTCGACATCCTTTAGATCACGATACAGCGCTAAAGCCGACTGCCAAGCATCGATCGCCTTCGCAAACGTGCCTTTGCGTCGCTGTTCGCCGCCCAATTGCATCAACCGATCGGCTTCCCGGCGCTGCGACTTGAGCGTGCCATTATTCAATGGGATCGCCAACTGCCGATTCAAATCCCCCGCCTGGGCCGTCAACGACAACGGCAACCCCCAACAGGAAATCGCCACGGCACTCGCCAACAAAGTATATTTCCACTGTTTCGGATGGTCAAACCACAACATCTTTCTTTTGGCTCCAGAGTCGGCTGGGAAGGCTGAGTTTTAGGCATCAGCGCAAGGCGGCGCAGACAAATGAACGGCCCTCTACATAAGATGCGCCAAAAACCGCACCATGGCACAAAAAGTTTGACCAATCACGAAGTTTGACGGATCGTTGCGGGCTGATCGCTGTTGTTTGACCGATCGTTAGCGGCTCCGGTTCCCTTGCAGATAAATTGTTCGAATATCTTCCGGCAAATGCTTCTCTAGCAGTTCATAGCCCTGCTCCAAGCGCTGCTTTACCCCTGCTGGCGAAATATTTTCTCCCTCGGCTTGCAGGTAAGCGGCGATCCGGGTTTCGCTCCAATTGAAGGTCTGGGACATGACGACGATCAGCCGCAGATCCGGCGGCATTTCATCCAAGGCCCGATCGAGGTAGCACCAGAAGGGCGGCGCAGCAGCTTTCATGTCATAGTGGATGTCTTCCAGGGCGGGCAGATTGACTTGATTAATTTGTGCTGCGGTTTTATTCAGCAACCAGGCTTGGAAGTTCAGGCCCGCTTGGAGCTGCTTGAGATCAAGGCCCATCAGCTCATGGAAGAGATAGCGCCAAACCAAGGCAAAGAGATAGTCGGCCCGAACCGGGGATTGGGCAGTACGTTGCACCACCGGATAGATCATCGGGCTATAGCGACAAAACAGAGCGACAAAATACTGGCCTGTTTCGGGATAGCGCTGGAACAGACTGAGTAATTCGTGATCGCTCTGCTGCGCCAGGGACTTGACGATCGGGTGATTAGCTTCAGGGAAAACTGGAATGGGCACGACAGATTAAGACAGATAAATTGAACGATGATGCCGAACGACATTGATGGGCCTAAAGACAAGTATGCCTAAAGACAAATATGCCTAAAGTTAAATCACAGAATGGCCGTCCCGATCGCTTTACTTTTAGATCCTCTGAGCCAATAATTCCGGTCAATTGCCCTGATCACAGCGGCCTTGGCTAGAATAGAGCTGTATTGCACATCCGCTCGAACACCGAAGTAAAGGCAGGTTTCATGGTGGCTATCTGGTCTGTTCCATCGCTCCCGATCGCGTCAATTTGGTCAGCGCTGGGGGACAATTTATTTTCCACCCAGGGGATCATGGTGCTACTGCTGGCGGCCTATGGCGGCGCGATGTGGATGTTCCTCAGCAATGCCCCGAAGGTTTACACGATCATGGTGTCGGACTTGAACCAAGCCCGCGACTTCTACGAAGGCTTGCTGAATCTGGCTTCCGCCGATATCCCCTTGCATTACTACTATAACTACGAACAATCGATCGGGGGCGTGGATCCATTAATGATGAGTACCCCCAGTCGTTTGGCCGCGCCCAGTACCGCCGACCAAGGACTCTGGTACCAACTGCGAAAAAACGCCCAACTCCACATCGTCACAGGCGCAAGTCTCGGCAACGGTGGGCGCGATCGGCATATCAGCTTCGATCGCGACGGCCTTGAGCAAGTACTCATGCGGGTACAGTATCTCGGGTTGAAGTACAAAATCGAACAAGAACGACCCCTCGGTTTCCTGGTCAAAGATCGTAATGGCCGCACCCTCGAACTCTACGAAATGCGAAATTAAATCCAATAAAAAAGCCCCTCTCGGGGCTAGAAAGATTTTGGTGATTTGACTCTAGGACACGAGACTATTATTTGATCCCCGGCGCGTTGGATTTGTATTCGGAAATACCGGAAGCACTGACTAAATGCAGATCGTTCATTGATTTAATTCAATTCCAGCATGGGAAATGCGATCGAGGCAAAATTTTTAGATCCGATTTTTGAGCTTGAGCTGGAGGTAGCGATCAACCAGTTGATCCGAGAGCTGATTCGCAGGCGCATCCAGGACTAATACGCCTTGCTGTTGGAGCAAAGCAAAGGCTTTACGGCGTTGGGTCAATAAATCCAAGGCCACCGCCCGCTCGTAGTTTTGCTCAAGGTCGAGGGTGAAGGTTACAGACTGTCGATCGACTTCTGGATCCCGCAGGGTCACGCAAAATGGCAGGTAGCGCGGGGCCATCCGACTGAGCGCCTGAAGCAGTTCCGCTGAAGCGGTCTGATCAACCAAATCCGTAATCATTACCACCAAAGCCCGACGGTTTTGCTGCGTCGCCAGGACGTTGGCGACACCGAAGTAGTCGGGTTCAAGCAATTCTGGCTGAATTGGCGTGAGGCGATCGAGCAAGTGATTCAGATGCGTATTACCCCGCTGCGGCGGAATCCAAGTGTGAATCGTCCGATCAAACACCGCCACACCCACCCGATCGCCCCGGTTCAGCGCCGCCAACGCCAAGGCCAATGTCGCATTCAAGCCCCAGTCAAATTGGGCTAACCCCTGCACCTGCGCCGTCATCAAGCGGCCCCGATCGAGCAGGATGATCAGCGTTTGTTCTTGCTCCGGTTCCAGGACACGCACGAGGGGCCGATCGCGCCGCGCTGTGGCTTTCCAGTCGATTAATCGCGGATCATCGCCCGCATTGTAGTCGCGCAGTTCGGTAAATTCGGTGCCCATCCCCAAGCGCCGCTTTTGCCGCAGCGCCCCCGCATTGGACAGGGTGAGTTTCAGGGTGAGCACACGCAGGGCGATCAAGTCAGGGTACACCTGCACCGTCTGCGCCTGGGGCAACGACTGCTCCATCCAAGCCAGTCCCCAAGGACTCAGTTGCCGGACTTGCAGCACGCCCCAGTTATATTCGCCGCGCTGGGTCGGCTTCACCATGTAGCTGACCGTTTCCGTCGCCTGCCCTGCCAAGGTCACATCTAGCTGTTCGGTCGAAGCAACGAAATGATTCTGGGGATAGCCATCACGGATGCGGATCTGAGTCAGTCCGATTCCCGAATTTTCCACGGTCAACGCGATCGGATTATCCCGTCCGATCGACAGCCGCCCCAGGGCAGCACGGGTGACTTTGACAAACTGCGATCGCCCTTGCAAGCTATCCCAGAGCATTGCCCCCAAAATCAGGAGATTCAACCCCAGCAGCACCAATAGCGATGCCCAAAACCGCAACTCCGCCGCCAGGGATTCCGGCCATAGGGCAACCACGAGCACCGCGATCGCCCCGGCCCCCACTAGCAATCCATACACCCTTGCGGTCGGAATCATACGTTTTGCATCCTAAGCGTTACGTCCTAAGCGTTACGTCCTAAGCGTTGCCGTCCTAAGACTTCGTAATCACCGCCAGTTTCGTCTTCTGGTAATAATGCGCCACGATTTGCTGGTAATTATAGCCCTTCTTCGCCATGCCCAAAGCCCCATACTGGCTCAAGCCCAGCCCATGGCCAAAGCCGCTGCCAATGACTTCAAACCGATCGATCACCGCTGGAGTTTTCTTCGGATCTTTACTTGCGACCTGTTTATACACCGGCTGAATCACAAACTTATTGCTCCTCAGACCCAGCTTACCCTGCATCTCCTCGCCATCATAGTTACAAGTCGCACCGCTGGTTGTCTTCACCTGCATCACCTTGACCCGATCGCCCGTCGACTTCCGAATCGGCGTAAACGATTGCACCGTCCCACCACCGCAGCCAAACAAACTGCTCAGTTCGGCTTGAGTCACACTTTTCGTCCAACGGAATACAGGCGCATCTTGGTCAAAGTCCTGCACCGATCGCAGGTAAGGCAACGGCTGCACCCACACTTCCTCCACGTTATCGGTTTTCCCGCCCGCTGAAGAGTGGAACGCCGCCAAAATCAGTTTGCCGTTATAGGTCAGCACCTGACCCTTCGTGCTATTCACCGCCAACTGGGTTCCGGTGGATTCATCTTGAATGCCACGATAAACCTGGGAAGCGGTACTGGGCAAAACATCATACAAGTCATTGCGGGAACCCTCTTGCTTGTGCAGGGCATAGGTGCGCGCCGCCACGGCCTGTGCCTTCAATGCTTCCTGGTGCCAGCTCCCATTCATCTCCCCGCCCAGCACCGCGTAGAGATATTGCTCAATATCCACCCAGTTGACCGCCGTCAGGCCATTCCCCGTCGGCACAATCACCACCCGCCCCCGATACCATTTGTCCCCAATCCAAACCACACCATTCGCATCCTTCGGCTGGACGGTCATCACGCCCGATCGCCATTTGTCCATGGCCACAACATTACCTTGCCGCTCGGCGACAAAGCCGTTCATGCCTTTGATTTCGCCGACGGTTTTACCTTCGCCGTTCTGCACGATCGCGTCCACCGAGCTGCCGATATTGATTTGTTCGGCATCGCGCTTGATCGCCACGCGGATCTCGACCGCTGCTGCGGAAGTCGCCATGGCCGCTGACAATGCTAGACCAGCACCGGATAGGAGCAGCGCCTGCCAACAGCGCCGGGGTAGCAGTGCAAACCGACGGTTAATGGGAAGGGGCCACGGGATCAGCGATCGGGTGGTCATGGGCGAGCATCTCCTTGACTGAAAAAATATTGACTAAGGGTATTGAGTCGCGGCATCAATGGCATCCGCAAATGCCAACAAATCCGCCGGAATCTACTCCTGATCTCTCAGTAATCCCAACTAATCAGGAAAGATCACAGCCGCCTCAATCGATCGACATGGAAACAACACATCAGCTCAACCACTAACGCCGATTACCCGATACCAAAGGCAATGCTGCATCTGCCATAGGTGAGGAATGAGGGTTAGAAGGTTTTTGGGTGAATGATTAGCGTTGCCAATATAGCGGATTTTGGGCCATCCGCCGCGTTTGACAATCTACCCCCCAATACCGGGGACGACGCAGACAAGCCATAGGACGCGCGATTATGCAATCCGGTTCCCCCGATGTAACGGCTGTGGCAGGATAGAGGAGTTCTTGTTTTAGGCCCCAGGCTTCGGCGGTGCAGCGTGGAAATTACCTTCCTCGGAACCAGTTCCGGTGTTCCGACCCGATCGCGCAATGTTTCCGGTGTGGTGATGAAGTTGCCGCAGCGATCGGAGCTGTGGCTATTTGACTGTGGTGAGGGCACCCAGCACCAATTAATCAAAAGCGACCTGAGATCGAGCCAGATTCGCCGCATCTTCGTCACCCACATGCATGGCGATCACATCTTTGGCCTGATGGGACTCCTCGCCAGTTGCGGTCTCGCGGGCAATGTTGACCAAATTGATCTCTACGGCCCCCCGGATCTGCATGACTATATCAAAGCCTGCCGCCGCTATTCCCACACTCACTTCGCCTATCCCCTGCGCGTCCATGCGGTCGAACCCGGAAAGGTGTTTGAAGATGACGAATTTACCGTTTCCTGCGAACTGCTGAAGCACCGGATTCCGGCCTATGGGTACCGGGTGGTGGAACGCGATCGGCCCGGCACCTTCGATGTCGAACAAGCCAAAGCCCTGGGCATTCCCTTCGGCCCGCTCTACGGCAAACTGAAAAATGGTGCGTCGATCACCTTGGAAGATGGCCAGGTCATCCACGGCCCGGATCTCTGCGGCCCCACGGAAATTGGCCGGAAGTTCGTCTACTGCACCGACACGGTCTTCTGCGAAAACGCGATTACCCTTGCTCAGGATGCCGACGTGCTCATTCACGAAGCCACCTTCGCCCACCAAGATGCCGACATGGCCTTCCAGCGGCTGCATTCAACCTCCACCATGGCCGCCCAAGTCGCCCTCAGCGCCCAGGTCAAAACCCTAATCATGACCCACTTCAGCCCCCGCTACGCCCCCGGCAACGCGCTCCAGCTCAGTGACTTATTGGCCGAAGCCCGCGCAATTTTCCCGCAAACCGAAATGGCCTCGGACTTTTGGAGCTATGCGATTCCCCGCCGCCGCGATCACGCAGAATCCGCCGCCACCGCACCGCCCAAGACTGAGACTAAGACTAAGCCCGTTAAGAAGGTGCGCAGCGCCGAATCTTGACGGCACGTCTGCGCTGCAAGATTTGCCCCGAGCGATTGACATCGCACCCACCGATCGGCACTATAGAGTCTGAGTGTTTGGCGATCGGTTAGATTCATCGCCCAAGCCGCTGATTCGATGGTAAAAGAGACTATTCGCTATTGACGAATTGCTGATGTAGCTCCGACGCATTTTCAGCCGATTTGAGTCAGTCGATTCGAGTCAGCCCCTTCGAATCCCCACCCCCCACGCAAAAGTTTAGAAAGGAATCACGCGCCACAATGGAATTCTCGATCGCCGAATTGTTGGCCTATCTGTCCCCGGAGAAGCTAGTCGCCCCGAAGACCCTTGAGCAAAAGCTGGATTGCCAGGACGATCGAAGTCTGCGTCGCCTCCAGGTGGCCTTGGATGGGCTGGAGAAAATCGGCATCGTCGAAAAGGAACGGGGACGCTATCGCCGCATTGTCCAAGATGAAGTGGTGGAAGGGCGATTGCGCTGCTCCAGTAAGGGCTTTTGTTTCGCGATCCAAGACACCGAAGGTAGCGATGACATCTACATTCGCGAAAGCCAACTGAACAGCGCTTGGAACGGCGATCGGGTACTCGTGCGCGTCACGAAGGAAGGCAGTCGGCGGCGCAGTCCTGAAGGCGAAGTGCGCGTGATTTTGGAGCGGTCGAATCCGTCAGTTTTGGCCCGGATTAAGCAGGCGGAAGATGGCGAATTCCGGGCCGCACCGCTGGACGATCGGCTGTTATTTGAACTTGATTTGCCGGAAGCCCCGGAAGAGATCGGTGAGGCCCTAGAGCAGCTGGCGCACATCGAAGTGATGCGCTATCCCCTCGGTCAGAGCCGCCCTCAGGGTCGAGTCGCCAAAATTCTCGGCAATGACGACGAAGCGGGCGATCTAGACATTGTTTGCTGTAAGCATGACCTACCGAGCGCCTTCCCGCCCCACGTGATCGAAGCAGCCAAAGGGCTCTCCAGCAAGATTACAAAGGCCGAAATCAAGCGCCGCTTAGATCTCCGCACGGTTCCCACTTTTACAATTAAAACCAGCGCCGAAGAAAGCGCTGATGATGCCATCACCCTCGAAGAAATGGAAGATGGCAATTGGCAATTGGGCATTCACATCGCCGATGTGGCTCACTTTGTCACAGCTTACACCCCCCTCGATCGCGAAGCCCAGAAGCGCGGTGTATCGGTCTATCTCGGGGACATGAACATCCCCATGCTGCCGAGCGAAATCACCGATGGTGTTTGTTCGTTGAGCGTCGGCGACGATCGCTTGGCCGTCTCGGTCTTGCTGATCCTCGACCCCGAAGGTCACGTTCAGGAATTTGAAATTCAGCCAACTGTTGTGAATGTCGATTACCGCTTAACCTATGAGCAGGCGGAAGCAATCATCGCAGGCAAGAAGGGTAAGGAACTCAAGCCCTTTAGCGCGATCGGCGATACCTTAGTGCAGCTCGACAAACTCAGCCAAGCTCTGAAGCACCTACGCCGTGAGCGGGGGGCTTTTGAGCTGAATCTACCCGAGAAAATCTACTCCCGTGCCGACGGCATCGAAACCCCGGAAGAGGCGGATAAATACACCTTCAGCAAGTTCCACTACGACGATGAAGGCGCGATCGGGGCCGTTGTGGTTTCGGACACTTCGCCGATTCACTCCATGCTGGTCAACCTGATGGTCTTGGCCAATCGCACCGTCGCTAGCCATATGTTGGCCGTTGGGTTGCCGACGGTATACCGCGTGCATCCCACGCCGGATCTCAAAGACGTTGAAGATCTGATCAAGCTCGCCAGCAGCATGGGCATCGAGTTGCCCCTAGAATCCGCCGAGGAACTCAACCCCCGCGATTACCAAAACTTCACGGCCAAGTTCTCCGAGTCCACAGCGGAACGGGTCTTGACCTATCTGCTCCTGGCAACGCTAAAACCCGCCTTCTACAGCACCACCCCGAAACCGCATTTCGGTTTGGCCGTTGATCAAGGCTATGTGCATTTCACGGCTCCCGTGCGGCGCTATCCCGATTTGCTGATTCACCGGGCATTACATGCACTTTTTGAAGAAGGGCGCGCGGGTAAGTCCGCCCGATCGAAGGATAAAGTCGAACTGCGGCACAGCAGTTGCCACGGCCAAATTAGCTGGAACGTCCTCCCCGCCGAACTCCAAGCTGACCTGGAAGAATATTTCAGCATGGTTGTGGTGCATATCACCGATCGCGAAAAAATTGCCCAGGATGCCGAAAATGATCTCGAAGGGCTGAAAAAAGCCGAACTGATGAAGGAACGCACCGGAGAAATTTTCCACGGTGTAATCACGGGCGTACAGTCCTATGGCCTGTTTGTTGAAATCGAAGAACTGCTCGTGGAAGGTCTGGTTCACGTCAGTTCATTGAAAGACGACTGGTACGAATTCCGATCGCGTCAGCAAACCCTCGTGGGTCGGAAGAATCGCAAGCAATATCGCTTGGGCGATCGGATTGAAGTCCAGGTGAAGAGCGTGGACTACTACCGTCAGCAAATTGACCTGGTGACCGTGGGCAGTGAAGCCCCGGAAGACGGCGAGGCGGATGCAGCCTTCGATCCAGACTACGCACCGGAAAGCGATGATGGGCTAGATCTAGAATATGACGAAGAATAAATCACTGCGGCGATCGACTCGATTCACTGACTGTATTTCACTCACAATTAATCCTTCATGACTACTGCTCAGCGGCCGCTGATTATCGGTGTATCGGGTGCCTCCGGGTTGATTTATGCAGTCCATGCGGTGAAGCATTTATTGGCCGCTGACTATGCGATCGAATTAGTTGCATCAAAAGCAGTCTACATGGTGTGGGCGGAAGAAGAAGGAGTGCGGATGCCAGCGGAACCTGTTGCCCAGGAAGCCTTTTGGCGGGAAAAATCCGGTGTGTTGACGGGGGGTAAATTAACCTGTCACGCTTGGGGAAATGTTGGCGCGAGTGTGGCGAGTGGTTCTTTCCGCACAATAGGCATGTTAGTGATTCCCTGTAGCATGAGTACGGTGGGAAAAATCGCTGCAGGATTAAGTTCGGATTTGCTGGAACGCGCGGCGGATGTCCAGCTCAAGGAAGGACGCAAGCTCGTGATTGTGCCGCGAGAAACACCGTTTAGTTTGATTCATCTGCGGAATTTAACCACATTAGCCGAAGCTGGCGCGAAAATTGTCCCGGCAATTCCGGCTTGGTATCACAATCCGCAGTCGATCGCGGATTTAGTCGATTTTGTTGTGGCGCGAGCTTTGGATCAATTTGAGATTGATTGTGTGCCGTTAAAGCGCTGGAAAGAAATCGATCTGCCCAGCAACATATAGCGTATGGATGAGTTATTCGTAACTTACGAAACCTATCACCAGCCATTTCGGCAACCCTTACAGACGAGCCATGGAATTTGGGCGGCGCGATCAGGGGTAATCGTGACGCTCCAATCATCGGATGGTCGAACAGGTAAGGGAGAAATTGCACCTTTGGAGTGGTTTGGGAGCGAGTCATTGGCGGCGGCGATCGCGTTTTGTGCGGGATTGAATGGCCAAATTACGCGGGAAGCAATTTTTGGGATTAGTGATTGCTTGCCCTGTTGCCAGTTCGCCTTTGAGATGGCGTTGATGGGTCTGGAAATTGCTCCTCCTTTGTCAAAAGGAGCCGGGGGGGATCAAATTGCCGCATTACTCCCCACCGGAAAAGCCGCGATCGATACTTGGCAGTCGCTCTACAAGAGCGGTTCACGCACCTTTAAGTGGAAGATTGGGGTGCAGGCAATCGTCGATGAATTGGCGCTATTTCAAGATTTACATCAACAACTACCTACCGATTGCCAACTCCGTCTCGATGCCAATGCGGGATTGGATTGGTCACAGGCAAAACAATGGCTTGATTGCCTAGAAGATTACTCGATTGAATACTTAGAACAGCCCCTAGATATTCAATCATTTATGCAAATGCAAACCCTATGCAAAACCTATTCCACCAGCATTGCCCTTGACGAGTCAATTTCCAATTTAGCCTCGTTAGCAAATTGCTATCACCAAGGGTGGCGTGGAATTTACGTCATCAAGCCCGCGATCGTCGGTTCCCCAAAGCGCTTGCAGGAATTTATTCAAAGGCACCCGATTGATACCGTTTTTTCTTCTGTCTTTGAAACCGCGATCGGATATACAGCCGGATTAGAACTGGGAATTGCTTTAGGCAGCACAAGGGCGTTTGGGTATGGCACAAAAGATTGGTGGTCGTGAACAGGTGCAGGGAGCCGATCGGGTACGCTATACTCAGCAATCAGTCTGATTGAAGGGACGTGATCTCATGATTGCCAATTCATTGCGCTGGACATACAGCTTGTGGCAACACTCCTGGGAAAGGATCAGCTCACTTCGCCGTTATTACCAGAGTTTAGCGTCGATCTCTTCAGCATTTTTCGTTAATCCACATTTCACCAAATCTTCGCCATTTGTAATGCAAACCCCAGCAGCTCAGGCTCACAACTGACGGCATCGGGGTTTTCTACTGTTTTGACTTCAGCGTTCGATCGATAGCAATAAACCGTGCGATTTTTACGGTCGATCAAAAAGCCCAATCGCACCCCATTTTCGATAAAATTACTGGCCTGTGTCCCACGAGTTACCTAGCAGCGACAAATTCCTCAACAGTTAATCCCGCATTGCGAATTAAACTTCGTAAGGTTCCTTTTGCTACTTCACGGTGGTCAGGAACCGAAAGCGTGACCAGTGCTTCATCCTTCGTCATGATGATGTGGCTACCCGCTTGGCGCACAGCTTCCCAACCCAATGATTCAAAGACGCGCACGACTTCGCGCCCACTCATGATAGGTAAGGCGGAACTCACTATGCTACAACCTCAACCTGACAAGTCTCCACGGTCAGAGGCATCCCACGCTCGGCGCGAACCTGCAAACACCCCGCGATCGCCTCTTTGATATTTTCAAGGGCTTCTTGTTTGGTCTGACCTTGACTCACGCAACCCGGAATGCTGGGGCATTCCACAATCCA
>JBJORF010000076.1:0-22260 GCA_046049545.1 Cyanobacteriota bacterium | reverse complement strand
TTCTATTGTGGTTCTCGGGCGAGTGAGATGCATACTCCAGCATGGAATCCTCGCCAGTACGGGGTTAGCTGTACCTCATTAGTTCAGGAACCGCTATATTAGTAGAAAACTCTCCATCGAAACGTTAGAAATTCATTCACTTCAGACCCTTCTCCCGCCGCCACTGCTCGATCGCCCTCTGACACACCTCCCGCCCAGTCAACTCCTCAGCGATCGCCCCCTCAATTGCCCTTCGCCAGTTCTTGCCACCACGATCGTAGCGATCGCTCCCTCAATTGCTATTCGCCAGTTCTTGCCACCACGATCGTAGCGATCGCTCCCTCAATTGCCATTCGCCAGTTCTTGCCACCACGATCGTAGCGATCGCAGCGCCTCAATTTCATCCTCCTGCGCCTCCTCCAAAAACCGATACAGCCATTCCTTCGGCACCAGCGGAAACAACGGACTAACCTCAACTTCTACATATGCCTCCGCCTGAAGCTGAAGAATTCGTAAAACCTTGCCATCAAACCGCCAAAACTCCGGCACGCCTAGATCTGCGTAAAACCGATCTTTATCAATATCTGTGTGGGTAATATCGACCTCCACCACCAAATCCGGCGGCGGATCTTGGCTAAAATCCACCTCGCGGCCTTTTACCAACGGCTGATTTTGAATGTAGTAGGCACTGTCTGGCTCCGCGCCCTTCTTATGACCCGGATAGTTCATTGTCGTTGAACCCATCGTCTTCACTCGCAGCCCCATCAGTTCAATCAGCGTGATCACAAATCGCTCAATCAAACATCGCGAAAACTCGTGAATTTCCAGCGGCACAGCAATCTCCAAGGTTCCATCGTCGTAGGTCAATCGGGCCGCCCGCGTCTGTGGCAATGCAGCCAAAATCTGCAAATAGGCATCCCAGGACAATCCCCGCAGCGCCACCCGCTGCTCACCGATGGCCCAAGGCCGGTCTTCGACCATCGTGCCCGCGTCTTCGTAGAGCTTCGCCCCTAGCTGCAATTCCGGTGCCGCAATGACCATAACTGTGCTCCAAAATTCTTCGGATCTACCCCATTTTACGGCAGCATCTCGCGATCGGCCCCGCTATCCCCATCTCTTCAGCAATTCCAAATTCAACGGATTGCATCGATCGGGTGGGATGATGGGGGTGATCGTGGGTTGGCGTAGGCTGTGGGCGTGGAATGCACGCCCCTACGGATCACCGACCACGGCATGGATGGGCGATCGCTCCCTCCTGTACGGGCGCATTTTCCGCGCCCCCAATCACGTAACGCCGCTCTTTAATCCCGATCGCCGATGGATAAACTTTGAATTTGGAATTGCTGCCATCCCTTGAAGACAACACGATTATCGGCAATAAATTGAACCATAAGAATAGCGCCATTAACTAAACAGCCGCCCCACCGCCACCGCAAACCCCGGCAACAACCCCTCACAAGTCAACCCATCGCCCACCTGAAGCGTCGCCTGCAAAACCAACTGACTCCCCTGCCGCTCATAGACCTCCACCCGTTCCCGCTGCCAATCAATAATCCAATAGATCAACACCCCCCGCAGCGAATACAGCTTCAGCTTCAATTGCCGATCGCGCGCCTCATTATTACCGCCATAGGACAAGCATTCCACCACCAACTCCGGTGCCGTTGTTAAATGTCCGGCCTCATCCAGGGAATTGGATAACCGATCGTGACTAATCCACACCACATCCGGAATCACATTATCCGCATCCGAAAAAATTACCCCTGGCGTTTGTACGACCTCACCTAGCCCCCGTTCCTCCGACCAAACATCCAACGCTGTCGAAATCCGCGTCGCCACTTTCTGATGCTTCCAGTTCGGTGCCCACGTCACAAACAGCTCTCCATCAATAATTTCATAGCGCCGATCGTCCTGTGGAAACAGAACCAGATCCGCCGTTGTCCAAGTCACGCGATCGCTCGTTTGGGTCATGGGTTATCTTCTCCCCCTTGTACCTTGATTCTAGCAACGAATTCTTCCGCACTTGGATTAACGATCGCGCAAACCTTACCCCTCAGCCAGCAGCAACGGGAGATAAACAGCGGTAATTTGTTCGTCGGCTTCGAGATCGACAACGGATTCGCCTTTGTCTTCCTTGCTGCCGATCGGGACACCATCCACGCCCAGCTCAAAGACATTGCCCGCACTCGTCTCGATCGTCACCACTTCCTCGGGGAAGGCCGTCGTCAGCGCGATTACCGTATCCTCTTTGCTGGAGAACTGCATCATGTGGGTGCCGAGCTCACCGGGTTGGGAGAGCTTGATGCTTTGGGTCGTGAGGCGCTTGGCAAAACCTAATGCAGTCACGAGCAAAATTGGGTCGATCGTGCCCGTCACGCCAATGCCTACAAGTTGCTCGCGCTTCAGCACGCGCATTGCTTGGATCGCCGCCGCCGCGCGGTTCGTCGCTGGGAGCAATTGATCATTCGCTTCCAGGCGCAGGACGCGGCCCGTGGAAGTGGCAATCACGATTTGGTCGCCCGTTTCGGCGAAGGCAGTGAAGCTGAGTTCTTCTTCGTCATCCTTGAATTTGATCAAGCTCACGCCGCGATTGCTCAGCTCTTGCAGTTCCGTCGCCGCCAGCCGCTTAATCCGGCCTTGGGTCGTCAGCAGCACCAGGGATTGGGATTCGAGATCATCGGGCAAGGCAAAGCTCGCAATCACCCGATCGCTCTGGGCACTGGCGGACAAGAGCTGACTGACGGGCAAGCCTTCCGCTTCCGCTTCGATCCGGGGAATGGCTTTCACCACAAGGTTATAGGCTTTACCACTGTGGAGAATCACCGTGAGCTGCTGCCCGATCGCGCTCGTTAGGGTTTGGGTAATGATGTCTTCGGTTTCGCGATCGGCAAAGGTCTCGGGACTCATGCGACGGACATTGCCATTGGCAAGGAACTCGATCGCAACGGGCATCCCGTCGGGTTCATCGGGAATGAGCTTTAGGGCTTTCGCCGACATCGTGCTGGCAGTGACTTGGGCGATCGGCGCAAAGTTGATCGAACCGTCAGCATTACGAATATTCGATTTAGTCGGAGTTTCCGGCTCGACATCACTGGTCAACACCAACTCCGGCGCATCCGGGGCTGCTGGTGCTAAAGGACGACGCTCAACAATCGGCGCAGCCGCAGTCGGTTCAACTGATACCGGAGCCATCCGCCGGGGCTTGTCACTCGGGTGATCGATAATCCGGGTGCGACGTTCGTCGCCGAATTGCTTTTTCAGTTTGCGCAATTCCTGCTTCAGTGCCTTGAGCAATTCCTTACGATCGCCCAGCAACCGCTGCAAATCCGCAATTTTCTCGGTCAGCTCCGCGAATTCATTATCCAGATTTTTGCGCTCCAATCCGGTTAAGCGGCGCAATGGCATTCCCAATACGGCATCGGCTTGGCGATCGCTGAAGTCAAATTGGTTTTGGAATTCCAGTTTTGCACTGCTGCCATCGGGCGCATTGCGCAGGATACTGATCACCGCATCGAGGTTATCCAGCGCCTTGAGCCAACCTTCCACCACATGAATCCGGCCTTCGTGCTGTTCGAGTTCATGACGATAGCGGCGGGTCAGCGTTTCTTCCCGGAAAGCGAGAAATTCTTCCATCAGTTGCCGCAGCGTCATCTGACGCGGTTGGCCATTGCTCAACGCCAGAAAAATTACGCCGAAGTTACTTTGCAGTTGGGTAAGGCGATAGAGCTTTTGCAGAATTTTTTCGGGGTCGCCATCGCGGCGCAGCTCGATCACCACGCGGATACCTTCGCGATCGCTCTCGTCCCGCAGATCCGCAATGCCTTCAATCTTGCCTTGGTTCACCAGTTCCGCAATTTTCTCGATCAGCGAAGCCTTATTCACCTGGTACGGCAGCTCCGTAATGATGATCGCCGTGCGACGGTGGCGACCCTTGCCCATCTGGATTTCTTCCAGGCTCGTCACCCCCCGTACCGGAATGCTTCCCCGCCCGGTGGTGTAAGCATCCCAAATCCCATCGGTGCCATGGATCTCACCGCCCGTGGGAAAATCCGGGCCGGGAATCAGTTCAACTAATTTGTCATCGGTCAGATTCGGCTTATCGATCAGCGCGATCAACCCATCCACCACTTCACCCAAATTATGGGGCGGAATATTCGTCGCCATCCCCACGGCAATCCCGTTCGACCCATTCAATAGCAAAAACGGCAACTGGGCTGGCAGTACCGTCGGTTCCTGCTGGGAATTATCAAAGTTCGGTGCAAAGCCAACGATCGCTTCGCCAATTTCCGCCAGCAAGCCCTCATTGCCCACCGAAGAGAGCCGCGTCTCCGTATATCGCATCGCCGCTGGCGGATCCGCATCAATCGAGCCAAAGTTACCATGGCCACCCAGCAGCGGATAGCGGGTCGAAAAATCCTGTACCAACCGCACCAACGCATCATAGACCGACTGATCGCCATGGGGGTGATACTTACCCAGCACATCCCCGACCACACGGGCACATTTACGGTAAGGCCGATCGGGGGTCAGACCCAATTCGTGCATCGCGTACAAGATCCGCCGATGCACGGGTTTGAGGCCATCGCGCACATCCGGCAAGGCCCGACCCACAATTACGCTCATCGCGTATTCCAGGTAGGACTGCTGCATTTCTGTATGCAACGAAGTGGGAATCACTTGTCCGGTGGGGATGACATCTAGCTGTTTGGCCATGAGCGCGCTTGTCCTGACTTCAGAAAACTAAAAATAACGGGTACGGGCGTAGATACGTTACCGACTCTTACACAGAATGGCAACAAAGTTTTGCCAAGATTTTTGCGGAAGAACCAAAACAAGGCTATAAATTATCCCTGTGTGTGTTCGATTTTCTTTGTTGATGATTTTGGTGTGGGTTGGGCCAGAAATTGCACTCTCAAATGGCGCTCCTAGACGCGACTGAATTCATGAAAACGGTTTTGATTGTAGAAGATGACCCGATCAATGCCAGGGTTTTTTCCAAGATTTTGACCAAGCGGGCGGGTCTGGCGGTGAAGCACACCGAGGATGCGGAAGAGGTGATGCAAATCGCCCAAACCCAAGCGGCTGACTTGGTGCTGATGGATGTATCCCTCTCCCGCAGCATGTACCAGGGTAAAGCCGTCGATGGCATTCGACTGACCCAAATGCTCAAAGCCGACCCGAATACCCAAACCCTGCCCGTGATCCTCGTGACCGCCCACGCCATGGAGGGCGATCGCGAACGCTTTTTGGATCAGAGCGGTGCTGATGACTACATTTCCAAACCCGTTGTCGACCATGAAGCCTTCATCAACCAAATTTTGGCGCTGATGCCCACAGGATAGTAGTAGGCTGGAACGGGTGCAAGTTGTAACCATCAGCAAGATAATTCATTTGCACTGATTTCAACCCTCTAAGTTGTACTGTGAACGCGGGAAAATGGCAAGATGAAACTCCAGCGCACTTCGATCGCGCTGTTGCTAGCAGCGGTGTTTTTCGGCGGCATTGTCGCGATCGTCGAGACCCAGAAAAAGCCAGAAAAACCCGGTAATGGGGCTGATCAGTCGGTCAGTCAGAAGGTGTTCGACTTCGCGGAGAATCAGATCAGCCTGATCACGATCGACCTCCCCAAACCCGGCATCGCTGCGACCACACCAACGCCCAATCCAACGCCCAATCCAACGCCCAATCCGACACCCAGCCTAACGCCCAATCCGACACCCAGCTCCAGCGCAACACCGACCATCGTCCACGCGATCGCCCTGGCGCGAACTAACGGCAAATGGGAAATCTCCGCTCCCATCAAAAGCCCCGCAAATGAGGCGAATGTGGCGTTCTTGACCAACTTGCTGACCACAGGCACCCGCGATCGCACGATCACAGTCCCCCGCAATCGGCTGGCGGAATTTGGTCTCGATCAGCCTGTGGGCAGCGTCGAAATCACGCTCAACAATGAGAGTAAGCAACAAAAGCATCGCTTGATTCTGGGGAAACTGAGCTTTGACCGATCGCTGCTCTATGCCCAAATTGATGGCGATCCAAATGCTGCTGTAATTTCAGTTTCGTTGATTTCGCCGCAGTTCTTGAATGCCGTAACGCGATCGCGCGCTGAGTGGCAAGCTGCCTCTGCGGCCAGTCCCACACCCAGTCCCATACCCAGTCCCACCGCTAGCCCCTCGCCTACTCCTCAACCATGACCGTTGAATATGATTTAGTCGTCATTGGTGCAACGCCCGCCGGAATCGCCGCTGCCAAAACCGCTGCCCGCTACCATGCGCGGGTCGCTTTGGTAGAACAACCTAGCGTCAGTCAACCCTGGAATTCGCTCCTCCCAATCCTCCAGCAAGCCGCATCACCATCTCAATCCGCAAATTTTGCTCAAATTACCGATCGGCTCACAGTTTTTCGACAGCAGCAAGCGGGGATGGTCTCCGACCGACCGGAAGCCACCGCCGACCTCGATGCCTTGGCGATGCTGGGGATTGATGTGATCCGTGGATCGGGGGCTTTAGTTCGTAGACCTCGGTTAGGCTTGGCGATTGGCGATGACCTCCGACTGACCGGAGACCATCGGATTCTCACCGCCCGAGCCTACCTCGTTACGTTAGCGATCGGCAGCGCACACCCCAACGATTGGCGATGGGAAACGATGCCAGAACACCTCATGGCATTGGATCAAGCCGCCCATGTGGGACTGGTCGATACTGCGCCGGGGTCACTGGCGATCGCCCAAGCCTTAGTCCGTCTCGGCAAACGCATCAGCATCGCAACGCCCAACTGGCCAATTCTTGGTAGCCCAATGCTAGAGGGCATCGTACGCGATCGCCTGCAAGCCCAGCTCGAAGCCGACGGCGTAGAATTTTTCCCACAGTTACCCAGCGATGTTGAGTTGACACTGCCACCGCTAGCCGATCGCACGTGGAGTCAAACGCCTCTTGGTTCAGAAGGATTAAACCTTGGAGCCGCAAAAGTTCGATTTCAGCGGAGTCAGGTGGTGATCGATCGGTGGCAGCGGGCCAGCCGTCAGGTTTACATTTGCGCCGATGCAGCCTGCTTACCCAATCACCAAACCTGGGAGAACCGCGCGATCGCCGCTACCCACCATGCTCTAAACCTACCCTGGGAACAGCAACATCAGCCGTTATCCATGGTTCAGATCCCCACCCAACCCACCGCGATCGTCCTGGGTCTGACGCTCACCCAAGCCAAGCAACGCTATGGCACAGGCATTATCCGCTTGCAACGATCGTGGAATGACCCATTGCAGTCGGAGCGATCGGGTGTTTGTGAATTGCTGGTTAAGCCCAATGGCACGATCGTCGGGGCACAGATTCTAGGCAGCGAAGCCACAGAATGGGTGCCGCTATTGAGCTTAGCCATGCGCGAAAAGATTTCCCTGAGCGCGATCGGACAGATTGCGTTTCCCACCGCGAGTCAGGCCACAGTGTTGAGCGATTTAGCCGCTGAGTTTCGGCATCAACGGCGGCGATCGGCCCTATGGCGCTATGGCTTAGAGGAGTTTTTTGCTTGGCGGCGGTATTGGGGATGAACAACCTATTTCCACTCGGGATGCCCGATCGGCGCACCCAGATGATTGATCGCCCGAATTAGTTCAAATAACCGCCCCAGATCGCGCTGGTTAAAATGCAACACCAAACGCGGCAGATCAAAGGTTTCATTCCCCGCTTCTTCCGGCAGCGCTTTACTACTCTGAATCTGACCCTTCACGAGAATGTCATTAAACCGCTCGTTCAGCTCCGCGATCGCGATGTCCGGTAAGGCCGATCGCAGCCGAATCACCAGTTGTTCGCCGACGTAACGATTGGAGTGGTAGACCTGGTAAAAGCTAGAAATTGCATTCACCGCCACATCCAACCGATCGGTGACGGTAAATAGCCCCGTATCCCCAGGACTGATTAAGCCGTTCTTCAGCAGTTGATTTTCGATATAGGTCGCCCAGTCGCGCCAGTAGCTGCCGCCGGGTTTGTCGATTAGCACCATCGGAACGGGGACGGTTTTCCCGGTTTGGCCGAGGGTGATGCACTCAAAGGCCTCATCTTGGGTGCCGAAGCCACCGGGAAATAGCGCGATCGCATCACTTTCTTTGAGGAAAAACAGCTTGCGGGTGAAGAAATATTTGAAGCTCACGAGCTTGGGGTCGCCTTCGATGAAGGGGTTGGACCCCTGCTCGAAGGGCAGTTTGATGTTCAGGCCGATCGACTGCTCTGGGCCTGCACCTTCATTCCCCGCCTGCATGATCCCCGGCCCCGCCCCGGTGATCACCATGTAGCCCTGCTCGGCGATCCGCTTGGCAAATTCCCGCGCCATCTGGTATTCCGGGGTCGTCGGCGCGAGCCGCGCCGAACCGAAGATCGCAATTTTCCGGGTGTGACGGTAGGGATGCAGAGCCAAAAACGCCTGCTCCATATCCGTCAACGCCCCGTGCAAAATCTTAAAATCCAGCCGTTCCAAATCCTCTCCTGCAATGTTCACAAAGCTGTTCAGCATTTGCATGATCAAGTCGCCGTTGGGATGCTCCGGCAGATCGTTCAGGACTTGATTCAGGTTGCCACGTAGGGCAGCGATCGCGCCAGGAGAGGGATAGTCGGCCATAAAGTATCACGAATATTTAAGGGTTTCTTTAGTTTAAACCGTGGCAATTTAAAGCGCATCGGTAAGATAAATCGCTGCCCAACTAAAAACCGCTCCAAGTGATTAGCCTGGAGCGGTTTTGACGATTGATAAACAAGTTAAGCAAATTGAAGATATGTTCAGATGTGTAACTTAGAGCACATTTAAGGCAGGCAAAAATGTAGTCTCAGCGACAATCAGACATTTGCCAATTTAGAGATACTTGTCGAGGGTATTTGCCAAAGTGGTTTTCGGCACTGCGCCGACCACGGTATCAACTTTCTGGCCGCCTTTGAAAATCATTAGCGTCGGAATGCTGCGGATACCATACTTGTTCGCCACATTCGGATTATCGTCAGTGTTAATTTTGACGACTTTGACCTTACCTTCGTACTGAGTGGCGATTTCATCGACCACGGGTGCGACCATCCGACAGGGGCCGCACCAGGGTGCCCAAAAGTCCACTAGGACAGGTACATCACTCGCGACGACTTCTTGATCAAACGTTGCGTCGGTTACTTGCGCGGCTGCTGACATGATTAGAAATCCTTGCCTACGTACATTGCAGAGAATACTAGCATAGCAGGAGAACTTCGCCCCAAAGCTGACAAATTGTTTCCAGAATCCACCGGGAAGCCGTACTGTACTGAGCCGCTACGGAATCGCTTGTGGCGAGGGAGGGGATGGTTCAGCAAAATCGCGGAGGCGAGTAATCGTCACTCCCGGCACAATTACCCCGACAAATAAACGCTACGCTGCATGACAGCCCGGTGGCCAGCACTCCCTTAAAAAGGAACCGCCCAAACCGAAGCTTAGGCGGAGTGTGGTGTGAGGAGTGAACGGAAACATTCGTCTCCGCTTTACTACCTTATTGTAGACGACAGTTTTTGATTTTTTCCAGGTCGATCGCTCGGCCTGGGAAAGTCTTTATGGATGATCACAAGTCTTTATCCACGAATTTACATTGCACTTCGCGGGTTGGCCGAGTGGGTGACGATTTGGGGGTTTGTCAAGATTTCTAGGTTAAGTCGATACCTGGTGACTTGATTTCCCCGATCGCGCGCCCAGGCTTCGCAATTCGGCTACTTGCCCATCCCTAACTGCTGCGCTTTCTGGTAGACCTTGCCTTCGGTTAAAAGTGACGGGGCAACTACCACTGTGACTTGCTGCATTTCCTTCAGGTTGCTAGCACCGAGGGTTCCCATGCTGGTTTGGAGTGCGCCCAGAAGGTTATGCGTCCCGTCGTCGAGCGCTGCCGGCCCGCGCAGAATTTGCGCTAGGGTGCCTGTGGTGCCAACTTTAATTCGGGTGCCGCGCGGCAAAACGGGGGAAGGTGTCGCCATACCCCAATGGAAGCCGCGACCGGGAGCTTCCTGGGCGCGGGCAAAGGGCGAACCAATCATCACCGCATCGGCCCCGCAAGCAATACATTTACAAATGTCGCCGCCCGTGACCAAACCGCCGTCAGCAATGATCGGCACATATTTACCCGTTTGTTGCGCAAAGTCATCCCGCGCCGCTGCACAGTCCGAAACTGCCGTTGCCTGAGGAATCCCCACACCGAGTACCCCGCGCGACGTGCAAGCTGCCCCCGGCCCGATCCCGACCATGATGGCCGCTGCACCAGCGTTCAACAGCTGCATTGTCACTTCGTAGGTGACGCAGTTGCCGAGGATGACGGGAATCGGCATTTCCTGACAGAACTTCGCCAAGTCGAGTGGCTCAACGCCTTCCGGAGCAACGTGTTCCGTGGAGACTACGGTGCCTTGGACAAAGAACATATCGGCACCTGCAGCGGCGGCGACTTGGCCAAACTTTGCCGCCGCGATCGGGGTACCGCTCACCGCTGCAATGCCACCGCCCGCTTTGATTTCTTGAATCCGCTTGGCGATCAGGTCTTCCTTGATCGGCTCTGCGTAGATTTTTTGCATCAGCGGCACAAATTCGTCTTTGCCCACCGAGGCGATTTCATCGAGGATCGGGTTGGGATCGGCATAGCGGGTTTGCACGCCTTCGATGTTGATCACGCCCATGGCCCCGAGTTTCGATAACGCGATCGCCATCTTCACATCGACCACACCATCCATCGCACTCGCGATGATCGGAATTTCACGGGTGATGCCACCGATCGCCCAATGGGTGTCGGTCACCTTCGGGTCAACGGTGCGAATCCCCGGAACCAAGGCAATTTCATCAATACCATAGGCCCGTCGGGCGGTTTTTCCCCGACCAATTTGAATGTCCACCATTTCGATTCCCCAAGACTGTTTGGAATAGGGTAGCAAATTTGGGGGCCGCTTTGGGGGATTGGGAGGTCTACCGGGAGATGCGGCGCGTTTGCTAGGATAAGGGGAAGCCAAATTGATCAAGATTTTTACGTCTGGAATTTAACCATGAGTTTTTCGCCCGCCGATTTGCAAACCTATGCCCTCTGGACAGCCTATGCGGGCGGCGGCTTAATGCTGCTGACGATCGCCGCTTGGATCAAGACCTGGGGGTTTCGGTTTCGGCTGGTGGGAGTGACGAGTTTTACGTTTGTGGTGGCGGCGAGTCTGGTGGCGCTCAGTTTGAGCTTTAACCAGCGGCCCGTGATTGAAGGGGCGGTACGCTATACCCGGATTTTCGATCGGCAAGGGGATCAAGCGGTGATTGCCGTCGCGCCAACGGTGACAAGCGATCAACTGACGGCGACTTTGCAGCAAGCGTCGATCGATTTGTTTTCCCCCGGTCGGACTTCGCCGGATGGGCAACTGACGATTCGGGCCCGGACGATCGTGCATCCTCAGCCCGGTCTATCACTACCGTTATATTTGGGGCAGGTCCAACGATCGTTGCTCACCCGCGAAGATCCGGCCCAGCAAGTCACGCTTTATGAAGCGAGTCTCGCGCAGCTATCAACCGCAGGGAATCCTAGCTAAAACCCGGAGGATACGATGAGCACCATGGCAAAATCCAGCAAGACCAAAACCGTGACCACGCTTGCGATCGCCCCGGCGCGGTTGCTCAAAGGCCAAGGACTCCTGTCCGAAGCGATCGCGGAAATCAAGGCAATCGGCCAGCGACCCTTGATGATCGGCGGTGACCACAGTTTGGCGCAGATGGATCAAACGTGGCTACCGGGCTTGAAAAAGGCGGGTCTGGTGGTCGTAACGGGAACCTATGGCGCCGACTGTAGCGATCGGGCCAATGCCGATCTGCAACAACTCGCGCACCAACACAAAGCTGATCTGATTCTTGCCGTTGGCGGTGGAAAAGCCATGGATACCGCCAAGCGGGTGGCCCATGAATTAGCGTTGCCGATCGTCACGATTCCAACTTCCGGGGCCACTTGCGCCGCTTGGACAGCACTCTCAAATGTCTACTCCGAAGCGGGGGCATTTGAATATGACATTGCCCTGCGGCGTTGTCCGGATCTGCTGGTGTTGGATTATGACTTGATTGCGACCGCGCCGCGCCGGACATTGGTGGCGGGCATTGGGGACGCGATCGCCAAGTGGTACGAAGCCTCGGTCAGCAGCGGCCAGTCGGAGCGCACGCTGTTGATCAACGCGGTACAGCAGGCACGAGTGCTGCGCGATATTTTGTTCCAGAAATCAGCGGCAGCGCTGGAGCAGCCTGGTTCCCAACTCTGGTGTGATGTCGTCGATGCAACGGTGCTCATGGCCGGAGTAACGGGCGGGATCGGCGGTGCCCAATGCCGTACGGTTGCAGCCCATGCGGTACACAACGGTCTGACCCAACTGCCCGCCAGCCACGACATGCTCCACGGCGAGAAAGTTGCCTACGGGATTTTGGTGCAGTTGCGGTTAGAAGAAATGCTTCAAGGGAGCGGGCTGGCAACCGCCGCGCGGCAACAGTTGATCCAGTTCTACAGCGCGATCGGTTTACCCCAAACCCTTGCCGATCTGGGACTCGCCAACTGCACGATCGCCGAATTGCAGCGGGCCGCCGAATTCGCCTGTCAGCCACAGTCAGACATCCACCGTTTGCCCTTTGCAGTCACGCCGGATCAACTCCTAGCCGCTATGGTTTCGACCACCGCGCCCGCAATGGTAGCAGCCATTACGAAAGAATAATCTTCGCCCTGAGCGTACAAACCCGCCATCAGGTATGGTTTAATTTGGCTTAACTTGCTGCTGTCTTGCATATACCTTGCTCATGAGTCTCCCTTGGATCACCCCTGCCGATCGCCTGAAGTCCCTACCGCAATATGTCTTCGCGCGTTTGGATGAACTGAAAGCGAATGCCCGATCGCAGGGAGTGGATCTGATCGATCTGGGTATGGGCAATCCCGATGGCCCTACGCCGCCGCCTGTGGTGGAAGCCGCTAAAGTCGCGATCGCCAATCCCCAGAACCATGGCTATCCGCCCTTCGAAGGCACCGCCAACTTTCGTAAAGCGATTACCGACTGGTATTACCGCCGCTACAACGTCGCCCTTGATCCGGATGGTGAAGCCCTGCCCTTGATGGGGTCGAAAGAAGGGCTGACCCATTTGGCGATGGCCTATATTAATCCCGGCGATACGGTATTAGTCCCGAGTCCCGCCTATCCACCGCATTTTCGCGGGCCGCTGCTAGCGGGCGGCACGCTCTACCCGCTGATTCTGACTGAAGCAAAGGACTGGCTGATCGACTTCAAAGCGATTCCTGAAGACGTGGCCCGCCGTGCTCGACTGCTGTATTTCAACTATCCGAGTAACCCGACTGCGGCAACAGCACCGCGCGAGTTTTTCGAAGAAGCCGTGGCTTGGGCCAAGCACTACGAAATTATTCTGGTGCATGACATGGCCTATGCGGAACTCGCCTTTGACGGCTATCGGCCGACCAGTTTGCTGGAAATCCCCGGTGCCAAAGAAATTGGGGTCGAATTCCATACGATGTCAAAAACCTACAATATGGCGGGCTGGCGCATTGGCTTTGTCGTGGGAAATCGGCATATTATTCAGGGTTTGCGGACCCTAAAGACGAATATGGACTATGGCTTGTTCTCGGCATTGCAGACTGCGGCGGAAACGGCTTTGAATTTACCGGACGAGTACCTGACGCAAGTGCAGGATTTGTACATTCAGCGGCGGGACTTTTTGATCGATCGGTTTGGCAAATTGGGTTGGACAATTCCCAAAACCAAGGCCACGATGTATCTCTGGATGCGCTGTGCGGAAGGCGTGAGCTCCACCGATTTTGCCCTCGGCTTGCTGCAAAAAACCGGCGTTGTGGTCACACCGGGAAATGCCTTTGGTGAAGGCGGTGAGGGTTATGTCCGGATTAGTTTGATCGCAGATTTACCGCGATTGGGTGAAGCGATGGATCGGATCGAAGCGGCGGGTGTGCGGTACGACCATTTCACGCTGTAGGCTGGGAATGCCCGCTTCACTTTGAGCGCTTCACTTTGAGCGCTTCACTTTGAGCGACGGTTCAGAGCTTCGGGCCGGACTTGGGCAAAGGCCGCGATCGTCGCTTGCTTCTGACTAAAATCAAGTTGCAAGATTCTGGCGGTGATGCCGGATTTTTCTAAGCGATCGACGGTTAACGATTGGTTTAATCCAGCGACTAATCGACTGGTCAGTGGCGCAAATAAGGGTTGACCGTTCGCAGTAATTTCAGTGTTACTCAACTGAATTGCTTGTCCGTCTTCCACATGCACATCGGTCACAATTTTGAACGTGAGGATTTCAGCATATCCCGTTTCGGTTAGATCTATATCGAACTGCACGCGTCGATCGCTCAAAAACTGACAGCGCAGACTTTGTAATTGATAGCGATCGACAATTCCCGCAGCTTGCGACCCCAGTGCTTTATTCAAAAACTGCTTTAACCGTTGTATCAAGGCCGGAGATTGCAGCGCATGATTGAGATCCGCTTCGGTGATCACAACTTTGACCCCTGCTTGCAACGGTTGTGCGAGTTTTGCTTTTAAGCCTTGGAGGGCGATTGGGTCGGTTTCGATTTCCAGTCGATCGATGCGTAAATCCTTCAGGGGATAAACGCCTTGGGCAGCAATGCGGACATGGTCAAGTTTGCCCTGAAGAATCTGATAATTCGGCGCATTATCAATCCGCACCGCTAATTGTTCAACGGCAACGAATTGCTTTTTAATTTGTTTGGCTAATAGCGCTTCGCCGCCGAGATTAATCGGACTCGTTAGTGCAATTAGACCCGAGAGCAGAACGGCAATCAGTTCCATAGGGCGACCGCAGACAATGACTTTATTTTACGCTTTGGAGGGCATTTTATGATTCTGGTGGTGCTTCGAGGAGCGGCAGCTCGATCGTGAAGGTTGTCCCCGCGCCATCTGCTGAATCGCAGCGCAATTGACCTTGGTGCTTATCAGCGATGATTTGGTAGCTGATCGATAGGCCCAGTCCGGTACCTTTGCCGACAGGTTTTGTCGTGAAGAACGGATCGAACAGACGGCTTTTTACTTCTGGTGGAATGCCGGGGCCGTTATCTTGGAACGTAATCATCACAGTTTGATGGGCCGTGATCACCGTCTGAATCGCGATCGTGGGTTGATAGTTCGGAGTTCCCGATTGGCGCAACTGCTCCCAATAGTCTTCTAGCGCATCGATCGCATTCGCTAATAAATTCATGAATACCTGGTTCAATTGGCTCGCGTAGCAATAGACCAGGGGTAAATCACCATAGGATTGCTTGATGATAATCTCGGGTCGATCGGCGTTGGATTTAATCCGATTTTGTAGAATTAGCAATGTGCTATTAATTCCATCGTGAATATCGACTTCTTTAACGGCGGCTTCGTCCAACCGTGAGAAATTACGCAATGTCAGAACAATTTCCCGAATCCGTTCTGTGCCCGACTTCATTGAGTTTAGGGTCTTCGGGAAGTCAGTCAAGAGGAATGGTAAATCAATATCATCTAAGAAAGCCTGCAAATCGGGACTTGGATTAGGCAACTCCTGTTGATAGCGATCGAGCAGTTCTAGTAAATCTTGCCCATAACCCCGCACATGACTGATGTTGCCATGGATAAAATTCACCGGATTGTTAATTTCATGGGCAACTCCCGCGACCATTTCCCCCAAGCTCGACATTTTCTCACTTTGGATTAGGTGCGATTGGGTTTGCTGAAGCCTGGTCAAGGTTTCCTGAAGTTCCTCGGTGCGGGTGGTCAGTTGGGCGGCAGCCCGATCGCGATGCACAGTCAAGGAGATCGAATGGCTAATGCTTTGCAAAAATTCCAAAGTTACATCAGCCAGAGGATGACGGGCAAAGAGCGCAATGACCCCCAGCACGTCGTCGCCCACAATCAGCGGGTAACCGGCAAACGCTATCATGCCTTCTTGTTCGGCCCAAGTTTTATTGCCGACGCGGGGATCGTTCAGCACGTCGTTGGTCAAGTGTGGCAATTTCTCTTCAGCAATCAAGCCAATCTTAAATTGACCGATCGGCACGCGGGCATGATCGCCATCAATATGGGTATACAATCCAGAACTCGCTTGAAGCTCCAAGGTCGTACCATCTTGGCTCGTTGTCCAAATCCGCACAAACGCCGCATCCAAGGCATCAACTAAGACTTCAGTGCAATGATGAAGTTTCTCTTGTAGCATCAGCTCTTGGGTCAGCGTTGCAAAGATCATGTTGCGGCAGTCACTCAGACGAATCTGTTCGCGTAATTGAATCTCCAACTGTTTCTGCTGATGGATATTATGAATAATTCCTTGCAATGCCACAACCTGACCAGACTGATCCTTAATCGGTGAAACGCCAATATTGACCCATAACCACTGGCCATTCCTATGGAGAAGTCGAAACTCAACGGGCGGAGCAGCCACTCCAGTCTGGGCCACAGTCATGTTAGCCGCAATGCAGCGATCGAGGTCATCAGGATGAACCAACGGGACAAAGCTCTGATTGATACGTTCAGCGATTGTCCACCCGGTCATGGTCTCGAAATAAGGCGATATGTAATTAATTGTGGAATCGAGCAACCATGTCGTGAGGATATCACTTGCATTTTCGGCGAAGTTGCGAAATTTTTCTTCGCTGGCTTGTAGCGCTGTGGTGTGATCGCGCGCCGTTTGCGCCAATCGCTGGTCAAATCCATCGCGTGCAATCACACCCGCAATACTAGCTGCGATACTGTCAACCACAGTGATCTCAAGATCCGACCATTCCCGCTCCCGCTGACAATCATCAAAGCCAATAACCCCCCAAAACCGATCGCGATCCCAAATCGGCACCATCAGAATGGATTGAATGCCCTGAGCGGCTAAACAGTTCCTCGCCAGATCGGGCATCTGTGCAACAATTCCGTGAATCGGTTGTCGCTGCATGAACGCCGTATGCCAGTCGGCTAGGCAGTCCGCATAGAGCAAGTTTTGTAGCGCAGGATTATTCAGCTTGGATGCAATCCCAGGGCCAACCCATTCCCAGCGCTGACTGATTGCAGGCGCTTGGGTTGCGGGATGCGGGTGATTGGCGAAAATATAGACCCGATCGACCTGAATTGCTTCACCTAAGGCCGCAATTGCTGTATTAACGGCTTGGTCAAGCTCAATGTGGGCGGTCAGGGCTTGACTGGCCCGCGCAATTCCGAGCAATAATCGCTCAGTACTACCGATCGACAGTGTGGTACTGGAAACGGAGAAATCAACCATGGTGAAGCTAAGCAGGTTAAAAAATCGCGGAACAGACTCTGAAGAGAAGCAACAATATTAGGTAGATTCTTCGCTTAGATTGCCCGATTCCTGGGATTGATCAACAGCCACCGCAAATTGGCCATAAACCGATACCAGAATGCCCCAAGGCTGACGTAGGATGGAAAGCGACATCCCGTCTTCTGATAGGTCTCCCCCACAATGAATACCGCTGCTACACCCGCTTTCTGCAATGGCATCCAATATTTCGCCGAGCGTAATCCTGGCTTTGAGGAATTCGGTCTGACCCCGGCGATCGGCCCCGATGCCAAGGCGATCGACCCCGCTGACCCGAAGGCCGCCTACCAAACTCTCCTCTACGCCGATGCCCTGCGCTACTTGATGCTGCAAATGACGGCCAGCAAAGCCTCGGGTCACCCCGGCGGGTTCGCTTCCCAGGCGGAGGTCTATGCGGCGCTGGTGCTGTTGGGCCATAAGAACTTTGTGACAGAGGTCGGGCACCATGCGCCGGGTTTCTACTCGGCGATGTTTCTCGATCGCTCCCTGGAGGCGATGGGCATCAATACGGTGCAGGATCTCCGCGATCGCTTCCGGGAACGCCATGGCTTACTCGGCCACCTCTCGGGCCAAATCCCTGGCTTACTTGCACCCGCTGGCCCCCTCGGTCAGGGCCAACATTTCGCGATGGCGGGGGCATTGCTCAATCCCGGTGTGCTGTTCCCCTGCACGATCGGCGATGGCGGTTTGGGCGAACCCTACATCATGAGCGCGATCGGGCATTTCCATACGATCTATCCCCAGGTGACAAACTTCCTACCGATTCTGGTCTGGAACGGCTTCTCCCAGGAACACCACAGCATCGTGTCGCTGCAAACGAATGCGGGCATGACGCAATACTGGCAGGGCAATGGCTTTGAAGAAGTGATATTGCTGGATGCGCAGGACTTTGACGACCAAAATCAATCCGGCGATTACGTCGATAGCACCCGCTTTGGCTTTGATGCGCGGTTGGCCTTTGGGCAGGCGGTGGTGGCAGCGGCTGATCGGGCGGCGAAGTCGGCCCTCGGCGGCAAGCTGACGGTGCTGATCATCAAGCAGCTCAAGGGTGCAGGCGTTCATGCGCGCGGGGCCCAATCTCATAACCTCTACGCCCACCACACCCTGGAAAATCCGGAGATCATCGCCGGGATGCAGTCCTGTGCGCTGTCGCCCGAGGCCTGGCAACTGGTGCGCACCAACTGCGAACGCGCGGCGGGTGGGCCTGCAAGTCAAATCGCGGTGACGGAATCGACCCGATCGCTGCCGGATCTCGGCGCGTTGCCTTTGGTCGAATACCCGATCGGCGGGGATGCCCAGGTGGCGACCACAGCCATGGGCGCGATCGTCGGTCATGTTGGTCAGCAAGACCCGGCCTTCATCGTCACCAATGCCGACGGTAACGCCGCTTCCGGCATTGGCAATATCAACAAAGCGCTCAAGATCAATCACCCGACGGCCGACCCGACCTACGACCAAGCACCGGGGGGACAGGTTTATGAACCGCTGAATGAAGATGCCTGTGCGGGTTTAGCGGCGGGGCTGGCGCTCTTTGGCAGTCGGACGCTGTGGTGTTCCTACGAGTCCTTTGCGATTAATGGATTACCAATTTGGCAGACGGTGACGCAGGCAATGGCAGAACTGCGACGGCCCGCGCCTGCAACGGTTTGCCTGTTTACCGCCGGGGCTTTGGAGCAGGGTCGCAATGGCTGGACACACCAACGGCCTGAAGTAGAAGGCTACTTTGCAGCGATGATGCGAAATGGGAATATTTTCCCGCTGTTCCCGATCGATGCCAATAGTATTCAGGTTTGCTATGAGTGGGCTTTGGGGCAGAAAAATAAGGGGGTGGTGATTACGGCAAGTAAGTCACCGTTGCCTGTGCGGACGAGCTTTGAGCAGACGCGATCGGGCCTTGAACATGGCGGGGTGGTGCTGCATGACAGTGCGGGAAGTCGCAAAGTTGTGTTTGCAGTGATCGGGGATATGGTTTTGGGGCCAGTGTTTGAGGCGGCGGAGCAGTTGGCGGCGCAGGGCTTTGGGGTAAGGATTGTGTCGGTGGTGAATCCGCGTCGGCTATACCGATCGACGGATGTGCTGTGGGATGCTTGTTCGGAGCCGGATAGTCGGTTCTTGAGCGATGCAGAGTTTGCGGCGATGTTTGGTGGGGATGTGGTGCTGGGCGTGACCGGGGGGACGGCGAATATGCTGGAGCCGGTGATGTTGCGGAGTGTGGCCCCGAGGGATGTGTTTGCTTGGAAGCGGGGGGAGACGACGGCTTCGGCGGGACAGTTGCTGGAGTTGAATGGGATTACGGCGGCGGCGATGGTCGATCGGGCGGTGCAGTTGGCGGGTTAAGTGATCGCTTGCTTTGAAGCTGCCATGGATGACGGTGAGTCGGATTTCATGGCAGCGGTGCTTGGGGTGTTGCGCGATCGAAAGAAATGGACTGCCGCTTCGTGTGAAACATGACTGGGGCGAGAAAGTCTCTATTCGGCAGGCTATAATTGGACTGGCGAATAAATTTATCATGTGCCTCGCTGGTATTAAACCCGACCAACAAAGTTGATTTATGAAAACCACAGAAGTATTCGGTGTGTCAAACGAACAAGTTTTTTCATATATAGAAAGAAAACAAGTAGATGAACGTTTTTTGGAAGGACTTCAAAGGAACAAGCATATTATTGTTTTTGGAGCATCTAAGCAAGGAAAGACCGCCCTTACAAATAAACATCTCAAGGAAGAAGATTTTATAAGAATTAATTGCTCTCCCCAAACGAAGTCGATTGATATTTATAAATCAATCCTTCGACAGCTTGACGTTGAATTCGAAGAAGAGAGATCAGAAAAGACTTTAATTGAAGGAAGTGGAAAAGGCGGAGTTAAAGCAAAAGTTAAAATTCCCTTTCTGGCTGACTCTGAGGCATCTGCGGAAATGAGCGCGAGAAGGACTCAAGAAGAGTCAATCAAATATAAATTAATTGAGTACAATTTGGGATTACCTCAAGATGTCAGCGAAATTCTCCGATCCATCGATTTCAAGCAGAGAATTATTATAGAAAATTTTCATTATTTAGAAGAAGAAGTGCAAAATGAAATTGCATTTCATCTAAGGGTGTTTGAAGATTTTAATATTCTTTTTGTAGTTCTGGGAATATGGCGCGAGAAGAATAGACTTGCTCAGTATAATGGCGATCTTCAAGATAGGCTAATTGAAATCCCAGTTGAACCTTGGACTGAAGATGATTTCAAAAAAGTTTCTCACAAGGGAAGTGCGGCTTTAAGTGCCTCTTTTGATAATGTTTTAGCAAAGATAATAGATAATTCGTTTGATAGTATTGGTGTTTTTCAAGAATTGTGTAAAGAATGCTGCTTTGCTGCTGGCTTGCAGGAAAAATCTGAAAGACTAGTAGTAATAGATGAAGAATGTTTGGAAATAGCGATAGAAAGAAAGTTAGAGGACTACTCAGGGAGACATATTAGAAGTCTTGAAACTTTTGTAGAGCAGCAGGCTAGGACATCTGATGAGGTGCCACTTTACTTAGGATATTATTTCATCAGAGTGCTGTTCAATTTGGATTTTAAGGAAATTGAGACAGGGCTAAAAAGAAAGTTTATACATGATGAAATTAGAAAACTACATCATCGAGCAGATGATGTGAGATCGTCAGATATGAGTTATTTTTTACATAATATAGTGCCAGCTCAAATCAAAAAGAATATAGTGCCTCCTCTATTCGATTATGATCGAAGCACTAGAACTATTAAGGTGATTGATTCAACTCTCTACTTCTTCTTGAGAAATGCTGAGAAAGAAGAGATTATTCTAGAGATCGAAATTCCAGAGGGTATCAATTAGAATCATTATTAATAGCAAAGCCATTGACCACCAAACCAGCTACGACCTAAAACGTACCCACCATGAATTTGACGTAGTGCGGCTCTGGGAACAACCTGCCGATCGGTTCCGCCAATATCCCGGACTATTACCCTTTGCCGCCTTCGACCAAAGCGAAAGCCCCGCCGATATGCTGCGCCAAGCCGCCTAGCGCGTCGAGCAAATCGAGGAACCCACAACCCAGTCAAATCTGATTGCTGCCGCCGCGATTCTGGCTGGGTTAAGATTAGGGAGGATGCCACGCCCCAAAGCTAGATTCCATTTGGCAATCGAATACCCTATGCAAGCCACATCTGTACAAACAAAGATTCAAGTCATTTCTCTCCTTCAGAAATCTCAACAGGAGCTACAGGGCTTCGGTGTTAATCGTTGTGGTATTTTTGGGTCATTTGTACGTGATTTGGCGATTCACGATCAAAGCGATGTTGATATTTTAGTTGCTTTCGAGCCAGATCAGAAAACATTCGATAACTTCATGCAACTCTCCTTCTTCCTAGAAGACCTATTTGGCAGAGCCGTTGACCTCGTCACCATTGAGTCATTAAGCCCTTATATTGGCCCACGCATTTTAGAGGAGGTCGAATATGTCTCCATCACCGCGTGAGTACCTACAACACATTCTTGATGAAACAACCTACATCATCACCAGTTCTGCGGATTTAGATCAGACGACATTTCTCCATGACGAGACGCTAAAACGTGCTTACGTTCGCAGTATTGAAGTAATTGACGAAGCCGTTAAGCAACTCCCAAATGAACTACGCCAGAAATATCACACGATCGAATGGCGCGCACTGGCAGGAATGCGCGACCGTCTAATTCATAACTATTTCGGTGTTGACTATGATATTGTCTGGGATGTGATTGTGAATAAGATTCCAACATTAAATGCTGAAGTCAAGCTAATTCTCAAGCAGGAATTTGACATTACTTAGTAGAAGTTGGAATTGCAGAGCTGTACGGCAAACTAACCACTATTGAAGTCTCCTATTACACCTGGATGAGAGTGCTCAGAATTTTGTGTAAGGGGTCTAGAATCCAAATAGAACAAAGGAGAGACCCAAATGGCACGACGTAAAAAAGAACTGACTCGCCTCGAC
>JBJORF010000075.1:0-22439 GCA_046049545.1 Cyanobacteriota bacterium | reverse complement strand
GAGGGCTATTATCAGGAATCAGGGCGTGCGGGACGGGACAGTGAGCCAGCAGTTTGTACTTTGTATTACAGTGCGGGAGACATTAAAACAATTGAATTTTTAATTAATAATAAAGTCGATCCGCATACGGGTGAACCATTACTTGAAGAACAAAGAATTGCCACGCAGCAATTGCGCCGCGTGATTAACTACGCGGAAGCAACGGATTGCCGCCGGACGATTCAGTTGGGCTACTTTGGTGAGAGCTTTCCGGGGAGCTGTGATGGCTGTGATAATTGCCGATTCCCGAAGCCCGTCGAAAACTGGACGATCGAAGCCCAAAAGTTCCTTTCCTGCATTGGCCGATTTGCCCAAAAGGATCAGCGCTATGGGGCAGGCTATACGATCGATGTCCTGCGTGGCTCAAAGGAAAAGCGGATTTTGTTGAATCATCACGATCAGCTCACGACCTATGGCATCGGCAAAGATCGCAGTAAAGATGAGTGGCGAAATCTCGCTCGATCGCTGTTGCATCAAGGCTTATTGGAAGAAACCACTGATGGCTATCCGGTGCTGCAACTGAATGATTTGAGCTGGGAGGTGCTGCGGGGTCAGCGACAAGTGAATATCGCGATCGCGCCGCAGCGGGCCGAGGTGAGTAAAGCGGCGATTGAAAGTGATAATCCTGAAGCCGAAGCATTATTTCAACGCTTGCAACAGTTGCGCAAACGCTTGGCGGATGAACAAGGGGTGCCGCCCTATGTCGTGTTCTCGAATGCAACGCTGCGGTTTATGTCACAGTCGCAGCCGCAGAATCGAGCCCAGTTCGCGGAGGTTTCCGGAGTGGGGAGTCGGAAATTGTCGCAGTATGGGGATGTCTTTTTGACCGAGATCCTGGAGTTTCGCGAAGAGCATGGCTTACCGATCGGGGGCGATCAACCTGTACGCGAAATCGTTGACATTAAGCTGCCGGAGATGACCCCGAATATTGGTCAGACCCATCTGGAAACCTTGGGATTGCATCAGCAGGGGATCAAACCCAGGGAAATTGCCGAAACCCGGAATTTGCGATTGGGCACAATTTTGGGCCATTTAACCGAGCTGCTGGAAATGGGTTATCCGGTGGATCTCGATCGGCTCGTTCCCCCCGAGCGTCAACAGGCCGTAATCACTGCGATCGGGATTGTTGGGGCTTTATCGCTGAGTAGCATTCGCGAAAAACTCGGGGATAGCTATGGCTATGATGAAATTCGCTTAGTGCGATCGTGGTGGCGACACCATCACAAGTCGTTGGGTTAGTGGTTGGGGTCGCGTTTTTGCAGCGTTTTTTACAGCGTTTTTACATCGGACAACGGCGGGGATCGTCTGCACAGCCCATGCGCTTGAGCACATAATCGACGAATGGCTGTTCATCGAGTGTCGGTGCATTTTGAATAAACTTACCGCTGAGGGCGAGGGCGGTGCGTTGATCGAGTTTACCTGTGGGTTTGATGCCCGTCGCGGTTTGAAACGACTTCAGGGCGCTGACGGTATCGCTGCTGGTATAACCTTGCTGTTTCAGATAATCGCGGGCTTGAGCAACGCTGATCTTGTCATCACCGGATTGATAAATCGGCAAATATTCCCGTCGCCAGACCTGATCGAATTGTGTGCGCTTGTAGCCAATATAACGCCCCCTGGCTGGGTCAGCGACGATCGCTTCGGTGGGAGTCATCGCCATCAATGCGACTGCATGGGGCCGCTTAGTGCCGTCGCGATCGATTTGCCACACGGCCAAAATGCCCGGTCGATTAATCCGTTGTAGTTCATCCCAGTTGGATTCCAGGATTTCGGTGCCTTCCATGCCGAGTTTCTGCACCGCTTGCAGGACTTGCGGCATACTGGTGCCCATCATGCTGGTGCCCGCATATTTCGCGGCGATCGTTTCGGTCACGTCCGATCGGTTCCAGCGTTGAAAGAGGGAAGCCAAGGCCGCAGGCGCGCAACTGCTATCTCCCGATTGCCGGAAAACGCCGTTGGGATTGAGCTGATTCTTGAGTTGGCCGTGGATCGGTTTGAGGAAATGTGCCTCGACCCCGGTGAAACAAACTAGCCCGATTAACCCCACTAAAATTACCGCGCCGATTTGGCTGCGAGCGGTTTTCCAGCAGATGGTGTAGCCCAGGCCACAGGCCCCAATCAGCAAAACCCGAATGATTGTCCAACTGCCCTGTAATCCATAGACGCGCCATTGCAGCGGTAGTCCTTGCCATTGCGGTAGATTAATTGCCAGGACGACCAGCCCCAGATAGAGTCCGATGACTGGTAAAACCACCCATTTATTGCCGCTAAAGAGATCGTCCGCTGTCGCGCCTCGGCGGAGCATGAGCCTGCCCACACGGCAACCCAGCATCCAGCAGAGGACACCGAGCAAAAGGGTGATGATGATTTCCCAGATCATGGCAGCACGGAAATTTGGGCAATATCCGTCTTAGTGTAGCGAATTTCCCCCCTCAGCTCCCCCCGTCAATCTACGGAAGCCTGATCGGGCGGTGCGGGTCGATCGCTGCTCCAAGCCCACCAGCTATGGCCGCAGGTGCAGTGGTAAAACTCCTGCCATTTGCGGCGTTGGTCATGGTCATAGACGGGCGATCGGCGATTCATCCAAATGGCTTGGGCGATGTGGGGGCTGCTGTGACAGTGGGGGCAGCAAAATGCCGTGGCGTGGCGAGCGCTTTCCGTCCAAGCAGGGGGTGTCGGGGCAAAGACATCCATGGTCAACAGCGGTATGGGGCTGCTATCAGCCTAGGGGCCCTGCCGGAAGCCATGCCGAAACCCTCGGAATGATCACAGATTTCGGCTCAACTTTCCGATAAGATGGGTCAATCCCCGGCAATAGGCAGCATTATGGTTTCAGCTCCGATTATCAAGAAATCCGCATCGGTTGATTATCAGTACATTGAGACGGCAGCGCAGCTTGAGCAGTTTGCCGAGGTGAATCAAAATATTACTTGGCTGGGGTTTGATACTGAGTTTGTGACGGAGCGGCGTTTCTACCCGATGCTTTGTCTAATTCAGGTGATTACGGAGTATGGCATTTATTTAATTGACCCGATCGCGTTGCCGCAGCTTGATCCTTTTTTGGCGATGATTCAGGACGACAAGATCACCAAGATCACTCATGCGGGCGAAAATGATTATCGCATTCTGCATTCTGGCTATGGGATTTATCCCCGGAATCTATTTGATACGCAGGTCGCGATGGGGTTTGTGAGTCATGTTTATCCGATGTCGTTCCAGAATGTAGTGGAGCGAGAACTGGGAATTACGCTAAATAAATCGTTTTCGGTGACGGACTGGGAAGCGCGGCCGATGTCACCGGAGCAAATCAATTATGCGTTGAATGATGTGTTGCATCTGCCGCAATTGTGGAAAAGTTTGACCACGCAGTTAGAGCGTAGCGATCGGCTGACTTGGTGTGCTGAAGAGGTGGCAAAATTTACAACTACGGAATACTACGCGCCGGAATCGCTGCGGGAGCAGTTCAAGAGCACGACCCATACGCAATTGCCAGACCAAGAGCGAGTGTTTTTTGTACGGTTGACGGCTTGGCGGTTGGCGGAGGCGCAAAAGCGCAATGTGCCCCAGGAAATGATTTTGCCGAAGAAGATGACGATGCCGATCGTCAAGGGAATGAATCAGGGGTTGGGTTTTTTGAAACAGAATCGGATGATTTCGGATAAGTTGATTTTGAATCACGGTAAGGTCTGGGAGAAGCTGTACCGCGATCCGATGACGACCGAGGAACGGGCCGCATTGGAGGATTTGCCGCAGTGGAAGGAGGAAACGCCGGAGCAGGTGATGACGGCGGAGTTTTTGTATTTATTGATTCGCGATCGCTGTTTTAAGGCGGGGATTGCCAACTCGATCGTGGTGTCGAAGTCTTCGTTTCGATCGCAGGCGGGGCAGTTGGGCAACGGCTGGCGGCGGGAGCTGCTGGGGGATAGTTTGATTGAGTGGATTCAGTCCGATCGGTTGATGTCGTTGGTGGTGGAGGCTGATCGGTGTGTGGTGCAGTTTGGGGACTGAGTGAGGGTTGGGGTTATGGGCGATCGCTCATGACTGTTTTGGATCGTTAATGGGAGGATACCAGCCGCCGCGAATCCACATTCGACGGGCACGGCAGATGGAGCCGTCATCGTGGCGATCGTCGTTCATATCTAGTCGGTGAACTGTGGCTCTTCCAATGGCTGTGATGCCAATAAGTTTTGTCCCATCGCGGCTCCAGATAAAATGGTCGGCCCATTGATCTTGGCGGGGGTTAAAAAGGGGTTGTTGCGTCTGGGTTTCGGGAGCGGTGGCGGTGGTGAAGTTGTAGCGACGGCCATTGCATCGGGTACAGGCGAGGGCCAGGTTTTCTGCGTTATCACTGCCACCGAGAGACTGTGGGAGGAGATGGTCGAAGGTGAACAGGGCCGCGCTGCCGGATTCTGAGGAGTGGCAATATTCGCACAGTAAGTTCGATCGATTGCGGACGAGTTGACGGGTGGCACGATTAATTGGCATGGGGCGGTGCGGATTCGGCGATGATGCGGGCGTTCATTAGGGTGAAGATACGATCGAGTTCGGTGATACCTGCGAATTCAGCGGTTTCGGCTTCAGTGATGGTTTGGGCTTTGTGTTTTTCGAGGAGGGTTTCAAGGCGGGCTTGGAGATCTTCGGTGAATTTGAATAGGTTGAGGCCGCGTACTTGCTGGATTTGGATGCCGGAGTCGATCCATGAGGAGGGTTGAACCATGGTTTGGGTAATCATTGTGGCGACCTTGATGAGCGCGATGTGATTCTATTCTAGCGCAGCGATCGATCTCCCCTGCGGGTGTCTTGCGTTGGGCTTGGAGTTTGTTGCAGGAATTTCAATGGATTGCGAAGATTTGGTCTAAAATGTCACAGGCAATTTGATCTTCCCCCGGATTTGTGATGACTGTGAGGAATTTACAGCAGATGGATGCGTTTGTGGCTCGCTGGGAAAAGGCGGGTGGTAAGGAACGGGCAAATTATCAGATGTTTTTTGCGGAGTTGTGCGATGCGCTGGGGGTGGAGCGTCCGAATCCGCAGGGGGGCGAGTTGGCCTATGAGTTTGATTATTCGCTGACGATTTATACGCCGGGTGGGAAGAAGACTTCGGGATATATCGATTTTTATAAGGAAAATCACTTTGTGATTGAGGCGAAGCAGGGGAGTGAGCAGAGCGGGAAGGGGACGGCAAAGCGGGGGACGCAGGCTTATTTGAAGGCGATGGAGGGGGCGTTTAATCAGGCTGTGGCCTATGCGCGGAATGTGGAGCATAAGCCGCCGTTTGTGTTGACTTGTGATATTGGCAGTCATTTTGAGCTGTGGATGGGTTTTAGTGGGGATTATGGCGGGTATGGGGCGCGGCGGGAGATTACGCTGGCGGATCTGAGGAAGCCGGATGTGTTTGCGTTGTTTGTGGATATTTTCACAAATCCACAGGCGCGAAATCCGGAGAAGATTGCGGCGATCGTGACGCGGGAGGTGGCGGCGGATTTGGCGAAGTTGGCGAAGTCGTTGGAGGTAGATGGGGAGCCGCAGGCGGTGGCGCAGTTTTTGATGCGGTGTATTTTTACGATGTTTGCGGAGGATGTGGGGCTGCTGAAGGAGCAGTTGTTTACGGAGACGTTGCGCGATCGGTGGCTGAAAGATCCGAAGAGCTTTAAGCCGGGGGCGGAGGGGCTGTGGCGGGCGATGAATGAGGGGAATGATTTTGGGTTTTATGGGAAGTTGCTGCGGTTTAATGGGGGGCTGTTTGCGAATTCGATGGCGTTTGATTTGACGGCGGCGCAGTTGGAGATTTTGCTGGCGGCGGCGAAGCGGGATTGGCGGAATGTGGAACCGGCGATTTTTGGGACGTTGTTGGAGCGGGCGTTGGATAGTAAGGAGCGGAGTAAGTTGGGGGCGCATTATACGCCAAGGTCGTATGTGGAGCGGTTGGTGCGTCCGGTGGTGATGGAGCCGTTGCGCGATCGGTGGGAGATTGTGCAGGCGGAGGTGAATGCGGCCCTAAAAACTCTAGCGGGAGATGAGCCGACGAAGGCGCAGGTGACGAAGGCAAAGGGTCTGCTGGAGCGGTTTTTGACGGAGTTGCGCGGCGTGAAGGTGCTTGATCCGGCTTGTGGGAGTGGGAATTTTTTGTATGTGACGTTGGATTTGATCAAGCAGTTGGAGTCGGAGGTGTTTCGGCGGTTGGCGGATGTGACGGGGGCGGCGCAGTTGCGGTTGGATATTGAGCAGGTGAATCCGTCGCAGTTTTTGGGGATTGAGTTGAATGCGCGGGCGGCAACGATCGCGGATTTGGTGATTTGGATTGGTTATTTACAGTGGCATTTTCGGCGGTTTGGGGATGTGCCGCCGTTGGAGCCTGTGTTGCGGGAATATCGGAATATTGAGTGTCGGGATGCGGTGTTGGCTTGGGATCGAACGGAGCCGGATGTGGATAGAGATGGGAAGGTGCGGACTCGTTGGGGTGGGCGGATGGTGAAGAGTCCGGTGACGGGTGAAGATGTGCCAGATGCAACGGATCAGGTGACGATTCTGAAATATATTAATCCACGACAGGCGGAATGGCCGGAGGCGAATTATATTGTGTCAAATCCGCCGTTTATTGGGAATTATCGAATTCGTGAAATGTTAGGTGACGGGTATGCGGAAATGTTACGCAAGGTATATAAAAATGTTCCAGATACAGTAGATTTTGTTATGTATTGGTGGCAGAAAGGTGCGGCTTTGGTGCAAGATAATAAAGTCAACCGTTTTGGATTTATTACAACGAATACAATTACTCAAAAATGGCAAAGAAAGTTAATTGATCTTTATCTAAATCACAAATCTCCAATTCAAATTTCTTTTGCAATTCCAGATCATCCATGGGTGGATGAAGGAGCAGCAGTGAGGATTGCAATGACAGTTGGCGAGATTGCTAGTAAAGCCGACACTCCAAGCGTCCTCGGAAAAGTCATAGCAGAAAATAGCATTCCTGAAGATAATACAAACAATCTTGACATCACATGGATAAGATCTGGAAAGATTTTTAGTAATCTCGAAGTCGGTACTGATTCAACAAAGATTATCCCTTTGAAAAGCAACCAGAATCTTTGTGGCCGTGGTGTGCAGTTATTTGGCATGGGGTTTTGCATAACAGAAGAAGAAATGAGAAATCTTGAGCCTAATGTAGTTTATCGCTATCTAAATGGGCGAGATTTATTACAAACGTCAAGGAACTCTTGGGTGATTGATTTATTTGGTTTGACAGAAAAAGAAGTCGCTAATAAATATCCTGCTGCTTACCAATGGATTCTAGATCGAGTTAAACCTGAACGAGATCAAAATAATCGCAAGGCATATCGTGATAATTGGTGGATTTTTGGTGAACCAAGAGCTAATCTACGACCTGCTCTAAAGAATATCAATCGTTATATTGCGACGGCTGAAACTGCTAAATATCGAGTATTTCAGTTTTTGGACGCTGATATTATTCCTGATAATAGAATTGTAGTTATGGGAATCGAAGATTCCTACTTTCTGGGAGTACTTTCAAGCAAGATTCACACTACATATTCATTGAAAGTTGGAGGAACTTTAGAGGATAGACCTGTATATTCAAAGACCACTTGCTTCGATCCCTTCCCTTTCCCCGATCCCACCGAACCCCAAAAACAAAAAATCCGTGACCTCGGAGAACGTCTCGATGCCCACCGCAAGCGCATCCAAGCGGCTCACCCCGAAGTCACCATCACCGCCATGTACAACCTCCTCGAAAAACTCCGCAAAAGCGAACCCCTCGACGATAAAGACAAAGCCTTCAACCAAAAAGCCCTAGTCTCGACCCTCAAGCAAATCCACGACGAACTTGATGCCGCCGTATTCGATGCCTATAGCTGGCCATCCGACAGCACCGACGAGCAAATCCTCGAAAACCTCGTCACCCTCAACGCCCAACGCGCCGAAGAAGAACGCAACGGCCACATCCGCTGGCTCCGCCCCGATTACCAAAACCCCAACGCCACCCCACAACCCCAAACCTCCCAAGGCGAACTCGCAGGCATCATCCCCACCGAAACCCCAATTCCTACCTCCGCCACCCAACAAAAATGGCCCAAAGACTTCAAAGACCAAATTGCCGCCATTCGTGACCTACTGCGAACCCAAGGCGGTGAATGGAATGTGGATGCGATCGCCGCCCAATTCAAAAACGCCACCCGCAGCAAAGCGAAAATCCAAGACGCGATCGATGCCCTCGAAACCCTCGGCCTCGTCACCCAACACACCGAAAACCACAAAACCACCTGGTACTTCACCGACCACCAAAAAACCGCCTGAACGGTAGGCCAGCGGTTCTTACCACGTCACTGGTGACATCACTAGCCTTGCATTCATCTTAGCCGACACTCTGTAAGTTAGTATTGACCGGAAGAAGCTCTTGGATTTTAACAAGTAGCTCTTTCAGGCGGATTGGTTTACTCATATATTCATTGGCTCCTGCAGCGAGACAGCGTTCACGATCTCCCTCCATCGCAAAAGCAGTTAACGCAATAATTGGAACATCTGACTGCTTAGGAAAACGCCGAATATGCTGCATCGCTTCTAAACCGTCCATTCTTGGCATCTGAATATCCATCAGAATTAAGTCGGGGTGGTCAGATTGCGTTAGGCTAAGCGCCTCTTCTCCATTATGAGCGATTAACATTCTGTATCCTTTAACATTCAGATAGCTGACAATACTGCTGATATTCGCTTCTTGGTCTTCGGCGAGCAAAATCAGCGGCGCTATTGTTGGCTTTTCTAAAACCTCAGCATCAGTCAATTCAGTATCGAGTAAGATATTACCTATAGATAGCTTAGATACTGGAACTATCGGTTTCGCTAATGTACAGGGTAAATCGAAACTAAAACAGCTTCCGACCCCGAGTTCGCTAGTGAGTTCGACCGATCCACCATGCAATTCAACAATCTGTTTTACCAAGGCTAAACCAAGACCCGTTCCCTGATGTTCACGGTTAAGGCTGCTATCAATTTGCATAAAAGGCTGAAAAAGCTTTTTGATATTCTCTGGTGCAATTCCGATGCCTGTGTCACAGACAGAAAAATGAAGTGTCTGGTCAATCGTTTCTCCTGCTTGATGCATGCCTGATTTCACCTCCGAAGTAACGGTGAGAAGTACGGTGCCGCCCTCCGGTGTGAACTTAACGGCATTAGTGAGTAGATTAATCAAAACCTGTCGAATCCGCCGTTCATCAATCATCAGTTCAGGCAAATTTAGAGGAATTTTAATCTCTAGCTGAATGCGCTTTTTCCAGGCTTGTTGTTTCACAAACGCTAAACTGGTTTGACAGAGATGGCTGACGATCGTCGGTACGGTGTCTAAATCGATCTGGCCAGATTCGATTTTGGCAACATCAAGAATATCATTGATCAGAGATAGTAAATGAGATGCACTACGCTCAACGATCGCGAGGCTTTTGACTTGTTGCGGATTAACTGGACCGAAAATATTATCTTGCAATCCTTCAGTTATGCCCAGAATCGCATTGAGTGGTGTGCGAAGTTCATGACTCATGTTAGCGAGAAATTCATCCTTCAGACGCGTCACACGCATTAATTCTGCATTGGTTATTGTGAGCTGCTGTTCCGCCTGATGCCTTACCTTTAGCTCAGTTTGGACTTGATTGTACAAAATCGCTTTCTGAATGGCAATACCCATTTGTGCGGATACGGTTTGTAATAATTTGATATTTTGCGATCGCCATTCTCTTGGACTAGTACATTGATGTCCGATCAGTAATCCCCATAGGTTGTCTGTTAATTGAATCGGTACACTAATATTAGCCTTGACTTGATACTCCTCTAATAGCTGAATATGACATTCAGTATAACCAGCCTTATAAATATCATTAGTGACAATTGGCTGGGAAGGATGAGAAAGCAGATTCGGATGCTGCTGAAGACAGGAGTCAGTGATTTGCTCGTCTAGGGTCGTTTTCCAGCCGTCTGCAACGGACTCGGCGACCACGATGCCACTCCAATCAGCTTGAAATTGATAGACTAAGACCCGATCACAGTTGAGCACAGAACGGATCTCTGCGACACAGATTTGCAAAATTTCGCTGAGATTAAGCGATTGATGGACTCGTTGAGTCAGTTCTCGCAGAAGTTTCTCTTCTTCAGCTTGTTTCCGAATAATATTCTCTGCGTGCTTACGATCGCTGATATCTCGAAAGATGACTTGGATGACTTTGATTGTACCTATTTCAATCATCGAAATTGTAATTTCTACTGGAATTTGCTCACCGTCAATGGTCAGAATTTGAGTCTCTAACTTTTGGGCGGATTGTTTATCTGTTAATTCTGCGCTTAAACAATACTCTAGGGAGTTAGCTACAATGTCCAACTCGGATGGTGGATAGAGTTGTGATTGCTGCATTCGCAAGAGTACTTCACGAGAATAGCCAAAAAGCTCTTCGGCGCGACGATTCACCTCCAAAATGATGCCTTGGCAATTAATGACTAAAATGGCATCTCCAGCCCCTTCCATCAGCGCACGATAGCGCGATTCTCGTTCCTGTAAGGCAGTGGTGCGTTGTGCGATCCGTTCCTCAAGTTCTATATTCAGTTGTGCTAATTCTTTCTCTGCTTGTTGGCGCTCCTTGACCTCGGCTTGGAGTGCCTGGTATGTCGTAGACTGTTGCAGCGCGATCGTCACCTGCATCGATAGAGATTCTAAAAGTTCTACTTCCGATTCTTGCCAATTACGAGGTTGATTGTGGTGACTGGCGATCATTAATCCCCAAAGTGCGCGATCGAGCACTATTGGCATCATAAGCTGGGCCCGAATATCGAAGTTCAGAAGCATTTCCCGCTGCTCATGACCCATTGCCTCAGTGTTTATATCTCGAAAAATCTCGATACGCCCATGACGATAAACTTCTAGCCGTTCTAGGTTGATGAAGAAATCAGGAGCTTCATGATGAAGAATCGATCGCTCTCCTATTTCCAGGGATTCCGCAATTACCATCCCACTCCAATCAGGACGGAATTGATAGATAATTACGCGGTCACACTTCAATAAGCGTCGTACTTGATTGACTGTAGTGTTTAAGATAGTTGCGACATCGAGGGAATTGCGAATCTGAATGGCAATCTCCAATAATAATTTTTCCTGCTCTGCTTTCATTGATAGAGAATCAGTTCGCTCTCTTATCTGTTGTTCCATTTCTTCTGCACGAATTTGCAATAAAGCAAGTTTCTCTGCTTCTAGATCTTTTACTTTACTTTCTAGCGTTGTTGCAAGGCCGTATAGCTCAAGTGGATTCATGCTCTGCAACAAGTTACTCTGACTCACAATGCCGACAACTTCTCCCTCTCCACCGGTCACTACAACTCGTTGAATTAAGTTCTTCTCTAGGATTTCTTGCACTGCCCAAAGGGAGTCTTCTGGCGTGATACAAAAGACGGGTGTACTCATTACTGCTTGGGCAACTGTGTCCGCCAAGTTTAGTTCCAATGCTTGAAATTGCACCAGATCCCGCTCCGTGATCATCCCTACGGGGATCTGGTGATGCTCTTCCATCTGAGTCAGCACCACACAACTGATCTGGTTTTCAGCCATTAGTTGGACGATTTCCAGCATTTTAGCGCTGGGATCGGTGCAAATTACCGATCTTGTCATCACCTCCTGAGCTTTTTGTAAACGTAATAGGTCAATCGGACGAGTAACATGAATTAGGCTTTCATACGTGATTAGACCGATTAGACATTCTGCATCATCTAAAATGGGCAAATGACGAATTTGTTTTTGTTGAAAGAAGTTAAGAACGGCGAACAGATCCGTTAACTCTGACTGTTTAGTTGTGGTCGCCGATGGCGTAATTATGTTGGCAATTGGCAGATCAAGTGATGCTTGCTGCGCACTGAGACGAACGATATCGCGCTCAGTTAAAACACCGATGACTTTCCCCGATTCTATGATAATGACACAACTAGAGCGAGCTTCAATTTCTAAGCGAGTTGTTAAACTTGCGCTAAAGACTTCACACTGAGCGCGCAAACGGCTCATCGTTGCAATTGCCTCCCTAACTGTGGTTTGTGATTCGACGGTTAGGGGATTAGTGATAATGGCACTGGCTAAGTTAACTGGTGGAATATCCTTAAGAAACGCTTGCATCTGAGGTAAGTCATGTTGTGGAAACTACCCTCACTATACCCAAGGACTTTCTCCTTCTTGGGAAACGGCAATTAAATTTCCCTTGGTTTTCACAGTTCCCGGCGAATTAGTGTAGCTTGTTGATGCCTATGGCTGACCATCCGCCAGCACCGATGCGCAGATCCGCAAAAATCGCTTCTCCCCCAACGCCTAACGCGCCGAAGAAGAATGCAAGAGCCGCATCCGCTAGCTCCGCCCCAACTACCAAAACCCCAACGCACCCCGCCACCCCAAACTTCCGAAGGCGAACTCGCAGGCATCCTCCTCACCGCAACCCCAATCGCTCCCCGCTAACCCCATCACCTTGGCCCAAAGACTTCAGCCCAAATCGCCGCTATTCGTGACCTACTGCGAACCCAAGGCGGCGAATGGGTTACTTCACCGACCCCCAAAAGACTGTCTAAGGTGGCATATTATCTCAAGTCAAATTTACGTTATGGCTAATTTGTTGAAATCCAGTTACCGCCTCCGAGGACGACCGATCGTGGTTACATACAGCACCGCTTCATCATCGGGAATGCTCAGGATTTGATTCACCTGGTCATCAAAAAATCCCCCAATTCCACTTACGCCCAATCCCAACTGCACCGCTGCAATATTCAGACGCTGTCCCAAATGCCCAGCGTCTAAATGTAAATACCGATAGGCCCGATCGCCGTATTCCCCGATCGCCGCTTTTAAATCCGCTGTGTGGAAAACGATTGCCGCCGCATCGCGCCCCAGTTCTTGGCCTAAACATAAATAATGCAACTCCTGCCGAAATTGCTTAAATCGAATTTGCCGTAATTCCTGGGCTTGGGTTGCATAGTAATAGCAGCCCGCTTCCAGTCCTTCGACATCAACGACCGCGACAAAGGTTTGCACCCCCGTGATCGCCAGATAATCCGGTGCAGCATCAAAGTCTTGTTCAATGTAATGTTCGGGGTGATAGGTAAAATCAAATAGTGCTTGCAGTTCTTCAAGTTTGAGCGCTGCCCCGGTGTAATGACGGGTCGATCGGCGCTCCAGAATCGCCCGTTCCAGATTTTCCTGCCAAGCGATCGGGCGAATCGCCATGGGCACTTTTAAGCAAAATGGAAAATTGTACTTATCACTTTTTGCCGTTGTCGGCTCGGGCAATCGCCAATTCACCTTCGTTTCACTAAACCGAATCTGGGTCGAATCATGGAGATAATGCAGCAAATCTCCATCGGCAATGCGTTTGGGATAGTCGGTCTGGGTGGGGGATGGCAATCCGGTTTGATAACGTGGTAGATTGCCCTCAACCAGTGACGCATCGGCTAGCGGCAGCACCGCCAACGTCCCCTCTAGATCCGGGTCAAAATACATCAACTGGTTCATCGCCTCATCCGCAAAGCCGCCAATCAAGTGCGGTCGCCAGTCGGTCACATCGCCGGAAAGCGCAATATTCCCCAGCAGATGTCCAGTATCGAGACAAATCCGCCGATAGGCCCGATCCTGATAGCGCCAAGCCGATCGTTCAAAGACCACACTCACCACCAGCGCCAATTGCGTCTGCCCCAGGGCGGGATGCCAGAAACAAGCCGATTGTAGGGCTGTCCAGACATCGCTTTCCCAGAAGTGCATCAGGGAATGGGTTTGGGCTTGGTAGTTGTAGAGTCCAGCGGGCAGTTCGGGGGTGCCGCGTGAGACCAGGTAGAGTTCGGCGGGGTAGAGTCCACCAGCGGAAGGGGCCGATCGCAGATAGTGGGGTTCGCTGCCCGTCGGAATCATTCCAGTCAGGCCGTAGCTACAGCAGAGGAACTTGGAGAGCCTTTCCCACCAGCGATCGATCGGCTCAAGCTCGGGGTCGTCCGGCAGTTGAAGGTAGGGTTTTAGGTCGAAGGGGATGCCGATGCGATAGTCCTTGTAGGGCTTGGGCTGGCGGTTCCAGTCGAGCGCCTGACTTTTGGCCCCGATCGTCTCGGGGCTGTACTTGGTTCGCTCGTGATAGTGTTGGGCAATGGAGGCGCGCAGTTCAGGCATAGGTCGATCGGGGTTATGGCGACATCACTGGGTCATAGTGATCGATCTTGCCATGGGTTTAGCGGATTGGGGTAGATTGGTAACGAGTTTTGAGAATTTAGTTATAGAAGTCAACTTTTGATGAGAATGCGGAGCGATCGAATCGTGACGCTTCTTAAACAATCAATGCGGCAATTTGCTTTAATATTGCGAACACCGAATACAGACAGTTTTGCCGCGCCAATATCGAAAACACATCGGAAAAGTCATAAATTGTTACGCTCCCTGAAACTCTAATGTCCATCTGATTCCGATCGGGCATCCAACTGATCTAACAGCGCCAATCCCTGCGCCCGATCGCCCCTTGCTGCCAACGCTCGAAATCGATTATAGGTATCAAACTCAGTGAGGGCGATCGTGGACAATTCTTCAATCAACTTATTCATGCTAATCCCTCGCGATTCCGCTAATTGCTTCAAGCGATCGTGTTTTTCATCGGGTAGACGAATGGTTAAAGTTGCCATAATTTACCCCTTGAGCAATTGCTCTGGTGTGGTGATTAACAAATCAGGAAATAGCAAGTCAGCATGATTGACCCACTCACATACACGATAGAATCTCATGATAAGCCCGATGCCCATCTCATGGATCTCTTTGACCAGCATTTACGTACTGTCGTGGCAGCGGAAGCACCCCTCGCGGCGCGGCTGCGACCCCGTACCCTGGATGAATTTATCGGCCAAAGCGCGATCGTCGGTCAGGGTCGCCTGTTACGTCGTGCAATCCAAGCCGACCAACTCTCTTCGCTGATTTTCTACGGCCCTCCTGGTACGGGCAAGACGACCCTAGCCCAGATCATTGCGAACACCACCAAGGCCCACTTCATCGCGATTAATGCCGTGCTGGCGGGGGTGAAGGAACTGCGCAGCGCGATCGACATCGCCCAGGACAAGCGCAAGCTCTATAATCAGCGCACGATTCTGTTCGTCGATGAAGTCCATCGGTTCAATAAAGCGCAACAAGATGCACTGTTGCCCTGGGTGGAAAACGGTACGGTGATTCTGATCGGGGCGACGACGGAGAATCCCTATTTTGAAGTGAATAAGGCATTGGTCAGCCGATCGCGTCTGTTTCAGTTGAAATCTCTGGAAGCGGACGACCTCAAAGCGATCGTGCATCAGGCGTTGCAGGATTCGGTGCGGGGTTATGGTGATCGGGATGTGCAGATTGAAGACGCAGCGCTCGATCATTTGGTCAATATCGCTAATGGTGACGCTCGCACGTTGCTGAATTCCCTCGAATTGGCAGTTTCGACTACCCCGGTTGTGGATGGCAAAATCCACATTTCCCTGCAAGTGGCGGAGGAATCGATCCAACAGCGGGCTTTGCTCTACGATAAGGAAGGCGATGCGCATTTCGATACAATCAGCGCCTTTATCAAAAGTCTACGCGGCTCCGATCCCGATGCGGCGATGTATTGGCTGGCGCGCATGGTCTACGCCGGAGAAGATCCCCGGTTCATTTTTCGGCGGATGTTGATTCTGGCGGGGGAGGATGTCGGGCTGGCTGACCCGAATGCTGTCGTTGTGGTGAATGCTTGTGCGCTCGCCTTCGATCGGGTGGGTTTACCGGAAGGTCGCTATCCCTTAGCGCAGGCGGCCTTGTACCTTGCTACTTGCCCCAAATCAAATTCGATTATGGGTTTCTTTGACGCTTTGGCCGCTGTGGAAAAGGCGCAGGAAGGCGATATTCCGGCCCATCTGCGCGATCCGAATCGGGATAAAGATGGCTTTGGTCACGGTGCGGGCTACCTCTATCCCCACGCCTACCGCGATCACTGGGTCGAACAGCAATACCTACCCACCAGTCTTCAAGGTCAAGTCTTCTACCGTCCCAGCAATCAGGGTTATGAAGGCCAAATCCAGCGGGAAGTCGATCGCCGCCGTGAAGCACAACTCGCCGCCTTAATCGAAGGCATCGCCGCCCACATTCCCGAACGCCTCACCCTCAGCCCCACCGACAACCGCACGGAACAATGGCTACAACGAACGATCGGCCAATCCGGTGAACGCTTGGGCGAACTGCGCGATCGTTTATTCGCGGCGGTGCCCCTCCAACGCCACCATGTCGTCCTTGACCTGAATGCCCGCAGTGGCCTCCTTACCTGGGAAGCGCTGCGCCAAGTGCCTGAAGGCGGCGTTTATACCTGCGTTAGTCATGCCAAAGACCATGCCGCTTTAACTGAGCAGACCCAGGCTCTACCGGCGCTCCAGCGGCCCACACTACTGCAAGCTGGCCCGATCGACTGCGCCGCAAAACTTCCCCCCGACCTAAAATTCGACGCAATTCTGGGGCGTAACGTTCTGATGGCGGCTTCTGATAAAGCGGCGATCGTTCAAATCCTCATCGATCGCCTGCATCCCCAGGGCACGATCGGCTTGATCGAAGCCTTCCCTCAGCAAACTCAACGTCTCTATCAATTACTTCCGTCAACTGTCTTAACTAAAGCCTTGCAACGCAAACTCCAACAAGCTGAAGAAAAAATCTACAATGATCAAACCGACCCAAAAGTGAATTGGAATGAACATGACTTAAAGCAGATTACGGAAAACTGTAAACTGCAAACTCGGCTCACGACGATTGTTCAAACCGCGACGCTCTTAGTCACCCCTGGTTTGCTCAACCGCTGGTTTGATCAAACTGCAACAACTGCAAGTTACGGCAACCGTCTGGCGACAACACTGGCCGCCAAAGAACTCGAACAAGTGGAGCAAGCGTTTCGGCAAACCCTCACGCACCAATCCGTTTCCTGGCAGCAAACTTATATTCTTTTAATTGCCCGCTTTACCAGCGCTGGGGAATTACCATCTGGCTAGGCGTGTGTGGAGGGTCGATCGCGACAGGTGCAGGTGGCGGTGTACAGTTCGTGTCGGTGAGGACGATCCGTTGCCCCACGAGAAAGCGCATATCACCCACGATGCTGTCATCCGGGAGGTTCACCGATCGCTCTGTGCCGTTTTCCAGTTGCATCACGATCTGATTCCCTGCAACTTGACGGACGATGCCGACTAGCTTTTCCTCGCCGTAGACGCGACTTTCCGTGATCACTGGCATGGTCGATGGTGCATCTGCCGCGATTGCTTGCGGCGCTCCGCCGCAAGCAACGGTAAGCATGATGGGGGCTAAGAAGATGCGCGTTTTGAAGCAGGGGAGTTTCAGCATAGTCGGCTAGAGCAGGAGTATGGTTGATGGACGGATGCCGGGCGATCGCATGTCCGACAATCGGCTTACGTAAAAATACGTGTATGCCATATAGTCCCTTATCAAAGGCGATGACTGCTCACCCGGACAAAGTTGACGACTAAAGCAAAAACATCCAAAAACTTCATGACAATTTTGCTCTCCGCCATTTGTATGAAGTTTTGGTGAGGTTCATCCCGATAATGGTCTACTCCAGTCGGTTCTATGGCACATTGAAAAGCCTATGAGTCAGCTATTTGGCTAAAGCTTAAGAAATCTCGGTGCAACTTGGGCGGTTTATTCTCTGCTAATATGATTGTTGTTATGTTCAGAGTTGAGCCGATTCGTTTCTGTATTTGCTGATATCGGTTTTAGTGATGCTGTTGTTGGAGCGCAATGTGTCTGATCTACCCGTTTCTTGCCCAGCCTCACTGGATTGGTTGAGGGTGAATTGATACTGGATAGCTGTAGAGCGCCAATCGATGCGTCATGTTAGCTTATTTTGCCTATCCTTCCGCTAGTACTGTTGCTGAGCTTCCTACCCCATTTGTTGATCTGTACGTAAGGTTGCCGTTATGAGTTTTATCAAACGACGAGTAGCGATGTTGCAATTTGTGCTCTGTGCGCACACTAGCGCTGCCAGCCGCCGACGTTGGATGGTGGGGTTGGGGTTAGGGCTGTTGGCGAATGGGGCGATCGGGTCGATTGCGCAAGCCCAGTTAGCGGTCGGCAGTGTTCTGAATTTGTCCTCGCGGAGTACGGATAATCCGGGGCGGCGGGTGACGATCGAACTGGCAGACAGTAATCGTCTGGTTTATCGATCGGGCCAATTTGGTGTGGCTTCAACCGCAACGGGCAGTCAGATTAATTTGGGTGCCCTCGATCGGCGAGTGACGATTTTGCCGTCGAGCAGTTCCTTTGCGCAAGCCTATGCCGATGTGACGACGAGTGTTGGTGATTTGCCTTTGGATAGTGCTGGGGGATTTCAAGGTGACATTCCAAAGTTTATTCAAAATATTTCTTTGAAAACGGCAGATGGGAATCGTCAATTGGTCAGTTTCACGCTCAAATCAGTGAACTTTAATCCCCAAACCAATAGCGGCGAGGTCACGGGGCTATTTGTTGATGAAGCGGGTAAAGCGTATCCAGCAACAGGAGAGTTTTCCCTTGATCCGACGACTGGCTGCAAATGCGCCTATGCCATGAAATTGGAGGTGCTTCCAGGTGCGGCGGTAGGACCACCGGAGTCTCCGGCTGCGCCTGGCGGCGGTGGCGGTGGCGGCGGTGGTGGCTTTTGGCCGTTAGCCGCCTTTGCTGCGTTGCCTGCATTCTTGGCTGACAGCAGTGATAATTCGAGTGCACCGCCAACCAATAGCCCACCGGAAGCAATCCCGACCCCGGCCCTATTGCCCGCGACGATCGGCTTGCTCTGGAAAGTGCGGCGGCGGCGATCGTCTTCCCAAGAGTGAGTTTATAGCCAGGTTTGTAGTTGATTGAGGTGCTGGATGCTCAAGTCTGCTTGGGGTTTCCAGGGAAATTCACCACTGGGATCGAGATAAATCGTGCAACTGCCAGCGCGTTTGCCTGCTTCGAGATCGAACACATAATCGCCGACCATCACTGATCGGGCGGGCTCGGCGTTCCACTGGGTTAAAAGTTGAAGAATTCCATCAGGACTGGGTTTGGGCGCACAGCAGTCGCGACTGAGAATTGTGTCGGGGGTGAAAAATTGATCGAGGCCGCAGGCGGCAAGTGTCGCGTAGGCGTTGGGTTTGCTATTGCGGGTGAGGATACCGAGGCAATAGCCGCGCGATTGCAGTGTATCAAGTAGTTCAAAAGCCCCGGCTTGGGGCGTTGATTGATGGGCAATTTCGAGTTCGATCGTTTCCAGGCGTTGATAAATCGGCTCTGCGACATTCGTCGGAAGTTTCGCTAATTCTTCTAAAATTGGCTGTCCCGCTGGTAGCCCCAATTCCTGTTTCATGGCTTCAAAATCATGGATGCTCAAAGTCAATGTGCCATCCATGTCAAAAATCCAGCAATCGCGTTGCTTGAGTGAGTCGTGCAGTGAGTCGTGCAGTGAGTCGTTCATTGATATTCCGCTGAAAGTCATCGTTTGAAGGTGATCGTTAGAATATCATCGCAAATTTAATTTCTGCTTCCAATCCGTGAATCCGATCAATAAACTGGCACAAATTCCCAGGAGGCGTGAAAACTGGCTCGGTATTGTAAAGTAGTTACGCCCCCACGATTCTCTGGAACTCTCACTGTGTTAACCAAAGCAATTTTACCTGTGGCCCTGTCAATGCTCTTGGCGATCGCGCCACTCACCGCCGAAGCCCGTAAACCGCGCCCGAAGCCTAAGCCCCAGCCTAGCCCAGCGATTAGCCGCAATGTGCCGGGGCAGTTCGATTTTTATGTTTTAGCGTTGTCTTGGTCGCCGGACTATTGTGCTGCCAAAGGTGCGCAAGATCCGCAGCAATGTGGTCAAGGGAAGCAGTTGGGCTTTGTACTCCATGGTTTATGGCCGCAATACAACCAGGGCTGGCCCGCGAACTGCACCGATGAAGCCCTTGATCCGGCAATGCGGCAACAGTTTCCGGGGCTATACCCGAGCGCCAAACTCTACAGCCACGAATGGGAAAAGCATGGCACCTGCTCGGGCTTGAGCCAGAAAGCGTATCATCAGCTTTCGGCGGATCTGAAAACTGTGGTGGTGATTCCCGATCGCTATGTCAAACCGCAGCAGCCCTTCCGTGTCAGCCTCGACGAATTCAAGTCGGACTTGGTCGCGGCGAATCCCGATATGTCGGTTAATAGCGTCGCGCCCAGTTGTTCGGGTTCGGGTCGCTTTTTGCAGGAAGTGCTGGTTTGTCGATCGAAGGATGGTTCGGCGGGTACCTGTAGTGCCGAAGTGCTCCGCAAATCTCAGAAGAGCTGCGGTCAAGCTGACTTCCTAGTGCGGAGCGTGCGCTAGACTCGCGCGAATTGCCTAATAATTGCTATCCGCAACGCAAATGCCCTGGCATTTAATGCCATTGGTTGCCGTCCGTAAGCAATGCTGACAGAGGACTTTTTCTGAGGGACTCGTTGCGGCTACGGGCGGCGTTTGTGGGGTGGGGTGGGGTCGTGGGGTGGCAGTCATTGCTTGTGCTTCTGGCGATCGGGTTGCTTGGGCGATCGGTGTTCTTATTTTAAGGGATATTGCAGTGCTGTGGGGGTAGCGCGATCGTTGGATTAAGAAAAACCATTAGCTTGATAGTGAATATCTTTGAGTTGTCTATAATTTAACTGGGTTTAAGTTCAGTTAGGTTTACACCAAGTCGAACAATGAATGTGACCGATCCGTCCGAACCGCCCCCCAGCCCCTAATTCTGGGGGAGTCAAACCAGATAGTTGATTCAGAGTCCCCAGTATTGTGGGCTTGGGGGCCTGATGGGTTGCAACAATTAGTTGATTTGGGCTTAAGTAATCTGAGGACTGAACCTCCCACTCACCTCATTCATCCAATTGACAATATTGACAATTATGTATCAATCGATGCCTACACCGCCGGTGGCTGTACCGCAAACCGCTGCGTCGCAGACGATCGCACCCAAGACGATCGCGCCCCAAACAGTTGCTCAAGTTGTGAAAGCCTGCCCCTACGATGGCTTCCCCAAATTTTTCTCCCGCATCCGAACGAAGCAAGGCGATCCGCTGCGGGTACGGGCAACGCCGAATGGTAAACCGATCGGCGCCATTCCCGATAAATGGGCGGTGGTGGTACTGGAATGGAGCCGGAATGGGGTATGGGCAAGGGTGACGAGTCATTGGGGTGAGGATGATCCGCGCTTTGGCTCGGCATCAGACTTTAAGGGTGGGTGGGTCGCCGCCGCCTATTTAGAAGATTTGGGGCGATTCTGTGAGAAACCGGAAGCCGTCGCCCAGGTTGTTGCGCCGCAAGTTTTTGGGGCGGTTCCCGTGGAAGTGCAGTCCGATTGGTTGGCGATGGGTGATGCCTTGGTAAGTCGTGGCTAGTGAGTCATGCTCAGGCTTCATGCTAATTCCGAGACGCTGGCCGCATTGCCAAATGTGTTGCAAGCGGCGGCGCGGGCACCGGGCAATCGATCGCGGTTTTTGGCAGCAGGCTTGATTGATCAATCGGGCTTGCTAGTTGCAGATTGGCAGTCGGCCTTGGCGCGATTGCCAGTTTTGCGTAAGTCGGCGGTGCGATCGCAGCCCGGTGATTTTTTCGTCGATGCCTTGGATGTGGTTTACCGGGGGCAAACTAGTGGTAGCGAAGGTCAGCCGCTGGTGTACTTTGCGGGCGATCGTTGGAACCAGCAGCGTTTGCAGGCCCGAAAGCGCTTATTTGAATGGTGGAATATCCCGGATGCAACGCCGATTTTGAACATTGCCAGTCGTTTGGGGCCGTTGCGTCCGCAGGATGCTAGTTTGGTTGGGCCGATCGATGTGGAATTAGTGACGCAGTTACAGCAATTTGCTCAAGCGCAGCCGATCGTATTGCGCGGGTATCCGAGTCGGTTATGTGCAGTGGCGGCGGCTTGTGGGGAAAATTCAATTTCGGTTGTGGCGGTGATTGCGACGGGAGAATGTCTGTTTGAATTTCAGCGATCGTGGTTAGAAAAAATCTTTCAGGCCCCTGTAATTAACGAATATGGTGCTCAGGAATCGGGAATTTCGGGGTTTAGCTGCCCGGAAGCGGGGCGATTGCATTTGGATACCGATCGCTGTCTATATGAAATTATCAATGGCGAATTAATCACGACTGATTTATGGAATACGACAATGCCGATGGTACGCTATGCTGTGGGTGATCGGCTCGAATGCTTTGAGGATGACTGCCCCTGTGGGCGATCGGGCCTGACGGTGAAGGTATTGGGACGGCAGACCGAAGTTGTGAGAGTGCTCAGAATTTTGTGTAAGGGGTCTAGAATCCAAATAGAACAAAGGAGAGACCCAAATGGCACGACGTAAAAAAGAACTGACTCGCCTCGAC
>JBJORF010000074.1:0-22564 GCA_046049545.1 Cyanobacteriota bacterium | reverse complement strand
TGGCGTAGGCTGTGGGCGTGGGATGCACGCCCCTACGGATCACCGCTCCCTGCATGGATGGGATCGCTACCTCCCGTACGGGCGCGTTTTCCGCGCCCCCAATCGCGCAACGCCACCTTTTAATCCCGATCGCCAATGGATAAACTTTGAATTTGGAATTGCTGTAAACTTTCAGACTTGCGGTTAGCTCCACGATCGACCGCATCTGTGGACTGACGATCAGTTATTTCAAGCCCGATCGAATCCAATTGCCCGATCACTCTGTCGTAGTAACATCCCCGCCCCTTCCATCTGCGCCGCCAACTGCAACAGCATCCCATCCTCGGCAGGCATCCCCATCAACTGCACCGACAACGGCATCCCATTAGCTCGCAACCCTACAGGCAAAGCGATCGCGGGTTGCCCACTCACATTCGCCAATGGACAGGGCGCAATCCAGCTAATAATTCGCTCGAATAACTTCCCTGTGCTGAGCGATCGCCATTCGCCAATTTGCGGCGGCAGACCCATCACCGTCGGCATCAAAATGCAATCGCAGGGCTGACACGATCGCACAATGCGCCGCCCCAGCATATGCAACATCTGCTGCGCCTTGGGATAGCGCGAAGCCTTGGTAAATTGCGCTTGGAGCCAGAGACGGCGATTCATTTTTTCCAGGAAAATCCCCGGAATCCCTGCATCCATCTGTGTCTGCCAAATTAATCGAAACGGCTCTACCATCGCCCCCGCATCAAAGCCCTTGGGGTCAACGGGTTCGATGATATGGCCCAAGGACTCTAGCTTCGCGGCCACGGATTGCAGCTGCGCGATCGTCTCGGTATCCGCTGGCCCAGTTGGTGGGATTTCGGTGAGGAGGCCAATTTTGAGCGATCGCCCCAGTTCAGTCGGCGCGATCATCGCAAACGACAACTCCGGCGGTGGCAACCAGTAAGGATCGCCCGGAATATAGCCGGAAATCGCATCGAGTAATGCCGCTGCATCGCCCACCGATCGGCTCATCTGCCCCGTAACTAAAAATCCGCCAAACAGCTCCCCGCCCGGAGCCTGGGAAATGCGACCGCGCGACGGTTTGAAGCCGATTAAGCCGCAGCAAGCCGCCGGAATCCGGGCCGACCCACCTGCATCACTGCCCGCCGCGATCGCGCAGAGTCCCGCCGCTACTGCCGCTGCGCCGCCACCACTCGACCCGCCCGCGTTATAGTCCAAATTCCAGGGCGATCGGGTCGGCGGAAATCCCGGTGGTTCGGTGTAGGGCAGGCCGCCGAGCTGCGCCGTCGCCGTCTTACCCAAAATTACAAATCCCGCTTGCTTCATCTTTGTCACCAGCGCGTCATCGGGATCGCCGGGTCGGTTGCGAATGATTTTCACCCCGTAGGAGCAAGGCATTCCCGCCACGGGGTTCAAGTCCTTAATTCCCGTCGGTACGCCAAAGAACAGGGGCAAGGTGGCCGGATCTTGGGTCATGAGCTGGGCGGTTTTCGCTTCCGCGTCGGCGATCGCTTGCTCGGCGGCAACGTAGAAGAAGCTGCCAATTTGCGCGTCGTGCTGCGCGATCCGATCGAGGTAAAGCCGGGTTAGCTCCAGGGGCGAAATCTGGCGGGTACGAATCAAGCGGGCTTGCTCGATCGCCGGGGTAAAGGCCAAATCAGTCGGGGACATCGGCAAGTCTCTCAGGAAAATGCTGGGGCGATCGCTTTGCCTAGGGCGGCAGATGCGCTATCATACTAAGCTGGCGTAGTTACTCTCAACGCGCCGCGACTCCGCTCTGCAACCGTCATCACAGAGCCACAGTCATCCATCATTATTAACCGGAGTTAATCTTCCTACAATGCTCAAATTGCGTCTGAAGCGCTTAGGCAAAAAGCGTGAACCCAGCTACCGGATCGTCGTAGCACAAAGCACTTCCCGCCGCGACGGTCGGCCGGTTGCCGAGGTGGGCTTCTACAACCCACGCAGCAAGGAAACGCGCCTTGATATGGAAGCAATCCAAGAGTGGATTCGCAAAGGTGCCCAGCCAACCGATACCGTACAGAAGCTCTTGACCAAAGCCCAAGGCTAGTCAAGCATTAAACCTACAAATTAGGTACATGACAATGAGCAGCGTCGATTCAACCGTTTCATCACCGAACTACGTTGAATTGGCGCGCTTTTTGTTAACGCCATTGTTGGCCGCTCCCGATCAGATGAAGCTCGATCCGAAATATTCCCAGGGCAAAACTCGCGTGTTGATTCGCGTCGCCTTGGATGAAGCGGAGAATTTAGAGCAGGTTTTGGGTCGCAATAATCGCAATTTGAAAGCAATTAATCAGACCATGATGGGCCTTGCCCAAGCAACCGGACATCAAGCCCGTCTCGAAATATTTGGGACTCCCCCAACAGCTCCCCCTTCCAGCGGCAATCGCGATCGCCGTCCCCCCCGAACATTTGGCGAACGCTCAGCTAATGATCGCCCATCCAACGATAGTCCCAAGCCCAAACCCCGAATTGACAGCTAATCCGCATCCCCCTGACGCTCATTAATGCAAGACACCCTGACGATCGAATTGCCTAATGCCGATAGCGCGATCGCCCTATCCGGTGCCAACGAAGCAAATCTAAAATACATTGGACAAATTACCGGAGCAAAACTGGTTTTGCGCGGTCAGGACTTGATGATTAGTGGTGATCGGCGGCAGGTGGCCCAAGCTAAAGCGATCGTGATCACGCTGCAAGCGGACTGGCTGAAAGGCAAATTAATTACTCAGGTGGATATTCAGACGGCTTTAGATGTCCTCAGCCGTGATCGAGCCGGGGGCGATCTGCGGCAAATTCAACAAGACGTTCTGGCCAAGTCGCGCAAAGGCGAAGCCATCCGCGCCAAAACCCTCAAGCAACAGCAATACATTCAAGCCGTCCGCAAACATGACCTCACCTTTTGCATCGGCCCAGCGGGAACGGGGAAAACCTATCTTGCAGCGGTGTTGGCGGTACAGGCACTACTGGCCAATCAATTTGAGCGCCTGATTCTGACCCGACCCGCCGTCGAAGCCGGAGAAAAATTGGGTTTCTTGCCTGGAGATTTGCAGGATAAAGTCGATCCCTATTTGCGTCCCTTGTACGATGCGCTCCATGAATTTGTCGATCCCGAGAAGATTACCCAGTTAATGGAGCGGCAGGTAATCGAAGTCGCTCCGATCGCTTATATGCGCGGTCGAACATTGAGCAACGCCTTCGTCATTGTCGATGAAGCCCAAAACACTACTCCGGCGCAGATGAAAATGCTGCTTACCCGTATCGGCCAAAAGTCAAAGATGGTGGTAACGGGAGATATTTCGCAGACTGATTTACCCTATAACCAAGTCTCCGGCCTAGCCGTTGCCGAGAAGATATTACGCAATGTTGAAGGAATTGCCTTTTGTAAGCTCGATCGGGCCGATGTGGTACGGCATCCGTTAGTTCAGCGAATCGTCGAGGCTTATGACGAGGCTGGGGCTTCGGCGTAGCTCAGCCCCTGTTGCGATCGGTTGGTGGGTTGCGCCGGGTTTCGGCGGTTGCTCAACCCTCTTTGATCTGGAAGAAGATGTGGCCCGATCGTTGCGTTTGATTAATCGGGGGGGATGGTGCGTTTTCGCGTATTGGTGAAACACACCCTACGCTGGATTCACCAACCGATCACCCAACCCCCACCGATCGCCCAGTGGGTTGAGCGTCAGTCGAAACCCACGGCCCCAACCCCCACTGATCGCCCAACCCCAACCGACCAACCCGTGGGTTGAGCGTCAGTCGAAACCCACGGCCCCTACCCTAGACCTGCAACCTTCAACAATTGCGTTCCCAACAGCGCCGTCCCAATTCCGGCAACGAGTAACCCCGCCGATCGCAGCTTGGCCGAATCCAGCATGGCTTTTGCTACCTGTGCCGCACCGCAGGAAATCGCTAACTGAATCGCCGTAAAGCCGAACAGGTAGGAATACAATGCCGCCGATCGCGCCCCGAAGATTGCCTCACCATAGGCATAGCCATGGAACAATCCCGCTACACCTAAGATTGCCAGCATTGATGCTACTTCCAACCGTTTCTGGAACGCCATCAGCAACCCGAATGCCAATACGGAAGCGGATACTAGCAGCTCCACTCCAGGTAACGGCAAGGAAAATAGATGGGCCGATGTGCCGACCAATGCTGCACCGCCAAAGACTAAGGGCAGGATCAACGCCTGACCGCGAACGCCAGCGAACAGCCCGATCGCGACCACCATCGCCAGGTGATCCAGACCGATTACCGGGTGCGCCACCCCCGACATAAAGCCTTCAAACGCATTCATCGGCACCCGCCCGCCGAGGGGATGATGCGCCAACACAGGGGCAGCGAATAGGCTAGTAGCAGCGATCGTCAACCCGATCGTTTTGAAATTCTTCACGTTCTGTACCTCGCGGGCGACATCATGACTGAGACAGTATAGCAGTCGAATCGGTATAGCAGTCGAGTGGACACAGCACTCACCATCATCAAGCGGCGCTATTGACTTAACCAAGCGATCGCTTGGCGAATCCATTCTTCGGCATCGCCATTTTTAGCCAAGGTCGAATTCTGACCTACGGCATTCATCGCTTTTACGATCTCGCTATCGCTGAAGCCCAGGGCCAAGAGCGTCATTTCCACATCTTCGCGCACTGAGGCCACTGGGCCAGCGGCAGGTTGCAGCGACAAGCCACTTTGTTCACGCCATTCTGCCAGTTTGGACTTCAGTTCCAGGGCGATCCGTTCAGCGGTTTTCGCTCCCACGCCGGGGGTCCGGGACAGCAAGCGCGTATTGCCCGCCACGATCGCCTGCACCAGTTCTTGCAAATCCAACCCATCCAGCAGCGCCATCCCCATCTGCGGCCCGATGCCGCTGACGCTGATCAACTGCCGAAATAAATCCCGTTCCGCGATCGAGCTAAAGCCAAACAGCGTCAGCCCATCGTCTTTCACATTTAAGTGCGTAAAAATTTGCACCGTATCCCCGTAGGCCGGGAGCGTGAGCAAATGCCGACTGGTAATCTGCAAGTCGTAGCCCAGATGATTCACCTCTAGCACCAACTGCACCCGATTGCTCTGCAACCGCTGCGTATGCACAATTTTGCCAACGAGGTAACTCAACATAAACCCAAATTCAAGCTCAGATCATCTGCACTATTGCCTTGGCAATTATACGATCATTCCGACAACTTCTGGGCCAGCACCGCCGCCCAATCTTCAGGGGTATTGCAGTTTTGCAGCACCGACCGATCGCCCACCACTAGCACCGCCACCGATTGCCCCGCTAACCACCGCTGAAACGATCGTCCCCCCGATCGCACAAACGCTTCCAGACTCAACCGACAGCTCGATCGGTAAAACCCGCACAACGGCTCCCAGCCCTTCTCACCTTGGGGCAAGTAAGCGATCACCTCTGGGGGCAATGCCGCCAGTTCTGCTGCCCAATCCTGCACCACCGCCGCCGTCAAATTCGGCAAATCACAGGCCAACAGCAGCACCCACTCCGTTGCTACTCCGGATTCCAACCCCTCCAGGAAACCCACCAGCGGGCCTTCTAAGCGCCGATCGACCACCCTTTCACAATCCTCTGCCACAAACCCGTAGCGCTCCGGCCAAGCCGTGACGACGAGAACCTGCTGACTCAGGGGTTGCGCCAGCCGCACCAGTCGTTGCAGCAGCGGCACCCGATCGCGTTCAAGCAGTGCCTTGTCTTGGCCCATGCGCCGACTTTTGCCGCCCGCAAGGACGATTGTCGTGAGTGTAATTGGCGACATGATTCCCTCCCATGGGATCATTATGCGGCCCAGACGCTTCCCCCGGTGCAAGGGCAACGGTAATATAGGGGGGACGTTTCGGCAATAACCCACCGTGAAAGCAATCACCCTCCTCGGTTCAACTGGTTCGATCGGTACGCAGACTTTGGACATCGTGGCGCAGTACCCGGATCAGTTCCGTGTGGTCGGCATGGTTGCAGGACGCAATATTGAGCTGTTCGCCCAGCAAGTCCTCCAGTTCAAACCGGAAATCATCGCCATCCAAGATCCGGCCCAACTCCCCGAACTCAAGGCCGCGATCGCCAGCCTCCAGCCCCAACCGCAGATCCTCGCTGGCCCCGAAGGCGTGGTCGAAGTGGCGCGTTACGGGGATTCGGAAGTCGTGGTGACGGGGATTGTCGGCTGTGCGGGACTCTTGCCGACGATCGCGGCGATCGAAGCGGGCAAAGACATCGCCCTCGCCAACAAAGAAACCCTGATTGCGGGTGGCCCCGTGGTGCTGCCGCTGGTCGCCAAGCATGGCGTGAAGCTGTTGCCCGCCGATTCCGAGCATTCGGCCATTTTCCAATGCTTGCAGGGCGTGCCGGATCAGGGCTTGCGGAAGATTATTCTGACGGCTTCCGGTGGGGCATTCCGGGATTGGGATGTGGCGGATTTGCCCAAAGTCACCGTGGCCGATGCGCTGAAGCACCCGAATTGGTCAATGGGTCGCAAGATTACGGTCGATTCGGCGACGCTGATGAATAAGGGGTTAGAGGTAATCGAGGCGCATTACTTGTTTGGTCTGGATTATGACGACATCGAAATTGTGATTCACCCGCAGAGCATCATTCACTCGATGATCGAATTGCAGGATACATCGGTGTTGGCGCAGTTGGGTTGGGCGGATATGCGGCTGCCGATCCTGTACACCATGTCCTACCCGGAGCGGCTGCACACCGATTGGGAACGGCTGGATCTGGTCAAAGTCGGCAGTCTTACCTTCCGTGCCCCGGATCACCAGAAATATCCCTGCATGAACCTCGCCTACGCTGCGGGTCGGGCCGGGGGCTGTATGCCAGCGGTATTGAACGCCGCCAATGAGCAAGCGGTGGCGATGTTCCTCGATGAAAAGATTCGCTTCCTAGAAATCCCCAAAGTGATCGAGCAAGCCTGCGACAAGTACACCGATCGCAACAAGTCCACACCCGTCTTGGAAGACATCTTGGAAGCCGATCGCTGGGCGCGGGAATTTGTCACGAATGCCGCGTTGGCAGCTGTTTAGTATAGATGTTTTGCGTAGGTTGGGTAGAGCAATGCGAAACCCAACATCCACGCCGATCGCACACCCCAAAACCATCGAGTAGAATCGAAATACTCTGCTCCATAACCGAAGAACCCCGATCGTGCCCAATCCCATCCTGTCACCACCCCAAACTCAGACCGCCGAATTATACGATCGTGACTTCTGCCTCTGGACAGAAACCATGGCCGCAGCGCTGCGATCGGGCAATCTGGCTGCACTGGATATGGCAAATTTAGCGGAAGAGATTGAGAGCTTGGGACGGCGTGACCGAAGGGAATTGGCGAGTCGCTTGGTGGTATTGCTCCATCATTTGCTGAAATGGCAATTTCAATCGGATCTGCGGTCGGGAAGCTGGCGCGGTACTTTGGCGGAACAACGGATACGGATACGGCGGTTGTTGCAAGACAGTCCTAATTTGCGATCGGTGTTGGACGATTCGATTGATGAATGCTATGCCGATGCCAAGGTTCAAGCCTCAGCCGAAACCAGTTTGGCGACCGATCGGTTTCCGGTCGATTGTCCCTATCCGATCGAATCGATTCTCAGCGTTGAGTTTTTGCCGGATTGAAGTCGTTCGGTTACTGGAAAAATGACCTACAGCCAGTTCACGATCGAAAAAATCAAAGCCGAGCTGGGCTATCAGGTCATTGAAGGCTTTGGCATATTTGGCAGTTTGCCTACGGTGGCTGTGAGTTCGTTTCTGACGGATTTGTTGGTGCGGTTTACGCCGTTGGCATTGTCGATCGATACAGAGAAAGCCCGATCGGAATACATTGTTGCGCCGATCTTGTTTGAACTGAAGAGCCAGCTAGAGAATCAGGTCAGCCTGTTTTCGGGGCGCGAATTCAATGTGGATGCAGCGCTGGGCTTGACGGGATTTTGTGATTTTTTGGTGAGCCAATCGACTGAGCAACTGATGATTGAAGCGCCTGTACTTGCTTTGGTCGAAGCCAAGAATGACAACATCGCATCGGGTTTGGGGCAATGTATGGCGGAAATGATTGCGGCACAGATGTTCAATCAACAAAAAGGCCATCCGATCGAGCTAATTTATGGCGTCGTCACCACGGGCACCAACTGGAAATTCATGCGCCTGCGCGATCGGGCGATCGAGTTGGACTTGAATGAATACTTTCTGGGTGATTTGGCCAAGCTATTTGGGATTTTGCAGCATTGCGTCGGGCATTAGGCATTAATCGGTGGTTTCCGGGTGTCTGAGGTTTGAGCCGTTGCAGTATTTTGGAAGGGTTGCAAGTCAAGGACTTCAGTTATGGTCAATGCGGCATCGGAGGATCTCGATCCCATGGTTGAGACAGAAGCGCCGATCGAGATTAATTTTCACAACCGGGATTTGCGGGGCCGCGACTTCAGCAATGGATCTTGGCAAAATATCGATTTCTCCAAAGCCGATTTGAGAGGTTGCAAACTGAAAAACGCCGATCTGTCGGGTGCAAATTTTAAAGGGGCAACCTTTGGCATCGACGACGCACAAGTATTTGAGCTGTTAATCCAAGGCTTTTTCAACGCACTTGTTGGTTTGATTTACGCTATGCTCTGGATTCTGATGTGGTTCAATGGTGGGCAATCGGACGAGTTCTCCGATGATTCTGCTGAAACTGACAACCCAAAATCTGATTCGACCACTATTACAAATGTCGATCTTATTGGGTTCATTCTTTGGGTAGGCTTTGTTGGTATTGGTTTAGGAATTTACATCTTTCGCTCAAGACACCTCACATCACTACTTACCAATTGCGTTTATGGCTGGATTGGTTTTTGGACAATCATTTCGGGCGTTTCGGTAATCGCGATGATTGTGGCGGCAATCGATCTGGCAAAAACTGATTTTGATAGTGCCATTTTGGATGGAACCAAAATGGATCGCCGATCGTTCAAAAAAGCTAAGTCAGAAGGTACAACCACCGATCAGATAACTTGGCTGTGAATCCCGATCGACCCATCCGCCAAATTTGTTAAGAATTTTAAGAACTTGTCATTTGCCCCGGTCGATCGGAGTAAATTGACCAATGGAACCGTTTAATCATAGGAAATCATTGACATGACTGGATCATACGCTGCTTCCTTCTTGCCCTGGATCATGATTCCCCTCGTTGGTTGGGTCTTCCCCGCTGTCGTGATGGGCATCTTCTTCCTGTACGTGGAAAAAGAAGCCTAAACGCAAACTTCACTTAACTATTGGGTTAAGCAATTTCAGGTCAAGGGGGTGCAAATTTGCACCCCCTGTTTGTATGGCTCGTTGTCTCTCATGACTCGCTATCGCTTCAGTCCAAACAGTCCGCAAATCCACGGGAAAACTGCTGACAGTCCTGAAGCCCATCACCAATCACCGTAGAGCAGATTAAAGCATGTAACTTTAGGCACTCAGGTTTTTAGAGACCCAAGTTTTTAGCAACTGAGTCGCCCGATCGTGCTGAACCCGGATTGGTCATGCTAGGCAATGGAACTCAACTCAAACGATCGCCAGCCGCAGTCGTCTCTCTGGAAGCGACTTCAGCGATTTGCAATGCCCCGAGTCAGTCGGATTTGGCTGCTGGCATTAGCAGTCCTAACGATCGGTGGGATGCTGCGGTTTTGGCACCTCGGAACAGCGGTTTATTGGGGCGATGAAGTCTACTCATCATTGCGCATCTTCGGTCATACCACCGCCCAATTGCACAGCACGATCGCGCAAACGCCATTGATTAGCCATGACGCGCTGCAAGCCTTTCAGCAGATTCGCCCCACCGAGGGACTCAATCGCACCCTGGAGTCATTAGCGATTGAAGATGCCCACATCGCCCCGCTGTACTTCGTCCTCGCCCGGATTTGGGGCAGTATTTTCGGGGATTCCGTCACGGCGATGCGGAGTCTTGCCGCCCTGTTTGGCGTGCTGCTGATTCCGGCTAGCTATTACCTGGCAATGGACTTATTCAATCTACCCCAGGACGATCGCCCCGAACTCAACCGTCGCACAGCCCATGCAATCGCTAGTTGGATGATGATTTTGGTGGCGAGTTCACCGCTGCACTTTCTGATGGCGCGGGAAGCGCGGGGATACAGCCTCTGGATGCTGACGACGGTGCTGTCGAGCATCTTTCTGTTGCGCGCCCTGAAGCGATCGCACTGGGATCGCTGGGTCTTGTTCGCGATCGCCTTGATGCTGAACTTTTACAGCAACTTCCTGGCGTTGATTACCTTCTTTGGTTATCTGGTCTACGTGACGATCATCTACTGGCGCGATCGGGCAACGCTCCGGCAATTCGGTGTGGCTTCAAGTTTGAGCTTACTGGGATTCTTTCCCTGGTTGAGTGTTTTCTTGACCCGCGCGATGGTCGATAACCGCGATGCTGAAGGTGTGATCGGCCATGCCAGCTTGCAATTGGCTGTCCGCAACTGGTTTGAATTGCTGCGCCGACTGTGGATCGATTTTGATACCAATCCCGGCACCTCGAAGTTCTGGGCGATCGGCCTAGGTCTAGTCGTTATCGCCAGTTGCGGCCTCATTATCCAAGGCAGTCGTCAAATTCATCAAGCCCATGGATTTCGGGTGGGATTATTTCTAACGCTGCTAATTTTGCCGTTGCCGCTGTGCTTTTTCGATCGGAGTTTGCAGGGACTTTTGCCTTCGCGTTACCTTTTGCCCAGCTATATCGGCCTGCAACTGATTGCTGCCTATGCGCTGGGTCAGCCTCAGCGTCAACCGCACCAACGCACGATCGGGTTAGTCGCAACCGCGATGATTATCAGTGTAGGTCTCTTTTCTTGCCAGCAGTCCGCCATCGCTAGCAACTGGTGGAACAAATACTTCAGTAATTGCAATACCCAAGCGGCGGCGATCGTCAACGCCACACCCCAGCCCCTGATCATCAGCGATGGCACAGGCGGCAAACATTTTGACCACGCCCTGAGCAACCTGCTCTCCCTCAATCGCCTGGTCAAAGCCGAAACCCAATTCCAAGTCAGTCTCGAAACCAGCCTCGATTCGCCACCGATCGCGCCGCAATTCCCGCATCGCTTCCTCTTCGCTCCGTCCAATGCCTTCCGCGATCGCCTTGCCGCTGCCTACCCTGGCAAACTCCACCCCCTACTCAACCACCAAAATCCCTATCGCGGCGAAACCGTCTGTCTCTGGCGACTCGATCCATAAGCCACCCGGAAAAAACTCCGCTGAAAAAACACCATCCCGCGACTTTTGCCGATAATATAGCCCCAGATTTGATCGCAGATTTTTACTGCGGCTAGGCAGGGTTGTATGGATGCAGGTTCGATGAAAGGGAAAACCAACGGCCAACGCACTTGGTGGCAGCAGATCACGTTGAGTGATTTGCCCCTGGGTGAATGGCGCGGTGCGAGTGTGCTGTACCGATTGGTCGGGGCGCTGCATCAATGGCAGCATGGCAGTTGGCTGTTACAGCATAGCGATGCCATTTCGTTATGGCTCCTCACCCTATTCTTCGGGCTTGCCCCCTTTGTCACGACGAATCTGATGTCGGTTCTGCTGGTGGGCTGCGCGGCGTTTTGGCTGATCTTGACGATCGCCGATGGGGAAGCGGGCATTGCCAAACGCGGCCTCACCCCGATCCACCTGCTGGTGATGCTCTACTGGGGCGTGGCAGTAGTGTCCATCGGCACTTCACCGGTGAAAAAAGCCGCGATCGAGGGGTTGCTCAAGCTGACGCTGTATTTACTGCTGTTTGTGTTTATGGCCCGGGTGCTGCGATCGCGGCGGCTGCGAGACTGGATGATTGGAATTTACCTCCATGTGTCGCTGCTGGTGAGCAGCTACGGCATTCGACAATGGATTTTTGGCGCGGAACCCCTGGCCACTTGGTCTGATCCGACCGCCGAATTCGGCAATGTCACCCGCGTCTACAGCTATCTGCGGAATCCAAACCTGCTCGCGGGCTATGTCATTCCCGCGATCGCCTTCAGCGTCATGGCGATGTTCGCCTGGAAACGCCGTCTGCCCAAATTCCTCGCGGCGGTCATGGCCGTCGTGAATACACTTTGCCTCATCTTCACATTTAGCCGGGCGGGGTGGATTGCGCTGGTGGTGATGGCCTTATCGATCGCGCTGCTGTTGGGCTATTGGTGGCATTTGTACCGTCAAAAGTGGGTGCTGCCCGCTGTCCTCGGGGGCCTCGTTGGCTTCCTCGCCATCAGCGTCATTTTGGTACCTGCAGTACGGGCAAGAGTATTGAGCATTTTCCAAGTACGCGGTGACAGCAGTAATAACTTCCGCATGAACGTTTGGACTTCGGTGATTCAGATGATTAAAGCGCGGCCCTTCCTCGGGATTGGCCCAGGCAATGATGCCTTTAATCTGGTGTATCCACTTTATTCCAAAACCCGCTTTACCGCTCTGGGGGCTTATTCCGTGCCCTTGGAAATCTTGGTGGAAACGGGAATTATCGGCTTTGCCTGCTTCCAGTGGTTGATTTTGGTGACCCTGAACCAGGCCTGGGAACAACTCGCGCAACTGCGTAAAGCGAAGGACAGCCACGGCTACTGGCTGATGGGGGCGATCGTCACGATCATCGCCCTGATGGCCCAGGGATTATTTGACACGGTTTGGTATCGGCCCCAGGTCAATAGCCTTTGGTGGTTTGCTGTGGCAATCATTGCCAGCTTTATGGGGCAAACGCCCACTTTAGAGGGTTCCGCATCCTCGGTTTCGGCGGGCTCAACCGGCGTTGATGATGGGGTGTGAATCCGGGTTTCGGCGGGCTCAACCCTCTGTTGATGGTGGGTTGGGGGAGCCGGGTTTCGGCAAGCTCAACCCTCTGTTGATGGTGGGTTGGGGGAGCCGGGTTTCGGCGGGCTCAACCCTCTGTTGATGGTGGGTTGGGGGAGCCGGGTTTCGGCGGGCTCAACCCTCTGTTGATCGCATCTTCGCAGGCTGAGCCCGCCGAAGCCTGCCGATGCTTGCCAATACCGACCCATCCCCCGCAGGCTGAGCCCCGCCGATGCTTGCCAATACCAACCCATCCCCCGCAGGCTGAGCCCGCCGAAGCCTACTCCTGCGGCAACTCCTGCCACAGCCCCGTCTGCTCCCGCAAACTGGCAAACTCCCCATTGCCCAAAATCAAGTGATCCAGCAGCGGCATCCCCAAAATCTGGGCCGCTTGCAGCAGTTGCCGGGTCAGTTGAATGTCAGCCGGACTGGGTTCGAGATTGCCCGAAGGATGGTTGTGGGCAATAATCACACGGGCCGCACCTTGGCGAATGCTCTCCCGGAAAATCTCACGTGGGTGAGCCAAAGTTTCCGTCGCCGTCCCGATCGTCACCACTTGACTGGATAAAATTCGGTGTTTTACATCCAATAGCAGCACCGCAAACCGTTCTTGGGCTTGCCACATCAGTTCATGGCTGAGGGCATTGGCCGCCACACTGGGATCATCAACGATCGCCCGCTCCGGTGGCCGCGACTGGTAAACCCGCTTGCCGAGTTCGATCGCCGCCAAAATCGATGTTGCCTTCGCGGGGCCGATCCCTGGAATTTGGGTTAATTCGGCGAGGCTGGTTTGGCGCAGTTGGGCGATCGGGTCACGCTGATGCTGCGCCATCTGTTGCAGCAAATATTGGCCCAACCCCACTGCCGACAGTTTTCCTGGCCCCTGGCCCGTACCCAACAAAATCGCAATTAATTCGGCATTCGATAAGGCTTTTGCGCCGATTAGTTCCAGCTTTTCGCGGGGCCGCTCATCTTTCGGCAAATCCGCAATGCGAAGGCAATAAGTCACAGGTTTCGTCCCAGGTGCGTTGTTCCTGGTAGCTGCACAGGGCTATCCGCCCCAAAACCAAAAAGTGGCAGCGACAATCGTCACTACCACTTTTTAGTAAGCCCCGGTTGCGGTCAGGCAGCGCAGCCGCGGCTAGCAATTACGCATAAACCCACCGCTGGAAGGTGCTCGGTTGTCCACCAAAGCCCAGGGTCACAAAGTACATGCTGCCATCCGGCCCAGCTTGCATCTGCGTCACACCAAACAAGTTAGTCTCAAAGCGACGGGTTTTCGTGATGTCAACCTTGTCTTGAGCCGCATTAAAGAACAACACATCGATCGTCCCGCGACTTGCATCCGAGGTAAACAAACCACCTTGGAAATCCGCCGCTGGGCCATTGTAGAAGTCCCCTACCACGATCGCATTCGGGCCATCATGCAGGTAAGAGAATGCTGGTGCCGTCACGTCAACGTTTCGAGCGTAGAAGGCCGCTGCTAGCACGTCCGTGCCAGTATCGGCATTGGTAGCATAGCTCGATCGCAGTGAGCCATCGCTATTCCCTTCATAGTAAGGCCAACCAAAGTTTGACCCACGGGTACCAACATTCACTTCTTCCCAACTGCCCCAGCCCACGTCGCCAATGACAGGAAGCCCCGTGTCGTCATTAAAGGTAAATCGGAAAGGATTGCGCAGACCCAGGTTCCAGACCTTCGACTGGTTGCTGTCACCATTCCCATCCCAGAATGGATTACTGGCGACACCTTTACCAGTAAGCGGATCAAGACGTAGCAGCTTGCCGGACAAGTTGTTGATGTCCATCACCCGATCGGCCCGGGGATCAGCATCACTGTAGGACGTACCATCACCATTACTGACATAGAGAAATCCATCCGGCCCAAAGGTGACATCCCCGATCGAGTGCGATTCACTATCCGTCGCCAGATAGTCTTGAATCCAGCTGCCATCAGGATTTCTGCCCGAGGATGGAACGCCAAAGTTGATCCGATCAGTACTATTCAGATCAGGGCGGCTCGTGTTGGCCCAAGTACTGTTAGTCCCCAACAATACCACCTGCGTTCCGGCCTTGAAGGTGGTAAATCCGGTCGCCGCATCCGCCTCAACCCGAATCATGCGCGAAGGCCGATTGCCATTGCCATCCCGACCCGCGTCACCGTTGCCCAGAGCGGCTTCGGGTGGATCGTAAGTGTAGGACAGGTAAATATAAGGCGCACCAGCATAGAACTGCGGATGCACAGCAATCCCGATTAAGCCCCGATCGCGGGTGTTATTGACATCGTTGGAGATATCGATGAAGTTACCCGGCAGTTGCACGCCATTGCTCATGACCCGCACCGTACCGCGTTTCTCCGCAATGAAGGTTAACTGCGGCTGACCCGCCGGAGGCACTGGCGCAAATTCAAAGGCTGTCGGTTCGACCAAGTTGGTCGTCAGGATTTCCTTGGTAAAGGTGCCATTCACATCATTATCCGCGATCGTCAGCGTCGACAGCGTCGTTGCACCCAAGGTGCCGCCCGTGGGGGCACTCAGGGTAATCGTCAGGGTCTCGTTAGTTTCCGCCGCTACGTCATTGGTAATCGGAATCAGCAACACTTTCGTCACTTCATTGGCCGCGAAGTTCATCGTGCCTGTGGTGGTGGTGTAGTCAGCACCCGCCGTTGCCGTACCATTGGTGGTCGTGTAATTCACGGTCGCCGGCACCGTTGTGTCGCCCGATCGCTGGATTGTAATCGAAGCGGTACCAGCATTCTCATTCACCGTATAATTCGCCCGGCTCAGGTTAAATACTGAATTCACCGCATCATCATCCAGGATTGTGATCCCGACCGTTCGACGGGTTCCAAGATCCGCACCCGCAGTCTCACCCAGCGCCACGTTAAAGACTTCATTCCCTTCAATCAGCGCATCGTTCAGAATCGGGATCTGAACCGTTTTTTCAGTTTCCCCTGGAGCAAATGTGACATTCGTTTGGATCGAGGTGTAATCCTGTCCCGAAAGGGCCGACGCATTAGCCGTGTTGTAGTTCACCGTGGCATAACCATCACTCCCACCAATCCGATCGAACCGCACTGTCGCAAACTGCGAATTCTCTTGAACGGAGAAGTTTTCGCTGCCCATGAAAATCGTGCCGGGGTTATAGGGCACTGTATACAGCTGCGACTGCGGAATCACCTGCCGCACCTGCGAGGCACTCGACCAAGCCAATTGCGCTTGGGCATCCAGGTCATCTTCCAAATATTCCAGGACAATGTCGTATCGCTGACCAGCGGCGAGGGTGATCGTCCCCAGATTTTCCGCTGGCCCACCTTGCACGGCCAGTTGATTGATCAAGACCTGACCATTCACCGTCAGGCGAACCCCATCATCGGTGGTCGTGTAGAAGGTATAGGCTTCGTCATATTGTGCCTGGACTTGGCCACTCCAACGGACGGAGAAGGTATCTGGCCCGATCGCCGGTTCCGGCGACCCCCCAGCCCAGTTATAGTTCACGGTCGGATCAACACGCACCACCCGCAGATTGGTGAAATTCGCGTTGTCGAAATACTCGCCCCGCAGACCGCCACCCGTGCCGACGGGGGGCTGAGCCACACCATTGCCCGTCTGGAACTGCCATCCTGTAACGGTTTGGCGCTGGGCGATGCCCCCCGCCGCCGCCGTGAAGCCCACATAGGCTTGCTCACCCACCACCGTCGTCAGATCGATCGTGGTGGTCAAAACCGCCACCGCTGGCTTCGCCGTCCCATCGGAAACGTAAACCGTCAGCTGATCCGTCAGCCCGTCATAGTCCACCCAAGCACTATAAGCAGCACCATTATTCAAATCAAAGGGCAGGGCTTGCAGCGCGATCGGCGCATACACCTCACCATTGAGGACGATCGCGACGGTATTCTCCGCCACGTCATTCGCATTCTTATAGGTATCGAACTTCACGGCCAAGCTCTTTTCGACCAAGCCGATCCCCACATAGCTACCCACCGCGCCTAGGGCCTGGGAACCCGCACTGGAGTTTTGCAGGGCAAAGGTGAAGCCGTCAGCACCCGTCGTCCCGGCTGCACCATCGAGGACAAATTGGAACTGCGTATTAAAGCCTGTATTTGGGCCAATTTGGACAGGCGCATTGTAGAACGCACTGCCTCGGCTATGCTGCCGATCCGGTGTCAGCTCGATCGCCGTCGCCGCTCGATTCGCTGCCCCATTGAGACTAATCAGAGCAGGGCTGAGGGTGGCCAGGTTGACGTTTGCCGTCGGGGTCGGCGGTAGCGGGGCCGATGCCCGCACATTCGGAGCCTGGAAACTCCAATTCGAAATTTCCTGCCGTGCCCCAATGAAGCCACTGCCAGCGGTGAAGCCCATGTAGGCTTGATTGCCTAAGACTGTGGTCAGATCGATCGTCGTAGACAACAGCGCCTGAGCGGGTTTTGTCCCGTCGCCGACATAGACATTGAGAATGTCGGTCAAACCGTCATAGTCGATCCAAGCGGTATGGAGTTGGCCATCATTCAAATCGACTGGGGCTTGCGTGGTGGCCAATGCGTTCACAACGCTGCCATCCCGCAAAATTGAGATGGTATTGTCGCTCAGATCAATGCCTTCATTTTTGAAGGTATCAAACTTGATCGCAATACTCCGATCGATGCCACCGTAGCCCATGTTGCCGCCGTCAAACCCGAGGGCTTTGATCCCCGCTGCGGAGTTTTGCAGCACGAAGGTGAAACCATCGGTGCCGTTGGTTCCCGCCGCCCCGCCCAGTCGGAACTGGAAACTGCTGTTAAATGAAGTGCTGCCGTCCAGCTGCATCGGCACGATGGTATAGCTACTAGCACGCTGGAAGGTCAGATCATCGGTCAAACGCAGGACATTCCCGGCTTGCAAGGCAGAACCATTATTTACCAACAGGTTCGTTGCGCCCAGATTGATACCCGTGAGATTGAGGTTACTCAATACAGCAGGATAGGCCGCTTGGGTAGCCGCATCAAAGGCGATCGCCACCGGAATCTGACCCACGCGCCAGGCCAATTCCCAATCGCCACCTTGAGCAGAATTCCCCGTCAGCGTTTCCGAAGCCGCCACCGATCGGCCCACCAGCTGACTAAACTGTTGCACAAACGCGCGCCCCACTGGCCCCGCCGCAATTTCACAACCATAGAGGTAAATTCCGGCATCATCCGCCAACCCCGTTTGCCATTCGGCGAGGACTGCGGCATATTGACTCAGCGCTGCGCCATCGATCACGGCCCCGGCAATATGCAGACAACCGACCGTACCATGGGTAACAATGTGCAATTCGTGAATCGGCTGCTGTGCCGCCGCCAAGGCTGCCGCAATTTGGGCAAAGCCATCCTCTGCCGCCCGCAGCTCAACGATCCGGGCCGCCGGGACAACACCCTCACGCAGCATCGCGAGGTCGGGCACCGCTGCATCCAAACAAATAAGCCGATTAGTGTGATTACGCATTCCTGATTTGCCTTGATACCTAGAAATTTCAGTTGATAAAATTAATTTGCTGGAACAAACTTTTGCCAGTGCTTCCAAGACCCTAGGTTCTCCGCCTGACACCATCGCTCAGCCAAAGAGATAGACTCCATCAGAACCAGACGACACCACAGTCAAACACTGCAAGCAGCATCGGGATCACCCACAAAAATTTGCCACCAAAGCGACTTAAGATGTCAGAAATACCACTCAATCGGTTCTACGTATCTGAGCGATCGCCGCATCTATAAAGGCATGCGCCTGACTAAAAGGTTTCCCTAAATTAACATCAGATTGTTCATCAATTAGGGGTTTCACGTAAACTTGATGGTTTCTTGAAGAGTGGCTGAAGAAAAATTTATTAGCCACTAAATATTCTTGCATCATTTGCGACTTTCGATACTGAAAATTGACTCAAACCACCCTGAACAAGGAATTACGCAAGTTTATGGGAGCTAGATTGGTTTATCTCTGATGAATCTGGATATTATGCGATCAGCTAATGTAACTAGCCCCTCATCCTGGGGCAGTGGGCTAATGCAAATGCACCACCGTTACACCCGCCCCGCCTTCTTCCTTCGCGGCTAACTCAAACTTCGCGACCCGGCCATGTTGCTTCAAAAATTCATGGACACCCTGGCGCAGCTTACCCGTGCCGTGACCATGAATCACCCAAATCGCCCGATCGCCGTTCGCGATCGCTTGATCCAACGCAACCTCGGCATCCATCACCCGACTGCCGCGAATATCGACGGTATTTTGGCTGGTTTTGATCAGCGGCGGTGGCGGTGGCGGTGGCAGTTTGACGGTTTTTTCGGGTTTGATCACCTTTTCGCCTTGGAGCGACTCGACTTCGCTCATGGTGAGGGTCATCTTCATCAGCCCAAAGCGAACGGTGAGCGATTCACCATCATCGGCCAGGGCCAGCACATCGCCCTTTTGGTTCAAACGCGGTAAGCGCACCCGATCGCCCACCTTGGGTCGCCAGCCACGCTTGGCTTCGAGCACCTTCGGGTGGGTGGGGATGTATTGGTTCGAGAGCTGTTCGATCTGCTGGGTCGCTTTTTGGGCCGCTTGACCAGTCACTTCACCGTTTTGCAGTTTGCGGATGACTTTGGCGATTTCCGACTTGGCTTCACCGATCGCGGCCTGCACCGCTGCTGCCTGCTGCTGCTTCAGGTCCTTTTCTTGGGCACGCAGCTTGTCGGCTTTTTGGGCCACTTGGTCGTAGAGGAACTCAGCTTGTTTGATTAACCGATCGGCTTCCTGGGATTTTGCTTCCTGTTCACGTCGCTGTGCTTCGAGTCCGGCGATCACCTGGTTCAAATCTTCACGCTGACCGCCGACATAATTTTGTGCGACATCGATCACGCTGGGATCTAACCCCAAACGCCGCGCAATCGCGAGGGCATTTGATCGCCCCGGAATCCCCCACAGCAACCGGTAAGTCGGGGACAACGATTGGTCATCAAACTCCACGGAGGCGTTTTCAAACCGCGCATCCTGGTACTTCAGCGCTTTCAGCTCCCCGAAGTGAGTTGTGGCAATCGACAGCACCGCCCGATCGGCCAGGGCTTGCAGCAGGGCGATCGCCAGGGCACTACCTTCCGAGGGATCAGTCCCCGCCCCGACTTCATCTAATAGCACCAAGGAATTCGCATCCGCGCTCAAGGCGGACAGAATCCGGCCAATCCGCCGAATGTGCCCCGAAAAAGTCGAAAGACTCTGCTGGAGGGATTGTTCGTCACCGATGTCCGTCAACACCTGTTCAAACCAAGGCAATTCCACAGGTTCACGAGCCGGAACGTACATTCCGGCTTTCGCCATTAGCGCCGCGAGTCCTAGGGTTTTCAGGGTGACCGTTTTCCCCCCGGTGTTCGGCCCGGTGATGGCGACAACGCGCGTTTGGGGTTGAATCGCCAGATCGATCGGCACCACTGCCTGTCCCGCTTCCTGCTTTTCCTGCCACACCAGCAACGGATGCCGGAGATTGCGCAACACGATCCGCTCACAAGGTTCAGTGTCGTTTGCCTTGGCCCAATCGACAAAACGCGGCGGATTCGCCCCGAGCCAGTAGGCATAGCGCGATCGCGCCGTGGCCAGATCCAAGACTGTACAGATTTCGACCAATTGCACGAGGTCTTCGCCCACCTCGGCGATCGCGCTGCTCAGCGCCCGCCGCACCGCTTCTTCTTCCGCTTGCTCTTGGCGCAAAAGCTGCCGCAATTGGTTATTCGCATTCACCGTTGACTGCGGCTCCACGTACAGGGTCATGCCGCTGGTCGAAGTATCATGCACAATCCCCGGCACCAAGTCCTTGTGAGTCGCCTTCACGGGGATGACATAGCGCCCATCTCGCTGGGTAATCACCGCCTCTTGGATCGCATTAGTATGCCGATTCAGAATTCGTTGGAGACTGGTCTGGATCTGATCGCGAGTGCTGCGCTGCTTTTCCCGAATGCCCGCGAGTTTGGGATTGGCCCGATCGGTGACCCGCCCCCGATCGTCGATGCAGCGATAGATCTCCTTTTCCAGATCCGGATAGGTCCGCAGCTCCGCCACCAATGCTAATAAAGTCGGCACTTCCGCCGGCGGCTGATCATCGATCGTCCGGCGCAACTGCCGCGCCCCTGCCAGCGTCGTCGCCACTTCCAACAGCTCCAGCCCCGCCAAAATCCCCTGCAACTCTGCCCGGGCCAAGCCATCGCGAATGTCCTCAATGCCATCAAAGGGCAGCGACACATTCAGCCGATTTTCCAATTCGTAGACTTCCTGAGTTTGGGCCAGCAGTTCGAGAGTCTGGGCCTGCGTCTCGGGCAAACCCAATTCCAGAGCGAGCGATCGGCCCAACTTCGTCGCGGCAAAGGTCGATAAATGCTGACACAGACGCGGCCATTCCAGCAGCGTCAGGGTTTCCTGGTGAATGGGAGAAAAACTAGAAGGCATCAGGCAAAACGGGAAACGGGAATTCTTCAGCTTCTATTGTAGTACGGTAATCCGGCGACAGGGAAGCCTGACCCACCGCAGACAAGGCTTCCAAAATCATGGATAATTTAATTCCAACCAATCTTGTAATCTCAGCCAAAACTCGCAGGCTGTATTTTGGTGTTCTGCACTATAATAAATTCAGCAGCCGCCTCGGCGGTCGCTGTCATCTGTATCACCGATCGTCCGCTTGAGGAGCCACTGCATCGTGTTCACCGCTGCTAAGACCCAAACCCATCCCCTTCGCCCCGATATTCCTCAGGACCTGTTTGCCGCGATCGGGGAACTGAAACGCGAACTGAATGCCGTGATTCTGGCCCACTATTACCAAGACCCCGATATCCAAGACATCGCGGACTATCTCGGCGACTCCCTCGGGCTATCCCAGCAGGCCGCCCAAACCGATGCCGATGTAATCGTGTTTGCGGGCGTACACTTCATGGCCGAAACCGCCAAAATCCTCAATCCTAACAAGCTGGTGCTGCTGCCAGATCTGGATGCGGGCTGCTCCTTGGCGGATAGCTGCCCCCCTGAGGCGTTTGCGGAATTTAAGCGCCAGCATCCTGACCATTTGGTGATTTCCTACATAAATTGCACCGCCGAAATCAAGGCCCTCAGCGACATCATCTGCACCAGCGCCAATGCGGTCAAGATCGTGCAGCAGATCCCCGCTGACCAGCCGATTATCTTTGCCCCCGATCGTAACCTCGGGCGCTACGTGATGGAACAGTCCGGTCGTGAGATGGTGCTATGGAACGGCAGCTGCATGGTGCATGAACTGTTCTCCGAACGCAAGTTGATCGACCTGAAGCAGGAATATCCCCAGGCCGAAGTGATCGCCCACCCGGAGTGCGAAACCCCTGTGCTGAATCATGCCGACTACATCGGCTCGACCACGGCGCTGTTGAAGTATGTGCAAAATAGCGAACGATCTCAGTTCATCGTCGTCACCGAATCCGGCATTTTGCACCAAATGGAAAAAGCTGCACCACAGAAGCAATTCATTCCCGCCCCGCCTACGAGCAACTGCGCTTGTAATGAATGCCCCCACATGCGGCTGAATACCTTAGAGAAGCTCTATCTCGCCATGAAGTATAAAACGCCAGAAGTGACGATTCCCGAAGCAACGCGGTTGGCGGCACTCGCACCCATGCAGCGGATGTTGGCAATGAGTTAGGCGCATCGATTAAATCACATCGAAACCTCATAGCGATTGTCTTGGCTGTCAAGTATCCAGTGGAGTGTGAATTCGGTTCGCGATTGCAGGCGAAAGCGCCGGAGCATCGGCACCGTTTGGGTCTGTATG
>JBJORF010000073.1:0-23815 GCA_046049545.1 Cyanobacteriota bacterium | reverse complement strand
GCTAATCCCAAAAACGATCGTCAACCCAAAACCAAGCCCAACCAACAAAACCAGCCCGAAAGGGCTTTCGCTCTCAGCGCCGAAATTAATTTCGGCGCACTCATTTCGACACAATCATTTCGACACAATCATTTCGGCACACGCACAACCTCCCGGAAATAAATTTCCGGGCTAAGAGCCAAAGCCCTACGGGCTAATCCCAAAAACGATCGTCAACCCAAAACCAAGCCCAACCAGCAAAACCAGCCCGCCAGGGCTTTCGCTCTCAGCGCCGAAATTAATTTCGGCACACTCATCTCGGCGCACCCATTCCACCCTCCTACGCACCATCCCACAACCGATCGTTAATCGCCCCCAACACCTGCTCCAACTCGCCCCCAAACACCTTATCCCCCTGCCGAAATCCTCCCATATCCTGAAACGCCCCCAGATCCAACGCCGATCGCTCCACCACCAAATCTGCCTTCAAACTCTTCCCAATCCGCTCCAACCACTTCTTCTGCGGCACTGTCCAATCGCGCTGCCCTAAAATCCCCGCCATCGCCCGATCGACCCGCTCCTCCCAAGCCACCAAGGCATCCCCGATCGCCGCCTGCCGAATAAACCCAATAATCGAAGCCGCAATCTCCTGATTCGTTTTCTCTTTCCAAGCCACCTTCAACTGCGTCTCCTCAAACCCGGCCTGACTCAATAGCTGCCGCACCTCCTGAAGCTGCGATCGGGTCAACTCCTGAGGCCGCTGCGTAATCACCGACAGCGCCACCACCTGATTCTGCGACTGAAGAAACGCCCGAAACCGCTCCAAATAATCCGCACTGCTCTCCGCCGCTGTAAAATGCCGCGTCACCCCCGCCAACTGATCCCCATGATTCGCAATCCAAAGCGGATTCACCACCGTCTGCGGATTATCCAAAAATGCGATTAAATCCGATCGCTCCCGCAACCACCCCTGTACTGCCTGCAATCCCTCCCGGGGCGCTCCCTGCCGTAACTGCGATCGCAAAAATGGCAACACCTGCGCCGCCGCCATCCCAGCTAGTTGCTCAAACTGTGCCCGCCGTGGCTCATCCCACCGCACCTGCTGCCGCTGCAACTTGACCCCCACCGCATCAAATACCAAAAATGCCTCCTTGCCGATCGCCTCGCACAAGCGCGTTCCCCGTCCCAACATCTGGTCATACAAAATCCGCGAATTCACCCGCCGCAAAAAGACCAAATTCACAATCTGCGGCACATCCACCCCCGTCGTCAACAGATCCACCGTCACCGCAATATTCGGGTATTGCTCATTCTTAAACCGGGTTGTCCAACCCTGGGAATCATCCGTCGCGCCAGTAATCTTCTTCACCAGATCCCGATTAATTTCCCCATACCGATCGCACAACGCCTGCTCCAACTGCTTGACAATCTCATCGGCATGGAGATCATTCACACAGAAAATCAACGTCTTCCCCTGCCCAAACGGATCAATCCGATCGCACAACGCCTCACACACCACCCGATTAAATTCCGGCACGATCACCCGCCGATTAAACTGCTCCACCTCGAAGCCCACATCATCGGGAGCAATCACGGTTTCAACGACATTCGTCACCGGATTCACCGTCTCGATCGCCTCACCTCTCGTCCAGCTCACCCCCGTTTTTGCCAATTCCGTTTGAATCTCATAGGGTGGCTCATAGGGTGCCAAATACTTCTCCGCCACCGCTTGGTTATAGGTGTAATAAAACACCGGACGACCAAAAATATCCGCCGTATGCGCCGCTGGAGTCGCCGTCAAACCCACCTTCACCGCATCAAAATAATCCAACACCTGCCGATACTTCGACACATAATCCTGAGCCATGCGAAACTCCATCTCCGCCTCGCTCATTTCCCGATCGGGCGTATAGCCCCGATGGCATTCATCGACAATAATGCAATCGTATTGCCCCGCCGAAGGCTTCTGGCCATCATCGCTATACAAAATCCGCTTCACCAGTCCCTGTACGGTTGCAATCTGCACCCGCGTATCCACATCCGGTACAATTTGCCGCAATTCCTGCAAATCAAAAATATCCGTAAACTTCTGCGTCGGACTCACGGACATTTCCTTAAACGAATCGCCCGTTTGATTGCCCAACACCGATCGATCCACCAAAAACAAAATCCGGCGAAATCGATTGGCCTGCAATAAGCGATAACACAGCGCGATCGCCGTGCGCGTTTTCCCGGTTCCCGTTGCCATTGCCAATAAAATCGATCGTTGTTGCTCAACGATCGCCGCTTCCACCGCTTGAATTGCCTGCTTTTGGTAATCCCTGAGCTTAAAACTCTCCTCAAAACTAGTTGCCGCTAATTTCGTCTCTGCTGCCTCTAAATCCTGTCGCAGCATCGCCTTCAGCTCTTCCGGTGTCAGCCACGACCCGATCGTTCGACTCAGATTCGTCTCCCGCCGCAAATCCTGAAACCAAATCCCCGACAATGCCTGAATCTGCGCTTGATAGGGTCGCCCATTCGTCGCAAAGACAAACGGCACCACGCCACCGGGAAACTTCTTCGCATAGCGATTGATCGCCTGATCCAAAGCCCCCGACTGCACATTCCTATGCCGCCGCTTCGCCTCAACCACCGCCACCGCTTCTAGCCCAATAAACAGCACATAATCCGCCGATCGCCGCCCAATCGGATATTCCGCGATCGCCAAATTCCGCCCCTTTTCTGGCCGCACCCCACGCGCATAGGTCAATTGCTCCGTATCAACTTCCCAACCAACCTCACGCAACTGCTGATCAATTAACCGCCTTGTCGCCGCCTCATCCAGATCAATCTGAGTGTCCCCCGCCTTCCGCACCAACAACTGCCGCTGATCATTCGGCATCGCCTGCGCCTGGACTTCCAGTTCTGCCAACCGTTGCTGAATTTGCTGCTTTTCGGCCTCTGACTGCTGCACCGATTTTTCCAAATCCTCCAGCAACTGCGCCTGCCGTAATCGATCAGCCGCCGCCAACTCCGCCGCACTGAATTGCTCTACCAGTTCAGCATTGAGCCGATCGACTTCCTTTTGCAACAACGTCTGCTCCAAACCCGTCTCACTCGCCGAGACCAACTGGGGCGGAATAAACTTCACCCGAAAATCCGGCTGCCCACCAAACGTCCGACGAAACCAAACGCCCAAAAAGCAAGCATACTTCAGCGTATCCAGCGCCACCCGCTGATTCCCCACGAAGCTATGCACCGCATCGTTTCCAGTCTTACGCACTTCATGGAATAAGCGATCGACATCCCCACGAATCACGCCCTTCGCCGCCAGCTCCCGCAGCAAGGTATTTTGATTACGATCGCTCGGCAACGATATGCCCACACTCTGCGCCGCCATCTGCGCCAACAGCTCCCCAAACTGGCGGAGCTTATACAAACTCACATTCGGATCATCAAAGCAATAACGCTCTGCTGCCGCGCCCAGTTTCACCAGCAGCGGTTCATGGGTCTTGAGAAATTCAAAATTTAGCGATCGCATAGGAGATTGAGGTAGATTGAGCAGCTTCCACTTCTTTTTATTCTGCCCAAAAAGTCAGGCATCAGGGAAAAACCATCACAATCACTCACAATTACACCCACCATAACCCACCCACCACAACCCAACTCCCACAACCCAGCCCGCCAGGGCTTTCGCCCTCAGCGCCGAAATTCATTTCAGCGCCCCTCAATCACAAACCACCTACCACAACCCACCCACCACAACCCAACTCCCATAACCCAGCCCGCCAGGGCTTTCGCTCTCAGCGCCGAAATTCATTTCAGCGCCCCTCATCGCTTCTTCTTCTCCAAATATTGCTGATGCTCCTCACTCGCCAACCAATAGTCGCCAGCACTCTGAATTTCTGTAACGATCGGCAAATCGTATTTCCCCGATCGCTCCTGTTGCAATTTCGATTGTTTAGCAACTTGCATTTGCATTGGTGTATGACAAAAAATCACCGATCGGTATTGCTCCCCCCGATCGGCTCCCTGACGATTCAGACTCGTTGGGTCATGAATCTGCCAAAATATCCCTAACAAATCTTCATAGGCCACGATCGCCGGATCAAATTCCGCCTGCGCCACCTCCGCATGACCCGTAATCCGTGCCGCCACATCCAAATGGCAAGGATTCGCAAAATGTCCGCCCATATAGCCCACCGAAGTCGAACGTACCCCCGACACCCGCCGCAACGCCGCCTCCACCTGCCAAAAACACCCCGCCCCAAACGTCGCCAGCTCCATCACAACACCTCACAAAACACCAACCCACCGTCGATCCTAGCAGCAGAGGGAACCCGTACCCTCACAAGTCCGGTCGTCCGATCTTGAATCGCCCCGAAACTCCCTTACAATATCAAGCATCGAGCGAGATTCAGCTAAATTGACGGGGGCCACCATGCAACCAACCAACCCAAACCAATTCACCGAAAAAGCCTGGGAAGCGATCGCCCGTACCCCCGATGTCGTCAAACAGGCCCAGCAGCAGCAGATCGAAACCGAACACCTGCTCAAAGCGCTGCTCGAACAAGAAGGTCTCGCCGTCAGCGTTTTCAATAAGCTCGGGGCCAGCGTCCCCCGAATGCGCGATCGCATCGATAACTTCATCAGCCGCCAGCCCAAAGTCTCCGGCAGCAATCAGTCAGTCTACTTTGGCCGATCAGCCGACGCGCTGATGGACAAAGCCGAAGAATGGCGCAAAACCTACGGCGATGAATTTATTTCCGTGGAACACATTCTACTCGGCTTGCCCCAGGACAGCCGTTTCGGGAAAGGCTTCCTGCAAGAATTCAACATTGACGCAAACACCCTCAAAACCACCATCGAGCAAATCCGAGGCAACCAAAAAGTGACTGACCAAAACCCCGAAGGCAAGTACGATGCGCTCAGCAAATATGGCCGTGACCTGACCGCCTACGCCCGCGACGGCAAACTCGATCCCGTAATTGGCCGCGACGACGAAATTCGCCGCACCATTCAGATCCTCTCGCGCCGCACAAAAAATAACCCGGTATTAATCGGTGAACCTGGCGTGGGTAAAACGGCGATCGCGGAAGGTCTCGCCCAGCGGATCATTAGCGGCGATGTGCCGCAGTCGCTCAAGGATCGCACCTTGGTGTCCCTCGATATGGGTTCGCTGATTGCCGGGGCAAAGTATCGCGGGGAATTTGAAGAGCGGCTCAAGGCGGTGCTGAAGGAAGTCACGGAATCGGACGGCAATATCATTTTGTTCATCGACGAAATCCACACCGTTGTCGGTGCTGGCGCAACCCAAGGCGCAATGGATGCCGGGAATTTGCTCAAACCGATGTTGGCGCGGGGCGAGCTGCGTTGCATCGGGGCAACGACCTTGGATGAATATCGCAAATATATCGAGAAAGATGCCGCCCTGGAACGGCGTTTTCAGCAAGTTTTGATCGATCAGCCCAGCGTCGAAGACACCATTTCGATTCTGCGGGGCCTCAAGGAACGCTACGAAGTCCATCATGGGGTGCGGATTTCAGACAGTGCTTTGGTGGCGGCGGCGACGCTTTCGACGCGGTACATTACCGATCGCTTCTTGCCCGACAAAGCGATCGATTTGGTCGATGAATCGGCGGCAAAACTGAAAATGGAAATTACCTCCAAGCCCGAGCAGCTCGATGAAGTCGATCGGCGCATCCTCCAAATGGAAATGGAAAAGCTATCCCTCGCCAAGGAATACGATAACGCTTCCAAAGACCGACTTCAGCGATTGGAACGAGAATTAGCTGATCAAAAAGAAGAGCAAAGTCGGCTAAATGCGCAGTGGCAAGCGGAAAAAGACATTATCGCCAAATTGCAGGAAATCAAAGAAGCGATCGACAAATTGAACATCGAAATTCAACAAGCCGAACGCAACTACGACCTGAATCGGGCGGCGGAATTGAAATTCGGTAAATTAGCCGAACTCAATCAGCTCCTCGAAACCACTGAGTCCAACCTCGCTTCGACCCAAACCACGGGCAAAACCCTGCTCCGAGAAGAAGTCACCGAAGCCGATATTGCCGAAATTATCAGCAAATGGACAGGCATTCCGGTGAGTAAGTTAGTCGCCTCGGAAATGCAGAAATTGCTGCAACTGGAAGACCATTTGCACGAGCGGGTGATCGGCCAAGCCGAGGCGGTCACTGCGGTTTCCGATGCCATCCAACGATCGCGTGCCGGACTCGCTGACCCGAATCGCCCGATCGCCAGCTTCATCTTCCTCGGGCCAACGGGGGTAGGTAAGACGGAATTGGCAAAAGCCCTAGCCGCATTCCTATTCGACACCGAGGAATCGATCGTCCGCATCGACATGTCGGAGTATATGGAGAAACACGCCGTCTCGCGGTTAATCGGTGCGCCTCCGGGATACGTCGGCTATGACGAAGGCGGCCAGCTCACCGAAGCCGTGCGCCGTCGGCCCTATTCCGTGGTGCTATTTGATGAAATCGAAAAAGCCCACCCGGATGTGTTCAACGTTATGTTGCAAATTCTCGACGATGGCCGCGTCACCGACTCCCAAGGTCGCACGGTCGACTTTAAGAATACGATCATCATCATGACCAGTAATATTGGTTCGCAGTACATTTTAGATGTCGCTGGTGATGATAATCGCTACGACGAAATGCAGGGCCGCGTCATGGAAGCGATGCGATCGAGTTTCCGTCCCGAATTCCTCAATCGAATTGATGAAATTATCATCTTCCACGGCCTGAAGAAATCGGAACTGCGGGAAATTATCCGCCTGCAAACTGTACGGTTGGCGAAGCGGTTGGCCGATCGCAAGCTCAGCCTGAAAATGTCCGATGCCGCCCTCGACTTCCTCGCCGATGTCGGCTACGACCCAGTTTATGGCGCAAGACCGCTCAAACGGGCAATCCAGCGCGAAGTCGAAACCGCGATCGCCAAAGCCATCCTCCGGGGTGAATTTGTCGAAGGCGATACGGTCTTTGGTGATGTGGAAAATGAGCGGTTAGCATTTAAGCGCTTGCCATCGACAATGCTCACAACATCGTAGTGGATCAAATAATCCAAGTAGGTTGGGTGGAGCGCAGCGTAACCCAACAATCCAAATAACCCAACAATGTGAAGATGTTGGGTTTCACGTTGTTTCACCCAACCTACAGGTTTTCTAATCACGCCAGCCGTTTGAGGGTCAGATACAGCAACCCACTGAGCAGGGCCGCACAGGGAAGCGTCGTCAGCCAAGTCGTCAAAATGCTGACGATCGTCTTCCACTGCGCCTGGCGATTCATTGCACCAATGCCAAAAATTGCCCCACAGGAAACATGGGTCGTCGAAACCGGTAAGCCCCAATTTGAAGCAAACAACACTAGCCCCGCAGTAGTTAAATTGGCAGTCAAACCCTGCCCCGGATTCAAGTTCGTAATGCGTTTACTCATCGTTTCTGCAATTCGCCGCGATTGAATCACCCCCCCGATCGCCATCAACAAACCAATCACCACTAAGCTCACTGGCCCTGGCAAAAAGGCAGTCATGAGTAGCAATGCCGCAATTTTTGGCGTATCATTTAGCGCCCGACTGAAACAGACCGCACCCGCACTACAAATATGCAACATATCGAGTAACGGCTGAAGTTGAATTCCCAGGATGCGGCCCTGATAGCGCTGTGTTTCTAGCATTTGCGGTTGGCAGTTTACCGCTGTATCCACCACGATCTCAACTTCGCGGCGATCGAGCAGTAGATTGTTCGACATTGCCAGGGTACCATCCCCGATTGCCAGCGCCGGATTCAGCGATTCCGTTAAGCAAATGCAACTGGTTTCTTTAGTCACGCCCAGGCGTTGTCGTAGAGTTGTCAACACTAAATATAGTGAAGCCGCAATCGCGATCGCCAACAGTGGACTGATTAGCATCGGCATCGCGAACTTTGCAACCAATACACCCCCGTTAATCTGCGCCTGCGCCGCCAAACCACCGCCCAGCAACCCCCCAATCAGCGCATGGGTCGTCGAAGTCGGCATCCCAATTCGCGTCGCTCCAAAAATTGTCAGCGCCGCCCCCAAACCTGCCGCCAACGAAAAAGTCGTCATCTTCGCCAAATCATCCGGCACCAGACCCGCACCCGAAAACGTCGCCACCAACTTTTTCGCCGCCACGATCGCCACCACGCTACCCGCAAATGTCGTTACTGTCGCCAAGCCAAGCGCCTTGCGATAGCTCAACGTATCACTGCCATACAGCGTCGCCACACCCTTAAAATTATCATTCGCACCATTGCTAAACGCCAACCAAAGTGCTGCTAATACGATCAAAACCGTAATCATTGCGCATCCTCAAAACTAAGTCGCGATCGTCACCGATCCATCCCGACCCCCTCAGTCTAAACAGCCAAACCCAAGCCTTGGAGAAGTTACAGATTGTTTTCGGTTTAAGCCGGTTTAGAGCAAACCGTAGGTTGGGCACCGCCCAATGCCCCACATCTATTACCCCAATCACACCAAAACAGATTTAAATCCCCAAAAAGTTCAATCACTCAATCCGCTTACCGACAAACCTTCACCTGCGCCAACAACTGCACAATCCCATCGATCGCGTCTCGCTGCTCCCCCAAAGGCCGATCGCTCTGATTCAACAAAATACTAAACGCGATCGGTGGATGCTGCGGCGGTTGCACATACCCCGAAAGCCCACTCGCTCCCGCGATCGTTCCCGTTTTTGCCTGCACGATTCCCGCTGCTGACGTGTTTCGCAGTCGATTTTTTAAGGTTCCGGTTTGGCCCGTGATCGGCAGCGAAGCGCGATAAACCGATCGCGCCGGATGTCGATCCATCGCTTGCAGGGTTTGCACCAGCGCCTCGGGAGTAATCAAATTTCGCCGTGCTAATCCGGAGGCATCGACGAGTTGATAACCCGCCCGATCGACTCCCAAATCCAACAATTTTTCAGTCACGGTTTTCAGCCCGATCGTGGTCATGCTGTCGTCTGGAGCAATCGATCGCGGCGGCGCAACAATAGCAATTGTATTGATTAATGCCTCAGCGTAAAGATTATCGCTTTCTTGATTCGTTTCCTTAACTAATTCCGCGATCGTTGGCGATTCGACTTGGGCCAAGACTGGAGATGCCAGAGGTACAGCATTTGGTGTCGCGATCGTGATTTTTTGAATCTCTATCCCTTCTGCCAGAAAAGCCTCTCTCAAGCGATCGGCAAAGAATTTTCCCGGATTCAGCACTGCCAAGTCCAATTGCTCTGCCTGTGCGCCCAAGCGGAGTTGACCACGCACATCTAAAGTCGCCGTCCCCATATCCTTGGTGACTGTTAAGAATTCTGGCTCCGTTGTCGCAACAGTTTGCGTATTATTCAGAATTTTAAATCCGGCGATCGCCCTTGTATCCTGCCATCGCAGCTGAAGCGGTTGACCGACTTTTTGGGGCATTGCCCGGAGTTGGTGACTATTAAAATCGACAATTAACCCCGTCGCCGCTACCCCATACCCCATTTGCAAATCACCCCATTCCCAATTCGGATTGACAACATCCGGGCGGCTGGGTCGATCGACTAACTTCAGTTGCGCAATTCGAGCAACACCATGCGGCTTTAACTGCTGCGCTAATTGCTGTAAATGCCCCGATTTCAAGCTGGGATCGCCACTGGCATTTAGTTCTAATAACCAATCCCCACCCCGCGACCGACCCCCAGCGATCGTCGTGCGCAATCGATAGTCCGGCCCCAAGGTGACCAACGCCGCCGCTGTTGTTAGTAACTTCGCATTCGAGGCTGGGAGAAAGAATTTCTGGTGATCACGGGCCAATAGCGTTTGCCGTTGACTGGGTTGAGCCGCGAGGGTTTGCACCAAAATGCCCCACCGCGCCGAGGCAAAGGGTTTTGTCTCAATCATGGCGTTCACCCGATCGGGCAATTGGGCCGCACAGATTCCGGCAGTGGGCGGCGACGAAATTGCGGGGGGTGACGGTGGGATTTGAGCCAAGATCATGATGACTGCTGACCCGATCGGTGCCGCTTCAGTTCCAGTTGCTTTTTGCGTTCCCGAAAACGGCTCAATTGATCCGGGGTAAGCTGCTCATAGCAATGGGGACAAGAAATTCCCGGCTCATACTGCGGCGACTGCTGGGCCGCTGGCGACACCGGATAACCACAACCTGCACAGTTTGCATAGGTTCCCGGCTCGACGCCATGGGTCACGCTCACCCGCTGATCAAACACATAGCATTCACCCTCCCAGAGGCTTTCCGCAGCGGGCACCGTCTCCAGATATTTGAGAATGCCACCGTCTAAGTGATAAACCTGTTCAAAGCCCTGATTTAACATATAAGATGAGGCTTTCTCGCAGCGAATGCCCCCCGTGCAAAACATCGCCACTTTCTTGTGCTGCTGGGGATCAAGTTGCGCCACATAGTCAGGAAATTCGCGAAAGGAATCCGTCTGGGGATTCACCGATCGCTGGAAACTGCCGACTTGCACTTCAAAATCATTGCGCGTATCGATCACCAGCACCTCCGGGTCACGAATCAGGGCATTCCAATCCTCGGGCTGCACATAGGTGCCAACCTGCTTCCCAGGATTCGCCTGCGGTTGTCCAAAGGTGACAATTTCCCGCTTCACCTTCACCTTGAGCTTCGCAAAACTCATGCGTTCCGACCAAGACTCCTTCGCTTCTAGGTCAGCAAACCGATCGTCCCGCCGCAACTGCTCAAAAAATTTGCGAATCGCCGCTTCCGTACCGCAGACCGTGCCATTGATCCCTTCAGTGGCCAACAGCACCGTCCCCCGAATCCCCGCCGCTGCCGCCCGACCGCGCAGCAGCACCTGCAAACGCGGCGCATCATCCAGCACCACAAACTTATAGAAGGCAGCAACCAGGTAGGCCATAGGAAAGATACAAGAATCAGCCAACCCTACCTAGAATACCCGATCGACTGAACCCGCCCAATCGATACAACGAATGGATACAAAAAACCGACAGCTTTCTTACGAATTCTGTCGGCCAGTCGTGTGTTCCCTGTTGATGACTCGGCTAAAGTTGAGTCCTCTATATTATGTACCCTGATGACGAATTTGGATCAATTGATTGTTAAAAAAATCACGTGATTTTGATCACTTTCACCAGTATTTACAACAGTTGTGGAATGGCATAAATCAACCCCAAAGACAAAACCGTAACAACACGGAAATTTCCGAATCAGCATCGGACTTTTGCGTGGTTGCACGGACAAAATCAGGTCTGAATGGGGGTTCGACTCTGGCTACGGGCGATTGATCGGTCAATTAAGGCAACCAGTTATACGGAGAAGGGTCGGTGACCTCAGGGGAGAAATCCCGACAGGGCGTGATCCCAATTTACGGAATTTTTCTCTGATGGATTAGACATTATCTACGTATATCTGCGGAGACCATAATCGATCGCGAACGGCGCGATTTTCGCCAGGGATTTACGCGAGGTAAGTTTCCACACAGCGGCTAAAGATTTCGATCCCGAGGGGTAAAGCGGTTTCATCAAAATCAAAGCGCGGATGATGGTGGGGAAAGTTCAATCCCTTCTGAGAATTAGCGGATCCAAGGAAGAAATAGCATCCCGGCACTTCCTGGAGGAAAAATGACATATCTTCACCGCCCATGGTTTGGCAATTCGGTGTCACCCCCAGCGGCGTTTCAACCACGGTTTCCGCCACCGATCGCACCAAGTCCGCGATCGCCCCATCATTAATCACAGGCGGATAGTAAACCTCATAGTTCAGCTCATAGCTCGCGCCGTGGCTTTGGCAAATGCCCGCGACGATCTGTTCGATGCGGGCTTTGAAGTAGCCCGCGTAGCTCGGGTTGAAGTAACGCACGGTGCCGCCGATCGTCGCCTTGTTCGCAATCACATTCACCGCACTGCCCGCATGGAATTCCCCAACCGTGACCACCGCCGACTCGATCGGGTCAATATTGCGGGCGACGATGGTTTGCAGCGCATTGATGATTTGGGCCCCGACGACCACAGCATCGATCGTTTGCTGAGGGATCGCGCCGTGACCGCCTTTCCCCACGATCGTGCAGCGAAACACTTCCACCGCTGCCATCAGTGCCCCCGTCCGCACCCCCACCGTACCGATTTCCAGTTGATTCCAGAGGTGCAGGCCGATAATTGCATCCACATCGGGGTTTTTTAACACCCCCGCCGCGATCATCGGGGCCGCACCACCGGGGCCTTCTTCGGCGGGCTGAAAGATAATTTTGACGGTGCCGTTGAAGGTGGGATTCTGGGCCAAGGCGTAGGCCATGCCGAGGGCGATCGTTACGTGACCATCATGGCCGCAGGCGTGCATCTGGCCGGGGATCTGCGACTTATAGGGCACTTCGTTGATTTCCTGGATAGGCAAGGCATCCATATCGGCCCGGATGGCGAGGACTTTTCCGGGTTGGCGACCGACGATCGTCGCCACAATCCCCGTCTGGGCGATGCCGCTGGTGTGGGGAATGCCCCATTCGGTGAGTTTGCGCTGGATGAAGGCGGCGGTTTGATGCTCTTGGAAGCCGAGTTCGGGCTGCTGGTGCAGTTGCCTACGCCATTCGACGAGCTGCGGCAGCAATTGCCGGATGCTCAAGCGAACTTGGCTGAGAGGGGAAGTACTGGTGGTGGGGAGCGCCGCAATCATAGGTGGAAGTCTTCGCTGGAGTTCAACTCAATTTTGACACACAGAAAATTCCCCATAAAAATCCCAGGCGCGATCGCACCTGGGAAAATCATCACAATAATCTCGTCACAGTTTTGGGAATCGCGGTTTGCGCAACCTATTGAGGCTGCTTATTGAGGCTGCTTACCTTTGGCGGATTTTGCCTGGGTAATGGGCACAACGGTGCTATCCTTCGCCGGAGCATCGTTCACCGGAGCATCAGCGGCCCAATCCGACAGACGGGCAACTTTACCGCTCCTGGATTTGTTCGACGATGACTTAGTCGCTTTGGCGGCCGCCGCTGCGGGGGCCGCTTCTGGCTGGGTTGTCGCCACGGTCGATTCAGTCGCGATCGCCTTCGCAGCGGTTTTGCGGGTTTTGGTTGCTTTGGGAGCCGATTGGGCAGTGGGTTCGGCGACAGCAGGGGGTTCGGCAACCTCTGCTAACTCAATCTTCACGGCCTTGGCATTATCCGAAGTCGCCTTCGCCGCAGCTTTGGCACGGCGTTGGGGTGCGGCTACCGGAATCAAGGCTTCTGGTGTATCAGCGACTTCTGGCACAACCGCCGCCGCCGCCTCTAGCGACACCTCCTGGTTCGCCGCGATCGCTGTGCCCAAGGTCTTACTGTTGCTCGAGAAAGCCGCGACAAAGTCCTTTAAGGTCTTCGTTTGCTTGGTCGAACTGCGCGTCGATTGCGCTTTGGCGGGCGGGGCTTCAGCAACTTCGGGGCGATTATCGACTTCCGGCTCCGCGATCGCGGCTGGCTTTGCTGTTTTCTTGGCCGCTTTTTTGGTGACTTTTTTCGGTGTAGTCGGTTCAATGACTTCCGGTTCAGCGGTTTCGCTTAGCGCGATCGCCGGTTGGTCGCCATCGGGGACAAAGAACGCCGCCATCTCAAACGGTGATTCTTCAGTTTCATCCACTTCCTCAGTATTCAAGCTGAGCAATTCATCTGCACTCAGCAAGGGCGGCTCCGATGCCTCTACCTGGCGCTGATCGTCCAGGGTTAGATCTTGGGCAACGGCAGCGATCGCGGTGGCAATTTCCGCTTCAACTTCCGCCGCAACGGTTTCGGGATCGATTGTATGTTCCGGTTCCGGCGCACTCTGGGTCGCAATCACTGTTTCGACTTCCCCAGACACCGTATCCGGCGCGATCGTATGTTCTGGCTCAGCGGCAGTTTGAGTCACCATCACGGGCGCACCCACTTCGGGTAACGGCTCCAGCAATTGGATTTCCGCTTCTAGGGTCGTCGCTGGCAAGACCGCATCCGCTGCCACAGCACTGGCGATCGCCCGTTCGGTGACTGGCGTGTGGACAACCGATTCAGCCGCCGAGGATTCGAGCCAGCGCGATTCGGCAATCCCCTGTTCTAGGGCGCTGAGTTCTGATTCTTGAAGTCCTGATTCCTGGAGCCCTGATTCCTGAAGCCCTGATTCCTGACCGTTGGCCGCAGTTGCATTTTCCGCCGCCACAGTCGCCGCAGCCACAGTCGCCGTCGTCATTGCCATCGCCGTCACGGTCGCCTGACCAAAATCAGGCATCAGCAGGTTATCGACGGGCCGCTCCGCAACGGGCAGAGGCGTGACATTATTCATCCGCGCCTGGGCTGCGATCGGGGTCGCCACTGCATCCAGCGATTCCCCATCCGTCCAGTCAGACAACCGTCGATCGAGCAGCTTTTCAGCGGTCAGACAGTTTTTGCAGGGCTTGTGGTGCTGTTGCGCTTCGGCTTCGGTGTCGTAGCAAATGATCCGCGCCAACTCTTCGGCCTGGGCCCGTGCCGGGTAGAGTTTGCATTTGGGGCTGAAATGGTAGGTGTTGCTGCCTTTAAGGGCGCGATAGATGCCCCCTTGCACCACCTCACCCGAAACCGAAGTCATCAGGATTTGCACCTTTTGCAGAACCTTGAGCTCGGGATTCTGGCGCACCTCTTCTTCCAGATCACGCATCAGGTCTTCCACCGAAGCCGTCGGGGCAGGCACCGCATGGCGCAGATTCACCACCAACACATTAAACAGGCGCTCCACTCCATGGGCACTGAGCTTGGAGTTTTGCGACAGGTCGAGGATAAAGTCCTTGAGGAAGAACTTGATCGTGTACCACAACGAGAAATTCGTATCCGTGTTGCGGTTGATCAAGCCACTCAGCACGCGGCTGGTGTCGATGTACTTTGCATCATGTTCAAGCAGCTTCCAGCGCCGCTTGAACTCCTCCAATTGCGGATAGAAGTTCCCCGGCATCCGCTTCAGCGTTTGAACGTAGACGCGCTGCTCTTGCAGGATTTCGAGCATCCACAGGAGGCGAGAGCTACTGGCGTAGTCTTGCTCTGGAGTGATCAACATTTCCATCAGACTGCTAATCAGCCAAGACTGTGCATCCAAGCGATGCAAGGCCCTTGCTTGGCTGGTGCTATGCGGGTCAATTTGCGATGCGATTTGGCGGGTGATGTGGTGATATTGGCGCTGGATCTCGCTGCCCAGATTACCTTTGAAGGTTTGCTTGATCAACGCAATCATCGATCGCCAGGGGAACACATGGCGCATTCTGGCCCCGATCAAGGCCCATTGCGAAGCAGTGCGGAGCAGAAACAACAAAGCCCGAATCGACTGCTCACGGCGCATCCACCCGCGATTGTAGTAGCTCCAGTCGCCGTTCAAGGCTTCGAGATCCGGGTGAAGCAGCGTTGTCCAGCGATTATCCTGACAGTGGTATTCCTTTTGCAGCGTCCCCAAAGCCGGAAATTCCGCAAAAATCGCCCCCATCGGCACGGCTTCACCCCGGTAAGCATCGCCCTTCTTCGGCGCATGGACGATACCGCAGACTTTACCGGTACGCTGATTTAGAATCGGTGCGCCATTCAGTTGCAGGTGCTTGCTGCGGCCCGCCAAATGGGAAATCCCGATCGCGCCACCCATCATCCCCTCGCACTCCATCATCACGCGATAGGTGCGTTTGGCATGGCTGGTGCAACCGAAGCTATAGCCCTGGTCGCCCGGCTTAATATCCGAATCCAGATAGGCACAGGGAATCGCTTCCATCGTCTGCACCTGAAGGATTACCAGGCCCACATCCTCCGGGAACCGATACTTAATTTCAGCGGGTACGGCATGCTGCTCACCGGGCAGAAACACCTGCACCATTTCCCCCTCGGCCTGGGTAACAACATAACCGGAGGTCAGCGCCAAACCCGGTGCAAAGAAAAAGCCCATACCCTCGTAGGCTTTGCCAGTCGTCGAGATGCGGACGGTGCTGGCTTTGAGAAGTTGATCCAGTCTGAAGGACATACGAAACCTGCTCGTTGTGATTGAAAAAGACCTGAGGGCCGCAGCATCGACCAAAGGCCGATCGCAAAACCCGCGATATATAGATGAATTGCGCTAGATAAATCCAGCTAAAAAAATTAAGCGGCGAGGGGGCAAACGGGGAAAGGACAGGCAGCGGGTCAGGTGGAGCGCAGGGACGATCGCCGTGGCATTGACCGATGTAAACAAACGTTCAGGAATGGCTCAATCGTGCGGCGAATCTCTGGCACTCGCAGGTTTGTGCTACAGCATATCGGACGGCCGTCGCCCAAGCAACAAACCGAAGATAATTTTGAAACTACCGATCGCGGATTTTACGCGACCAAAATAAAGCTCTTGGAGACCAACCTCGGTCATTTGCAGAATGACGGCGCGGCGGTTGTTTGAAATGCGAGAAGTGAGACGGCTGGCCGTCGTTTCAGGAACAATATATAGGGTCATGATTTTCAGTAGAATGCACTTGTGACGTATAAACTTACACTAGATTCTACTGAAAGATCAGAAATTGGCATAGAAATCTCAGAAAAAAGTTTATGTCGTCACTCGCATCACGCTGAACCCCCGACAAATCAAGGCGATTTCGGGAAATGCTGCAAATCCACGACACATTCCAAGACCCCAATCGCCCCCTGAAACAACCGCAAACACAAGCCCGGAATTGCGTATTTACACTTAGGATTTCCTCGGATCGAATGTCGCTTCCTTAATCGTTTCCGTATTTCCTCGGCCCAATGCTCCGGCAATTAGCGCAGGCACGCTATGATCAGGGACTGACCGCGACTGCTGCATGCAGCTGATATGTGCAGCCGAGCGATCGCACTGGATGATTTGGCGTAAGGAAGCTAGGACTATGGACACAACCGCCCCCACCCCCACAGCCGACAACTTAACGATCGGTGGCAAGACTTTCACTTCACGGCTGATGACGGGCACTGGCAAGTATCGCAATTTCGCCGAAATGCAGGCCAGCATCGCCGCCAGTGCTTGCGAAATCATCACCGTCGCCGTCCGCCGCGTCCAAACCCAAGCTCCGGGTCATGAGGGGTTAGCCGAAGCGATCGACTGGAACAAAGTCTGGATGCTGCCAAATACCGCTGGCTGTACCACCGCCGAAGACGCGATTCGGGTGGCCCGATTGGGCCGCGAAATGGCGAAGCTCTTGGGTCAAGAAGACAATAATTTTGTCAAACTTGAAGTGATTCCCGACAGCAAATATCTGTTGCCTGACCCGATCGGCACCCTCGAAGCCGCTGAACAACTGGTCAAAGAAGGCTTTGCTGTGTTGCCCTATATCAATGCCGACCCACTTTTGGCCAAACGCCTCGAAGAAGTCGGCTGCGCGACGGTGATGCCCCTCGGTTCACCGATCGGCTCCGGCCAAGGCATCCGCAACCTCGCCAATATCCAAATCATCATTGAAAACGCCAAAATTCCCGTCGTGGTTGATGCGGGTATCGGTGCCCCGAGCGAAGCGGCCCAAGCCATGGAACTGGGAGCCGACGCGCTGTTAATCAACACCGCGATCGCCCAGGCCGCTCAACCGCATTTAATGGCCGATGCGATGCGCCAAGCGGCGATCGCCGGACGGTTGGCTTACCAAGCCGGACGGATTCCGGTGAAGGCCTACGCCAGTGCTAGCTCACCGCTGACAGGCACGATCGGGGGCTAAATATTACTAAGTGCAAAGAACTGCTGCGTTTTGCGACGAAACCTCAAGGCCGATCGCGGGGTTTGTTACTCTCAGTTACATAACATTGCGATGTGTCGATCGAACTGAGGATGATCTATGCCTTACGTAAAAGATGATGACGGGCGGCTGAATAACTTCGCCAAGGAACCCCAAATTTATGCAGCAGAACCGATGAGTGACGCGCAGAAAAAGCAGCGGACGATCATCTTCGCGATCGGTGGGGCTTTAGTGGTCGGGCTGATTGCGGTGGCTGCCGTGATTTCATAGTGGCAATCACAGGCCATGCGATCGCGTAGATTTGCGGAGCAGATGGGGGCGATCGACCCCACAAAATTCGGTTGCGGCAGTTTCAACAACTTCCGGAAATCAACCCAGCCAGGCTGTTGGATCACTCAGCCTGGCTTTTTGATGACAATTTTTGATTTCATCCTGAGTTCCGTAATTTCCCGCAGAAATAAGAGATATGTCTGGCTAAAGCGGTCGTTTTTCTCTCAACTGGGTTATCTTGATGCTAACTGCTGATCACCGTCGTACCAACCGATCGACCATCCCTGTGAGCGAACTGGTTCACTATTTAACTGGGGCAAACCAGCAGGCATTTGTGCGGCTCCGACTGTCGCTGGGTCTGAATTTGCGTCGCCAACTGCTGATTGCGGTTTGCGATGATTTGGCGTTGCGCAATGCGATGGCGGAAAAGTTGGCCCAGGATTTACCACGGCTCCATGATCTCAGCAGTTTCATTCCGCTCGAATTGAGTGCCAACGCGCCGACCGCGACGAATAGCGCCGTCGATCAGCTATTAACCCTAACGCTCCATCCGAAAGACGCAACCACGATCGGGCAAGTCGTCCAGCAGCTCAAACGCGATCCCCAGCGGCCTAAGTTTGGGGTGCAGTTGTTGGGCATTGAACAACTGACGCGCCAGCCAGTTCACATTCAGCGGGCCTTTTTGAACCATCTGCGCGCGGTGGGTCGCAATTTTGTTCACCTCGATTCGAACATGCTGCTGTGGGTCACGCGGCCCTGGCTGCGATCGATTCAGCAGTCCGCCCCCGAATTTTGGCGCTGGCGCACAGGGATCTTTGAATTTGAAGGCGATCCACTGCCTGCTGCCGCTTTGGTAAATTATCCAGCGATTACCGAAAAGCCGCTGATTACTCAGCCCCAGGAACCCCCGGCGGCAGCATTGTTGCCCCTGATTCAAACTTCAGTGGAGCGATTGATCAAGCCCGTCAAGGTCGAGCCTACACCGACAAGCCCAGTCAAAACCCCAGTCAAAACCCCAGTCGAAACCCCCACTTCAGCCGAACCCATCACCACCAAGCTCGATGTTCGTAGCGATCGCGATGGGCGTGGCGATGTCGATCCGGCGGCCTTGCCCACAGTCAGCCCGATTCTTAGCCCGATCGCGGATGCCCCGCCAGCGGATTTTGAACCCCTCGTGCTGCTTGCTGATGCCCCAGAAATCGATCCAGCAGCTACGGCAACCGTTCAACTGACGGAAACCCCCGGTATTGCCGAACCGATCGCCGCCCTCGATCTACAATCCCTGGCAATTCCTGCGCTCGATCGGGATCTCACACACCTCGAACCTTCCCAGGAAGAACTAGACTTAGCTGACCTCGTGCTGGCCGCTGTGATGCAGCAGGTCTCACGCCACCCCGAAGCCTTGGCCCAGTCCGACAGCCCGAACCTGGAACATGCCAGCTTTGAGCCGATTCGGATCTTGCAACAGGTCGAAGACCTCCAGCAAGCCGAAGCTGAACCCGCTGCCTTCGCCACCGTTTATCGGGAGCTGGGCGACTATTATCGCAACCAGCATGAGCTGACCTTACAAAGCGACCCCGAAGTGGCAGGCAAGCACCTCAACATCGGGGTCAAGTCCTACGAACTGGCTTGGAAATTTCTCCCCGGCGGCGATGTCGCGATCGCCGAAATCCACAACGACATTGCCAATCTTTATTGGATGCTCTCGCGTACTCCCAGTGAGGCTGCGCAAAGCCTGGAACATTTGGAAAGTGCGATCAGGCGTTATCAACGGGCGATCGCCGTCCTCGATACGGACAGTCATCCCTACGTCTGTGCGATGTTGGAGAACAACCTGGGAGCGGCTTACAGCGATCTCGCCGCCCGCCAGGAACCCGTCCACAACCTGCATCAGTCGATCGCCGCCTACGAATCGGCCCTCGCCAAGCGTCCGGCCGCCGTCGAACCCCGCCGCTATGCCGCCACCCAAAATAACCTCGGCACCGCCTATTGGAACCTCGGCCAGCATGAATCCCTGACCATCAACCTCCAGCGGGCGATCCATGCCTATAGTGAAGCCCTCACGATCTACGACCCGGAAGCGGAACCATTGCACTATGCGATGATTCAGAACAACATTGGCACCGCCTATTGGAACCTGGCTCAGTGCGATCTCGACACCGACACGCCGGAAAAGTCCCTGGATGCGACCCCCGAGGAACTCCTGCAACGGGCGATCGCCGCCTACGATGAAGCGCTGAGATACCGGACTCGCGAAGCCGTACCCGTCTCCCACGCCGCAACTCAGAACAACCTCGGGACCGCCTACTGGCACCTCGCCAACCAACCCGCCACCGCTCCGACAGCCGTTCAGGACTGTCTGATCCAAGCGATCGCGGCCTACGAACAAGCAATCACCACCAGCCATAACCTCGGCCAACCCCTGCCCTTCGACCTGACCGCCACCCGCAATAACCTCGCATCGGCTTACCATCAAGCCGCGACCAATCGCCATGGCGGTCTCACCGCCAGCGAGCGAGCCAGTTACCTCGACCAAGCCCTCGACCAGCATATCCAAGCGCTCCAAGGCTGGGAAGCAGGCAGTGAGCTATATGACACCGCCATGCACGGGCTAATTCAAACCCTGCGATCGGTCTATGAATACCAAGGCAACAACGGTCAAACCAAAGCGCTATCGAAAGTGCCGGCAGTTTATCTCAGCGCCGTCATGAAAGCGCTGTGATGAAAGCGCTGTGATGAAACCACTGTGATGAAGCCACGATACTGACCTAAACCTTCGCCGCCTGCTTGAACCAACGCTGCACTTCCAGCAATTCACGCAACTCCACACTTTCGCCCATGTAGCCGAGGCTGGCCGATCGCTCAGCGGCGAGGTCACTGGCAAATTCAAAAACTTTCAAGCAAGCCCGATCGACGGTGCGCGTGCGGCTAAAGTCCAGCATCACGCCAATCCCCGGTTGCAAAAGCCGATCAAGATCAGCCATCACCTGTGGCATCGTGATCGCGTCAATTTGCTCCGGCAGTCGCAGCATTTGAATTTCGAGGGTGTCACAGTCCACAACGGAAGAGAGCATTTGAGTCATGCGGCAAAAGCGTGAATTGAATCAGCGGATTGATGGGCATTGTCTACTTCCATAGAAAACCCACTCTTCGATCAACCTCCTCCGTGAAAATCCGTTTTGTCTTTCGGGAAGACCATGCGAAGATCGTAAAACTACGGGCGATCACTGCCTGCTTGCGACCCACTGAAACCCATGACCGCCACACCCAACGCCCAAACCACCGAATCCAGCACTCAATCGAACCCAGCCGCGATCGAGCGATTTCCCCTCTCGCCGATCGTCAGAGTGACATTACTTAGCCTCTACATTGGACTGACCATTCCCCTGCCCTTCCTCGCCACTGCCACCCAATCCCCAGTGCCCGCCAATTGGCTCTGGGTTGGGATTGCAATGGGGGCGATCGTCCTGTTTGGGGCGCTGAGTGAACGGGTGCAGGTCGATGACGACGGGATTCAGGTGCAGTACCCGCGTTGGGTACTGTTTCGATCGGGCTGGCAGGTCAAGTGGGCCGAGATTACCGCCCTCAAAGCGCGCACCACAGGGCAAGGGGGGTTGGTTTACTACATTCTGACCCAGACGGGCCAGGGCTATCTTTTGCCGATGCGGATTGCCGGATTCACGCGATTGGTGAATCGGTTACAGGCCAAAACCGGAATCGACACCCAAGATGTCCGGCCCCTGGCCCAACCGTGGATGTATCTGGTGCTGTTCACCTTTACTGTAATGCTGCTGTTGATTGACGTTTGGACGATTAACGCCAGCCGATCGTTGGTTTAGTCAATATTGCGCTCAGTAACTGCCGATGATCGAACTTCAGCAAGTTAGCCTCACCACCGCCGCTTGGCGATCGCCCCAGCATCGCTCAAACCTCGTGGCCCAACCTGTTCTCCAAGACCTGAATCTCACCTTTCCAGCGGGGCAAATCGTCGGGATCGTTGGCGCTAACGGTGCAGGCAAAACCAGCTTGCTGAAATTACTCAATCGCTTGGTTGACCCGAACCAAGGCCAATTGCAGTTTCAGGGCAAACCTTACGGCGATATTGCCCCCTCAGCCCTCCGCCAACAGATTCGGTTAGTGCTACAAGAACCGCAGTTATTGGGTTTGACCGTAGCCGACGCGATCGTCCAAGGCTTGCAAATTCAGTCGCCTAGCGAAACCGACCTCACCGCCGCTCGATCGCTGTGGTGTGAACGCCTGCAAATTCCCGCCGATTGGCTACCGCTGACGGCCACGGGCCTTTCCCTCGGCCAACAGCAGTGGGTGGCGATCGCCCGGACGATCGCCTGTGAACCCCCGGTGCTGCTACTGGATGAACCCACGGCCCATTTAGACCTGACCTACCGCGACAAACTCAGCCATGTTTTGCGGCGCTTACACCCATCCACCACGCCGCTGATCGTCATCGTCAGCCATGATTGGCAATGGTTATCGCAAATCGCCGATCGGGTAATTCACCTCCAAGCCGGACACATCATCCAAGATGCGCTCACCCCGACCCTCGACTGGCCCCAGCTGGCGGAGACTTTGCAAGCTACACAGCAAGCCCTCGCCGATGAGTGGGCCTAGCACCAACGGCGTAGCCGTTCCTCCAGCGTCAGTTATGTGATCCTTCTGACACGATCGCTGCAAATCTGAGGAATAATGGGGTTTGCTAAACTTAACAGTGGCTGACTTCATCATCTGCGATTCCGGCCACCGCTTGCCCACCTCACCTCCTTCGGTATGGTTGCACCCAAATTTACGTCCGAATCCCGCCTCGATCGTTACTACCAAGAAATCACCAGCGTCATCCTCGATCGCCAAAATCCGATCTCCGGCCTGCTGCCCGCTAGCACAGCGATCAACGATCACGGCGACTACACCGATGCTTGGGTGCGGGATAACGTCTACAGCATTCAAGCGGTGTGGGGGCTGGCACTGGCCTATCGCAAAGCCGAAGTCGATCCGGGCCGCACCTTTGAACTGGAGCATTCCGTGGTCAAACTCATGCGCGGCTTGCTGTTCGCCATGATGCGCCAAGCCCCCAAGGTCGAAGCGTTCAAGGAAACCCAGTCGCCCATGGATGCGCTCCATGCCAAATACAACACCACCAACGGCGAAACCGTCGTTGCCGATGACGGTTGGGGCCACCTGCAAATCGATGCCACTGCAATTTTCCTCTTGATGCTGGCCCAGATGACCGCCTCGGGACTGGCGATCGTTTTCACCCAGGACGAAGTGGACTTTATCCAAAACCTCGTCTACTACATTGGCCGCGCCTACCGCACCCCCGACTATGGCATCTGGGAACGCGGCAATAAAATCAACCACGGCAACCCCGAACTCAATGCCAGCTCGATCGGCATGGCGAAAGCGGCACTCACTGCTATGGACGGGTTTAACCTATTTGGCGTACAGGGCACTGACGCTTCAGTAATCCACGTCATGCCCGACGAAATTGCGCGCTGTCGGATGACCCTGGAATCGCTGCTGCCTCGTGAATCCAGCTCCAAGGAAGTCGATGCGGCCCTGCTCAGCGTGATTGGCTTTCCGGCCTTTGCGATCGAGAATCGCGATCTGGTCGATCGCACCCGCAACAAAATCGTCGAACGTCTCGGCGGCCACTATGGCTGTAAGCGCTTCCTGCGCGACGGCCACCAGACGGTGCTAGAAGACAGCAGTCGCCTGCACTACGAACCGATGGAACTCAAGCAGTTTGAGCATATCGAGTGCGAATGGCCCCTGTTCTGGACTTACCTGGCCCTCGATGGGATTTTTCGGGGCGATCGCGAACAAGCGGAAGACTATCTCACGAAACTCGATCGAGTCGCGGTCGAACAAAACGGCGTGAAGCTGTTGCCCGAAGT
>JBJORF010000072.1:0-23133 GCA_046049545.1 Cyanobacteriota bacterium | reverse complement strand
ACACTAGGCATCGAACTCAAAGTTTGGCGGTCAGGTCGTCCTGATCCAAAAACCGTTGGACTAACACAATTGGAAAATTATTTGACCCGGATTAAGCAGGCTATGGGCTGGCTGGTTATTTTCGATCGTCGCGAAAACGCTCCTGAAATTGCCGAACGCCTCAGCACAGAAATTGTCGCGACGGCTACGGGCAAGCAAATTACCGTAATCCGTGCTTAATCCAAAACTGATTTATTTAAACTCAGGCATGCTATGATTTGATATAAACTTTAGAGGTTTGACAGATCGACCTTGACTAATTCTTGGACTTTGATTGGATGAATAGCCAGTTGTCGCTCAGAATCACCATCGACATGCGTTAACGAAATTAACTCCAGAAAACGTTCTGGAGTCATATTCTCATCGCGAGTGCAGCCTAGAAGTGAACCATAATCGACACTCTGATTATTCCACTCACGAGGAAACGCATAGCGCAAAAATCTTTCCCACTTATCAGGATGATTTAGAATTTGAGTCGCAACTGCCAATTCTGAATCTGCTTCAACAACAACAAAATTACTATCATAAATTCCTTCGTCAATTAAACTCGTAATCAGAAATAGTGCCATGCTAGTTACCCCAATGATTGAATTAAAATTCGCAAAACTGTCTCAAGATCTTCAGGAACGCGATAGAGGTCAAGCCCTTGTTGAATCTGCTTTGTAGCTCGATCGAGTAAGCCAAACCGCCAAATTTCCCCAGTGGTAACAGCACCCAATAATGAAGGTTGATCTGGCGATCGCTCCCATTGATCGAGGGCAATCATCTCCGCTACTAATTGCGTAAAACCATACGCTAAATCTTCACGCTTTGCCTCAATCACCAGAAGCTCTGAATTACTACGCAGCAGATAGTCAAGCACGCCCTGCAACTGCTCAGAGACTTTAATTGGGTATTCAATCCGTAACTGAGCTTTAGTCTGCTGCACCACCTCTAAGACAACCTGGGAGATGAAAACTTCGCGCCGGGAGGTTTCACTGCCGAGACTTACATAGGGTAAGACCGCTTCAATGCGTTGCTGCAGATCTGCTAAACGAGGCAGCTCACCCATGTATTTGGGTAAATTGAGTCGAGCCTTCTGCAAAGAATAGCCAAATTCCCTGGCTAAATCGTCAGCCTCAATTCTGAGTTCAAAAATTTTGCTAAATGTGTAAGCCTGTTGAGAATCAAGAATCTGGGACATGACTGCTCCTCCTCTGCCTAAGCCTATCAAAAAACTGGGAGAGTCTAACGACTCCCCCAATCAATAGCCAATATACTCGGCTGTGCTCTACCCGAATTCTACCGCTTCCACTCGGTCGCGCCCCAAGCTGTGCTCTAGGTTTTCTCCTCTGGAAACCATCGACCGGACGGGTTCCGCATTCCCCGCACTCATCCATTTCCGCAGTTCCTGCAAGCGCTGAGTATTGTTGCGGAACTGCGGTTCTTTGCGGTTCACTTCGGCCAGCAGCATGTCCAGGGTGGCTTCCCCTGGATGACCTTGAGCATAGGCGGCTGCGGCACATTCATGTACCACCTTGCGGATCTCATCACCCGTAAAATCGGGGGTTTGTTCCGCGAGGTTTTGCAGGTCTTGGGCAGGGATCGACAACTTGAATCGACCCGCTTGCACCTGGAAGATGTTGCGACGGGCTTCAATATCCGGCAGATCGACCAGAAATGCTTTGGCAAAGCGGCGGATTAACTCGGGTTTGAGTTTCCAGGGTTCATTCACCGTTGCCGCCACGAACACCGCCGATTGATGTTCCTGAAACCATTGCAAGAGGTACCCAAACATCCGGCTACTGGTGCCACCGTCCAGGTCTCCGGCCCCGAACATCTTGTCCATCTCATCGATGAACAGGATGGATGGAGCCATCGCCTCGGCTGCCCCGATAATCCGCCGCAGATTTTCCTCAGAAGCCCCCAGTTCTTTCTGCATTAGCTTCGAGGTATCCAGCACAATTACTGGGAGTCCCAGTTCCTGCGCGAGGCACTTCACGGCGAGGGTTTTCCCCGTGCCGCCTTCCCCCGCTAGCAACACACCTTTGGGAAACGGAATATTCCACTCCAACTGGGCGGCAGGTTCGAGTAGTTTAGCCAAGGTTTTTGCCCAATCGCTGAGATTCGGCATTCCTTGCACCACCACGTCCGGGGGCTGCGCATACTCAATGCCTTGAGCCGCAAATCGTTGCTGCTTGATTACCGCGATCGCACCAACTGTAGAATCGTCTACTCGACCATTTTGGGTAACGACTAACTGTAGGGTATCTTCCATGCCTTCTTGGGTCATCCCCAGCAGAGAACGCACCAAGCGTTTGTGGCCTGCCTCATCCAAGTCAATCGGGATATTCCGATGCTGTTGTTGAGCAGCCCGCTGGAGCATGGTCAGTCGCATCGTCGCGATCGCCGCTGTCTCCACTTCCCCTGGCAAATCATGCTTGAGGTCAGCAATCAGGTCTTGGAACTCCAAGGCGGTTTGCTGACCATCGTGCAAGATCACCAGCCGATGGCCCGATCGCTTCAGCAGGAAACAGGCTTCCTTCAATGCCCGAATGATCGCGGTATTTGCCCCCGTTCCCGAGATGAACGGGTAGATGTCTTTGAGAACGAATAGGGTTTTCCCACCCGCTTCCTGACCCCGACACAGTTGGGCGATGTGCTTCAGAATGGCTTCCACCGGATGGCCTTGAACTTTGAAGTTATTGTCGGCCCGATATTCAATCTGATCGCCATTCACGACCACTGTCCGCAACGCATTGCTACAGTCCCAGGTTTGCACCGTGCGACCATCGGCGAGTTCCTGGGCCAGTAATGTCAGCACCGCATGTTCGGCAGCAGTCGGTGAATCGATCGCCACGACGGAAATTCCCGCACGAAACCGGGCACGAATCGCTGAAACGTCGAGCATGGTGTTAGCCTCCTAGACTCACGGTTAAATCAACTGCCGCAGTTTCGTAGAACTCCGGCTTGGTTTGTGTTGCTGTGGTTCCCAGTTGCTCCAAGGGCTTTGTGAGTGCAGTGCAAGATTGACCTTGGACATCATTCACTTCGGTCTTGAGCGTTCCGTCCGGGGCGATCGTGATTGTGATTTGTGGTTGTTGTGTCATGGGAAATCTCCTAAATCATTGCCAAATCGACTTTCTGGGTCAGCGTTGTTTGAAGACTGCCATCCGGCAATGTCACCCAGTTGCCTTGCGCCCACTGTTCCACGGGGTACTGGGCCGTAACGTAAGCCTTGTTATGGGCGACCTGAAGCGCATTCAAGAACGCATTGGTATTACTTGATTGCTGAAAATGCTGACCGATCGCACTATGTTCAATATCCCAAGCATCTAACACCGCTTGATAGCAGTCGTCCTGATATAGAAATCCAATGTCAATTGCTGACCATCCATCGCGCCAATCAGGACGGGGAATGCAACCACGGCGGACGATGATATTGCCATGGGCTACATCACTCGGCGCGTAGCTGTTCTCCAGCCGCTGCGGAGTGTCATAAACTTCGATAATGGGATTGTCAATCCCGATCGCGCCCAAAACTTCCCGTAATCCAGCAACTAACGCATCACGGTCAACCAACTTCGTCTTCACCGTTGAAAAGTGACTCATTGCTTTTAGCTCCAACATAGTAAGAGGCATCGCCATTTGGCAACACCTCCCAACACCACGCGATAGCGTCTACCCAAAGTCAATGAAGTAGGCCCGGTCAATCCCACCTCCACCTTCAATTAAGGTCAATTCTGGAACCTGCAATCGGTTATCCAGATCACGCAAGAGTGATTCCACTTCCGCCTGTAGCTGGTTCTCATCAGCCTGCCGATCGACACCCGTGCGCCGAACAGCATCAATGCGTTCTCCCAAATCTCCAAAACTGGCAACGCTTTGGGTAATGATTCGGGCCGATTCCGCCAATGACCGAAGCTGCTCCTGCATCCCGATCGGCATCGAACCGGAATTCCATGAAGCATCCACCACCCGCTGAAGATTCCGCCGCAGTACATTCAGAACCTGCGTCTGGACTTCGGCGACTTTCTCCTCAATCGCCGATCGCAGTCGCTGTTCCTGCAACCGTAAGGCCCGTTGCGCCGCCATCGCTTCATCGGTGATTTGGAGTTGTTGTGCCTGGGCTTGCAGCCAATCCGCTTCCGCTTGGGCACGTTCGGCCATTTGTTGCTGCCACCGAATATCCCGCTCTAACAAGTCCCGAAAACTTGTAGTTGGGTTGAATTTCAGTTGGACACCAAATTTTGCTTCAATCCGTTCATAGGACGGAAATCGCATTGCATAGTCATTCAACCGCGATCGGACATCAGCCCCATTGAAGTTCCCCGCATTCAGCAACGGCAGGATCTCTAAATTCAGCCAGTCCGATTTGGCCCTGGCGTGGTCGGTGAGAACGTGATTGAGCAAGACTTCGCTTTTCTGCTGAAGTGCTTCAAAGGCCGCTTGAAATTCGACTAGCTTTGAGCCGGTGACAACCCGCTCGATCCCCAGATGAATTGTGTGGCTGTCGTAGATCCGCCGCCGATCTTCCGTCATCGTTTTGACTGCTTTATCTAATTCTTCAAACAGTAAAATCTGCGGTGCCTTCGTTTTAGCCCCCAGGCTTCGCCACACATCCAGCACCTCTGGCGGCGGCGCAAAATCTTCCACATCAACTTTGGCCACTCGACCCGCACCGCCACAAACCCGAATCTCAATGTTGTACAGATTGGCTTCGGTTAGTAGAGCCAAATCCCGCGCGATCGTGCGCGTATTGGTCGCATAGTTCGTCACGGCACTTGCCTCCTAGATTAACTAGGAAGGCCACCCGATAGGGTTGATTACCGACTTACCCAAAATATTTTGAACCATGAAAAGATTCTTACCCAAAACATTTTGAGTAGAATCTACTTGGATGCGCTAGACTAATTCCAAGCTATTTTTTGAATCTACCCATGCCCAAAATCATTGCGATTTTTAACCAGTCGGGCGGCGTAAGTAAAACAACCCTGACGATGAATCTCGGGTATCAACTCGCCCAAACGAAAAAGCAGAAGGTTTTACTGATTGACCTTGATCCGCAATCTTCCCTGACCACCTTTATGGGCATTGGGGAGGAAGAAGAGGATTTACTGGAGACCACAATCTATGATGCGATCGTCAAGGAGCAGCCGCTACCGATTATCGAAACGACCTACGGCGTTGATCTAGTTCCGGCTGACATTACCCTTTGTTCAGCAGAGATTGAGCTGGCCTCGGCCATGATGCGAGAGCAACGCCTGAGTCTTGCCCTCAAGCCAATTCTTGATGACTATGACTTTATACTGATTGACTGTCCACCGAGCTTGGGGCTGTTAAGCCTGATGGCGCTCTTTACGGCAACCCATTTGCTCGTGCCGATTCAATGTCAATTCAAGGCATTCAAAGGCACGGAGTTGCTGCTTCAAACTGTTGGTACTGTGCGCGAAAAGGCGCGGCCTGATCTGGTGATCGCTGGCTTTGTCCCCACGATGTTCGATAAACGCACGGCCCAGGAGAGCCGCACCTTGGCTGCAATCCAAGAACAGCTCAGTCAAGTCGCGACGGTCTTCCCGCCGATCCCCAAGTCGATCGCCTTTGCCGATGCTAGTGAAGCGATGATGCCGCTGGCCCAGTTCAATTCCCGGCATCCCGCTGTCGCCACCCTGAAGAAAATTGCTAAAGCACTGGAGAAGCTGTAAATTATGGTCGCTAAAAGTCAAAAGCCTTATGCTCAGATGCGCGGTGTCGCCGCTTTTCTCGGTACGCCTTTGAATGCTGTACCACCAGCTACATCAAATAGTCATTCCAGCGTCATCGAAGTTTCACTAAATGAGATTATCCTGCCGAGCAATCAACCTCGCAAATATTTTGACCCCGCAAAATTGCACCAACTTGCGATCTCGATCGGGCAGCATGGCCTCCTTGAACCCCTACTTGTCCGCAAGCACGATAACGGGTACGAGCTGGTGGCGGGCGAACGGCGCTATCGAGCCGCCCAGCTTCCGGAAGCTGGGCTAGCGACAATTCCAGTGAAGGTGATGGATCTCACCGACCAGACCGCTTGGGAAATCGCCATGCTGGAAAATCTCCAGCGGGAAGACCTGAATCCCCTGGAGGAAACCGAAGGAATGCTCCAACTGTTTGCCCTACGATTCGATCTGACGATCGCGGAGGTGATCTCACTGCTCCATCGCATGAAGAACGAGGAAGCGGGTAAAGTGTCTACCCAAAATGTTTTGAGTAGTGAGCAGGCAGTGACGATTCAGACTGTGTTCGAGGAAGTGGGGCGGACAACTTGGCAGTCCTTTGTCTCAACCCGACTCCCCATCTTGAACTTGCCGGAAGATGTGCTAGATGTTCTGCGCGATGGCAGTTTGGAATACACCAAGGGCAAAGCGATCGCGCGGGTGGATAATCTAGCCCAGCGACGCAGCCTGACCAAGCAAGCTATCACCAAGGGGTGGTCGATCTCCCAGATTCGGGAAAAAGTGGCTGCACTGCTTGAACCCGATGCCACTGAAGCAGCAGCGCAAACCCCGAAGGCTAGGGCTGCAAGTGTTTTTAAGCAGGTGAATCGATCGAAGATTTGGGATGACCCGAAGAAGGCCCAGAAGCTCGATAAGTTATTGAGTAACCTTGAAGCACTGCTAGCTGATAGTTAGCCATCAATCAAACTCAGCGGTGCGTAGATTAGCAAATGAAGGCCAAGATATCAGTTCCAAGCTGTTATGACAACCACGGTTTGCAAAATTATACTTCTGTGCTATTTTTATAGTAAAAGTATACTACATCAAAATAGATGAAGCGACCGACTTGGCTTCAGGTAGAGCCGTTGCCCGATTTGGAGATCGCGGGTGAATGTTGGGCTGAACCGCAAATTCTTGAACTCCTTGCGGCCCTCAAGGCCAGTAGCTTAACTGCGCCTGATCCCTACATTGCAGCTCTCAAGGATCGGGTTGCACCAAGTGCGATCGCTGATTTTGTCTGGGCGTTGTTTTGGAGTTGGCATCATGGCGATGGCGACAGTAAAGATAGTTGGGTGATGCGCGGGTTGGGGTTGCTGGGCGATGATACGACGGTATTTAAGTTGGTGCCCTTGCTGCGGGAAATGCCGGGATTGGGGTTGAGTAAACGGGCGGCGATCGGGCTGGAATGCCTCCGCACGATCGGCTCGGATCTGGCCCTAATGCAAATCAATCAGATCGCCCAAAAGATTAAATACAAAAGCCTCAAAACCAAAGCGGAAGAGTGCATGAACGCGATCGGAGAGTCCCGTAATCTGACTCGCGAACAATTGAATGACCGGATTATTCCCGATTGTGGGTTTGATGCACAGGGGGTGAGGGAATTTGACTACGGCGATCGGCAATTTCAAGTCAGGCTGGGTGCGGAGCTGCAACTGACAGTGCAAGACCCAGCGGGCAAAAAATCCACCCGTTTGCCACCCGCCAAAGCCACAGATGATGCGACCAAAGCCACCCAAGCGATCGCCGACTGGAAACTGCTCAAACAACAGGTGGCTGCCGTTCTCAAAGAGCAAACCCAGCGGCTCGAACAGGCAATGGTGAATCAACGAGCTTGGTCGATCGCGGACTTTGAAACGATCGTACTTGCGCATCCATTGCTGGGGCAAATTGCCCGGCGGTTGATCTGGATCGACGCGGCTGGATCGCAAACCTTTCGGGTGACGGAAGATGGCACCTATGCGGATGCCCAGGACAACACTGTGACGCTCATCGGCGTCAATACCGTTGGCGTTGCCCATCCGGCGCAGTTGACGCTGGCCGATCGCGCGCAGTGGGGTGAATTGCTGAGTGACTATGGGATGATTCCGCCGTTTCGGCAATTGACGCGGACGCTGTTTGAATTGGAGCCATTGGAGGTAGCGCGGGTGAAGCTCGATCGGTTTAAGGGCATTGGCGCACCGAGTATGGTGGCATCAAGTATTTTCAAAAATACGGGTTGGCAGATGGGGCGCGATCGCTATTTTTATTGCCATTACAAGACGTTTGGCTATGCGGGGGTGACGGCGATCGTCGAGCATGAGGGGGATTTTCGGATGGATTATGATCTGCGGGCAATTCTCGGCAAAGTCTGGTTTGTGGCGGGGGAGGAGTGGAAGTCGCCGCTGATGCCGCTGGAGGAGGTGCGGTTGGTGCCTTTGGCGGCGGTGCATCCGGTGGCATTGAGTGAGGTGATTCGGCTGGTGGGGGCAATCGCGGCAAAGGCTGAGGATTGAGGTGAAATCAACTATTTGTTACGACAGCTCAGGCCCCCAAACCCCCAATTCTGGGGGCTTTGACTGAGGTTTTAGCTGGCTCATGCTCCCCCAGAATTGGGGGCTGGGGGGCGGTTCGGCGAGATCTATTCCATTAATTTTCGATTGAGTATGAGGTGAAATTACGTAGATATTTGGGTATTTTAGGAATAGTGGTTATCAAATAGGGAATGGCAAATGAATCAGCGATCGTTGCGCTACACCGACAGCAAATCCGACAAGTTCTGGGAAATCCAGCTAGTCGATGCGAGTCACACTGTCCGCTATGGGCGTTACGGCACGGCGGGTCAGACTCAGACGAAGGAGTTTGATCGCGATGATGCGGCGCTGAAGTCGTTTGAGAAGTTGGTGGCGGAGAAGTTGAAGAAGGGATATGTGGATGATGGGGCAGCGATCGCTGCGGTTCAAAGTATCCCGACTCCAGTCCAATCAGCGCCAGAAAAATCAGCCCAGCCCAAGGCCGCGAAAGTTACCACGATCGAATCCTCAGAACCAGCCCAGCTTAATTATCCACCAGTTCGATCGATTCATCTAGAATCACAAGACTGGTTTTGGGACAAATCACACCAGAGAGAAGCACTGCCGCAGCCAAAAGTTCAGCCATTTGATTTGTCAGTCGCCCTCGCAAAGGTTGCGAAGATTCGGGTGTCAGGCTATGGATGGGATTGGGACTGGAGCCAAATTGGTGTTCCCGTTAATCAATCTGAAGTCGAATCCCGATTCTGGTTGGCTGCGATGACAACGTATGAAAAAGCTGCACACGAGTATTACCAGAAATCATTACCTGACAGCCCTGATCAGGATAGGAAGTTGACGGCAAAAATGTTCAGTCAAATGCTCCACGAAAATATTCAAGCTGATGGGGGAGTGGAAAATCATCTGAAATCATTACCTCTAAAGAAGATTTTTAATCCATTTTCAAATCGCAGCCTGCCACCAGAAGTTGTAATTCCTTTGGTGAATTTATTCCCTTTCTCGGATGTTTTACAGACATTCAGGAAAACCAAAACACACCAATCCCATATGCTTCGATCTACCTATGACAGTCTCATGAAAGGTTTAAGGTCTTATATATTTCCGTATATGAGCGACGCTGAACTAGAGAAGATTCGCCAAGAGTTGAGCAATATTGATTGCAGTACATTGCCGCTAGATTATTATACTCCTTTTCCCTGGGATACTTATCTAGCTGCTTATTTAGGATGGTGTCAGGAAGCCAATACATGGATTAGTCAATGGCCGGATGATTATTACAGTTCTGATTATTGGAATGATCATTACCATCAGCCTCAATGGATTATTTTAGGATTGCCTGATGTCGAATGTGTTACTTATCACATAAAACGTTTAAATCTGGATCTGAAAAAGCCAGATCACTTAGTTGGTTGGATTGCTAAAACAAGGTACGCTGAATTGGATTGGGTATGTCGCAGTATTCTAAAGATTGGCAAGAAAGAAGAAGCGGCAGAATTGGCAAATATATTTGCTCAAGTGATCGCTCCTGAATCTGCGCCTTACATGCTGGAATTAATGCTTTCATCAAAAGCTCCGCAGATTGCTCGCCAATGGCTCGAAGCCAATCCTGACCACGCGATCGCCGGACTCATCCCCACCGCCGCAGGCAAAGGCAAACTCGCCGAAGCCGCGATCGACTTTCTCCGCAGCATGAAACGTAAAGGTTATGCCGCTTATATCCAAACCTGCATCGACCACGAATCCACCGAAATCGCCGCCAAAATCCGATCGACAGTTCTCGACGTAGAAGAAAAAACATACGTTCCCCTCGACGCACAAACCACTCCCAAATGGCTCCAACAGGCGATCGAACAATCAGCACTAAAATCCACCAAAAAACCAAGCTGGAACATCACCCCACTGGACTTACCCCTGATCGTCATCGGTACCGAACGTCTGAGCGATTCTCAAGTAGAACTGTTGCTCAACACATTGCGACAAAGCAAATTGGACAGCCCGCTACCGTTGCTAACGAGCCTCAAAACCCACGCCGATCGCACCGCCCTCGACGCCTTTAGCTGGAAACTTTTTGAAGCCTGGTTAGCTGAAGGCGCGCCTTCTAAGGAAAATTGGGCCATGACCGCGATCGGACTCCTTGGCAGCGACACCAGCGCCCTCAAACTCGCCCCGATGATTCGCGTCTGGCCCGGTGAAAGCCAACACCAACGCGCCGTCCTGGGACTCGAATGCCTCCGCACGATCGGCACCGACGCTGCCCTAATGCAAATCAATGGCATCGCCCAAAAAGTCAAATTCAAAGGCATCAAACAACGCGCCCAGGAATGCATGGAAGCGATCGCCCAAGGACGCGGCATGACCAGAGCCGAACTCGAAGATCGTATCGTCCCTGACTGTGACCTCGATGCCGCAGGCACCCGCATCTTTGACTTTGGCGATCGGCAATTCCGCTTCGTCTTGGGTACCGACCTCAAACCCATGCTCAAGGACGCCGACAACAAAATCAAAGCCGATTTGCCCAAACCCAATAGCAAAGATGACCCAGTCAAAGCGGAACAAGCGATCGCCGATTGGAAACTCTTCAAAAAACAACTCAGCGAAATCGTCAAATTGCAGCCCGATCGCCTTGAACAAGCGATGATCACCGGACGTCGCTGGCCCGTGGATGACTTCATGACGCTACTGGTGCAGCACCCGCTAATGACGCATCTGGTGCAACGCCTAATTTGGGGCGGCTATGATGCGGCGGGACAACTGCTGAAAACCTTTCGGGTCACGGAAGATCGAACCTACGTCGATCGACATGATGCGGCGTTTACTCAAAGAGCGATCGCCCAAATCGGCATTGTCCATCCATTACACCTATCGGCTGAAGTCCTTTCTAGCTGGGGTGAAATCCTCAGTGACTATGAAATTGTCGTCCCCTTCCCACAGTTGGGGCGTACCATCTATCACCTCGAACCAGACGAAGCCGCACAAACCGCAATCACGCGATTTGCTGCTGCCAAAGTTCCGGCGGTAACCTTAGTCGGAATGTTAGAGAAATCGGGTTGGGTCAGAGGAATCCCAGAAGATGGAGGGGTTTTCTCGGAGCATTCCAAGCCGTTTTATGGTGCGAATATCACCGCGATCGTTCAATACTACGGCGTGCCTGTGGGCTATATGGAAGGCTGGGAAGACCAATCGATCGAATCTTGCTTTTTCCTTCAAGGCATCTACACCCCACAAATGTATCCCGACCACAAACAGGCGATCGCGCTCGGAAAAATTGACCCGATTGTGATTAGCGAAGTTCTACAAGATTTAACCGCGATCGCAGCGAAAGCAAAGTAAATATAGTACAATTCAACCAGTGTTTGACTCGATGCTATGAATGCCCATCTTTCTTCAGTCTTACCAGCACCAAGCCTTGGCCTACGGCCTGAAGATTACTTTCGGGCAACTTGGCGGGAGCATATTCCCTTAGCTTGCCCGGAGGCTCAACCGTTTGATCTGGAAATCGCGATCACAAAATTGCGCCAAGCCAAAAGCAGTAAGTCTACGTCTTGGAATTGGGATGCGGCGGCAATTCCTCGAAAAATGACTAAACCAGAAGCTGAGTTTTGGTTTCGGGCGATCGGCTATAGTAATCAGGCCAAATCACTCAAGCAAATGCTGATTCACCTGCAAACGTTCTCGTGGACTGGCGTCATGCCAATTGAACAGGCAGAAAGCCAGCTAGCTAAAGATTTTGTTGAACCGATTCTGATATTGCCGCTTTACTATTTATTTGCACCGATCGACTTTCTCTCCTTGTTAGCAGATACAGAATATGAGCGTCACCGTCTTTCGGTAGAAGGATTAAGTCATTACATTTTGCCCTACATGGCCTGCGGGGAATATGCCGAACTCTGTCAGACCTTTGAAGATTTGCCGAAACGCACCCTGCGTTTGATGTCAGCATTGGGCTTTTCTGATAATTTGCTGAATTATGTCACCGGATTTACGGCTGAATCCTGCACGTCTTGGCGCGATATGCCTGCTGTGTTTGGGTTGAGCAGTGCTGAATTAGTTCAGTCTCATATGAAACGGCTGAATCTCAAACTGACTGAATCAGAACATGTGCGATCATGCTTGGCCCATACGGAATACAGTCAACTCGACTATATCCATGACAGTATCAAAGCAATCAATAGCAACAAACAGTTCAAAGAAGCTGTTGAAATGTTTAAAGTCTTTGCTCAGGTGCGCTGCCTCGATATGGCAAAATATATGCTGTCACTGAGTTTGGCTTCTAGGGTCAGCGGATTTGCCACAACTTGGTTGCGGGAAAATCTCGAATGGTCGATCGCTGGACTTTTGCCGATCGCCGCTGGGCGAAGCAGACTAGCAAAACCAGCCAGTGATTGGATACAGCGTTTTCAGCTAGAAGGGCAAGGCGCATTGGTGCAAAAACTTTTGGCAGCAGCGAGTCCCACGATCATCGCGAAAATCCAACCACTGCTCCAGATCACCGAACAATTGCCAGAGCGATCGACAGCAGACCTACCCGAAGACCTACAAAAGTTCCGTGATGCGCTGGATCAAATGACTTCAGCCGACGATAAACCACTACCAGAATGGGTCAATCTCACGGCATTACCCAGAATTGCGACGCCAACGTTCAGCATCCCCATTGCATTGGTGCAGTCAATGCTGCTTTGTGTTGCGAATAATCATACGAATGTGCCGCCATTTATTCAGGCGATGAAACAGATTGCAACGCCAGAGAGCCTCGATCGCTTTATTTGGCTACTATTTCAGCAACAACAAGAAGAGGGTTACGGCATTGATTGTCTAATGCAAGACTTAATGATCAATCTTGGCGGTGATTTATTGATTTCTCACTTAATCGAATATCAAAAACGTTATTTTGCTGGTCATGACCTGATCCAGATTCTTGCATCACTCGGCACAGACTATGCATTGCGGTGTCTTCAACAGTTCAAATATTGTATTAAAAACTCAACATTTTATTTCGTTGCGGAGCTTGCCTTGGAAAGCATTGCGGCGCATCGGCAAATCTCTGGAACCAAATTAGAGGATAGTATTGTTCCAGTCTTAGGATTTGATTCTCACGGCAAATATCGATTTGATTTTGGCGATCGGTATTTTATGGCATCGATCGACCCGCATCTTCAAGTCATCCTGCAAGACCAAAAGGGCAAAACCCGATCGACCCTACCCAAAACCACTCAGAAAGATGATTCCGTGCAAGCACAAGCGGCGATCGACACCTGGAAAACATGGAAGCCAGCCGTAATGCGAGAAATTAAACTGCAAGCAATCCGGCTAGAGCGTTTGATGGCGTTTGGTCATACCTGGAGTTGGATGGATTTTCAAGCCGATTTATTGCCTCATCCGGTTATGAACGCGATCGCCCGCACATTACTGTGGACAGGCCAAAGCGAAACCGCCTCAGTAGTTTTTCAGATTGCGGAAGATCATAGCTTTGTGGGAATCGACGGTCGGGAAATTGACCATCATGGCTTTACGGGCGTTTGCATTACCCATCCAGCGACGCTTAGTTCCGAAGCAGCCAAACAATGGGGAGAACATTTGAGCGACTACAATATTATCCAACCGTTTCCACAGATTAGTCGATCGACTGACCTGATGGGAATAGAAGTCGATCAGGAAAATATTTTTACCTATCCACATACCCATTCAGTTTTTTCGATCGCCTTCACCGATCGGCTGGCCAAACTCGGCTGGCGTGAATGTCGCAGTGAGTCAAGGCGGGTTTGGCGCACGTTTTATCTTAGATTGTTTGGCGTTGCGGCTGTCATTTTCTGTGAGGAAACGCCGCGTGAGTATAACTATCGCCAAATTAATCAAATTATCTTCGTCTCGGAAACACAACTTGAAGGCTTAGCGGATGATCGATGCCGAATGCCAAGACTATCCGAAAATTTCGCCGCACTTCCCCGCGAATCGATTCCGCCCCCGGCGTTCAGCGAGGTCTTTTACCAATTAGGTCGGCTCACCGCTAAGTAGCTTATCCACCCAACTCAACCATTACCACCAACTCACCCATTACCAGAAGATTTCACCATGCCACCTCGCAGTAAAAGTTCGACCAAACCCACCGCATCGGAACCACCCACTACCCAAATCCAACGGCCCCCCGCCGAACTGCTCCATGCTGAAGAACTCCAACGCCTGCGCGATCGTGACACCAACACCCCCCGCCCCCAAAACTGGCAACTCACCCCCCGATCGGTACTCGACTTCATCCTCGGTAACCCCGAACTCAACATCACCCCAAAATTTGTCGGCACCCGTAGCCTACTCGAACGCTGTATCGTCGCCCTCGCCACCAATCGTGGCCTGATGCTGATCGGCGACCCTGGCACCGCCAAAAGCTACTTGAGTGAACTCCTCACAGCGGCAATTAGTAATGACTCCACCCTGACGATTCAAGGCAGTGCGGGCACCACGGAAGACGCGATGAAGTATTCCTGGAACTATGCGCTGTTGCTCGCCGAAGGCCCGACCGATCGTGCCCTCGTCCCCGCGCCCCTGCACCGAGGAATGCAACAGGGCAAAATTGTCCGATTTGAAGAGATTACCCGTTGCCCATTGGAGATGCAGGATACGCTATTGTCGATTTTGAGCGATCGGGTGATGGCGATTCCGGAGATGGAACATGAGGGGCGGAACCTCTATGCCCAGGTGGGGTTTAATATTATTGCGACGGCGAATACCCGCGATCGAGGTGTGAATGAAATGAGTGCTGCGCTCAAACGCCGCTTTAACTTTGAAACCATTCCGCCGATTAATAATCTCCGTCAGGAACTCGAACTCGTTCCACAACAGACCGATCAGCTCCTCGCTCAAGCCAATATCCCCATTTCCCTGCCCCCAGAACTGACCGAAATTCTCGTTACCACCTTCCACGAATTACGCACAGGCACCACCACGGACGGTAAAGCGCTAGAACCCCTAAGCAGTGTCATGAGCACAGCGGAAGCAGTGTCAGTCGGTTATGCTGCCGGGATTCACGGATTTTATTATAATGCGGGGGAGGTGACTGCCGCCCATATTGTGCAGAGTTTGCTCGGTAGCGCCATCAAGGATTCCGCCGAAGATGTGAAAAAACTCCAACACTATTTCAACCAAGTCGTTAAGGATAAATCCGGCGATCGATGGAAACAATACTATGCCGCTCGGAAGTTTCTCTAAATCCCCGATTATGAATTAATCAAACCAATTTACTAGTCGAAGGTTTGGAAAACGCTGGAAATCTTTGCGATTGCGCGTGACCAGTGTCGCTTGGTGACACAGAACAATACTGGCAATCAATAAATCGGCTCGTCCAGCTTTCCGCATCGCCGAATTTGTGATGAGCTGTTCAAATTGCATGGTTGCACCATCATCAAATGGCAAAATTTCGATCGCATCGAGGCGTTCCTCAGTCTCCATCAGCAATGCTTGGGCACGACTTAGGGATAAAGCATTCTCAGCTTTCAAGAGAAAGTCGATTCGACCTCGCAACATCTCAACTTTTGTCACAATCGTGATCGCCACCCGCTCATTACCAATTTTCTGAATGGCGTTAATGATTTTGGGTTGCCGATATGTAATGCCGTTAGGACATTCGTATCCAGAATGTACATACCTTACCGATTATCCTCAAAGCGATTCTCTTGCCGATCACGATCGATTTGTTCCTGTATCAGCGGCAATGCTTCATCATCAGCAAAAATTCCCGCCTGAGCGAGAAGAATATTGCGAGAGTCCCGACGGCTCAGCCAATCATCGATCGCGCTTTTGAGAAAGCGCCAAGAATGTTCATCAATCGCCTGTCCAGGGATCATCCCTTGAACGGCTTTTTGATGGAGAATAGCGGGAGACAACCGAAGATACTCAGCAGCTTCCTCAAGGGTCAAAACTTCTAGGGAAGAGATCTTGCTCATCATCGGGCAGACTAAGGTGAAGGTATCATTTCATCCTACCGTACAAATCAAATGTCTGGGAACTGGTTAGCCATTTTTCCATTATTATAGTAGATATGAATTACTCATCGGCTGATCTTCCAATCGATAATACTCCCCTCTATTCCCTTGATGCTGAAGTCATCTTCTTCCCCGTGCGGCACCACAGCCCCGCAGCGGCCCGATTATTGCGGCAATTGATTCACGATCGACAACCCGCTGCAATCTTAATCGAAGGGCCAAGTGATTTCAACGATCGCCTCCACGAACTTTTTCTGCTACATACGCTGCCGATCGCCATTTACAGCTATCTGCATACTGCCGACGATCGACGGCGGGGTGCGTTTTATCCCTTCTGTATCTATTCCCCCGAATGGCAAGCCCTGCAAACGGCCCATGAATTAAACATTCCTGTCGAGTTTATTGATTTGCCTTGGGCCGATCGGGCCACCGATCGTACCGTCGAGAATGCCTATAGTGACGAACCTTTTAAGCGCGGCGACTACATCGCCACCCTCTGCCAAAAGCTCGGCGTTGAAGATTTTGATGCACTGTGGGATGTCTTATTTGAAATCGACCCGGAATTGACTCTAGCGCAATATCTTGAACGCTGTCATCAGTTCTGTTGGCACATGCGAGCGAGCGAAAAAAACATTGCACAGTCTGATCGCGATCGCGAAGCATTCATGCTGGCACAGATCAAACAAACCCGCAATCGTACCCCCGGCCAAATTTTAGTCGTCACAGGCGGATTCCATAGTTCCGCGCTCTATGCCGCACTAGACAGCGATTTACCTGAACATCGCCCAACCGCATCCGCACCGATCGTCAATCAAGGCATCGCCCTCACGCCTTACAGCTACGATCGATTGGACAATCTCACAGGCTACCAATCGGGAATGCCCAACCCTGGCTTCTACCACGCTGTCTGGAAGTACCGCACCGCTGCCGCTCAACCCGTTGCTTCTAGCCTGCTCCAACAAATCGTCCAAGCCCTGCGCCAAAAACAACAAATCGCCAGCACCGCCGATCTAATCGCTGTCCAAACCCTGGCCCAAGGTTTAGCCGACCTGCGGGGCCATGCGGAAATCTGGAGATCGGACTTAATCGACGGTGTGATTGGGGGCTTAGTCAAAGAAGACCTGACAATGGGGAGTCGTCATCCCTTTCTTGAAGCGATTTATCAAGTATTTCGGGGTGACGATCGGGGTCGCCTTGCGCCTGGAACGCCCCTTCCCCCATTGGTTCAAGATTTGCATCAACAACTGCACAGTCTGGATCTGTTTCCCACCAGTACCAAGCGATCGGTGGATTTCAATCTCACACCCGGAGCGCCAACCAATCGCACCGCCTCAGCGCTATTCCATACCCTACGAATTCTCGCAATCCAGGGCATCCAACGCACCGGGGGCACCGATTTTACCACCCGATCGGATCTCACCGAAATTTATGAACGGTGGGAAATTCATTGGACACCTAACTTCGATTCCAGCAGCATCGAAGCCGCAATTTACGGGGCCTCTGTCACAGAAGCAACGATCGCCAAGCTCCAAGAACGGGCGACGACGATCGAACGCGATGCTGAACAAGCCGCATTGCTACTGCTTGATGCGGCCCTTGCTGGTGTTGATGCCGTTGCCGACCAATTTTATCAAACCCTGATCGACCTGATTCATCAAGAAAGTGATTTCCTTGCCTTAGCCCGATCGTTGTCGCACTTATTATATCTTTATCGCTATGATGAAATTTTAGGCACACAGAAGCAATCGCATATTGCTCAAGTTTTAGTCGCGGCATTTGAACGGGGCTTATGGTTATTCGACAGTTTGGGCACGACGATAGGTGAGGACGATCGCCTACTCAAAGGCATTGGTAAACTAATGGAAGCCTATGAACGATCGGGGCCATTACTCACCCATCACCGATCGGCATTCGTCCAAGTCCTCGATCGGGTCAGCCAGGATACCGCACAACTGCCTATTCTGCGCGGCGGCGCGATCGGCGCACTTTGGTTACTGGGAGAAACCTCAATGGAATGCATTCTCGTGACTTTGCGCTACTACGCCCAACCAGAAAAACTCGGCGACTTTCTCACCGGAATCTTTCACTTGGCCCGCGAGACGACCCAACGGGAGCCAGAATTAGTCTTGAGCATTGACGCAGTGATGCTCAGTTATAGTGACGATGAATTTCTCGAAGCCCTGCCATCACTGCGACTCGCCTTCACCTACTTCACCCCCCGCGAAAAACAAAACATTGCCAAAACCCTGATCCAGGCAACTAATCCAGGCGAATTGACATCCAGTGATTTACTCACATTGCCCCTGGGAATTGATGTGGCAGCCGAGGCGATCGCCTTTGAATCGCAGTTGTTTCAGTTAGCCGATCGCTACGGTATTCGAGGAGGTAAATTATGACTGACGACGCTAAACGCCGCCAACGCTGGCGCTTAATCTTAGGCGAAACGACCGAAAATACATTGGGTGGCTTATCCCCGGAATGGCAGGATTGTGAAACGGCGATCGGCTTCTTGTACGATCGCGAATTGCAAGGCCAAAATATTCGCAATCGGACGCATAATCCCGATCGCACAGGCAGTCTTGACCCGTCGAATCTGACCGTCCCCGATTGGATTAACGCCATTCACCAACTCTTTCCCAAAAAGACGATCGAACGGCTCGAAAAAGATGCCCTAGAGCGCTATCAGCTCGAAGAAATGGTGACAAATCCCGATGTCCTCCAGCGGGTCGAACCCAGCGAAACGCTCCTCAAAGCCGTGCTGCGCACCAAGCATTTAATGAACCAAGCCGTCCTTGCCATGGCGCGGGAACTCGTGCGAAAAGTCGTCGAACAACTGATGGAAAAACTGGCCCGTGCGGTTGAAACGCCCTTCTACGGCAGTCGCAATCGCCGATCGCGCTCCTACATCAAAATCGCCAAAAACTTCGACGCCCCAACCACCATCCGCCGCAATCTCAAACACTACAGCCACGATCGCCAACAACTCGTCATCCAAACGCCCTATTTCAATTCCCGCATTCGTCGCCAAGTCGATCGATGGCAACTGATTATTCTCGTCGATGAATCCGGCAGTATGCTCGATAGCGTCATTCACTCGGCAGTAACAGCAGCGATTTTCTTCGGGATCAAGAGCCTGAAAACCCATCTCTGCCTATTCGATACCGAAGTGGTCGATGTCACCGCCGATTGTACCGATCCGGTCGAAACCCTGATGAAAGTTCAATTAGGGGGTGGTACCGACATTGGGAAAGCCCTCGCATACGCCCAAACCTTAGTCGAAAATCCGCGCCGCACGATCGTCATTCTCATCACAGATTTTTACGAAGGGGCCACGGTCGATCGATTACTATCCGTCACCAAACAATTAACCGAAAGTGGCGTCACGCTGCTTGGACTGGCCGCCCTGGACGAACAAGCCAATCCCACCTACGATCGCGCCCTAGCCCAGCGAATGGTGAATCTCGGTGCGGAAGTCGGGGCCATGACTCCCGGCGAACTGGCGGCCTGGGTGGCGGAAAAAGTGCGATGAGGAATACTGTGATAGGAAATACTGTAATGCGCCAAGATCTACTCACACTGACGATCGACGACCTGATTACTTTGAGCAATCGCGGACTCGTCAAACGCGCCCAACAGGAGGTGCAATCCGGCGAGCTGATTGGTGAAATCGGCGAAACATCCGCTGGCGAACTTACCATACAATGGTCGGACGATATTCGCTGCACCTTTCCGGCGCAAACCACATTGGCCCAAAGCCAATGTGGCTGTCCTGCCACGAGCCTCTGTCGGCATTTGCTCCGATCGGTCTTATTTTACCAAACCCAATCGGCGACAATTGCCGCTGCGCCCCCAGAAACTCCCTGGAATCCTGGCACGATCGCCGATGAAACGCTGCAAAAACACTACACCAAAGCCGTTCTGGCCAAACTCCGATCGCAATATGATGCGGGCCAAGTCATCGGTGTCACCAGCGGTATCAAACCCTTTGCTCACCTGCACAATCTCTCCCTCAACCTCCGCTTCCTCGTCCGGGACGACATTCGCTACACCCACTGCGACTGCAATGAAACGGCTCCCTGTAGCCACATTCCCTTAGCAATTTGGGCTTTTCGTCAACTGGAAGCGGGCCAAGATCATGGATTGATTTCGACCCAAGTTTCGCCAATTGCGGTACCGACGGAATTACTCGATGAGCTGGAAATCCACTTGGCCGAACTCGCGAATGTGGGAATCGCGGGAATGAACCCGATCCTACGCGATCGCTTTGCTCGTCTCGAATCCCGTTGCCGCCGAGCCGAACTCGTCTGGATCGCCGAAATCTTGCTTGATTTGATCCAAGCTTATGAACAGTATCAACAACATGACGCCCAATTTGATACCGAACAGGTCGTGAAATGGCTCGGTGAATTATGCATTCGCAGTGACGCGATTCGCAACCATCATTTATGCGCTCATCCAGTCCCCCCGCTATTCATTCGTGGTAGTGCCCAAGACACCACTGTCACCCTTGGAACCTCCCGCATGATCGGACTGGGTTGTGGTGCAACGGTGCGATCGTCCGGCGTCACCCTCACGGCCTATCTTCAAGATGTTGATTCGGGCACGGTGGTGGCAATGCCCCGCAATTTTGCGAATCCTGATCCAACCGCTGTCCCCAAACCTCTCCCCAAACCCTTTTGGCAATTAGCCCAGCATTCAATCGGTAAAGGCATGTCCCTCGGCGCGATCGGGGCGGGCCAACTGCTCGTCAAAGGTGGCAAACGCACACCCAGTTACCAGTTTCTCCCTGGCCGCAGTCCCATGAGTCTGAACCCGCAGTCCTATCAATGGGAAAAACTCCGATCGCCATTGCTGGTCAATGACTTTGCGGAATTAACCGATCGATTGCGTTCCCTTCCTCCCCCCGAACTGCGACCTCGGCGCGTCACCGAACAATTGCAGGTACTCGAAATTGCTGAAGTGTTGTCGGTCGAATTCGATCCAGTCAGTCAATCATTGCGTTCACAAGTCGTTGATGCGGCAGGCAATCAGGCGACGATCGTGCATCCCTATAGCGATCGCGGTCGCACAGGATTTGAAATCCTGCTGGCCCAGTTATCATTGACCCAATCATCATCGTCCAATTCCCTGAAATTCCTGTCCGCCCAAGTTACACTGAACCATCAAGGATTGGTGTTAGCACTGATCGCTTGCGTTTTTCAAGTAGGTGAGAGCCGCCAAATGATCCAACCCTGGATTGCGACCGCACAATCGAATATGATTGACAACTCATTGCCAAGCATAACGACAACAGTAACGGGATCAGCATCCGCGATCGCGATTTACCGTGAAGAACTACTCATCGCATTGCAAGATCTCTGGCTCGTTGGCCTCGATCGCGCTGACCAGCAGCATCTCCAGCAATGGCAACGGCTATTAGAGCAAGGTCGCGCGATCGGATTTAGTCAATTGCTACATCCCATCGATCAGTTGACGACAACACTCGCACAAAAATTTCAGCAGCTTCAGTGGGACAGTCAACCAACCTATTCAGCATTAGTCGTCCTCACGACACTATCCCAACTTTCGCCATAATCCCAGTTCTCACTGCTTGGTTGTCGAGATAATCGTAGTCGAGATTCGTTTGGAAGAGTTTGACGATACGATTTTGGGTGAGGCGTTCGCGTTGGCCGATTGTTGTGCTCATGATGCCGCCATCTGTAGCCGATTGGGTGACCAAATACGATTTGCCAGTTCAAGAATGAGCAATGAACGCTCTTCTAGCTCAGCTTTGTGAAAAGACTGATATGGTTTGAAAGGCACTGCCTCACAGAATTTTTTAAATTGCGGTTGATTTTTGTAGGCACTCGTATGTAGGCTCGCGGCGTAGCGGTTTTGGGTCGCATAAACCGCATTTTTATCCTTAAAAGGCTGATCCTGTAAACTCCGATTCACATCGGCAGGTAGCAATAATAATCCGGCAACATTGTTTCGCCAGGTTTGGAATTCTTGTTCTGAACTGAATTCGTCTTCGTAATTCGCGTAGTGATTGGGCCAAATATGTTCAATGTCAAAGGGATTATTATGGCTCCGATCGACGTATTTATCAAATAGATCATGTTCTCCGCCTGCAACCTCGGTATAGGCAGTTAAACGGGCCAAGAGATGGTAGATGTAGCGACGACTAAATTGGTTTAGCATTAGGTCATCGATACCGTAACGACCACGACTATCACTGCCATCAAAGCCCACATCATCTTGATTGAGTTTCTCCGTGAGGATCGTGATTAGTTCATCAAGGGGCTTGCGACGAATATCGCGACATAGGAGGAACATTGTGTAAGCTGTGCTCGAATAGCCGACACGAATGTAGTTTACGACCCGTCGCATAATCCAGATGTCCAAGTAGGTGGCGGTGACGGAGAGTTTACGTCGCACTGTGAGGTCGTCGTCTGTGACGCAGAGAGGTGCAAGTAGGACGGTATTTTGCCAGGTGAAGTCATTATGGGCGTTGTAGAAGACGGCCTCTAGCCCTTTGGTATAACTGCGGCTGGCTTCCAAGATAAGTTGGTATGCCTTGGCGAAAAAGGTGAAATGGGTTGTGATGAGTTGTAGGTTTGTTTGTTGGCTGCCAAGCTTGAGGCGAGTATGTCGATCGCGTGTCCAACGGTGGAAAGCGTTACCAATTAACTCCCAGTCCTGATCCGTGGCACCTGCTTTTCGATCGCGGATGGTCTCGGCGTACTGGGCGCGCAACCAGGATTTGATGCAGGCAGAATCGCGTTCGGGTTCATGGATTCCGCCCCAGGAGATCAGGTCAAGCACCTGTTTTTTCCAAGTTTGGTTGGCATTGCGGCGATGGTCAGGGTCTTCGATCGGGGCTAAAAGGTATGCCTTGAGCAT
>JBJORF010000071.1:0-23345 GCA_046049545.1 Cyanobacteriota bacterium | reverse complement strand
CTCGTCCAAACCCTCCGGCCCTCCAACCAGTAATCCACCAATACCGTTAATCCACCAATACCGTTAATCCACCAATACCGTTAATCCACCAATACCTTCGCAGGCAATAACCACCGCAGTTCACAATTCCCCAACAATTCTCCCGTCGGTGCGCCATCGAGCCGGATCACCCCCGTCTTCTTCAGCGCCAGCCGCGCCGCCGCACTGCCAAAGACCAACATTGCCGCCGCTTCGCTCAAACCGGGTTCATGACCGACGATCGCTAGGGTTTTGCGCCGATCGCACTGCATTAATCGTTCATACAGCGGCGAAAACGGCGCATCGGGCAGCAGTTCATCCCAGGTTTCCAGCTTCGCATCACTAAAATGGTGCTGAACGATCGCGGCGGTCTGCGCAGCACGGGCAAAGGGACTTGTCACGATCTGATCGAATTCCACATCCAACTGCCGCAACCGCTGCACCACCTGCGCTGTTTTGCGCTGACCCGCCGGGGTTAATGGCCGTTCTGCATCGTTCTCATAATCACCAAACTGCCCCGCTAAACCGTGCCGGATGAAATAAATTGCAAACGCTTTCATCGCTACCCCGAATTCGATCGGTGAACAATCTGAATTGTCTATCCTGGGAAAATCTGCGAACATGAAGATAAGTAAAGTAATCGCTCAATAGAAATCAATCTTCGCCATGGCCGCTTCTCTCTTCTCCACCAACGCCCTCACCCAGCAAGCCTTCCAAACAGTGCAACAAGGCAAAGGGCTATTGGGCTTTGTGCATAAGTATTTGGCGAATGAAGCCATGAAGCAGCTTGCCCCAGAACTGCGGGGTACCGCCCAGACCCGCGAAGAGGATGTACCGATGGTCACCAAAGCTGTCATTGATGAAGTGCGCCAGCGGCTCGATGCAATTAATCGACGGGATTGGGAAGATGCGGCGGCGGGGGTCTATCCGGCGGATATTTTGTTTGATAATCCGATCGATGACTATGTGCGGAACTACCCCCGCGTCTGGCTAGATATGCCCAAGACCTGGAATCGGGCCGTCAAAAAAGGCTATCGCGATTTTGAATCGACGATCGACACCGATGGTTACCCGTCCTATTACACCCAGAACTTCCACTACCAAACGGGGGGCTACCTGAGCGACGAGTCAGCCGATCTCTACGACCTGCAAGTTGAGCTGTTGTTTAATGGCGGCGCTGACCCAATGCGGCGACGGGTTTTAGCCCCGCTCAAGCAAGGGTTGCAGACCTTCAGCCACATCGATCCGAAGCAACTCCAAATCCTCGATGTCGCCTGCGGTACGGGCCGTACCCTGCGGATGCTGCGCGGCATGTTGCCCCAGGCTTCCCTTCATGGCATCGATCTATCGCCGGCTTATCTCCGCAAAGCTGCCCAATGGCTCAAGCCGAATAACTGGTTTAATCCCAGCCCCGTCGTCCAGCTGGCCCAGGGCCAAGCCGAAGCCTTGCCCTATCGCGACAACCATTTTCACGGCATCACCTGCGTCTTCCTATTCCATGAACTGCCTGGCCCGGTGCGTCAACAAGTGATTAATGAAGCGTTTCGGGTGATTCAGCCCGGCGGTACCTTTGTGATTTGCGACTCGATCCAGCTCGGCGATTCTCCGAATCTCCTGCCGATTATGGAAGGGTTTGCAACCACCTTCCACGAGCCGTTCTACCGGGATTATGTGCGCGATGACATGGGATCGCGGATGACCCAAGCCGGGTTCACCGTGACCGACCAACAGACGCACTACATGAGTATGTACCTCGTGGGCCAAAAGCCGCAGGGTTAACTCCGAGCCGTTCAGCCCGAGATGCTAAGTCCAACGAGATGCTAAGTCCAAATTGTTAAGTTTGGCAAACAGTTCTCAGTAAACCGGGGTTCCCGAGCGCTTTGGCGAAACCAGCATGATAAACTGAGCTTAAATTGCTGTGTGGGATTGAGAACCCATTGCCAGCGGCCTGTCCGGTGCGACGGCCCAAAGCGATCGGGATGTTTCAGCCCTTTGTAAAAATGTCTTTACAGGGAACCTTGGGAGAGATCAGTCATGCGTGATGCGGTGACCAGCCTAATTAAAAACTACGACGTTACAGGTCGCTATTTTGATCGCGATGCGATCGACGATCTGAAGGCCTATTTCCGCACAGGTAATGCCAGAATCCAGGCCGTGAGCGTGATTAACGCCGATGCGGCTGCGATTGTCCGTCAAGCGGGGGCAGCTTTGTTTGATGAAAATCCCGAGCTGATTCGTCCCGGCGGGAATGCTTATACGACGCGGCGCTTTGCCGCTTGCCTGCGAGATATGGATTACTACTTGCGCTATGCGACCTACGCGATCATCGCGGCGGATACGGATGTCCTCGACGAGCGTGTCCTCGAAGGTTTGCGCGAAGTCTACAACTCCCTGAGTGTGCCGATCGGCCCGACGGTGCGCGGTATCCAAATCATGAAAGATATGATCAAAGCGCGGTTGGCGGAAGCAGGTGTTCCAGCCATGGGCTTCATCGACCAACCCTTTGACTACATGACGGCGAGCTTAAGCGACGTTTCGGTGTAAGCCCCGAAATTGCGACCCATCAATTAATCCCTGGCAATCATCCGTGATTGCCAGGGATTAATTGATGGACGGTGTGATCAGGCAGACTCCAGCAATTGCGCCCCCGCTTCATAGATCCAGAGCGAAAATCCTTTACGCTTCGGCGTAACCAAAATCCGATCGCCCCATTGACTCATTTGATTCCCCAACTGAATCGCTCCATCCTCCGTCGCCACCCCCGTCAGCAATGCATAAAAATCGCCGCTCACCCGAATCGCGGTGAGCGGCTTATCAAGGTCTGCCGCTTGAATTTGACAGGTGGGAATTTTGCTTGGTGTCCGCAGAATCTTGCAGAACCCCGGCGGCTGTTTGCGGGGCAACACCCGCTTTGTCAACTGCGCCACAGGTTCCCAGCGCCAGACGAGGTAGCCTTTGGGGGATTGGGTAATCAACGATCGGCGTTCCCGATCGAGCAGCCGTGAAGTGGTGGCAAAGGCTTGATCGAGGTTCGGACAAAATCGCGCAAAGCTGTAGTATTGACCGATTAAAGTGATTCCTGCCACGGGTTTTGGCTCATCGGGGATCGTGATGAAACAAGTGTGATAGCGCGCCCGATTCGTCAAAATCGGAAAGGTGAGGATTTCCAGCGAGAAAGACATGGCAGCGCGATCGCAAGATGCAACAGGACAATTCCCTCTAGGATTCCCCGCCTAGGGCCAAACCCATCAGCGAAAATCCCTGCCCCATCGACATGCAATCCACTCCCAGACGCGCTAACATTGAATGTCAGTGGAATTTGCCCCGTCGCTGGAATGTCTTGATTCTGATGCGGCGACCCATTCCTTGAGTCTGACTAGACGTATTTCTGAAGAACCTGAACCCATGTTTGACGCACTTGCCGATCGCCTTGAGGAAGCCTGGAAAAAGCTGAGAGGCCAGGACAAGATCTCCGAAACCAACATTAAAGAGGCATTACGGGAAGTCCGGCGGGCGCTGTTGGAAGCGGATGTCAACCTTCAGGTGATCAAAGACTTCATCGCCGAAGTGGAGCAAAAAGCCCTCGGCGCAGAAGTGATTTCGGGGGTGCGGCCCGATCAGCAATTTATTGAAATCGTTTACCAAGAATTGCTGGAGGTAATGGGCGAAGCGAATGTGCCCCTCGCTGACAGCACCGACAAGCCGACAATCGTCCTGATGGCGGGTCTCCAAGGGGCGGGTAAAACCACCGCAACGGCGAAGTTGGCGTTGCATTTGCGCAAAGAAAAGCGCACCACGTTGCTGGTAGCGACGGACATCTACCGCCCTGCCGCGATCGACCAGCTGAAATCCCTCGGGAAGCAGATCGACATTCCGGTATTCGAATTGGGTACCGACGCGAATCCGGTGGATATCGCGCGTCAGGGGGTCGCCCAGGCCAAAGCCGACGGCATCGACACCGTGATCATCGATACGGCAGGTCGTTTGCAGATCGACGATAGCTTAATGGACGAACTGGCCCAAATCAAAGCCACCGTCAACCCGAATGAAGTCCTGCTGGTCGTGGACTCGATGACGGGCCAAGAAGCCGCAAATGTGACCCAGGCGTTTAACGATCGCATCGGTCTGACGGGCGCAATCCTGACCAAGATGGACGGCGATACACGCGGTGGAGCGGCCCTTTCGGTGCGGCGGATTTCCGGTCAGCCGATTAAATTTATCGGGGTTGGGGAAAAAGTCGAAGCGCTGCAACCGTTTTATCCCGATCGCTTGGCTTCGCGCATTCTCGGCATGGGCGACGTGCTCACCCTGGTCGAAAAAGCCCGCGATGAAATCACCCTCGAAGAAGCCGAAAAGCTCTCCGAGAAAATCCTCGAAGCGCGATTTGACTTCAACGACTTCCTCAAGCAAACCCGGTTGCTCAAGAACATGGGTTCCCTCGGCGGCATCATGAAGCTGATCCCCGGCATGGGCAAAATGCTGGACGACGACAAAATCCAGCAGGGTGAACGCGAACTGCGGAAGGTCGAGGCGATGATCGGCTCCATGACCATGGCAGAGCGCCAGGATCCTGACTTATTAATGAATACCCCCAGTCGTCGCCGCCGGATTGCGAAGGGTTCGGGCTACCAGGAAAAAGATGTGACGGAACTGGTCGCCAAGTTCAAGCAAATGCGGATGATGATGCAGCAGATGGGCCAAGGTAACATGGGCTTCCCCGGCATGGGCGGGATGCCCGGCATGGGGGGCATGGGCAATCCCTTCGGCGGTGGTAATCCGTTTGGCGGCGGTGGTGCGCCCCAAGGGCCAGGATGGCGCGGCTATCAGGGCGGCGGTGGGCCACCCCAGGCGAAGAAGCCGAAGAAGGATAAGAAGAAAAAAGGCTTTGGTTCGCTGTAAGGCAAGGCGTTGAGCCATGGGTTGCGGGGCTTGGAAGTAGCAGTCGGGCAGGGCGACCGGGCAGATGCCACTGGATCCCCGATTCTCCCTGTGAGTCCAACGGATTGCCCCCTGCATTTGGCACACTGGCTGCCCCTTCAAGGGTTATGCGTTAACTTTCTGATGACAATAGCTGCCCCAACCCCTGAGAGTAAGGTAGAATCGCCCCAAAGCTGGCATCTTCCCGGATGCTATTAATTTCGCCGAAGAATTTCTAAAAATTCCGGCAAATTACGGAGATCGAATTTTCCGCGCGCCGACACAATATAGTGCGCTTGAGGCAAGGCCCACGATGGCCGATCGCCCCAAGTCGTAGAAGGATCAACACCACCCATGCGGGAACGCAACCGACGTTCAAATCGAAACCAACGCTCACAGCCGTCGCGATCGACGGGTGCAGCGCGTTCTGGCGAGAAAGCCGGTGGGGCACAACGGCGACGCGACCGAAAATCGTCAGGGGGAAGTTTGTTTGCATTTTTAGGCTGGAATCAGAATTCATCGCGCGCCTCCAATCGCAGCGCCCGTAAACCATCCGCGAAATCGTCCGGTGCTCCGGCGCGATCAGTCCGTTCCGCGCCACCGCCACCGCCGCGTTTAGTCGGTTTGCCGCGCCGTGCAGCCGCTTCATCGGCGAATGATCGGTTCAACGGACGCGGCTCCGTTGTCCCCTTTGATCGACAAAATCGGCGGGGCAATCGTCGCCGCGATCGCGCCGCAGCCACCCCCGCCATCAAATTAGTGCAACTGCCCACGCCGCGTACTCGTTCGGGCAAATTGATGCTGTACGGGGCACGCTTGATGGTTTTTGGGATTGGCATTGGGGTGTTGGCAGGCACCCTGCTTTCTGTATGGGATCCAGCCAGTCGCCTAACCGCTAATGCCCCGCAGTCGCCGACCCCGATCGTCACCCCAGCGGCCAAAACCAGTGAACCGCTTCAACTCGGCCAAAAGCTCGTGGACTTGGAAGCCAAGGTCAATACCTTGGTCAGCCAGCAAAAGGGCAGTCGGGCCGGGATTATGTTGCTCGATCTCGACACCAATGCCTACATTGACATCAATGCAACGGAAGTCTTTCCGGCTGCCAGTACGATCAAATTTCCCATTTTGGTCGCCTTCTTCCAGGATGTGGATCAGGGCAAGATCAAATTGACGGAAACACTGACGATGAAGCAGGAGAATATTGCTACCGAAGCGGGGGACATGCAGTACCAACCCGTCGGCAGCACCTTCTCCGCCCTCGAAACCGCCACCCAAATGATGGTTGCCAGTGATAACACCGCGACCAATATGTTAATCGATCGCCTCGGTGGGATGAACGCGCTGAATCAACGGTTTAAGAGCTGGGGCCTCAGTGCTACTCTGCTCAATGCGGTTTTACCCGATATCAAAGCCACCAATACAACTAGCCCTAAGGATATGGCCAGCCTGATTAGCCAAGTCCAAAACGGCAAACTGATGTCGATGAAATCGCGCGATCGGCTGCTCGACATCATGCGGCGGATCGAGAACGACACGTTACTGCCCCAGGGCTTGGATAAAGGCGCAACGATCGCCCACAAGACTGGCACGCTGGGGTTGTTTGTCGGCGATATCGGGCTGATTGATACACCGAATGGCAAACGTTACTTGGCCTCGGTTTTGGTCAAGCGACAGCGGGATGATATTGGTGCGGAGCGGCTGATTCAGCAGATTTCAAAACTGGCTTACCAGCAGTTCACGCAGAGCGATACCTCGCAACGCCTCGATCGGCCCAAAATCGCCCAACCGCCCAACTAGACTCAGCCCAACTAGACCATTAAACAGTCACGCTGAGCATCGGTTCAAGCGGCTCAAACGGTTCATCGGCGGTACGATCGAGGGTATCCCAGATCTTTTGCAGCAAGCGATCGAGCCCTTGACCGCTCACTGCTGATACGAGAAAGACTTGCTCCGTTTGACTCAGCGCTTGCAATTCCACTGCCAATTCCTGCATCGCCGGATCATCGGCATAGGTGGCATCGAGCTTATTCAAAGCGACGATTTGGGGGCGTTTGGCCAGTCCCCGACCATAAGCCTCAAGTTCGGCTTGGATCGTGCGATAGTTGGCGATCGGGTCTTCATCCGTCGCATCGATCAAATGCAGCAGCACCCGCGTCCGTTCCACATGCCGCAGAAAATCATGGCCCAGCCCGATGCCCGCATGGGCCCCTTCCACCAAACCGGGAATATCCGCAAATACATTGCCGTCACCCGTGGGGCGGCGGACGACCCCCAGATTGGGAATCAAAGTCGTAAAGGGATAATCGGCAATCTTCGGTTTGGCGGCGGACAGGGCGGAAATCAAGGTGGACTTACCCGCATTCGGCAGGCCGATGATGCCCACCTCAGCCAATAGCTTCAGTTCGAGTCGCAGTAGGCGCTGTTCACCCTCGCGGCCGGGCTGGGCCATCTCCGGGGCGCGGTTTTGATTGGTTAAAAAGCAGGCATTACCGAGGCCGCCTTTCCCGCCGACGGCAACGGTCAATTGTTGGCCGATTTCGGTCAAATCCCCCAGGAGTGCCCCCGTTTCTGCATCGTAGATCGCCGTGCCACAGGGTACCTCAATCATCCGATCGGCCCCGGAAGCCCCGGTACACTTATTCGGGCCACCACGTTTGCCGTCTTCGCCCTTGTAGATTCGCTTATACTGGAAATCCAATAGGGTTTGCAAATTATGGTCGGCAATTAGACAGACATCACCGCCATGTCCTCCATTACCGCCAGAAGGCCCCCCCGCCGGAACGTACTTTTCGCGCCGAAATGCCACCATGCCATCGCCGCCATTACCCGCTTGGACTTGAATTTCTGCGTGATCGATGAATTGCATGGTGGTCGTTGGGATGTAGGGAAAACTGACTGCACCCATTCCAGGGCGAAAACGAGCAGTCTTCCATCATACTGATTGAAGTCGAATCAGCGCAAGGGCAATGATGGATTCACAGCAATTCCTAATTCAACGGATTGAATCGCTCGGGTGGGATGTGAGGGTTGGTTGACGTAGGCTGTGGGCGTGGGATGCACGCCCCTACGGATCACCGACCACGGCATGGATGGGCTGGGGCAATGAACGCGCGCGCCTCCAATTTCTTGTGGCTTAAACCAGGGGCCTTAGCGGTCGGGGCAATTCGGATCGGGCCAATGGGGTTGATCAACCAGCATCTGCTCCGCATTCTCTCGCGTCATCGGCGGCGAGAAGAAATAGCCCTGACCATATTCACAGCCCAAGGAACGCAAATGTGCCAACTGTTCAGCAGTTTCAATCCCCTCGGCCACAGCATCCATCGATAATCCATCGGTCAGCGCCACGATCGCCTGCACCACTTGATTTTGGTCCTCGGCCAATTTATCCACAAAAGAGCGATCGACCTTCAGCGTATTAATTGGAAACTGCTGGAGATAGCTGAGCGATGAATAGCCCGTGCCAAAGTCATCGAGGCTCAACCGCACCCCCAGATCGCGCAGGTATTCCAACCGTTCTAGCACCGTACTTGCGGTCTCCATCAGCACGCTTTCGGTGATTTCTAGCTTCAGGCAATCGGGGGAAATCCCAGTGTAGTTGAGGATTTGCTGCACCATTGGCAGGAAATCTGACTGTAGGAATTGGCGGCTGGAAACATTGATACTCATGCTCAAATCCGGCAAATTCAGATCTTGCTGCCAACGGTTGAGCTGCTGGCAGGCTTCTTGGATTACCCATTGCCCGATCGGGATGATCAGGCCAATTTCTTCGGCGATCGGGATGAAGTCCAAAGGCGAAATCAAGCCGCGTTCCGGATGAATCCAGCGAATCAACGCCTCAAAGCCCGTTACCCGACCCGTAATCAACGACACGATCGGCTGATAATACAGCTGCAACTGGGAAGTCCCATCGAGGAATAGCTGATCGACGACCCGCCGCAGTTCCATCTCAATCTGCATGCGATCGACGACATTCGCATGCATTGTTTTATCGAAAGTTGCCGCCCGCGATCGGCCCAGGGATTTCGCGCGATACATGGCAATATCGGCATCCCGCAGGATTTCCGCCGGGGAAGCATAATAATTATCCGAATGGGCGATCCCGATACTAACGGAAGCAAACACTTCCCGATCAAGAATCATGAATGGCAGGGACAGGACGGCTTTGATTTGGTCCGCGATCGATTGCGCTTGGGTGACATCCTGCACCCCATTCAAAATAATTGCAAATTCATCCCCACCCAAACGGGCAAAAATATCTGTCCGCCGAATGCAAGGACTCAACCGCCGGGTAATCTCGACCAACAGCTCATCTCCGGCATTATGGCCCAAGCTGTCATTCACCAATTTGAAATGATCAACATCCAAGAACAACAGTGCAAAGGCTTGATCACGGGCTTGCAACTTCGCGGACAGTTGCTCCATGAAAAAAATCCGATTCGGCAATCCAGTCAGGCCATCATACATTGCCTGTTTTTCAAGATTGTGAGCGTTGCGGCGATTTTCGGTAGCTAGCAGCACTAACTGCGTCACGGTCTGAATCAAGGGCTGATGGACCGCTTGCATCAGACTGGGCGATCGATGCGCGATCGTCAGGCAACCTTGGGATACCCCTCCCTGTCCGTGCCATGGGATGAGCCAAAGGGACTGCCAGCCTTGGGGCTGCACGTAATCCAATAACGCTTGATCGTGGATCTCGGTGGAGAGGTGCTGATGCCAAATAAAGGGCGCTTGCTTTTCAAACACTTGATGGTAAAGCATCGGCAGTTCACTGACCGCAAACGGTTCTCCATCCGGCATTTGGTGGTTTGATAAGCTGGGTGATACTTGCAGAATCACCTGTGTTCCGGTCTCGTCAAGCTGCATCAGATGACAGCCGCTATCGGGAATCATGATCTCCACAATTTCACAAAGCTGCTGGAGGATCTCGGGTAGCTCAACATTTTTGGCGATCGATTCCAGAACTCGGTTACGCACCTCGCGAATCTGTTCGGTCTGGTAATGCTGATAGGCCATCGCGACCAATTCACCGATCGCGGCGAGAAAAGCCACTTGCGCTGGGCTAAAACTTTGGGCTACCGAGGCATTCACTTCCAAGACACCCAGCATCTCCGCTGGCCCGAAGATGGGTAGCAGCAGATTCTGTACGAGTTGCGTTGACGCATAGGGCCTGACCGCCAATAATCCGGCGGCTTCCGCCAGCGGAGATGCACAGCCACTCAATTCCAGCAGTGGCGGACAAGCACAGTGATCCGCTGGCATCGGTGCCCCGACGATCGCCTGACAACTTAGCATTTGAGTCTGATCGCAGGTCGGCACCTGGCCTTGGACTGACCAAAGGGCGCAGCGCGGCATCGCTAACACCTGCGCGGCAACTTGTACGACCTGCTGCATCAGTTGTGGCCAGGCGAGGCCACCGAGGGCTTGCTGACTGAGCTGATGCAATGCCATTGCCATATCCGTTGGCAAGGTCGCCAGCGGCCGCAATGACGGAGATTCGGTGACAGGCTGTTCCCCCGCGAGGGTTAGGCGCAAATTACGCGGAGCAGGCACGGGCGGTAAAGCGATCCAAGGTGCTGCGACATTATCCGGAATCGTCGAGGTGAAAAACGCGCGAAGCATATGGGCTAACTTCTGAGACAATGCAGGAAAGTGGAAAACGGGCGGGGCAAAATATAACTGAGCGAATCTGTTCCAATCGGTAGCGGGCGATCGATGACCAAAGTTACGCCTTTAGCGTCCAATACAAGTGCCCATAATCTGACATACACCCATCGTAGAAAGCCGCTTTGGCGATCGATAACCGTGGATGCACGGGCCTTAGCGCCTGTCGGCGGCGAGACTTTAGTGAAAATGAGCAATTCTGACGCAAAACTCGCGAGAGTATCACAGTTTCCTCCAGTAATCAGCACTATTCAACACCCATCGATCGTTCCGGGAACTGACCATGCAAGTTCAAGAAGGTCTTGTCATCTGCGCCCTTGGCAATGCCTTTTATCGCCGCAGTAGTCAGCGATCGCGTGATCTCGGCATCCTTGCCGCTCAGGTCTATCGGCAATCGCAACCCACTCTCCGGCTATTTGATGGGATGAGTGGTTGTGGGATTCGGGCTTTGCGGTACTTGGTGGAAGCAGCAGCGGATTTTGCTTGGATTAATGATGCTGACCCCGATGTGCAGGCAACTCTGAAGGAGAATTTGCGTGATCGGCCGCAAACCCAATATTGCATCACCCAACGATCGGCCCAGCGTGCACTGATTGAGGCGATCAGCCAAGGCGAATATTTTGACCTGATTGATCTGGATGCGTTTGGTAACCCGCTGCCGTATCTGGGGTTAGCGCTCCAAGCATTGAAAATCGGCGGACTGCTCTACGTCACTAGCACCGATGGTCGGAGCCTATCCGGGCAGCTCCCCCACCAAAGTATGCAGCAATGGGGCAGCTACGCCCGATCGCATCCCGCCGTGCATGAACAGGCTTTACGCATCCTGATTGGGGCAATTCACCAGCAAGCCTTAGCCCTCGGTTATGGGATACAACCGATCGTCGCGTTTTACCAACAATCGGTGTTTCGCGTCATGGTGCAGCTCCAGGCCAAACCCAACCCCGTGCTCACCAAACAACCGATCGCCCACTATGGTTTCCTTGGCTACTGCCATGCTTGCGGTAGCTTTCAGACCGTTGATTGGCGACAATTGGGACATATTAGCTGTAGCAGTTGTCAGGCAACTCCGACCATTAGCGGCCCGATGTGGCTGGGAGAAATGCATCACGCTGAATGGCTACATCAAATGCGCAGCCTGGCGGAACAACAACATAATCTGGCGTTGGCCCAATGGCTAAATAATCTATCGGCGGAAATTGGCCTGCCGCCCTATTTCTATACCCTGGGCGCAGTCGGACGACGCGGCCACTGCGACATTCCACCGCGCGATCGACTGGCCAACGCCTTACAGCAGGCTGGCTACCGCTTTGGCCCTACCCACATCACCCCCGAAGGCTTCAAAACCAACGCCAGCTTGGTCACTTGTCTCAATATACTCAACAGCGCCACAACCCCCAACTATCATTCTTCGCACAAAACTTAACACCATCCGATCGCCTGGACGCTTCAAGGGAATTGCCGCCCTTTGGTAGACTGGTTTGGAAGTCGCCACTATGGGCGCAACATCAAGCAGTTTGGAGGACGTAGTGGAAAACACGCTGGGCTTAGAGATTACGGAAGTCGTTGAACAAGCGGCGATTGCTTCGGCTCACTTAGTGGGTAAAGGCGACAAAGACGGTGCCGACGAGGCAGCGGTAGAAGCCATGCGTCAGCGCATGAACAAAATGCACATGCGTGGTCGGATCGTAATCGGGGAAGGGGAGCGGGATGATGCGCCCATGCTCTTCATCGGTGAAGAAGTCGGTACCGGTTATGCAACCAACTCCGGCCCGGAAATCGACATCGCTGTGGATCCTTGCGAAGGGACGAACCTCTGTGCCTACAGCCAGCCCGGTTCGATCGCGGTGTTGGCGATCGCCGAGAAAGGCGGTTTGTTCAATGCCCCTGACTTCTACATGAAGAAATTAGCAGCGCCCCCCGCTGCTAAAGGCAAAGTGGACATTCGCAAGTCCGCAACGGAAAACTTGAAGATTTTGTCGGAATGTCTTGATCGGGCGATCAGCGACCTCACGGTTGTGGTCATGAAGCGCGAACGTCACAACGACTTGATTAAGGAAATCCGGGAGACGGGTGCACGGATTCAGCTGATCAGCGACGGTGACGTGGGTGCGGCCCTGAACTGCGGCTTCGCGGGTACTGGCATCCATGCGCTGATCGGGATCGGTGCCGCACCGGAAGGTGTGATCACAGCGGCAGCAATGAAGTGCCTCGGCGGTCACTTCCAAGGTCAGCTGATCTATGACCCCGCGATCGTCCAAACCAAGGAATGGGCGAACATGACTAAAGAAGGCAACCTGGCGCGCATGGCTTCCATGGGCATCACGGATCCGGATAAGGTCTATGAAACGGAAGAATTGGCTTCCGGCAACAACGTGATCTTCGCGGCAACTGGGATCACCAGCAGCAACTGGTTACAGGGTGTTCGCTTCTTCGGCGGCGGCATCCGCACCCAGTCGTTGATCATTTCCAGCCAATCGAAGACGGCTCGGTTCGTCGATACGATTCACATGATTGACAATCCGAAGTCGGTGCAACTGCACTAATTTCGCTGAAGACAGTTGTGAGCCGGACTGCGGTTTCCTATGGAAATCACGTCCGGCTCGCCTGTCCCCGACAACATCCCAATAAAAATGGAATTTAGGCGGACGATCGGGTTGGCGATAACCCACTGACCCCGGTTGATGACTGAGCAGTTTGAGTTTAGATATCCGAGATTTAATATGAACATTGCTGTTGTTGGCCTAACGCACAAGACTGCGCCTGTGGAAGTGCGGGAAAAGTTGAGCATTCCCGAACCCGTTTACGATCGAGCGATCGCCCAGCTCTGCGGCTACCCGAACATCGAAGAAGTTGCCGTCCTCAGTACCTGTAACCGCCTCGAAATTTACTTGGTGTTGAAGGAAACGGAACCGGGCATTCGCGAAGTTATCCAGTTCTTGTCAGAACACAGCAAATTGCCCGTGGACATGCTGCGGCCCTATCTATTCACGCTGCTGCACCAGGATGGCGTAATGCACTTGATGCGCGTGGCATCGGGTCTCGATAGCCTCGTGCTGGGCGAAGGGCAGATCCTCTCCCAGGTAAAGCATTGCCACCAGTGCGGTCAGAAATTTAACGGCACGGGTCGGATTTTGAACCAACTGCTCAAGCAAGCGATCACCGCTGGCAAGCGCGTCCGCACCGAAACCAGTATTGGTACAGGTGCGGTGTCGATCAGTTCCGCCGCCGTCGAATTGGCCCAAATCAAAGCCGTTGATCTCGCCCCGCTGAAAACCACGATCGTCGGGGCCGGGAAAATGTCTGTGCTGTTGGTCAAGCACCTGATTTCTAAGGGGAATCGCGACATTACCTTGATGAACCGGACGATGCAAAAGGCGATCGATCTGGCCGAGAAGTTCCCCGAAGCGAACATCAAAGTCGTGCCCGTCGAGCAGATGATGCAGGCCGTCGCCGATTCGGACATTACCTTTACCAGTACCAGTTCCGTCGAGCCGATTCTGGACCGATCGAAACTCGAATCCGCCCTCGATCCGGCCCGGAAGCTGATGCTGATCGATATTTCGGTGCCACGTAACGTCCATTCCGACGCAAATGAATTGGACAACGTCAACGCCTACGACGTGGATGATCTCAAAACCGTAGTGGAGCAGAACCAAGAAAGCCGTCGCCAAATGGCCATGGAAGCAGAGGGCTTGCTCGAAGAAGAAGTCGATAGCTTCGATAGCTGGCTGCGTTCCCTCGATGCAATCGCCACGATCAGCAGCCTCCGGGATAAAGTCGAAACCATTCGCACCCAGGAATTGGAAAAAGCCCTATCGCGTTTGGGCAATGAATTCGGTGGTAAACAGCAGGCTGTAATCGAAGCCCTCACCAAAGGCATCGTCAACAAAATCCTGCATGATCCGATGGTGCAACTGCGATCGCAGCGTGACCTCGAAGCGCGGCAGCAAGCCATGGATGCCTTAACGATGCTGTTCAATCTCAACGAAGAACAAGCCGGAGTTTAGAACCATCAAACCGTAGGGTGCGTTTCTGCAACGCAAAACGCACCGCGATGATTGTTATTACCGATCGACCTGATTGGATCTGCGGGATTGGCGGTGCGTTGCCTTCCAGGACAACGCACCCTACGCCGAAACTGTTATGCCAAAACCGCTGCGTGGTGACGGATGTGGTCGCCGATAAACGTCGCAATAAAAAAATAACTGTGGTCATACCCCGCTTGCCGCCGCAACTGCAACGGTTGTCCAACGGATTGGCAAGCCATTTCAAACAGCTCCGGTTTAAGCTGATTCGATAAAAACGAATCCTCCATTCCCTGATCAATCAAAATCTCCCCCGGAAACCCCGATTTCGCTACCAAAGCCGTCGCATCATAATCCAGCCAAGCCGATCGATCTTCCCCTAAATACGCCCCCAATGCCTTCTCCCCCCAAGCCACCTGACTCGGTGCAACGATCGGGGCAAAGGCGGAAACTGATCTGAAACGATCGGGGTTCCGCAAGGCACAAACCAACGCCCCATGTCCCCCCATGGAATGCCCAAAGATCCCTTGGCGGGCCGCATCTACCGCAAAATTTGCCGCAATCAACTCCGGCAACTCGGACACCACATAGCGATACATTTGATAGTTCGCCGACCAAGGAGCCTGTGTCGCATCAACGTAAAAGCCCGCGCCCATGCCCAGATCCCAACCCGCATCATCTGGGACATCAGCCCCACGCGGACTGGTATCGGGCGCAACGATCGCCACACCATACTGCGCCGCAAATTGATAAGCCCCCGCTTTCGTTGTGAAATTCTCCTCGGTGCAAGTCAAGCCCGACAGAAAATATAAAACCGGAACCCGATATTTTTCGGCCCGAGGTGGCAGCGCTTGCGGTGGTAAATAGAGCGAAAAATTCATCTCACAGTTACAGACTGCCGAGGTATGACGATACATCCCGATCGTGCCGCCAAAACAAGCCTGCTGGGATTTTCGCTCAAGTGTTGTGGTCATTGGGTTGGGAAGTGTTTAGTGGGTATCATGCCAAGTGCCGTGAAATCCGATCGGGATAATCTGCGGCAGGGCTAAACGGGCGATCGGTGGTGCGGCCATCTGTTCACTGTCAAAAATCCAAACTTCCGAGCAATCACGCTCACTATCGAACACAACCGTCAGCACCCAGCCCTGATCAATCCCCCGCGATCGGTCTGCGACGAAAATCGGCTCCATCCCATAGCAATGGCCGGGAATTGGGGCAATGGTCATCGTATTGGTTTGATCGTCGTAGCGCCCGATCGTCCCGAGCAGATCGTCCTGACCCAGCGAAAGGTAAGTGTAACGTGCCGCCTGAGCGACTTGCGCCGGAGGCACAGTGGGAAACTCCACCATGCGATCGCTGAGTTGTTCCGAACCCAACACTTCCCCAGTCAAAGGATTCAGCCGCATCCGATAAAGATGACCCGCGACCACCTGCTGCACTGAACCCATCGCAATTTCCTTTAGAAATTGATTGGTAGAAAAATCTTCGTAGCGCACCAGATCCAGCGCCAGATTGCCGTCCTGATCCGCAAACCCATTGCCGAAATGCCATTGATACCAAGGCTCGGCCACAGTTTGGCTAACCAATTCGAGGGTGGCCCGATCAAACACCAGAATCGTCGTCCCTAACGCCGGCTGCCACTCTACCGCTTCACTGAACCCCTTGAGATTGAGCAGCAAGGGCAACGGATTCACCCGCAGCGGTGGCAAACAGAACACCAAATAGTTACCTGCTAGGGCAAAGTCATGCACCATCGTCGTTCCGGGCAAAACAAGCTGACTTTGCTGGAGGAGCTTGCCCTGCCGATCGTGACGGTACAGATGCAGGGTGGCTTTCGCGCCGTAGGTCACGCCAAAGTTGTAGATCTCGCCTGTAACTGGATCAATTTTGGGGTGGGCTGAGTACGGCAGTTTAGGATTCAGCCCAGGCACCTGATCCAAACCCACCGTCGCCAAGGTCTCCAAATCCAATCGATGCGGTTGCGCACCTTCCCACAATGCCCAGAGCCGATCGTCAAACACCATCACCGAAGTATTTGCAACATTCTTCAGCGTCTTACCGAAGCGTTGCCACCAGGGGCCCGGGGGAGCCATGCCGTAGTTGCCGTAGATCAACCGATCGGCCTGTTCTTCCGCCTGATAGCCCGCTGTCTGCACATAGCGATAGGTCGCCCGCGCTTGACCATTCGCAAAATGCACCGCCAAAATCGCCCCATCGCCATCAAACCAATGGCCCATCCGCTGCCCACCGCGCTCCAAGCGTCCTGGCCCATTGCGATAAAGCGATCCCTGGAGTCCCGCTGGCAATGTTCCGGAGATCAACGGCAACGGGGTTAAGGGAAACTCGGTTGCTGTGGGCAAAACGGCCTTTGACCATGGTGCGAGGGGTTTGGCGGGCGCTGGACTGACGACCATGGGTTACTCCGGGATCACCAGACTCACCAATGCCGCTTCATCAGTCGCAGCCCGCACTGGCTGCGACTTAACATCCGAGTTGACCGCTACGGACTGCAACATTGGTGTATTCGCCACGGCGCTAGTGGTGAGGTTAAACAGCGGATTCGACAGGATGCCGAAGATTGAAGTTGCGACCAAGGAGACAATCAAACCGACTTGCAACGGCCGCATCCCCCCTAAGTTCCAGTCGATCGCGGGATAGTTGATCACCGCTTCGGACATTTCCTGCGGCTCCTTCACCACCATCATCTTCACCACGCGGATGTAGTAGTAAATCGAGATCACGCTCGTCACCAAGCCCAGCAGCACTAAGCCGTAAGCCCCCGCCTGCCAACCCGCCCAGAACAGATACAGCTTCCCGAAGAAACCCACCAGCGGCGGAATCCCACCTAAAGACAGCAAACAAATCGACAAAGCCAAGGTCAGCAGTGGGTCTTTCTGATACAGACCGGAGTATTCGCTGATTTGATCCGTTCCTGTCCGCAGGGAGAACAAGATGACACAGGTGAACGCCCCCAAGTTCATCATCAAGTAAGCAATCAGGTAGAACATCATGCTGGCATAACCGGCATTTGTCCCCACCACCAGGCCAATCATGATGAAGCCGGCCTGCCCGATCGAGGAGTAGGCCAACAGTCGCTTCATGCTGGTCTGAGCCAAGGCCACGACGTTACCCAGCACCATACTCAGAATCGCCAGAGCCGTCATCACAAAGTGCCATTCGCCAATCACCATCGGGAACGCCGTCACCAGCAACCGAATCGCCAGCGCAAAACCCGCCGCCTTGGAACCGACGGATAGGAACGCCACCACGGGAGTCGGCGACCCTTCATAGACATCCGGTGTCCATTGGTGGAAGGGCACTGCACCCATCTTGAAGGCCACCCCCGCGATCGCGAACACTAGCGCAATCACCAGACCGATCGATTGACTCAAGCCTGCCGCAGCAATCTGAGTTGCGATCGCGCTCAGGCGTGTCTCACCCCCCGACAAACCATAGAGCAACGAAGAGCCATACAGGAAAATCGCCGAACTCGAAGCCCCAATCAGCAGATATTTCAACGCGGCTTCATTCGATCGGGGATCGCGTTTGGTGTACCCCGTCAACAGGTAGGACGAAATACTCAAGGTTTCCAGCGCGACGAATACCATCACCAGTTCGTCCGCGCCGCTCAAGAGCATCCCGCCCAAGCAAGCCGTCAGCAAAATCGTAATGAACTCCGCCAAGGCCGTCCCCGACTGATCCACATAACGAATCGACATCAAGATCGTCCCGACCGCCGATAGGACGACGATCCCCCGGAAGACGATGCTCATGGCATCGGCGTTGAATGCGCCCAGGAAGCCAATCGGGTTCGCCATGCCCCACTGAGCCACCAGCGCCACCACCGAAATCAGCAACCCGCCGATCGCCAGGTAAGGCGTGATTTTGGTTGAGCGCAATCGCCCGATGATTAAGTCTGTAATGATTACCGTCATGATCGTCGCGATGACAATCCCTTCCGGCAAAATCGTGCCCGCATTCAACTGCGCAGCCAAGGTTGCAAAATCCATACGTCAGCGGCTTCAGGTCTGTTTGCTTGATTTTACCGTGCTTCCGGCCTTGTGGCGGCTTTCTAGCATCAGAGAGTTTTAGCGGCATAGGATTGAGTGATCCCAATACCTCGGGCCGATCGCGGGGCCCCGAAATTTGGATCCAAAACGTAATTCTTCCAAAAACTTGTTTTCTGACTGCGCGACTTCTGCATATATATAGATATGCGAATTCGATCTTGCCCGTGAATGGCTACGATGAATTGGGTTTAATTTGAGACAGGGGCGATCGCACCCCCATTAAAATCGTCCTCCTGTTGGAACTTATAGAGAACGCAAGCGCTATGTCCACACTGGTTATTGTTGAATCCCCCACCAAAGCCAAGACCATCCGCAACTATCTGCCCAAAGGCTATCGCGTCGAAGCCTCGATGGGGCATGTGCGGGACTTGCCGCAATCGACCAGTGATGTGCCAAAGGACATTACCGATAAGCGTGTGCGCGAACTCGGTGTCGATGTACGGGCCGACTTTGACCCGATCTACCTGATTCCCAACGACAAAAAGAAAATTGTCAAAACGCTCAAGGATGCGCTCAAGGATGCTGATGAGCTGCTCCTCGCGACAGACGAAGACCGCGAGGGCGAGAGCATTTCCTGGCACTTGCTGCAAATCCTCAAGCCGAAGGTGCCTGTAAAGCGGATGGTGTTCCACGAGATCACCCAGGAAGCGATCCAAGCGGCGATCAAAGACTGTCGCGAAGTTGACGAAAAGCTGGTGCGCGCCCAGGAAACCCGTCGAATTCTCGATCGCTTAGTCGGCTACACCCTCTCGCCATTGCTGTGGAAAAAAATCAAATACGGTCTCTCAGCGGGTCGGGTGCAATCCGTTGCGGTACGGGTTTTGGTCGAGAGGGAGCGGCAGCGGCGGGCCTTTAAGCAAGGTTCCTACTGGGATTTGAAGGCGTTGCTGGCCCCAGCGCACAATGCCAAGCAGGAATTTGAAGCCAAGTTGATCAGCCTGGGCGGGGTGAAAGTCGCGACTGGTGCGGACTTTGATGAAAACACGGGGCAGGTCACAGCGGGCAAAACTGTGGTGCTGCTGAATCAGCAGGAAGCGGAGGCGCTGCAAGCCCGACTGCGCGATCGCCCCTGGTTGATCGTCAAGCAAGAAGAAAAGCCCGTCACCCGCAAACCCTCACCGCCGTTCATCACCTCCACCTTGCAGCAGGAAGCGAACCGCAAACTCGGTCTTTCGGCCCGTGACACCATGCGGACGGCGCAGAGCCTCTATGAGAATGGCTACATCACCTACATGCGGACAGATTCGGTAAATCTGTCCCAGCAGGCGATCGCGGCGGCCCGATCGGGCGTGGAATTGATGTACGGCCCAGAATATCTCAGCCCTGCGCCCCGCCAGTACACGACAAAATCCAAAGGTGCCCAGGAAGCCCACGAAGCAATTCGCCCGGCGGGTAGTAGCTTCCGCACCCCCCAGGAAACGGGATTGAGTGGCCGTGAATTTCAACTCTATGACTTAATCTGGAAGCGCACCATGGCGACCCAGATGGCCGATGCTCGCCAAACTCAGATCACGCTGCAAATCGGGGTTGAAGATGCGGTCTTCCGAGCTTCGGGGAAACGGATTGACTTCCCTGGGTTTTTCCGCGCCTACGTTGAAGGATCCGATGACCCGAATGCGGCGATCGAGGATCAGGACATCATCCTGCCCAGCTTCAAAACGGGCGATCAAGCCAATTGCCATAATCTCGACGCGATCGGCCACGAAACCCAGCCGCCGGCCCGCTTTACCGAAGCATCGTTGGTCAAAACCCTGGAAAGCGAAGGGATTGGCCGCCCCAGTACCTACGCCAGCATCATTGGTACGGTGATCGATCGGGGCTACGTGCAGCCCGTGGGTAACTCGATGGTGCCGACCTTCACTGCCTTTGCGGTGACCTCGCTCTTGGAACAGCATTTCCCGGATTTGGTCGATACCAGTTTCACGGCCCGCATGGAGCGTACCCTAGACGAGATTTCGACCGGGGAAGCGGAATGGTTGCCTTACCTAAAGTCGTTCTATTTGGGCGATGAAGGTTTGGAGACTCAGGTTCAAGAACAGGAAAGCGAAATCGACCCGACCGATGCAAAGACGATTAGCTTGGCTGATCTCTGCGCTAAAGTTCGCATCGGGAAATATGGTGCCTATTTAGAACTTGATCAAGATGGTGAAGTCGTCAAAGCGAATATCCCGAATGGTCTTACTCCAGCGGATCTGGATGCTCAACAGGTCGAAGTTTTAATCAAACAAAAAATCGACGGCCCTGAAAAGCTCGGTCTTCATCCCGATACAGGCGAAGCGATCTACGTATTGCTGGGCCAGTACGGCCCCTATGTCCAACTCGGTGAAATCGAGGAAGGCAGCAAAGCCAAACCCAAGCGATCGTCCCTGCCGAAGGGGGTTACGCCGGAAAACATCACCCTTGAACAAGCCGTGGGGTTGCTCACCTTGCCGCGTACATTGGGGATGCACCCGGATTCGGGCTGCAAAGTGCAGTCGAGCCTCGGTCGATTTGGGCCTTATGTGGTTCATGATCAGGGCAAGAACGGCAAAGATTACCGATCGCTCAAGGGTGATGATGATCCCGTGACTATTACCTTGGAACGTGCCCTGGAATTACTGGCACAACCCAAAGCCACGCGCGGCAAGAAATCGGTTACCCCCCTACGAGAAATGGGGCCGCATCCAGCAGATGGTGAACCTGTGAATGTCTATGAAGGCCCCTACGGTAATTATATTAAACACGGTAAGGTAAATGCGTCTTTGCCAGAAGGGGTAACGCTAGAAGATCTGACCATGGAGCAAGCCGTCACGGCGCTTGAAGCGAAAGCGGGCACGGTTAAGGGCAAGAAAAAATCCACGGCAGCGAAGAGCTCGACAGCGAAGAAAACTACAGCTAAGAAGACTACGGAGAAGAAAACGACCGCAAAAGCATCGGCGAAGAAATCCACAACAGCCAAATCCACAACAGCCAAATCTACAACTAAGACTGCGGCCAAGAAAACAAGCAGCACGACAAAATCAGCCAAGTCGGCGGCAAAGCCAACTCAGACGGATTAGCACCATTTAAGGTCTACCTGAACTACAGCCTTGGCGAATTTTGTTGAGGCTGATGTTTGATCGTGCGTCGTCTGGCTTCCATCGTTTCGTTAATCACGGTGGCGAGGGTAGGGACTTGCTCTAGTAGTGTTTGAAAGTGGTGGCCATCGAACAGTAATACCTGTAGGTCGGCTCCCGCTTTGATGGTGAGATCGCTGACGCTCTGCCCGAGCAGCAGACGTTCGCCAAAAATGTCACCCGCGACCAGTTCGCCAATTTGCTGCGTTTCATCCGCCTCGCGTACCAATACCCCCGCTTTGCCGCGCAGAATTAAGGCAATGCCCGCGATCGGTTCACCTTGGGCCAAGGCGACTTCATTCTGGCCATATTCATGCAGTTCAGCACGCTCGGTTAGACGGGTCAGGATGTCAGCGGAGAGCCCATTCAAACTCGGCAATGCCTGTAAGCCATCTATCATCTGCTGGAACGTCAATTGCTGCTTGGTGGAAGAATCCAGCAATGGCGCTTCGGCCTGAATTGGATAGGGCATGGTCAAGCCATAGCGCTGGGCCGCGTACCAAATCCGTCCGGTAATGCTGCTCTTAATGCGTGACATATGGCTATAGTCAGCGACGAAAAAGCGCAACATATAACCGATCGAAAAGTCGTCGTAGGAATGAATCTGCACCACTGGCGGGGGCGTGACTAAAACTTCCTCAGTGGTTTGGGCAATTTCTTCTAAAATTCCCAGCACTTTATTCGGTGGGTCATCGTAGGAAAAGCTAATTGCTAACTCTTCCCCGTGAATTGGACTGGGGCGACTGTAATTGAAAAAGCTCCCCTGCGCCAGGACAGAGTTCGGTACGATAATCAGCTTGTCTTGGGGCGTTCGCAGATGCACCGATCGCCAAGTAATCGACACCACCCGCCCAACTTTTTCCTCAATTTCCAGCCAATCTCCAACGGAAAATGGACGTTCAAACAGCAAGGCAATGCCGGAAAATAAATTGCCCATCGAATCCTGCAAAGCCAAACCCAAAACCAACGAGCCGACCCCCAAAGCCGTCAGCAACCCGCCCAGATCCGCCCCCCAGACGTTTGCGAAAATAATTGCCAGCCCCACCAGCACCAGCACCGTGCGGCCCAGGTCAATCAAAATGGACGGCACTTTCGCTTGCCAAGAATCTTCACTGGCCTGCTTAAAAATCACCGCATTCATCGCTGACAGCGTTGCGACGATCATCGCCAACCAAATCGCAGTGCGTAAACACTTCAGCAACGGTGTCTCCAGCGGTATCCCGATCACTTCATGCAGCAGTAAAATCGCAGCGGCTAACGGCACAATCCATTGCCGCGATAATTTGACCACTTCGATTAGCGGCGAGTTGAGTCGCTTTAATTGCTCCAGGATCTCCGTGAGCATGAGCATCATCAATGGCATCCCCAGGCTTAAACCGCCCACCCACCGAAACCAGGGTTCTGCAAATAGTGACTGAACATTCATCGTTGTCGCCCCTTGATATCAATGCCGGACTGTCAGTTGAGTCAGAATCGGTTTTCGTCGAAGCCAAATAGCTCAGTCATCAAGACTAAGCACGGCTCACGGCCCAGACGGTAATGGTGCTGTTGCGACCTTC
>JBJORF010000070.1:0-23358 GCA_046049545.1 Cyanobacteriota bacterium | reverse complement strand
CGCCTTCATAAACGCCCGCGCCCCAAAATCCCCAATCAGCTCCAGATCCACCTCATCCAACAGATCCGTCCAGGAATCGATCACCACTTGGCAGCCGGTTTCACTGACGTTGATCGTGCGACCTTCGATCGTCTGATCATCGCTATACAGCAAAACATTGAGCTTTCGATCGAGGCGGTGCGATCGGCGCAACTGCGGCTGCTCGAAGGCCACCAACAGCGCCGACACAATCAAGAGCAAGTTGAAGATACTCCAGAACACGTTCACCAAGACCGCTTCCATCGACTCTGGACGCAGAATTGCCCAGAACGGCACTGCCATGATCGAAGCCGCCACCAACGCCCCGGCAAACACTAGCCCCCGCGAAGAAGTCCAGTCGAAGCTGCGCTTGGTCACAATTAGCCCTTTATCGGTTACGTTGAACGAACCGAGTTTCGGGTTCACTAACGCGAGGAACGTCACCACCCCCGCCTGGAAGGACATTGCGAATTCATAAATCTCGTTCCAGAACGAGAACCGCACATGCTTGTAAGTGATGTAGTTGGCGTAGGTCGAGATAAAGAAATGCGGCAGCGCATAGGCCAGCGTTTCCAAGCCCAAACCGCGAATCGGGTTAATCCCAAACACCAAGAACAACGCCGGAGCCAACGCATACATCAAGCGGGGGAAGCCGAAGAAGAAGTGCGAAGTCGCGCTAAAGTAGCAAATCCGCTGCGGCAGCGACAGTTTCAGCTTGGGATTAAACAACGGGTTCTCAATCCGCAGAATCTGCGCCATCCCCCTTGCCCAACGCACCTGCTGGCCCACATAGGCGGAGAACTTCTCCGGAGCCAAACCCGCCACCATGATTTTGTCATAATAGACCGACTCATAGCCTTTGGAATGCAAGCGCAGGGAGGTGTGGCAATCCTCGGTCACCGTCTCCACCGCAATCCCGCCGACTTCCAGCAAGTGATCTTTGCGCACAACAGCCGCCGAACCGCAGAAGAACGCTGCGTTCCAGAAGTCATTCCCTTTCTGAATCACCTTATAGAACAGCTCGTTACCGACCGGGATTTCGCCGCCCGTTTGCAGGTTACGCTCAAACGGATCAGGGTTGTAGAACCAGTGCGGCGTTTGCACCAGGGACACCTTCGGCTTGGTGAAGAAGCCCACCGTTTCCTGCAAAATCCGGCGCGAGGGAATGTGGTCACAGTCCAGAATCAGCACCAATTCGCCGGGAGTTCGACGCAATGCAGTATTAATATTTCCGGCTTTGGCGTGGTCGTTATTGTCCCGCGTCATATGTTCGCAGCCGAGTTCGCGGCACATTGCCTTGAGCTCCTCGCGGCGGGCGCGGAATTTCTCTGCCCGACCATCGTCCAGCACGTAGACCCGCTTCTTCGACGCCGGATAATCGATCGCTAAAGCCCCAAGAACCGTTTTCCGCACAATTTCCACATCTTCACTGTAAGTCGGGATATAGATATCCACCGACAACAGATCTTCTACGGGAATGCCACTGATGTCGATCGGCTTGCGTTCCTTCAGCTTCAGGGTCTGGAAGAAGGACAAACCCAGGGTCATAATCGCGTACAGCTCCGCGACGTACAGCACAACACTGAAAAATCCATCGAGCCAAGTCGAGGTCAAGTTCAGGGTATAGCTGGTGCGGTAATAGAGGTAACGCAAGGTCGTCACCAAACTCAGCCATACCAGAAAGAGGTGCAAATATTCGCTGTTGCGTTCGCTGGTTTGCTTACGCTCTACTTTGGTAATCGTCCAGGCTAGCCCCGTCAGCACCACCGCGACAATCCCCTGCTGCATCGGTGACAGCGGTGTCACAATGAACGGAATCGATAGCAAAATCGCGATCGCCATCAGCAGAAATAACTGCCATTTGCCCGCTTTCGCCAACGCCCGATCGAACAGATTCGGAATCAGATCGACTAACCAAGTTGCAAAGGTGCCACTTTTACCGCGCTTATTCAGCTCTGAGTTATTTGAGGTCATTTATTGGCCCTCCGCGACACGCTTAAGATAACGCTGGGCAATGCCATACATCAGTAACGAGACGGCAATAATCCCGATCGGTAACAAGTAGAAATGGTTTTCCAAGAACCGTCGCACCTTACTTAATGGATTCAACCGTTCCAAGGGCTGGGATGAAGCCTCTTGAAGGAACTGGAACTGATACCCATTTGGATCAAAGGCATTGGGATTCGCGCTATTGGCGGTCATCAAAGCCGTATCCTTTTGCAGCTGATAAAACCAAGGGTCCGCCCCCAGGACATCCTGAACTTGCTTCAGCCCTGCCTCCGTTTGACCCGTCAACGCCAGTAGCACCCGCTCTTTGTTCCAGGGCGAAACCACGCTCTTGATCAAACCATCCGCATTCGGCAGCGTCCGCACTTGGGTTTTTGCCAATTGACGATTGACTTGATCCATCAAGCCCAAGCCCTGCTTGAACACCTCGGGCAGCGGGAAGCGATCGCTCGTGCCGATCGCCACCAAGTGACGGTTGGCTTTCACATCATTGGTCAAGGTATTGGTTGTGTAAACCTGATGCTCAACCGAATTAGCACGACTCAGTCGCCCCATCCGTTCGCTGAACTTCAGTAGCGTCATCACATCAGCATCACTGGGCGACTCAGGAACGACCAATGCCATCCGTGACAGATCCTGCATTTCCGTGAAGGGATAGCCCGCCGTGAGCAATTTCAAATCGGGGAGATTCGCGCCCACTTCACGATTTACGGTGAATTCGGTATCGGCTAGTACCGTGCCCGAAAGCTGTTGATCGGTCAGCCGCCCGCAAGCCCGCGCCGGATCTTCCGGAGCCTTCGGCACCAGCTTGAAGTTGACTTGGAGTTTGGAATTGGACTTGATCAGATCCTTCGGCAGGTCAACGGTAAAGACTTGGCCCGTACCGCCTTGATCCGAATCCAACTTTTTACTGCCGATGTTCACGCCATCAATATCGATCGACACCGTGGACTTGGTCGGGTCAGCTTGGGCGCTGTAGTTGTAGCGCAGGGTCATGCTGCTGCCGCGCAGGAAGCGATCGTCGGGCAAGGCCCAGAAGTTAATCTCCACCGGCGGCGCATCGGAACCGCGTACGGTCACGTCAGCATAGTTTTTGCCATCAGCGGCCTGCATGTCGCGCAGCTTGAACTGCTTTTGGGGGGGCAGGAAGCGCGGCCAAACCCGCCGTTCAACGGTTGCCGGGGCGGGCAATTCGCCCTTCACCTGAATCAACGTGCTCGTGCCCATGGGGGAACTGCGATCGTTGACCAAATATTGTGCGGCTTTATTCACGGCCGCTGGGGAATTCCCCGATACGACGAGCACGGGCACTTTCCCATCCTCGATCGTGGTCAGCATCAAGACACCTTCGTCAGTACCCAGTGCTGCGCCATCACTCCCGACCCACTGATTGCCTTTCGCCGCCAGTGGCAGCTTCAAGGTTTTCAGCAACGGCTGCTGTTCGGGGGTACCAACGACGATCAACCGATCGTTCCAGCCCAATCCTTTTGGCGCTTTCGTCACCTGGGTTTCAATGCCTCGGAAATCTGCCAAGCGACCCAGTTTCGTCTGAAGTCGGCTGGTGGCCGTCATCCAAGCGCCATCAACCTGGGCAGGCTGCAAATAGGTGACCTGGGTTTTATCCAGCGACAGTTCGTCAAAAAACGGATAGGGATAGCGGCTGAAGTCTTGATCCATCGCCTTCGGCTGGTAGTCAAACACCAGCTTTGAGTCCGGCAAGACTTCCGTCCATAAGCTGTCATCTTCCGGTTTCGAACAGGTCGGTGAATTCTCCTGTTGGGCCACCAAGGCGATTTCGTTATAATCCTGAATTAACTGCGGCGGAATTGTGACGATCGCCTCACCAATCTGGTTTTTCTGCAAGTTGAGCGGAATCGTCCCCACACTGGTGTCATTCACTCGCACCACCAAGTTCGAGCGCTCCCCCACCAGGGAGGGCGAATGCTGGAACCGGACGATCGCCTTCACCGCTTTCATTTGCCAGTTGCGCGGACGGGTAAAGCCCAAGCGCGATTCGCCATACACCCCTTGCATCCGGAAGCGATTCCCCAGCACTGGGCTTCGATTAAATTCTAAAATGTACTTACTGGCTGGCCCCAGGTTCACCTCTTTGGGCGTGGCAGCGCGATCGCGCGCTGGAATTCCCGGCGCTTCTTCGGTCGCGGACAGGGTAGGACTCACCGTCGCTGCGGGGGCCTGGGCCAACAATTGGGCCGTCACGGGCACCACCGTCGCCGTCGCCGGGGCAACCACACCAACGCCAGTACTCGACATCAGCACTGTCAAGCTCGTTAAGGCACCCATGCCACAGAGAATGAACAATCGCATCGATCGCCAGGGGGCACCGGAACGATGACGCTTCGAGGCGCGGTTGGCAGCAGAAAACCAGTTTTTCATGGGAGACATATCAACTCACTTAGCAGCATTATGCCCAGAACGGGCCGATAAATTGAATTGCCCCGCAATCGCTTGGGTCACCGTCTGCGGTGAGAGCAATCCAAACCAGACAAGATTTTGCGTGTAATAGGCGCTGTCATGATCCCAAAACCGATTTTGGTAGCGCGGCTGGAGCTTCTGTTGATCGATTTGCTGTGCCATCGCTGGTGCAACTCGGCGACTGGCCAGATACAGCATGCCGTACTGGGAAGTCACATCATAATCAACGACAGCCCTGCCGTTGAGATCAATTTGTGCCGGAATCCTTCCATCCTGTTGCCAAAGCGATCGCAGATGCGATAAGGCGCGTTCAAGGTAGCCGTTGGCTCGCGGTTCATTGTATATCTCCGCGTCCCAAGTCACACGCCACCAGACACGGCTTGCATCAAATCCATATTGGGTCAGAACGGGGGCAGTCAATGGTACATAGCGTCCAGTTTTCGTATCTAATCCCACCCAGTCACTGGGCAAGCCCACGGCGGATAGACCGACGGACTGATCGAGCACTTGATAACTGCTGTCCACCAAAGTCAACCAAGGATGCTTTGGATCCACTTGCGCAAAAAGCCGGAACGCATAGGGCGCTAAATAGGATGGATTTAGCGTCACCAGACCATTGCGGGTAAAGGCATCGGCTGGGCCCGGCAGTAGATAACGTGTCCCCTGAATTGCGAGCGTGGAAATCTGCCACAAATCCTGGAGCTTATTTCGAGCCATTTCCAGATATTCGGGGCGATTCCAGCGTTTTCCTGCCAAGATTAGCGCATAACAGGCATCAATATCTGCATCACTGGCAAAATTTGCGTCGAGGCTACCCCATTTGCCGTTGGCTTGTCGGCCCCACTTCCAGATCCACAACTGGTCAGTGCGGTTGGGTGGCCCCGGTGATCGGCGTGCTAGATTGGTTTCCGACCATCGCAGCACCCGTTCAAACGGTTCGCGATCGCCCACCAATACCGCCCGCAAAAGCGCATAGGCTTGACCTTCCGACGTGGTCTTCTGGTCGCTTTCCCAATCAATTACCCGACCGTCAGCTTGAATAAAACGATCGCGATAGGCGATCCAACTTGCTTGCAGTTGGGCGCTGCGATCTTGGGTCAGCGGCGATGGGGATGAACTGGGGGGACGCGGGGCCTGACAGGCCACCAGCCACAGTGACCAGCCAAAGGCCAACACATAGGCCAAAACGCGACGGTAGCGGAGTAGCAGCATCAGCCAGAGGCTCCCTGCACGCAGTTAGTAGCGCTCCCAGGCAGGCTGGAATCCCCGCCGTTGCAGAAACTCTTCCTGCAATTGCTGGATCCGCTGCTGGGTTTCGATGCCACCGCCGGGTTGGGTTTGGATATAGCCAAACCGATCGAGGGCTTCGAGGGATTTGCCTTGGGCGGCGGCCAGTTCCGCGAGCGATCGTTGGGCCGTGGCATTATCGGGCTGGAAAGCTAAAACATAGGAATAGAGCTGTGATGCCGACTCAAATTCCCGTTGCTGGAACCGGATACCGCCTAAGGCAGATACGGCCTCCAGATTATTCGCTTGCCAGCCGAGAATGGCTTGATAAGCCTCACTCGCTTGCTTTAGGTTGCCCAAAGCGCTCGCTAATCGACCACGGAGGAATAAAGTTTGAACCGAAGCGTTGGGATTGGTCGTAATCATCTGCTGCGCTTGGCTCAGCAAGCGATTGGCAAACGCTTGGGCTTCTAGGGGATTGCGCTGCGACAGCACCTGAATCAAGCGAATCTGCACATCCAAATTATTCGGGTCAGCCTGGAGCAAGGCGCGGTACAGCGGTTCACGCTGGGCATTCGCCGGGAGCAATGCCGCCAAGGTATAAAATTCCTGGGGGGTTTCACCGGGATTGAACTGCAAAAACTGCATCAGTTCCGCATCCGCCGCCGCTTCGGGAATCAGCTTCGCCTGGTAGGCGATCGCGGTGCGCCCCAACCGCAACTGCCAGTCCCCCGGATTGCGCTGTAAGAGTTGGTCATAGAAGGCAACGGCTTCCACCGATCGGTTTTGCGCCGTCCGCACATTCGCCAAACCACGCAGCGCCGCGTAGGCCACATCTGGTTCCAGGTTGGGCTGATTAATCAGGGTCAAGTAGCGCTGAGCTGCCCCTTCATAGTTCCCGGCACGCCGATCGATGTCCGCCAGCAGCACATCCGGCGCAAAGTCCTTCATGCCCTGCGGCGTAGCTTTGTAAACCCCAACCGCCGCTTGAGCGCTGGCAAGATCGCCTTGATCCAGCAACAACTGCGCCAGGCGGAAATGCAAGAACGGCTCATTCACCCCCGCCTGGAGCAACGCCTGATAAACGGGCATTAATTCCAAGGTGGGGTCAAAGGGCACGATCTCCTGAGCCAATGCTTGCTGTTCAGTGGGTGTGGCCGGGAAGGGTTGCAGCAATTGGCGTAATTGCTGCTGCACCACGGCCATCGGCAGGGTTCCCAATCGGCTTTCCAAGGACAACAACCGCAGCGCCAAAATCCGATCGCTGGGATCTTGCTGCGCCAGTTGGCGATACAAATTCAGCGCCACCGACTGCTGTCCCGAAATTCCACTCAGCACGTCCGCCGCTTCCCGCAGCAAGCCGCGATCGGCATTGGGACTTGTCTGCAAGGCTTCCAGATAGAGATTCGCTGCTTCGGCACGCAGATCCAGCCGACTGATTTCCTTACCGATTTCATTCAGCCCGCGCGCCAGGGGTAAGCGTCCCTCCGGCTGGCCGCGCAGCGGGTCAAGCGTTCCGAGCGCCAACGGGGCCTGGCCCGCCGCCAAATAGGATTGTGCCAGTTCGCTGCGCACTGTCGCCGCAAAGTCACTGAATTCACGCGGCAGCGCCGATTCCAATACCGCGATCGCCTGGGGCAATGCGCCCGTTTGCCGCAGGGCACGACCATAGGCCACCGCTGCATCGTTTGTGATCGGCTTCTGACTGATGCTTCGATAACGCTCAAACAGCGTCACGGCTTGACTCGGATTGCCCCCATAGGCATAGGCTTGGGCCGCACCAAGTAGCACATCCGCCGGAGGATTTGCGGCTTGCAAGACCTGGTTATAATCGGCAATCGCCTCCCCAAAACGGCCTTGATAGCGATACAGCGTTGCCCGTTGAGCTAACGCTTCACGATCGTCCGGCGCTAATTGCAGCAGCACATTCAGCGCCGCAATACCCTCCGCTTGCCAAGCGGGCCGAAATCCTCCCAATTGACCGACGGCCTTCAACGCCGAACGATTCTGGGGATCCTGCGCTAATACCTGGCGATAGGCATCCCAAGCAGCTTCATCCCGTCCAGCGCGTAAGTAACCGATCGCCAGACCCAGTTTGGCATCCAAGGCATTCGGCTGCTGTTTTAGCGCCTGCTCGAAGCTCGCGATCGCCTGATTGACCAAACCTTGGCTTAACTGATTATAGGCCCGCTGCACCAGCGGCGAAATGGCCTGCGCTTGGGCAGCCAAGGGCGATAAACCGCCGATCGCTAAGGGCAATGCAGTACTGAGCAGGAGTAAACCCACCATACCCGCCAGCGGTGAGCGACACCGTCGCACAAAATAGGACTTCACAACCAACCTCCCCTACTGCACTTGGCGGCCTTTCGGCGTGATATCAAACTCGGTCTTCACTCGCACCCCAGCCACAATTTCGGAAAAATCATTGCGTTGCTGCAATGACAAACCCATCCGCAAATTCGGCAAAAACCGGAAATCATAGAACAATTCCAGTGCATCTTCCTTCGGACGACCCGCCTGACGACGCAACCGCTCATTGGTTAACGCGCTGCCGTAGGCCAGCCCCAAGCGATCGTCGCGGGAGAAGACATCCAGGAAGCTCAGACCCGCACCATAGGTATCAGCCCCTTCACTCAGATCCAAGTTGTTATAGCGACCATAGCGCGCAAACAGACCCATTTTCAGCTTCGGAATGAACATCTCGCCATTCACCCCAAAGCCAGATTCCCGATCGTCCCGCAGCAGGCCAAATTGGTTATTCGGCCGCTGGATCGAAAACACATCTTGGAAGGAATCTTTATTGCTGCTATCGCGCCCAGTCACATAGGTACCGCGCAGAATTGCATTGCCGTAACGTAGACCCACTTCCCCAGCGAAACCATTCAGCGAAAAGTCGCCGAGACCACGGGCCGCCGAAAAAGCTGCCGCCTTCGCTTCGATATTGTCCGACAAACTCCAGTTCACGAGCAATCCCGGACGCGATCCGAGACCCGCCGCCGTCAAGGCAGGGTTGGTTTGGAAGGTCGGATTGAAGAAGTGGGTCGCACCATCTTTCGCAAAGCTGTTGCGATCGAAGTAAGAAGTCAAATCCAGTTGTCCGACCGCAAATCGCAGATTCGGAATATCAGCCAAGGAAGTCGCGAAGAACAGCTCATTGACATTAAACCCATCATTCGGCGTATCCGAAAAACCTTTGCCCGAGGAGACATCCAAGGTTGTCCCAAACAACGCCCGCGAACTCAGCGGATACACTCCGCTAATCCGCGCCCGCGCCGAGCTGTCGCCCGCCTGATATTGGTACACGCCCTGCAAGGTCAAAGAAGGCTTGTTGGTTGCCGTGGTACTGCGAATCAGTGATGCCTGCGGCGTTTTTAAGGCAGCGGCATCAGTCCGAGTACCCATCACTCCACTCGGACTGACCGGAATGCTCAAGGGTGCATTCAGTGGATTCCCGATGACCGCCTGCGGCTGCGCGCCAAGTTGCGGCATGGGGGCGGGTTGGTACTGGGGCATGGGCGCGGGCGATTGATACTGGGGCGCGGTGGTGGGCTGAACATATTGTTGCGGCGGCACTGGCGAACCGTAAGGCATTTGAGCATAGGGCACAGGCGTATAGGCCGGATACTGTGGCGCAGGATAACTTGGTGCCCCATAGGACGACATCACAGGCGTGGTCGATCGCATGCGCGACACAGGCGGCGTGAGCGGCGCAGTGGCGTAGGGGGATTGCAGCGCCGCATAGGGCGATGGCAGCGATGGCATGGGTGGCACGACCATCGGATACGCGTAGGGCATCCCATAGGTGGGGGCGCTGTAGGCCGGATAAGCCGTACCATAAGCCTGCGGATAAGCCGCACCATAAGCCTGCGGGTAGGGCATCGGTTGCGGGGCATAACCCGGCTGCGCATAGCCCGCTTGGGCGTAGTTTACGGGTGCATAGCTAGGCGGCTGCATATAGCTAGGCGGCTGCATATAGCCGGACGGCGGCGCATAACCCGGCGCCGGCGCCATCATGGCTGCAGGGTAATAGGGCTGGGCTGGATAAGCCGCCGCGATCGGTGCCATGTACAACGGATTCGTGGGATAGGCAGGGGCTGAAGTCGCGATCGGCAATGTCGTTGCCAGCGGTGCCCGATCATTCAAAATCGGCGACGGTGGCACAGCGGCCATCTGCGGCGCTACTGCGACCACGGGTAACACGGGCGGCATGGGTGTCCGCAGGGGCGCTGAAGCCAGCGTTGACGATGACACTGAAGCTGACGGCAAAGGGATTCGCCCATCCGCGATCGGCATCGGTGCTGCCATCTTCACAGCCGGTTGAACAGGCTGCGATTCAACCGGTACCGCGATCGCCTGCGCCATCAACTGAGGTGATTCTCCAGCGACCTGCTCCGCTGTCCAGGAATTCCGACTCAAACCACTGGCCTGCTTCATCGCTCGACCCGCTAGCTGCTGGATCACCGCTGTTTCGCTCGGAGTTGACGGTATGGCAGCAACCTTGGCCGCCCGCGCATCGACATCACGCAGTTCGGAAGCAACGGATTGTGCCAGCGCAGGGATTTCCCAGGCAGTCACGGCTAAGAGGGCGATCGTCCCAGCTGTTTGCGCTGACTTCAACAGATTCAGCAACAAGCGGAATGATTTAGACGTTGATGACATGATGATGTAAACCTGCTCCAGGCCAACAGATAACTAAGACCAAATAATTTCTAACATTGCCCCCTGTCGGCCCACGCAGTCAGTGACCACCATCAGCGCTAAGGCTGATCGACATCATCATGCAACTGGCGGTGCCATTTTAGAAGTCCCTCTACGTTGTACTCCAAAAAAACACAAACATCGCACTGTTTTTCGGCGATGGTCAGCGGTTTAAGAAGATTTCATGGATTATTTCCCAGATCCATAGAGAACCAACACAATCGAGGGTACCCTAGCTGTACAGTGAACCTCGCATGGTGCTGTACAAATTATTGCGTCGATGCTAATCCCATTGGTAATGGCATCGCTAATAGTATCCACTTTCCGCCGTTCCACTCACTTCGATCATCTTCTTCGTTATGCGCGTCACTGCTCTCTTTGCGGCCAGTCTCCTGGCGATCGTCACCACCGCCTGTGTCCAGGAAACCGCCCTGCGACCGGAAATGAACTTGCAGGTCGCGGCTTCTAGCAACGACCGCTACACCGTCCAAGGCAACACCAATCTCCCAGGCAACACGAAAATTCTCGTCCAGGCCGTGCGTTCACTCCAAAGCAATGGCAATGCTGCGTCCGCCGATGCTAGCTCAATTGCCTATGCGATCGTGGCCCGCGAAGAAGTCATCACCGATGCCACCGGGAAATGGCAAACCACGCTCCAAATTCTCCAACCCCAAAGCCAAGGCCCCGATCGAGAGAGCTGGCAACAACACAACATCGATCAGCAATTGGCCTTACAGCCCAGCGCCACGCTGAAATTTATGGCCACGACCGCAGCACTCCCGCGTGACATCGTCCTCGAAGGCGATGTCGCCCGCCAAACCCCCAATCTGCCGAGCAAAGTGATCCAAACCAATACTGACGGCACCCGCTTTCTCAAAGCGGAACAATCGATCGATATCGCCTCGCCCAGCGTGAATAATCTTGCTAGCGCACCCCTTGATCGCAAAGTTGTACCCGTCGCTGTGCAATCGATCGCCCCCACGGAGGCGAAAAGCCCCCCTGAAGCGAAGAAAACCGACGCTCCCCTGCCGATCGAAGCCTTTGTCCGTTAAGCGCCCTTCGATTCATTCCATCATCAATTCCGTTAATCGCCGTCGAACAAATTCCCCCCACTGGGTAATCACCAGCAGGGGGGAATTGACGTTTACAGGAGTTAACCAGCCCGAATCAGTCGCCCACGAAAAAGTCCTAGGAAGCCAAACGCCGGAGATCAACTGCGCCCATCTCCGATCGGCGATCTTCTCCAGAGCGCCGATCATCCGCTTCTTCCTCGAAACGCTCTCGCACAAGACCACTCTGGGCTTCTGGCAATTGCGATACCACTTCAATTCCGGCTGTAGGATAAACCGCCCTCACAGGTGCTACAGTCACAGGCGCGCTCGGTAACTGCGATCGCAGCGCATCGATCTGTGAAACCACCGCTTGCAGCTGGTTCTGCAAGGAACTAATCTGCGCGATGGTTTGCTGATCTTGCAAGGTCATTGCCGATGCCGGGGCATTCAAGGGTGTCTCAGGCGAAACCACTTCCCGTGAAAATCCATAGAAGCCTTGCGCCGAGGGCAACGGGGCTGAATTCAAGGCATTGGCACCCGAGGGCCGCGACGGCGAACCCTGAGGGAATGGCGCATTGCCCCGAGACGCAATCACCGCTTGCGCTCCATTCGAGAAGGAGTCTGAGGCCACATCCGCATCTAGCCAAGCTAACTGGTCTGCCAAGGTATTGGTGAGCGGCATTTCATGGCTGGTCGGTACCGGAGCGGTGTCGCGCACTAATGCCAGAGCAGACGGTGGTGCAAATAGCGGGGGCTCGGCCGCTGAATTAGCATTGGCAAACGCTGCGCCCGCTGATGCCGATTCAACGAACAGGGGTTGCTTCAACGGCGGCTGGGACAGCGGCATTGCCTCCGGGACAAACGGAGTCAGCTCACCGTCCTCCAGAAAAAAATCCAGACCCGACTTCTTCATATAATTTTCCGAAGCTAAGGCCGCCTCTAAATGGGCTTGCCGCTCGGCTCGGCGTTGGGCCTGATTTTCCAGGGTGTCACTCAATTTATCCGCCTGCTTTGAGGCTTTGCGCCATCCTGCACTCGCGACCACCGCCACGCCCAGACTGACACTGGCTGTCCCCGCCAGTGCCAAATACGGCAGAGCAGCATTCCGCACCATACCGTCATAGACCACTCGATCGCCTTGCCGAATATTCAATGGCGTATCGGCAAACATCACAACCGGGGCCGACAATGCGGTGAAAACTGCACCTGTCGTTAACAAACTCGGTACAATGAGTTTTCCAAAAGATAAATCAGACATAAGTGGCAGCTCTGAGTATCTGTCTTAGAGACAGCTTGGTTGATTGAGGTCGATAAAGTCATTTGGCCGGAGAGGCCAACAGCGTTCGGTATCTAGCAATCCCATCGATTAGATCGCGTACATAATTTGTACTCGTATTAATTAGGTTAATTGGTCAACGACAAGGGATGGGTGTGAATCCGATGAAGAAGTCGAAGACGACAAACAAGATTATGTAAACTCCCACCGCAAACTTCGGCGATTCTTGGCAATTCTTGCGTTCGAGCTACCGGATGCGCATGCTGGCCCCGAGGATGCCGCACTTCCCCGAACCCCCCAAGCCTGAAACCGCATTGTTACGGGTGGGCATTTCCCCAGCGCGCCTCTAAGATGGGTAAGACTAGCGTGAAGATTCAACGGCTTGCTTGCCAACAATTAATATCTCGTTACACAATTAATCTCCCGTCACGTAATGAGTTATCGATCGCCGATTGCGCTCTAAATCGCCGATTTCACCTGCGCCCAAACTTAATGGCCAACATCCCCTCAATTTCTCCGTTCAAATTTTACGGAAAGTTGAGCCGACGCATGTAATACCTAAAAGTTCACGCATCCTTGCTCTAGCCAATTCAACTGGCTTTGTCCTTTATGTTCACGTCGATTCGTCGCTGGTTTCAACCACCGCGCCCCAAACTCAAACCTGCGGGCCCACCCCGTGCACGCTATCGTCGTCGGTCAGCCAAGCTGCCCTGGGATAGCCTGTTAATTGGGCTGAGCTGTATCATTTTGGTGATGCGGCTGGTGGTGCAAACGGCGGTGCCCAACACGATCGCCAGTGCGAGCAATCCGGCCCCGAATATTGTGCATCCACCACTCTCCACCCGGGGCACTGAAATCATCGATCAACAGGGCAATCCCGCCCTTCTACGCGGGGTCAACTGGTTCGGCTTAGAGACCGAAAACCACACCCCCCACGGTCTCTGGACGCGGGATTACAAGTCGATGTTGGCCCAGATGAAGGAACTGGGATACAACACTATCCGCCTGCCGTTCTCGCTCCAAATGCTGAGTGACGATGCCAACAGCATCAACGGGCTGGAATTTAGCATCGGCAGTAACCGCGAACTCCAAGGCAAAACCCCATTGGAAGTGATGGATGCGATTATCGCTGAAGCTGGACAGCAGGGCTTGATGGTGATCCTTGACTGTCATCGTTTAAACAACCGCCGGATCCCGCCGCTGTGGTATGGCGATGGCTTTTCGGAATGGGACTGGATTCGCAGTTGGGCGATGCTGGCGGAGCGCTACAAAAATCAGCACAACGTAATCGGCGCGGACTTAAAGAATGAACCCCATGGCAAGGCCAGTTGGGGCACGGACGATCGTAAAACCGACTGGCGACTCGCGGCAGAGCGAGCGGGCAATGCTGTCCTTAACGTCAATCCCAACTGGCTGATCTTCGTCGAAGGCGTGGAAGAGAACGTCCCCGGCCAAAAGCTGAAAAAGCACTGGATGGGCGGCAACCTCGAAGGCGTGAGGCGCTGGCCCGTGCGGCTCGATCGGCCCAATCAGGTCGTTTACTCACCCCATGAGTACGGCCCAGAGGTTTACAAACACACTTGGTTTGACGAGCCGAGCTTTCCTGAGAATCTCGCAAGCATCTGGGACACTAGCTTTTTCTACATTGTGATGGAGAAGATTGCCCCGATCTGGATTGGGGAATTTGGCGGGCGGGCCGTCGATCGGGTCTCCAAATCGGGCATCTGGCAAAATCGCCTGGTGGAATTTGTCAAAACGCAAAATCTGGGCTTCGCTTACTGGTCCTGGAATCCCAACAGCGGCGATACGGGTGGGATTTTGCAGGATGATTGGCAGCAGGTGCATCCCGAGAAGCAAGCGATGCTCAATCAACTGCTACCCAATCGCTTCACCGAAAGCCGTCCCAGCAACATAGCCTTGGTCAATCTGAAATACCCACTCAAGTCCCAAAAGTCTAAAGATAAAACAAAGTCCAGTCCGATCGCGCGGCCGAGCCCCAGCCCCACCCCCATTCCCTCGCCCAGTTCTTCCCCCGAGTCTAATTTCAGCCTCAAACCCAATGCGTCGCCGAATCCCACATCCGGCAATGCCCCCCTTGCCAATCAAGCCCTAACGATTCAGTCGAAGCTGCAGTCGGAATGGGATCAGGGCTTTTGCATCGAAGTGAAAGTCACAAATCCCACATCCCAGGCTGTTAAAAGCTGGGTACTGCAATTCAACATGAACGATGCCGCGATCGATCAGAAGTGGAACGGTCGTTTCCGACCCAGCGGCAATGCCACCTACGAAGTGCAGCCGCCGAGTTGGGGGAAAAGCGTTGGCCCGAATCAAACGATCGAGTTGGGGTTCTGCGCCAAGAAGACTGGCCCGAATCCGATGCCCCGTAATTTCACGATCGTGAATCGGGGTTGAGGATGGGTTTTGCTTCGCAGAAACACACCCTACGCGATCAAACAGGCCGCACGAGCATTTATTCGGTCTCGCCCGGTTCGAGAATTCGCTGGAACAGATAGCCTGTACCCCGTGCTGTCAAGATCAGCTCAGGATTACTGGGATCTTCTTCGAGTTTGGCCCGCAGACGCGAGATGTGAACGTCCACGACCCGCGTGTCCACGTGGCGTTCAGGCGTATAGCCCCAAACTTCCTGGAGAATCTCGGCACGGGAGAAGGGTTCGCCAGATTTGCTCACGAGGAGCTCTAGCAAGCTAAACTCCATCCCGGTCAGCCGAATGCGTTCGTCGCCTTTGTAGACCTGACGCTTGTTCGTATCGATTCGAATGCTGTTGATTTGGATCACGCCGGAACTGGGGATGCCCGAGTTCAGGTTTTTCTCGACGCGCCGCAGCACCGATCGAATCCGCGCTTCCAGTTCCTTCGGCGAGAAAGGCTTGACGACATAGTCGTCGGCCCCGAGCTCTAGTCCGGTGATCCGATCGGCCACGTCGCCCAAAGCCGTCAGCATGATAATCGGCACGTCCGATTCCTTGCGCAGCTCCTGGCATACCCCGTAGCCATCCAGCTTCGGCATCATCACATCGAGTACGACTAAATCCGGCTCCGCATCGCGGAAGGTGTCGAGGGCTTCTTCACCGTCAGCAGCCGTTACCACGTCATAGCCAATCATTGAAAGACGCGTTTCTAAAATCCGGCGGATGCTCGCTTCGTCATCAACAACCAGAATTTTTTCTTTATGAGTTTCCACCTTGGTAACGCTCCTTAAAGTGAAATCCCTAATTGGTTAATTTTTAGGTGATTTATTATCAATAATCATAGATCATTTCTTCATCCCGGAAACGGCAAAAGCTGATTATTTCTAAGTTTCAGACTTTCTTAAGATGACTTAACTCGTTACAATCGGTAATATTTAGATCGCTTTTTTGCTGGATCCCCTGCAATTCAACCTTTTTCGTTCGCCATGCCTAAATCCCGATCGCTTTATATTTGTCGCGAATGCGCCGCTGAATTTTCCCAATCCTTTGGCCGTTGCCCTAACTGTCGCAACTGGGGATCGCTGGAAGAACAGGTCGTCAGCGCCAGCAAAACCGCCAGTACCGCCGCCCAAGTCCGCAGCAGTGGCCCCCGCCGTCGCCTCAGCGAGAATGCGGAACCCCAGGCAGTGGCTTCGGTGACCCTCGATGCGATCGTTGATCATCCCCAGCAGCGCCTACGATCGGGCTATGGCGAATTCGATCGGGTCTTGGGCGGCGGCATTGTCCCCGGCTCCCTGGTGCTGATCGGCGGCGATCCGGGCATCGGCAAGTCCACACTGCTGCTGCAAACCGCCAATCGTCTTGCTGAGTACTACCGCACGCTCTACGTCTGTGCGGAGGAATCTGGCCAGCAGGTCAAGCTCCGCGCCCAACGGCTGGGCATCGGGATTGTCGCCTCCGACGATGATTATCCAGGACTCAAGCCCGTGCCAGAGGAAGATGCGGATCTCTACTTAATGCCAGAGATCGATCTGGAAATGATTTTGACCGAACTCGAATCCCTGCGGCCCCAGGTTGCCGTAATCGACAGTATCCAAGCGCTCTATTACAACGCCCTCACCTCTGCCCCCGGCTCTGTGGCCCAAGTGCGGGAATGCACTTCACTGTTGATGCAACTCGCCAAGCGCATGAACATCACGCTATTCATCGTCGGCCATGTCACTAAGGAAGGGGCGATCGCGGGGCCGAAGGTGTTGGAACACCTGGTCGATACGGTGCTCTACTTCGAGGGCGATCGCTTTGCCAGCCACCGCCTACTGCGATCGGTGAAGAACCGCTTCGGCGCGACCCATGAAGTCGGCGTGTTTGAGATGGTCGATCAGGGCCTCAAGGAAATCACCAATCCCTCCGCCCTTTTCCTGGGCAGTCGCGATGAAGCCTCCACGGGCACCGCGACGATCGTTGCCTGCGAAGGCACCCGCCCGATCGTCGTGGAACTTCAATCCCTCGTCGCGCCGACTAGCTACAGCTCTCCCCGCCGCTCCACCACGGGCATCGAATACAACCGCTTACTCCAAATTCTCGCCGTCCTCGAAAAGCGCGTCGGCATTCCCCTCTCCAAACTCGATGCCTATGTCTCCTCCTCCGGTGGCCTCAGCGTCGGTGAACCCGCAGCGGATTTAGGCGTGGCGATCGCGGTGGCGGCGAGTTTTCGCGATCGCATGGTGGATCCCCAAACTGTCTTAATTGGTGAAGTTGGCCTCGGCGGCCAAGTGCGGCCCGTCTCGCAAATGGAACTGCGGCTCAAAGAAGCCTCCAAACTTGGCTTCAAACGCGCCATCATCCCCCGATCGGGCAGCCAAAACTACGAAAAAATTGGTATCGAAATTGTTCCGGTCAGTCGGGTCGTCGATGCGATCGCGATTGCCCTCGCAGGCAGCAAACCCAGCGACGAACAAAGTATTATTCGGGAGGACATTTTAGAAGAATGAACCCCAGCATCGAGGGCCGATCGAGCGCTCGGTGATCCAACCCGTTCACGCTGATTTTTTGAAGTTTTGTAACTGAATTCCCATAAATCGGGGTGATCGGTTTTTTGGCGAGCGGAAAGTCGGTAAACTACAAACTAGATTCTAAGAAAGCCGCATTTAAATATGAGCGTAGTTAGCCAAGTCATTCTCCAAGCCGATGACGAACTTCGGTACCCCACCAGCGGGGAGCTGCAAAGTATCAAAGACTTCTTCCAAACGGGGATGCAGCGCACGCGGATCGCGGCAACGCTGACCGAGAACGAGAAGCGAATCATCGACGATGCCAGCAAGGAACTGTGGAAAATTCACCCCGAGTACATCGCCAACGGCGGTAATGCGGCGGGCGGTCGTGAGCGTGCCCAATGTCTGCGCGACTACGGTTGGTATTTGCGCCTGGTGACCTACGGCTTACTCGCTGGCGACAAAGAGCCGATCGAATCAATCGGGCTCGTCGGCGCGCGGGAAATGTACAACTCCCTCGGCGTTCCGATGCCGGGCATGGTCGATGCGATCAAGTGCTTGAAAGCCGTGTCGCTCAATCTCCTGAATGATGCCGATGGTGCCGCAACCGCGCCCTATTTCGACTTCATCATCCAGTACATGGAAGGCTAATAGAATCGTTTGGCCTGGATGATCAAAGTCGCCCCAGCATTTAGTTCGGGGCGACTTTGTTATGCGTTTTCTCGGAGGTAAGTATGAGCCAAGGCGATTCGGTATTGCGGTTTTGGTTTGGGGAAGATTGGCAACAGGTGCCGCCCACGCCCCAGAAGAAATGGTTTGTGAAAGACCCCATCTTTGACCAATCCGTGCGCGAGTGGTTTACAGGTACCTATGAGCAGGCCGTGGCTGGGCGCTTGGAGCATTGGACGGAGACGGCGGCGGGGGCACTCGCTCTGACGATCGTCCTCGACCAGTTTCCCCGCAATATGTTTCGCGATACCCCCAAGGCATTTGCCAGTGATGCTCAGGCTTTGCACGTGGCGGACTACGCCCTCGATCGGGATTTTGATCAGGATGTGCCGCCAGTGATGCGACTATTTTTCTATTTGCCCTTTGAGCATAGTGAAAATTTGAGTAACCAAAACCGCGCTGTCCAATTGTTGCAGGGCTATGCCGATGATCCTGAACTAGGCAGCTACGCCGAATTTGCCCTGAAGCATCAAGCAGTCATTGCACAATTCGGACGATTTCCTCATCGCAATGCGATCCTGGGCCGCGAAAGTACACCCGCAGAACTGGAATTTCTTGAGCAACCCGGCTCGCGGTTTTAAGCGGCAATTTTTAGGGAGGATGTATCCACGCAGGAAGTAACCATTTATGGAAGAGCTCAAAACCCGACTGCGATCGCACCTCCTGGAAATCGTTCGCGAACGGGATCCCTATCTATCCACGCAAGGACACTTTTATGTCCAAACCTACATCCACCGAACACTCAGTCAGTTTGGCCCTATCACACTGAATGAATTCACAATTAAGGCGCGGGTGCACCATAACCTTATCCTCAATCTCCCCGGACGCAAACCCAATCTCCCTCCGATTTTAATTGGCGCGCACTATGATGGTGTTCCCGGATCGCCAGGAGCCGACGATAATGGCAGCGGCGTGGCGGTGCTCCTGGAATTGGCCCGCTATTTTCAAGCCAATCCCACCAACCATCCCCTGCAATTAATTGCCTTTGATCTGGAAGAGTACGGCTTACTGGGCAGTGAAGTTTACGCGCAGCAACTCGCTAATCAGCAACAAAAGATTCATATTATGCTGTCTTTGGAAATGCTGGGATATTGCAAACAGGAACACAACACCCAGCGCTATCCAAAACCGCTGGAGAAAATCTACCCCGATCGGGGTAACTTCATTGCCTTGATTGGGAATATTCCGGCAATTCCGATGATGCTGCGATTAGGGCATCACATGGGCAAAGCAGGAGTGCCAAGTCAATGGCTGCCTGCCGGATGGCAGGGGAAAATGCTCCGCGAATCCCGATTGAGCGATCACGCGCCGTTTTGGGATCAAGGCTATCGCGCCATTATGGTGACTGACACGGCATTGATGCGCAATCCCCACTATCATCAACCAACGGATACGCTCGACACGTTGGATTTGGACTTTATGGCGGGGGTTTGTGCGGGCTTGTGCCGTGGGATTGCGGCGCTTTAGGCAATCACGGGCGCTGAGACTGTAACTCCTGAATGCGCTTCTGATACTGATCATAGATACGCGATCGATAGCAGCAATGGGCTTCCTCCGCTTCCTGAAAATTAGACAGTCGGACTTTTGCATCAATTGGCACCACGATCGCAATCACAATACAACCGAATGCAAGCAACAAATTCCCAACTGATCGCTCAGCCCCGAGCATCAGCAGAATTGCACCAGCAATACAAATAACACTCAAGAAAATCGCCCATCCCACATCTGCACCTGAAGGTTCACGGGGACTGGCATCCTGAGGACCAATCAGTGCGAACAACAAATCTATCCATCCTGTATCCGTATTCGAGGATTCATAGGAGCGCGCATTCCTCGGATATATCAGCATTGATTCTCTTACCTGGTCCCAACTCCGATCAGCCCGGAGTAGTGCATTCTCCATTTCAACGCGAAGCAGTCGCACTTGAGTATCAATATCAGTCACTTCATTAGATAACTGGAGTTGAGCCGCAGACTGAGTTGTGCCAACATCCGCAGCACCTAAAATCGTTAATTTTGCCCGTGCATATTCGTCAGCATTAATTGCACCACTCTGAAACAGTTCATAGAGCTTTTGCAACTCCTCAGTCAGGCGATCCGGTGAACGACTTGATAAATCAGCCATAGCTATAACAGGAGAACTAGAGACTTGAATAACCTCAGCACTGCCACCAGAGATTGCTGAGGTTCAACATATATCTTAATATTTTTCCCACCGAGCCTACCAGAATCCGACTGGCGCGAAGAAACCCAACCTGTCAGTTAGCCTCACTCACTTACGGCAACCCCTACCAGCCAAGGTGAAACTGCCGACTATTCAAGCAGTGCCGATCGCCGTTATTGTTTGTTACAGGCAGTCTGGCATCGCCATCTAGCCTGCTCATCCTTTGCCCGCCCATCCTTTGCAACTGCGAGTCTTTAGCCATGCCTCCTGCGATCGACTTTCTCAAACAAATTCGCTGGCGTAAACTCGCCTGCAAAACCGCCGTCGTCGTCGCTACCGAAACATTGCTAAATGCGGCAGGACTAGACACGATCGCCAACTACGCCGAATTCATTAATGAACATAGCCACGATATTGTGGAAGTCGTTGCAACGATTATTACAACCTACAACTAATTCGCATTCTACTTTGCATTAGACATTTCTTCGCGCAGACGTTGCAAACTCTGACCCACTAACGGTAGCGCCGAGATCGAAATCAACCCCGCAATTCCAAAACTAATCACACAATCCGCCATCACCCAGTGAAACACCGCAACGAATAATGCCGCAATAATCACCCCGATCGCGCTGGCCATATCAGCGACCATATGCAGCCAAGCCGCCCGCAGGTTCAGGTCAGCGTGGCTACCTTGGTGCAGCAATTTGACGTTAATACCGTTGACCACTACCCCAACGATCGCCACCAGCAACATTGGCACCGTCGCAATCTCCAACGCGGGCTGCTGCAAATGCTCCCAGGCTTCCCAGGCAATCCAAACCGCGATCGCCAATAGCCCCAAACCATTCAACAGGGCCGCTCCGATTTCCGCCCGCCGATCGGGCCGCACGTTTAACTGATGCTGTCCGAGCCAGCCATCGCGCAGGGCCGGACGACTGATGAACGTCGCGGCCAAGGCCAGTCCCAAGGCAACACAATCAGAAACCATGTGTCCCGCTTCCGCTACCAATGCGAGGCTGTGACTGGTATAGCCTGCCCCCGCCTCGATCGCGGCAAACCCGCCAATCAGGCCCAGCGCGATGCCTAACTGGCGGCGCTTTACTTGGGGGTCAAGGCCAAAGTCATGCTGACAGGAATCGGAGTGGCGGTGTTCAAAGAATTGCATGGCCCCATTTTACGCAACTTTTCCCGTTACGCCAAATTCTTGCCCCGTGATTTGGGAGGCGGTTTGAGGCCATGGGCCGATGGCAATGTAATGGTGATTGAGTATAATTCACGTAATCGCCCTTTGAGGTTGAGAGGATGGTGACAGTTCAGGCGAATACGCTGAGGGCAAATACGCTGAGTCTCAAGGATGTCCATCAACGACTTGGCTATCAGCGTCGTTATTTTGGAGGTTGAAGTGATGACTGCTGAGGATTTGTTGGAGCGTTATGCTGCCGGGGAGCGAGATTTTGCTGGAGTTAGGTTGGGTGGGGTTTTGGAGGACGTTGACCTGAGTGGTATCAATTTGATGGGTGCTTGTCTTGGCGGAATTAGAATTGCTAGAAGCAACTTGACTAAAGCGAACCTGAGTAGCGCCTTCATGATGTACAGCAAATTGACCGATGTTAACTTGACTGAAGCTGACCTCCGTGGTGCTTGCCTGATCAAAGCTAGTTGGAGCAACATTAATTTGACCAACGCTTGTTTGTGGTATGCCAACTTGACCCGATCGGGTATGGTGGAGTCCAACCTCAGCTACACCAATCTTGAGGAAACTATCTTGGTCAACACGAATTTGCGGGGTTGTACTAATACCGAGTCCGTTTTCCGCATTCATGATGCCTTCATCTGGAATCTTCGGTTGCCCAATGGGAATATTGATGAAGGGCCTTATTTTGCTTTCTGCGAATATTGAGATAGCATATGGAATGCACTCTATAAAACAAAATGCATCGCTGCAATCACAAAATATACAACCGCAAAACCCTGCCGTAGCAGTATATTTGGGTGATGCGTTGCCCTGCGGAACAAAGTATCCTACGGCTACGGGGCGGAATTCCATTTTGGTTTATTCGATCGTGACTTAAACAGACCGTACCATCGGCCATCCAAAAAAGCTAATAGTGAAATCGACAGGAAATAATCGTCAAATATTCATCATCCACTGCATAGACCAACCGATTCGTCTCATCAATCCGGCGCGACCAAAACCCCGACAGATTTTCCCGCAGCGCTTCCGGCTTACCCACGCCCTCAAACGGCTCGCGCAACGTCGCCTCAATCAATTTATTAATCCGCTTCAACGTCTTGCGATCCTGCCCCTGCCAGTACAGATAGCTCTCCCAAGCCTCATCCGTCCAAGCCAACTGCCTATTCATCCAGCAGCTCCCGCGCCCTCACCTGTCCCTGCTTAAACTGATCAATTGATCGGGCCAAATGCGCTGCATTCGCTGGTGATCGCAACAAATGCACCGTCTCCATCAGACTATTAAACGATTCCAGCGACATCACTACTACATCTTCGGCATCGCGCCTGGTGATGATCGTATGATCAGCATCTTCAACAACGCGATCGAGTACCGTTTTCAGGTTCGTTCTTGCTTCACTGAAGGAAATAACATTCATGAGACTTGTACCGTATATTGTACAAGTCTAACACAACCCGATCGGTATTGCGAAGAATGCGTTATGGCAACAGCAATTCCAAATTCAACGGATTGCATCGATCGGGTGGGGTGATCGTTGGTGGGCGTGGGCTGTGGGCGTGGGATGCACGCCCCTACGGATCACCGACGACTGCATGGATGGGATGGGGCGATGATCGATCCCTCCCGTACGGGCGCGT
>JBJORF010000069.1:0-23438 GCA_046049545.1 Cyanobacteriota bacterium | reverse complement strand
GGCTTTCTCGATATAGAACTTCACCACTTGCACCAGCGTCCGATCGGCGGCTTGTAGCTCATTGACTCGATAGTGATTCACATCGGCGAGTAACACATCACAATTGGCCTCAAAGCTCGCCCGCTCGACAAAATTTTGCAAATCTTCCTGCAAAATGCTGGAGGTACAAGTCGGGGTCAAAATAATTAAATCCGGATTTTCCGCTGCATCCATCCGGGTAATATTATCCACCACTTTTTCCTGGGATCCCCGCGCCAGCACATTGCGATCGACGATACTCGCCGTCACTGGCGTATAGTTGCGTTCGCGCTCCAACATCGATCGCATCACGTTGAAATAGTCATCGCCCAAGGGTGCGTGCATAATCGCGTGGACATTCTTAAACGAACTCGCAACCCGCAATGTGCCAATGTGCGCGGGGCCAGCATACATCCAATAAGCAAGTTTCATAGGCTTTTGTGATCTCAAGTTGATCTGAGTATTGTGGCAAGTGAAGCGATCGCGGATGTTGATTTCTGTAGCGTGAATATTTGCAATTCAACCGCCGCTTACCGATCGGTTATAGCGTGAACCGCGATCAGGTTGGGTCAACTCACCAGAAGTCTTAACCATCCATCTTCAGTTCTAGCGGAATATGAAAGCTCTCGCGGAATATGAAAACTGCGGTAGGTCGAACTCCCCCAGAATTGGGGGCCGGGGGGCGGTTCGGCGAGATCACTGCAAAGCCAATAATTGGCGTATCCCCACTTCAGCAGTATCCATAATTTGATTCAACTGCGATCGACTGAAGCTCCCCGCCTCCGCCGTGCCTTGGGCTTCAATGATCCCACCCATCTCATTCATCACCACATTAAAATCCACATCGGCCTGCACATCCTCGATGTAGTTCAAATCCAAGTACGGCGACCCCTCGATCAAACCGACCGAAATCGCCGCCACTTGGTGAATCAGCGGTGATTGTGGCAGTTCGCCTTGCGCCATCAACTGCCCGATCGCGTCCTTGAGCGCCACATAGCTTCCGGTAATCGCCGTTGTGCGTGTTCCCCCATCCGCTTGCAATACATCGGCATCGACAATGAGTGTGCGCTCACCGAGCAAAGTCATATCCAAGGTCGATCGTAAGCTGCGGCCAATCAAGCGCTGAATTTCCTGCGTCCGACCGGAGAGCTTCATGCCTTCCCGTTCTTTGCGATCGTGGGTCGCCGAGGGCAACATCCGATATTCCGCCGTCAGCCACCCCTGACCTTGACCTTCCATCCAGCGTGGCACCTTGGACTGGATGCTGACTGTACAGAGAACATGAGTATCACCACACTTTGCTAGCACCGACCCCGCCGCATGTTTCGTGAAATTGCGGGTAAACCGCACCGGACGTAGCTGATCCACCGATCGACCATCAGGACGTTGCCACGCCATACACCCAGACCTCCAAATTTGCATTGTGCGATCGCACAATAAACGACTGCCCTCTCCCATCGTCAATTTCCGCTAAAAGATTTTGGGTTCATAAAACTTCAAACTCTCCCGTAAACTAGATAATGCAAACGCCCAATACTATTTCTCCGAACCATGGCTCCGTTCTTCCAGTTCAAACGCCAATTACTCACTGGGATCTTGGCGATCACTTTGATCCTGTTCCCGATCGCCCTTGCAGCTCACCCCGCCTATGCGGCAGCTTCAACAGCGGCGGCGGGCAGCCTGTCCGGCTTTGAGAATGGCAACCTGGACGGACAAGACCTCTCAGGCCAAGACCTCAACGGCGCACAGTTTGCCAATGCCCGCCTCACCGGCACCAAGTTCGATCGCGCCAACTTAATCGGTTCTGTTTTCAGTACTTCAACGCTGAAGGAGACTAGTTTCAAGGGCGCTGACTTGACCCAGGCGATTTTTGATCAGGTGCGGATGTTTGATACGGACTTTAGCGATGCGGTGCTGGCAGATGCGATGCTGCTGCGGGCCGAGCTGCATGACATCAAGGTCGAAGGGACCGATTTTAGTGAGGCGTTGCTGTCACCGCTGCAAGTCAAAGACCTCTGTGCAACAGCCAGCGGCACGAATTCCAAAACCGGGGTCGATACCCGCGATAGTCTGGGTTGTCGCTAAGGTGACCGGAATGGGGAAGCGCGATCGTCCCGGTGATAAACTAGGAAGCCGATCGTTCATTCCCGAAATATAGGCCCATGACTTCTCCTTCCAGCCAGCCCACGATCCATCGTATCGGTATTATCGGTGGCGGGCAGTTGGCTTGGATGCTGGCCCCGGCTTTGGAGCGCCTGAACTTGGAGCTGGTGGTGCAAACCCCCCAAGCCACCGATCCCGCCGCGACGATCGCCCACCACACCATTCTTGCCCCGATTAACGATGCCCAAGCCACCGCGACCTTGGCCCAGGAATGCGATGTGATTACGTTTGAAAATGAATTTGTCGACCTCGCAGCGCTATCCCAATTAGCCCATCAGGGCGTGACCTTTCGACCCCGACTCGACGCACTGCAACCGCTGTTAGACAAATACCACCAGCGCCAATTCTTTCGGCAAAATAATCTCCCCACTCCCGATTTCCGATCGCCCGCACTGGATAAACCCCCGACCTTTCCGGCGGTCTTAAAAACGCGCCGCATGGGCTATGACGGTCAGGGCACCTTCATTGTGAAAACCCTGGCGGAATACCGCGCGATCGTCGATCGCATCGGCGCTGAAAATCTCCTGTGGGAAGAATTTGTCCCCTTTGAGCGGGAGCTAGCGGTGATGGCGGCCCGATCAAGCGACGGGCAAGTGGTGGTCTATCCGATCGTGGAGACCGCGCAGCAAGATCAAGTTTGCCGTTGGGTGGTTGCACCTGCTGATGTACCCGCAATCGCGACCCGCATGATCGAGCCGATTGCCCAAACCATCCTGACCAGACTGGATGTCGTCGGCATTTTTGGGATTGAATTATTTATCACAGCGAATCATGAAGTTTGGATCAACGAAATTGCCCCCCGCACACACAACTCCGGCCACTACAGCCTGGATGCCTGCATTACCTCACAATTCGAGCAGCAATTGCGGGCCATATCGGGCCTACCCCTCGGGGATCCGAGCCTGAATTGTGCCGGGGCGGTGATGGTCAATTTGCTGGGCTTTGAAGCGGCGACGCAGGACTATATCAGCCAGCGGACTCAGCTAGCCACCATTCCCAATGCCCATGTCCACTGGTATGGCAAAACCGCATCCCGACCGGGACGCAAACTCGGCCATGTGACCGTCCGACTCTTCGGTGATGACTGGCGATCGCAGACCCAACGCACGATCGCGCAGATTGAGCAGATCTGGTATCCCGATCCACTGGATTAACGCCCACTTGGCCCAAGCATCGCGACTTTTGTAGTCGCAATTTCCGTAAAAACACCCCCTATCCACCTACGCCATCAGTCGCTACAATAGCGACAGGTTACTGGAATGTTGGTGACTGCCAATAATGTTTTTTGATCTATGTTTTGTCTGATAAGGGAGCCAGAATGTTGCGTGGCAGTAGACTGGGCTTGTACTCAGAAACTTTAAACGCGGCACAAGCGCACCCACCTGGTCTAACCAGGTCTAAAGCTGAGGTAAGACGGCATTTCGGTACCTTTTAAGAATTTTGGACAGGACGCGGACCCCGCCCTACAGGTCTGCTTTCTATGATTAAATAGGGGTCTTTGTATCCCGTCGCCATGGTTGATTCCGACACCCATTCTGCGCCAACTGCCATCTCCCTGACTCGGGTATCGAAGTGTTTCAAGCTGTATGAACAACCGGGCGATCGGCTCAAGGACTTGTTATTACCGACGAAATCCCGATCGCGGGACTTTTGGGCCTTGCGCGCGATTGATTTAGAGATTCCCGCAGGACAGACCGTGGGCCTCGTCGGGGCCAACGGTTCAGGGAAAAGTACGCTGCTGCAACTGATCGTCGGCACCCTCACGCCGACCCACGGCCAAGTCCAAACCCGAGGCCGGATCGCTGCGCTACTCGAACTCGGTAGCGGCTTTAATCCCGAATTCACTGGGCGGCAGAATGTCTTTTTCAATGGTCGGATTCTGGGTCTGAGTCAAGCGGAAATCGAGGCCCGATTCGACCAAATTGCCGCTTTCGCCGATATCGGTGACAAACTCGAAGAGCCCGTAAAAACCTATTCCAGTGGGATGTTCATCCGACTGGCCTTTGCGGTAGTGATCAACACTGAACCGGACATTTTGATCGTCGATGAAGCCTTGGCGGTTGGCGATATTTATTTTCAGCAAAAGTGTTTTCAGCGGATTCGCGATCTGCGCGATCGGGGGGTCACGATCCTGTTTGTCTCCCACGATTCCGCCTCGGTATTTCGGCTGTGCGATCGCGCAATTTTCCTGGAACGTGGCCAGATGATCATGGACGATCGCCCCAAACCTGTCCTCGATCGCTATGAAGCCAGTATGCTCAAGGCGTTAGAGCAACATCCGCCGAACCCACCAGCGCCCGCAACCGCGCTGGAATCGGCCGCCCCCCCTGTTGTCTCCCCCGCCATCCCAGCCACCTCAACGGCAGGCAATATTACCAGTGATGATTTGGCGCAGGTTCGCTACGTTCGGTTCTACGACGAGCAGGGTCAGGCTGTCCCCACCGTTACCAGTGGCATGCCCATGACGATCGCGATCGGGGTATGGTTTGCAACGGCCTTTGCCGCGCCCCATGTCGGCTTTAAGCTGCGTAATCGCCAGGGCGAAGTAATGTTTGAAACCAATACCCACTGCATGGGCACCGGAGTCGGAGCCGTGGCCACCAATGAAGTCGTTGAACTGCGATTTTTGTGCGATTTGCCACTGATGGATGGCCAATATACGATCAGCGTCGGCGTTGCCGATGAAGCGATCGGCCTGACGACCTTCCGCCGCACCCTGATCTATGCCCACGATCAAGCCGTCCTCACAGTCTTAAAAAATCCCCAGGACATCATCTGGGAAGGCTTAGTGCATCTCAATCCCCGCGTATCCCGCCACACGACGCAGTCTTAAAGCCATGTTTGATGCGATTCTCGATGCCTATAAGCACAGTGACTATGACTTTCGGACGATCGCCAATCCCGCCGATCCCCTGAAAGCCCAATTCCCCGGCTGGGTCGATTACTACCGCCTCAAAGCCGCGATCGCCCAGGTTCTCCAACCCCGCACAATCCTGGAAATCGGCGTGCGCTACGGCTATTCCGGCCATGCCTTTTTGGCGGCCTGTCCCAGCGCCAGTTACCTCGGCATCGATCTCGACAGCGATATTTCCGGCGGGGTCAAGGGCGCGATCACCTGGGCCAAAGCCATTTTGCACCCCTTCAACGCTGAGTTCCTAATTGCCGACACACAAACGCTGAGCGCTTTTCCCGGTGCAACCTACGACTTCATCCATGTTGATGGTCAGCAAGACGGCGATAGCTCCTTCCATGATCTGAATTTGGCGCTCCAGCAAGGCCGCTATATTCTTGTCGATGGCTACCACTGGACGAATCAGAACTTTCTCGCGGTGAATGATTGGCTCTTGCAGCACCGCGATCGACTCGACTGGTACGGCACAATTCCCGGCTATGCGGGCGAGCTTCTGATTAAAGTTAACCGCACCACTCCAGTCAACCGCACCACACAATCCAATCCGGCCAACACCAGTTTGGCACTGCGCGACACCTACGATCGCACCTATTACACCACATCCTGCGACGGCTACGACAGCTTTGCAGCCCACCAAGGTCAACGCCTGGTAACACCGCGCCTCCAAGCGATCGCCACCCTCGCTTGCCTCAAACCCAGCGGTCGCGTTTTAGACCTCGGATGCGGACGGGGAGAGCTGGCTTACTACTTCGCCCAGCAGGGATTTGACGTTACGGCGATCGACTATTCCGCCGCCGCCATCGCGATCGCCCAGCAATGCTTCGCCGATGAACCCCACCTGCGATCGCGGGTGGAACTGCACTGCGCTGATGTAAATCAAATTGATCTACCCAACCAGCACTATGATCTGGTGATTGCCACCGATCTGATCGAACACCTCGCTCCGGAGGAACTCACGCAGCTTTACCAACGCATTCGACAATGGCTCAAGCCTGATGGCCTCTTCCTCGTTCATACCTTTCCCAATCTTTGGTACTACCAATACCACTACGCCCGCAAACGCCGCCAAGCCAAAGCCCTCGGCGCTTACCTGCCCCAACAACCCCGGAGTCGCGATGAACAACTGATGCATATCAATGAACAGTCACCGCGCGTCCTAAAACGCCAGCTCAGCACTGTCTTTGACCAAGTGCAGCTCTGGTTTTCCGGGGAAGGATACAACGCGATCGGCGGTAGTCTAACCCAGCGATTCAACCATCATCAACTGGCCGCTGCCCCCAGTTTGTACGCAGTCGCCACTGCCCAGCCCCAGCCAAACGCCCTGCCAAACGCCCTACAAGCACTGCTCAATCCCCCACCCCTCCGCTGGTGGCAGGCCCGATCGCTCCGCCACAAAATTCATTGCCAAATTCGCCAAGCCCCCGCCACCGCGATCGCCAACCAGCGCTTCATCATCCAAGCCGATTTACTCAATCAAAGTTCAATCCCGCTGCATAGCCTCGGGAATTACCCCATCCATTGGAGCTACCGTTGGCATGACGCAAATACCGGGCAAACCATCGTGCCCCATGGCGATCGGAGCCTGCTGCTACCCACCGCCGTCGCGCGGCCATCGGAGCGCACGACAACATATGATATAAACATTACTGCCCCGCCCCGGACTGGCAGCTATCGGCTTACCCTCACGCTGGTTCAGGAATACGTTCGTTGGTTTGACCAGCCGCCCATTCAACTGCTATCTGTCGCTCACATCACGATCGTCTAGGGAAATTTTCCGTGATTGAAACCTATCAACCTGACCATAGCCCCAAACCCGTCGCGGCCCGCCTTCAAGCTGAAATCGATCGTCAGCAGCAATTTGACACCTCTCCGGCGGCACCCTTAGAACTGCGGATGTCCACCCGCCAAACCCAAATTGCCCATATTGGGTTAATCCTGGATGCCGCTACCCAAAAAGCCCAACCACGTCATACCTTACCCGGCAAGCTCACCCATCTGCCGATCCTGAACCATCCAAAAATTCAACGCGGCTTGACCAAAATCTACAACTTTCTGTTCAAAGAACAGCGCACCGCCCAGATGGCCACCATTCAAGCGGTCCGCGAGTCTGCCAAATTACATCAGCAAATGGTTGAACAGACGCAGGCCCTCGAAGAATTTCAACGCGGACTGCAACATAGCATGACTCAAGTTGAACAACGCCTCACGCGGCTGGAAACACGCCTCGGCCAAACCGAAGCACACCTTCAGCAAACCACGCTCGAACTCCGGCAATTGCAGATCCCGGACAGCAGCGTCAATCTGCTCTACCAGATCAGCGATCGCATCCAGCGGCTAGAAGCGGCGGTCCATCAGCTAGAACATCGCCTTGAGCAAGAATATCGCCAACGCCTACAATTTTTATCCACCGACCTTAGCCACCAAAAACACGTGCTGCATCAGATGAAGCAGCGATTTGCGCTGGAAGCATCACCCCTAGTCCCAGAAATTCCGCCACCCACCGTTGCACTCTCCCAGGACTCAACGGTATTCGATGGCTTCTACACCGCCTTTGAAGAAACCTTTCGGGGCAGTCGCGCGCTGATTTTGGAGCGGCTTGAACGTTACTTACCCCTGATTCAAGAGTTGAATCTGCGGCCCCAGGCACCGATCATCGACCTCGGCTGTGGCCGAGGAGAATGGCTCGAATTGCTCCAGCGCGAAGGCTACCGCCCTATCGGCATTGATCTCAATCCCACCACCTTGAAGGAATGCCAGGATTATCAACTGTCTGTCGTGCAAGCCGATATTCTGCAATATCTACAGTCACTGCCCGATCACAGTGTCGTTGCCGTCACAGGGTTTCATGTGGTCGAGCATCTGCCCTTCGAGGTCTTGGGCCAGTTGATCAGCGAAGCCTTCCGGGTTGTAGAACCCGGCGGCTTTGTGCTCTTCGAAACACCCAATCCACGCAACCTCATGGTCAGCGGCTTTAGCTTCTACTTCGACCCCACCCATCGCAACCCGATTCCCGCCGAAGTAATGCAATTCTTGCTGCGCTACAACGGCTTTGATCAGGTGGTGCCGATCTGGGTGAATCCTTCCGATCTGCCCAAAGTCCCAGAAGATTCGGAATTGGGGCGACGCTTCAATGAGCTGTTTTATGGTTTTATGGATTATGCAGTGATGGGATTGAAGGGATGAGGGTTTTAGCCCTAACCACACAGGTACCGTTCGTTCGGGGGGGGGCCGAGTTTTTGGCAGAAGGTTTGATCCGATCGCTGATCGCCGCTGGCCATGAAGCTGAACTGGTCGCTATTCCCTTTAAATGGTATCCGCCCGATCGTATCCTGGACCATATGTTGGCCTGTCGGTTACTCGACCTGAGTGAGTCCTGTGGTGATTCGATCGATCGGGTAATTGGCCTGAAATTTCCCACCTATTTAATTCCGCATCCCCGCAAAGTTATGTGGCTGGTGCACCAACATCGCAGCGCCTATGACCTTTGGCAGTCGCCGCTCGACGATCTCAGTCGGTTCCCCAACGGCACACAAGTCCGCCAATCTATTATTCAAGCCGATCATCAAGCCTTTGCCGAAAGCCAAGGCAATTTCACGATCGCGGAAAATGTTTCCCGCCGCCTCAAACAATTTAACGGCGTTGACTCCACCCCGCTCTACAGTCCCCCCGCTGGAGCAGAGCAGTTCCACAGCGCCGAAGCCGCCGATTATTTGTTCTTTCCCAGTCGGCTGAATGTGATGAAACGGCAGCAGCTCGTGATCGAAGCCCTGGCCCTGACGCAATACTCCGTTAAAGTCAAATTTGCGGGTCGCTCTGATGACCTCACAATGCGCCAAATCTTGGAAGAACGCATTGATAAGCTGAACTTAGGCGATCGCGTCACTTTCCTCGATGCCATTAGTGAAGCGGACAAAATTGATCACTATGCCCATTGCCTCGGCGTTATTTATCCACCCCTTGATGAGGATTATGGTTATGTCACCCTGGAAGCAATGCTAGCCGCCAAACCAGTGATTACCTGTACTGACGCGGGCGGGCCATTGGAATTTGTCTTGGATCAGATCACCGGTTTGGTTGCCCAACCGCAGCCCGAGTCCCTCGCTGCCGCCATGGATCAAGTTTGGGACGATCGCCAACAAGCCGCCCAATGGGGTAAAGCCGGGCGCGATCGCTATGACAGCATGAACATTAGCTGGAATAATGTCGTAGACCAATTACTCGCTGTTTAAGCTCACGACTTGGCCCCCAGCGACCCTCCTGCGCCGATGCAAATCAATTATTTCTCCCCTCTCCTCCCCGCACAATCCGGTATCTCCGAGGTGGCCGAACAGGTGATTCCGGCTTTAGCCCGTCACGCCAACATTACCATCTGGACAGAACAATCCACCTGGTCAGCCATGCTGGAGCGTTATGCCCAAGTCAAAACCTACAATCCAAAACAGATTCCCTGGGACGCGATCGCGAAGGCGGATACTCACATCTACCACCTCGGTAATAATGTCGAATACCATCACCATATTTGGCGGATCAGTCAGCAGTTACCGGGCATTGTGGTGCTGCATGATGTGCAATTACACCACCTGTTCTGCGGCATCACCTGTGGCATTGAACAAAATCCCGAAAGCTACATCCAACAAATCATCCAATGCTATGGCATTGAAGCAAGCCTGACGGCCCGCCGGTTTTTGAGTGGGGAACTGCCAATCAGTGCTGTTGAACATTATGGTATGACCGAATGGGCCTTGAAAAATGCGACCGGGGTGATCGTCCATACCCGCACCGCGCTTCAAGAACTCGCAATGACCAATCGCTGGCCGATCGGCTATCAACCGCTGCCCTTTCAGGCCCCCCCTCAACTCGCACCACCTCACAGAACCGCAGCCCCCCCCTACCGACTCATTATTTTTGGCTACATTGGACACAATCGTCGCGTCGCATCAGTGCTAAGCGCGCTGGGCAATCTGCCCAATCGATCGGACTTTCGCCTCGACATCTACGGCAAACTGTCGGATGACGCGCCAATTCTAGAACAGATCGAGGTCCTCAATCTGGAGACCCAAGTGACCGTTCACGGGTTCGTCGAGGATACAGTGCTGGATCAGGCCCTCGGCCAAGCCGATTTAGCGATTAATCTGCGCTATCCCACCATGGGCGAGGCATCAATCAGTCAATTGCGAATTTGGCAGCACGCCCTGCCCGCCCTCGTCACCCAAGTTGGCTGGTACGCCGAACAGCCCAATGACACTGTTTGCTTTGTCCGCCCGGATCATGAAATCGCCGACATTCAACATTATCTCCAAGCCTTCGCCGCTGACCCAGCGCAGTTTCGTGCGATCGGTGCGAAGGGCCGGCAACGGCTCGAAACCGACCACAGCCCCGCCGCCTACGCCCAGGCGATCGTCGATTTTGCTAGAACAGTGCAAACCCAACAACATCACCTCAGCACCCAATACTGGCTCGAACGCAGCGCTGCCATTCTGAGCCCCTGGCAAGCGGGTGTCAGCCATCCCCAGAGCACCGATCGCGTGGCGGCGGCGATCAGTTGGCTCAGCGGCAGTCCGGTCACGGAATAAGCGACAGCCGCAACGAAAATCGGTACAATCATACCCATGGCGATTATTTCTTCCAAAACTCCATCGAATTCCGACGAATCGGGACAGCAGGCCGGTTTGCCGCTGCATCAAGTCAGCGCGATCGATCCCCAGACGCAAGTCCAGGCGAAAGTTCCGGTGCGCGTCCGGCCCAAAGCCGAGGACGAACCAGAACTGCTCCAACCCGATCGCCAGCCTGAGGAGACTAATAAGCAAGAAGAAAAGATTCGGCCCCAATCGCTGATGGAATACGTCGGCCAGCGGGATCTCAAAGAGGTTCTGGCGATCGCGATCCAAGCGGCCAAAGCCCGTGGTGAATCGCTCGATCACTTACTCCTCTACGGGCCGCCCGGTTTAGGGAAAACGACGATGTCGCTGATTTTGGCCCAGGAAATGGGGGTGAATTGCCAAATTACCAGCGCGCCATCGATCGAACGGCCCCGCGATATTGTGGGTTTGTTGATGAAATTGCAGCCAGGGGATCTGCTGTTTATCGATGAGATCCATCGCTTGTCACGGGTGGCGGAAGAGCTGCTGTATCCGGCGATGGAGGATTTTCGGATTGACATTACGCTGGGGAAAGGCCAAGGCGCACGCACCCAGTCACTCAAATTACCGCGCTTTACCCTCGTTGGCGCAACCACCCGCGTCGGGGCATTGACATCGCCGCTGCGCGATCGGTTTGGACTGATTCAACGGTTGCGATTTTATGAATTAGACGAGCTGACGCAGATTGTGCTGCGATCGAGTGGCCTCTTGAATACCGCCATTACCGAAGCCGGAGCTGAAGAAATCGCCCGCCGGTCGCGTGGTACGCCTCGGATCGCTAACCGTCTCCTGCGTCGGGTACGGGACTATATTGAAGTCAAGCAGCACGCCAAAGTCGAACAAGCGATCGCCGCTGAAGCCCTGTCGCTCTTCAACGTCGATCCCTGCGGCCTCGACTGGACCGATCGGCGCATGCTGACGGTCATGATTGAACGATTTAACGGCGGGCCTGTGGGCTTGGAAACCATGGCCGCTGCCACCGGGGAAGATGCCCAGACGATCGAAGAAGTCTATGAGCCTTATCTAATGCAAATTGGCTATCTCAGCCGCACCCCCCGAGGCCGCATCGCCATGCCGGCTGCCTGGAAACATTTGGGCTACGAACCGCCCACGCAGCAGTTGCCTTTATTGTCCTAGGAAGTTGTTATCCTAGGAAAGCATTTAATCCCCACGTCCCCGTCCTGAATCCATGCTCAGCTCAATCTGGTCAAATTTCACCCGCCGTCTCCGCTCCAAAAACTGGGCCACAATCGGCGCGATCGCGCTTTTGGTTTTGAATTGCAGCTTACTTGCTCCATCGGCGATCGCCACTGATTCAACCGCGAATCCAACCCCCAATGCCGCGAATGCCAGCGCTACCCCTGCACCGCTTGACAGCTACTTTGCCCAAATCACCCGCCTCCGGGAAGATGCCTTTCGGGCAACCAATGAAGGGGACTTCGCCAGCGCCGAAACCCTCTGGACAAAATTAATCGACCAGCTCCCCGAGAACCCTGCAATATGGAGCAATCGCGGCAATTCGCGGGTGAGTCAAGGCAAATACGACGAAGCCATGGCCGATTTTGAAAAGGCGATCGCGCTGGCCCCCGACGCGCCTGACCCTTACCTGAATCGCGGTGCCGCCTACGAAGCCATGGGCAAATTTCCCGAAGCGATCGCCGAATACAACCACGTCCTCGACCTCGACTCCAAGGATGCTGCCGCCTACAACAACCGGGGCAATGCCGAAGCGGCGATCGGGCAATGGGACGACGCACTTCAGGACTATCGCAAAGCCAACCTCTTAGCACCGGACTTCGCGATCGCCCGGGCCAACGTCGCCATGGCGGAGTTTGAATTGGGCAAGATTCCCGAAGCGATTCGCGATCTGAAAAACGTCGTGCGGAAATATCCTCGCTTTGCCGATGCGCGGGCCGCACTCACGGCGGCGCTATGGAGTCAGGGCCAGTCAGGCGAGGCCGAAAGCAACTGGGTTTCCGTGATTGAACTCGACCCGCATTACAAAAAAGTCGATTGGGTCAAAGCCAACCGCCGTTGGGCACCGAGTATGGTGGCGGCACTGGAGAAATTTTTGAAGTTAAGTTAATCGATCGCCGATCGCACCCACATTCTCTGCCATCATCCGATCGACTGACTGTAGTAGTCATTCACATCAAAGCTGATACTGGCGATCGAATTCAGCGTCGATCGGGTAATTAACTTACCACTTTGCACCAGCACCTGCCCCGTCAAAGGATGCAGCAAATCCTGCTCCGCTCGTCGGCCAATTAAGTCCTCAACCTCCTTGACGGAGTTAATGTACATCCCCGGCGGCAGCTCAACCACCACGCCATCCCGGAGTACCCGCGCTTGGCAGGCCAACCGCGAGTTGGTGCGACAGGTCGTGATCACCTCCAGCGTCCGCTGCTCCCGCCGATTCATTGGGGTCAGCCCTTCCATACCGGACTGCACATAGATGTGGCAAGTGGCGCACATCCCGCGCCCCCCACATTCCCGCAGCACATCCAAATCTTTGTGGAGCAGCACCGATAACAAATTACCATTCGTCGCCACTGACGTTTCCTGGGCGATCGGTTCGAGCCGGACAAGTTTTGGCATGAGCAATCCCCTTAAATCAATCAACAAACGCCAATCAAAGAACTGCCAATCAACCCATCGCAGGCCGCCCTGCGGGCTCAAACAGCAGTGCAAAATCCAAGGGATTCATCTCCCGTTCTAAGATTTCCCGAAAATCCCGAATCACCCGTCGCACCGCCAAAATAATTTCATCGGCCCAGCGCTTCAAGCTCGCATATTGGTCTGCCGTCAAGGGTTCAGCGCTGACGAGCAAACTCGGCGGAGCGACCAGTTGACTATCGCTATTCAAACTTAACTGGACCAACCAAGCATCCTGGGGCCGTGCCATCAATACCTGATTCGCCAAAATCCGTTTCCCCAGAAATTCCACCCCGGATTGGATCACATGATTGATCGCGCCGAGCATGGCGCTCAGGGAGGGCAGTTCTTCCGCGACGGCTAGCGCGCCTTGAGAAATAGGCATCCCTGTTTCTGCATCCATGCCGTGGGTCAAGATATGCAGTTGATCCAGCGCTGGTCCCGGCGCGTCTCGCAAAATTTGGAGCAGGGGCGGTAGGACGGTACGATACTGCTGTCGATCGGCAGCATTCCCCACCCAGACCACAAACACCTTCACGCGATCGAGGCGATACAAATGCGTCCAATGGGTTTGCAGCTGAAAGTCCAACTCCCAAAACTCCGGCGGAATCGTCGCACAAACCTCCGCCACATTCTGGGCAAACAGCACCTGCTCCTGGGCCTGTAAGCGGCCATTGAGATGATAGAAATAGTCCAGATGGGGGCCATCCATCAACGCAAAGCCGACAATTCCTGTTACATTCAGGAAGTCTTGCACAATCTTGCTCGTTGCTGCACCTGGTCTCATACACCCTACACATTACATTTGGTTAAAATCTGCTAGCCGCAGCCGATCGCACAAACCACTTGGCCCCGCATTAGTCGATAATCCAAGGGTGAAGCCAAACGCTTTTTCCCTATCCCGCAATCCGAGCCCGCAACCCGAGCCCGCAACCCGAGCCTGTTATGTCAGATCTCCCCTTCACCCTTGACCAGTTGCGTATCCTTAAAGCCATTGCCGAGGAAGGGAGCTTCAAACGGGCTGCTGATAGCCTGTATGTCTCTCAGCCAGCGGTCAGTTTGCAGGTACAAAATTTGGAGCGTCAGCTGGATGTCCCACTGTTCGATCGGGGGGGACGACGCGCACAGCTCACTGAGGCGGGGCACCTCTTACTGAACTACGGCGAAAAAATTCTGACCCTCTGCCAAGAGACTTGCCGCGCCCTCGAAGACTTACAGAACCTTCAAGGTGGATCGTTGATCATCGGTGCCAGTCAGACCACGGGGACTTACCTATTGCCCCGAATGATCGGTGCCTTCCGTCAGAAATATCCTGACGTGGCAGTTCAGTTACATGTTCACTCAACTCGACGCACCTCCTGGAGTGTCGCAAATGGCCAAATTGACCTCGCTGTAATTGGCGGGGAAGTCGCCCCAGAATTGCAAGATTCTCTAGAGATTGTTCCCTATGCGGAGGATGAACTAGCATTGATTTTGCCGCCGGATCATATCCTGTCACGGGGCGAACTCCAACGCGACGATCTCTATCGCCTGCAATTTATCGCCCTCGATTCACAATCGACGATTCGCAAGGTGATTGATCAAGTTTTGGCCCGCGCCGGGATCGAAACGCGACGCTTGAAGATCGAAATGGAACTGAACTCGATCGAAGCAATTAAAACCGCTGTACAGTCCGGGCTCGGTGCGGCATTCCTCTCACTCTCGGCGATCGAGAAGGAACTGCAAATGGGGATCCTGCACCGCGCCCCCATTGAAGGGGTCGAAATCAAGCGGATGCTCTCGGTGATCATCAATCCCAATCGTTATCGATCGAAGGCAGCTGATGCCTTCTGTCGGGAGATCATGCCCGCATTTACCACGCAACCGATCAATCTTGAACGGCGCAGCAAAGAAGAATCTAGCCCGAAAGAGGATGTCGCGCCCTCCAACTAGCCGCGTCGTGCCGTCGTCGTTACATCATTGCCACTGCCCCCATTCGCAATGCCGCCATTGCCTTCGATCACCAGCGATTTTTGGAGTTGGTTGATTGAACCCATCGCTTGCTGATGTCCCGCCGAATTTTCCTGGGCAAGGAACAGCCGCGCCGATTCTTTCAAATCCCGAATCGCCCCCAACCGATCGCCCAGCTTTGTCCGGGCCAACCCGCGATAGTAAAACGCGGAAGCATCTTGGTCATTCAGCCGAATCACTTCACTAAAGTCTTCCACTGCGCCCATCTTGTTGCCCATCTGTGTCCGGGCTAAGCCGCGCTGGAAAAAGGCCGGATCGCAACTGGGAGAAACCTGAACGGCATCGCTAAAGTCTTCCACTGCGCCCATCAGGTTACCCATTTCCGATCGCACCACGCCGCGATTGCAGTAGGCAATACTATTGCTCGGATTCACCAGGATCGCCCGGTTAAAGTCGGCGATCGCGCCCTCTTTATTACCCATTTCGTAGCGCATCAAGCCCCGATTGTTGTAGGCCACATCATGGGTTGGATTAATCTGAATGACGCGGGTGTAGTCGGCGATCGCCCCTTCCGGTTCATCCAGTTCCGATCGGGTCAAGGCGCGTTTGAAGTAGGCCACTTCGTCATCATCATTCAGCGCCGGTTGCTCAAACCGTTCCAACAAACGCTCGATCACTTCCTGATTATTTGTGCGCAGCCCCACCGCCAAGCGCGGGAATGCCTGGGTTTGCAGATTGACCTGGGAACCGAGAATCGCATAGTCCCGATCGCCGATTAAAAAGCTATCATCCGTGCCCAACACCTTGAACCGAAACTGTTCTGGATAGCAGCGACGCAGCTCATTCAACTGCGTCAGTAGCTTTTTCAGAAAACCCTTATCAGCCTGCAAGACCGATGTGCGACCCTGAATGTAACGCGGGATCATCGTTTGTTCCAGATTACTCAAGTAGCCCCAGCCCAAATCCAGCTTCCCTCCCCGATCAAGAAACGCCCGCACTGGCTTCAACCAATCTTTATCGAATACCCCCTTATCGGGATGGGGCAGCACCATCGTCACCGACGCTGTCGCTGACTCTAAGGCGACATCCAACAACGTACGATTAGCATTACTCCCGGTCACATTCGGCAGATCAAACAGCAGCTCATACTGGGGCAACGCATCCTGGGCCTGGCGCTGCGACCACTGCTGCGCCGCTTGATCCAGCCGCTGTTCTTGTCCATCAAGGCGATCGCCCAGATACTTCATTTGGTTCCGTAGCGAACTAAAGTCCAAAAACTCTGGCAGCCGCTTGATCCAACCCTCCATCATTTGCTGCTGCTGGCCCAGGTTATGGTAATTTTGCTGCACTTCCTGCAAATCTTGATGCAGGGTTTCCGTTTGGCTATTGAGCATCCCAAACAGTTCGGCCCGCAGTTGCACCAGATCAACCTCCGCAGGGGCATGCTGCAACTGCTGTTCGATATTCGCGATCGCGGTTTTTAGCTGGGCAATTTCGCCAACTTCATGGCGCTGAAGCCCCAGCATGTTGTTTTTGCGCATTTCGCCTTCGAGGGAAATCACTTGGCGGCGCATCAGTTTGGCTAGCAGATAGATTGGCCGGACCTGAGCATCTAGGCGCTCTTGATGGGTCCGGATCTGCACCACTTCTTCCAGGACGCGGTTGACTTCTCGACGACTGGACATATCGTTGATCGCTTTCAGCACTTCCTTCATTTCCTGCTGGAGGCGCTCGGTATCGACAGGATTGGGGAGGTTGGTGAACCGGCGGTTGAGATGCTCAATTTGGCTCTGGATCGTCTTCAGCGCATTCGGGTTCATCGTGCGGGAGAACTTATTCAGGCTGTCTTGCACCCGATTCAGATCTACCCGCAGCGCCTGCAACTGGTCTTCCGCTTCGCGCACACGATCTTGAGCCGCCATCCGCTGAAGATTTTTCTCGGCCTGGGCGAGGGCATTCTGCATCGTCGCTTGCTGTTCGCGCAGATGCTTGATTTGCGATTGTAGCTGCGGTGAATCCTGGCGTTCAAGTTCAGCGAGGCGTTGGCTTAGTTCTTGACGAACTTGGGTGGTGGCGAGGCGATTTTTTTGGAGCACTGTTTTCCGCAGGCTCGCGAGATCCCAAAAAGTGGGCAATCCCTGCACCCGCCGATCGAGGGTTTCGAGTTGCTTGCCGAGGCGATGCTCCACCAAGGTCAAATTTTCCTGGCTGCGCGCTTCGATCTCCTGATCCACCCGGCGGCGATTCAGCAGGTTCACCAGTAACAACAAGGATACGGGGGTGGCAGTCAACGCGAGCTGCTGAAAGACGATCGCGGCCACCGCCCCAACCCCAGAGCCAGCCAGTAGACAATATTCGGTGAGGTCAAGCCAGTTCGACTTTTTCATAGATTCCGGAGCCTCGCAGCCGGAGCAGTGTTGGTAGAACTTGAATGTGCAGGAAAGTGGAGACCCCAAAACGGTCGCATAACTGGCAGTGGTGCAGCGCTGAATTTGCCACATCACAATTCCAGAAAACTTCCGTAAATACCCTGAGAATGTTGATTTTCAAGGCTTTCGCGGTTCCTATCCCTCTACACCTCCTCCCCGATCAAATCAGGATAGGTTGCGATCAATTGCGCTGTGCAGGGCGTGTGATCACGACTCACTTTGAGGCCGATCGGCCTACCGCTAAGGCTTGGGCATTAAGGCTTTAAGCTATGCCATTCGATAGGCGATCGGACTCCTCCCTAAGATAGATTTGGGATCCAAAGTATTCTGTCTTGAGCAAGAGCGACGGGGTAATATCGGAAATTTGAATCGCGGTGCAGATCCAGGTATCGTAAGCAATGGCCGATCGTTGGCTAAAACGTTGGCCAAAATCCACCCCGATCCATTGCATCTGTACCATGGCACTTCCCCAGGCACTTCTCTTCGACGTTGATGGCACCCTCGCCGACACCGAGCACGACGGCCACCGCGTCGCCTTTAACCAGGCATTTCAAGCAGCGGGGTTGGATTGGGATTGGACTCCGGCGCTGTATGGGGAGTTGCTCGAAGTGACGGGCGGCAAGGAACGGATCAAGCATTTCATCGATACCCACAATCCGACTTACCCCGCCCAAACCGACCTCGCAGGCTGGATCGCCGGACTACACAAAGCCAAAACCCACCATTACAAAGAACTTCTGGCCCAGGGCACCATTCCGCTGCGGCCCGGTGTGAAGCGACTGCTTGATGAAGCAAGGGCGGCGGGGTTACGCTTGGCAATCGTCACCACCACCACTCCCGATAACGTCTATGCCCTGCTCGAAAACGCCCTGGCTCCCGGCAGCAGCGATTGGTTTGAAGTGATTGCCGCAGGCGACATCGTTCCGGCGAAAAAACCTGCCCCCGACATCTACGACTACACCCTGGAAAAAATGGGCCTTAGCGCTGATGTTTGCCTCGCCTTTGAAGATTCTTACAACGGCATCCGATCGGCCCAGCAAGCAAATTTGAAGACGATCATTACCTTAAATGATTACACCGCTGGCCATGACTTCAGTGGTGCAGTGCTGGTACTTAATGAAATGGGCGAACCGGATGCACCGTTCAAGGTGATTTCCGGGGATGCCGAAAATCAAACCTGTTTGAATTTAGCGTTGATTTCGACAATGTTCTAACAGCTGCTTTTGGCGTTGTTCAAATTATTCCAACTTGCGCCATGCCTCGCAAACAGCCATCCCAGACACCCCCATCCAAGGCCGCACCTGCCAGCCCCGAAACGGCAAATGCTTACAATCGAATCTACGCGATCGTGCAGCAAATTCCAGCGGGTCAAGTCGCCACCTACGGACAAATCGCCGATCTTGCAGGCTATCCCCACGCACCCAGGCTAGCGGGTTACGCCCTATTTCGGGTTGCACCGGATGCCGATATTCCTTGGCATCGGGTGATTAATGCCAAAGGTGAGGTTTCAACATCGGTATTTCGGCAAGGCAGCGATGATTTGCAGCGGGTCTTACTTGAAGGTGAGGGTGTGGTCTTTGATGCCAACGATCGGGTGAACTTAGCCAAATACCGCTGGCAGCCAGAAACCGTTGGCTTCGGCTGACGCTCAACCCACTGGGCGATCGGTTAGGCGATGGAGGGCTGAGCCACGCCGAAGCCCGGCTCCATAACTCACTGGGCGATCGGTTAGGCAATGGAGGGCGTGGGTTTCGGCTGACGCTCAACCCACTAGACTATCGGTTGGGCAATGGAGGGCTGAGCCACGCCGAAGCCCGGCGCCATAACCCACTATCCCCGGTAGGCTGAGCCACGCCGAAGCCCAATCATCGCCGCCAGTAAGCCAATGCACTGTACAAATGAAACGCAGCGGGCCAGAGACTCTCATCCTGACCATAGACGGTCAAATCTGGTTTAAGCTGCTGCAACAAAGCCGGAAATTCCATCGCCCATTCTGAAAACGGTGAAAAGTCATTCCAGAGCGGTTGGCGCGGCATTGCTGCTTGCATCAGATCCATCAGCATATTCCACTGTCGTCTGGTGCTGAGCTGATCCCAGTTGCCATCATCACCAAGTTCAACCCCATCCCGATAGTCGTAGCGCTGATCATTCAACCGCAAAATGCAATTGCGGCCCGGTAAATGCAAGTCGCAGACCCGTACATAATCCAGGGTTTCGATCTTCCCATTGCGCCCATCGGGCCGATCGCGCAGCATATCAATGTTCACCACCTGCTCTTTGATCGGCAATGCCCCATCCACGCGCTGCATCACCTCCGCCCAGTCAAACCGCATTTCCCCCAGTTGCCCCGCTGCATTTTCACAAATCACTTGGCCCTGGCCTTTGATCTGCTGCACCGAATGCACGGGGAAGACCGGAATTTGGCGAATTTTCGGAATCGAGACGGCGAAGACGGGTAAGTTGCCCGATCGAATCTGTTCCGCATAATATTCCAACTCGCCTAAATCACCCAGCCGATAGAGCTTCCAGCCGCGATTGGGGATTTGCATTCGCGCCGTGTAGGCATCCAACTGCATCACCTTCGCCATATGCTGCGCCGCTGCCTGCCTTGCTGCCATCGGAATTGACTCCAGCACCAAGATTCCAGGATCGTTACTGGTGGCTTTGGCTTTGGAGGCCGCGATCGCTTCCTGGCGCTGGGCCTGCTCCGTTGTCTGAATCCGCTGCAATCCCTGACGGGCCTGGAGCGCCACCTTCGGGTTGATCGCATCCTTGAGCAAATTGCGGTAAATCGTCTCCGCCTCACTGAACTTACTCGCCGCTTCATAGAGCCGCGCGCGATAAATCTGCACCCAGGGATGCTCCGGCGAAGATTGCCACAGTTCTTTCAGCAATTGCGTCGCCGATCGGTAGTCCTGGCGATCAAGGGCCTGGGCAACCTGGTCGAGCTGGGACTGGAGATCTGACTTCATGGCGTATGCACGTGGCTGGATGTGGTACTCCTATTTTGCCCAGAATCACCAAAATGAATGTCTTTTTTGATCCTTGGGCTTTACTCCTGATGCGCCGCGACGATCGCCATCGCCGCCACCGAAGCCGTCACTGCCCGCAGAATCCGTTTGCCCAGGGAAACTGGCTGGTAGCCAGCAGTAAGGGCTTGATCGACTTCGGCATTACTCCAGCCGCCCTCGGGGCCGATCGCGAGTTCGATGCTGCCTTGGTTCGGCAAAGCCTGCCGCAATCCCGGTGAATCGCCCCGTTCCCAGCAAAGAAAGCGATGATCACGGGTCGGTTCAAGCATTAAATACTTTTTCCAGGCAATCGGTTCCAGAATGCTGGGCACAATCGATCGCTCGGACTGCTCGGCGGCTTCCTCGGCGATTTTGAGCCAGCGCGCCAGCTTTTTCTCCGTGGGCTGAAGCTGAGTGCGTTCGCTGATAATCGGCACGATCGTCGCTACCCCCAACTCCGTCACCTGCCGCACCACGTCATCAAACCCACTCCCCTTGGGTAAGGCGATCGCGAGGGTAACGGATTGCGGCAATTCGGAATTGACGATCAGCGGTTCGACGATCGTGGCAAACTCTAACCCAATTTCCACTAGCCAAGTGCCACCCACCCCATCCATCGCAATAAACTGATCGCCCACACGCAATCGCAAAACCCGCTGGAGATAGTGGGTTTGGTCTTTTTCTAGGCGGATTTGCATCCCTTGAATCTGCGATCGCGCCACCACCACTCGCTGCAACTGCCCCACAGGTTACTCCTCGGCTGCTTGTACTGAATCGATGATCTCTTTACAATTGGTTACAATACCTACGGTTACATTATTCACCGCCAAAGGTCTTCCTGCCCATGGCATTGCACCCTGACATTTTAACCCTCGGCCAGTTTCTCGCTGGGGTTCACCACAACCGCGACCAGGCGATCGCTGATCCGGTTTGGTACGTTTCGCTCCAAGCCTGGTGGCGACCCGTGCCGCTGTTTTTGGAAGATAGCGTGACGCTCTTTGCCGAACAGGCGAATGCGCTCAAACCCGAACAGCCCTATCGGCAACGCTTACTCCGACTGCATGCGCCGGATGGACAATTAACCGCCCAGTTTTATCAATTCGATCGGCCCGATTTATTCGCGGGAGCGGGGGCAAATGCCGATTTAATTAATGCAATCCAAAACGCTGAAATTCATGCTTTACCAACGGGAAAGTTAACCGTTGAAAAAACCCCTCAAGGTTTTTCGGCCCGCCAAGTCCCCGGTGAATTTTGTCAATTTAGTTTTCGCGATCCACAGGGCAACGAAAAACAAGGCTGCGTAGAACTCGGGCTAGTGCTTCACTCTGGGCAATGGCACAGCTACGACAAAGGCCTCAATCCCGAAACGAAACAAGCCATTTGGGGCGCGATGATGGGGCCTTACCAATTTGTCAAACAACAATCCTATTCCCTAATTTCATGACACCCGATCGCTTAAACCAACTCGAACAGCAACTCCGCTCCTACGCCTTAAATGAGCGCAAAGCCGCCCTAGATGAACTCGCTCAAACCCCGTCAGAACTGGCATTACCAATTTTGCAACGCCTCGCCGCCGAATCGGATTTTCTCTATCGCCGTTTTGCCGTAATGGGTTTGGGCAATCACACCACACCGGAATCGCTGGCAACGCTGAAACGATTACTCGCGGAAGAGCAAGATTCCAATGTTTTATCGGAAATTGCCAATTCCCTCTTTGAATTTGGCGATGAAGCGCTGCCTTTATTACCCGAATTATTTGAGCGCACGACCAATTGGCTGGTGCGGCAAACCATTCTGGGGATTTTAGTCGATGCCGATCGACCCACTGTTCTGTTCGACGTAATTCGATCAGGACTCCAAGATTCCGATGTCACCACCAAGGAATCAGCAATTCTGGCGATCGGCACCCTCATCAATCAACCCGACTGGCGCGATCGGGTCTTGCCCTGGTTGCTGGAACTCGCTGAATCGTCCCAATGGCGCAATCGCTGGCGGGCTGCAACGACGCTTTCGATCTGTCCTGACGATCGGGCCAAAGCCGCCCTCGCCAAACTCCAGCAGGACGAAAATCACTACGTCGTCGCCGCCGCCCTCGAGTCAAATCTATAGCCTCGGTCGAAAACGGGCAAGCCGAAAATGGACATGTTACATTGGAACCACATACTCTTCCGCCAGGCAAATCCTATGGCAACTTTAGTCGATATTGGTGAACTGATTTCGCTGAGCGATCGGCCTTGCATTGCTGGCACCAAAATCTCCATCCAGCAGATTGCTAGCCTTACTCATGACGGGTTGTCACCACAGGCGATTGTGGATGAGTATCCACAGCTCTCCCTTGCCCAAACCCACGCGGCTTTGACCTACTACTATGCCAACCAAGCCACGATCGATGAAGCCCTCACACAAGAACAGCGGCTTTACGATCAAATGGCTTCTGCCCAAGCGATTTAGGCCGTCATGACAGTCGCCCTCTACCTTGACGAAGATACCCAACGCAATGCTTTTGTCCGCGCCCTGAGAGCGGCTCAGGTTGATGTCGTCACAGTATCGGAGGTTAATCGGACAGGTTACTCCGATGCCGAACAATTAACCTGGGCCACCGACCACCAGCGGACAGTTTACACGTTCAATGTTAAGAATTTCTGCCAGTTACACAATCAAT
>JBJORF010000068.1:0-25202 GCA_046049545.1 Cyanobacteriota bacterium | reverse complement strand
CATCCAAAAATAGCTTGCTCCATTATCCCTCATCCACACGTCTAGCACACTACCCCTACAACCTCTAAATTAACATTATTTCTTTTAGCGACTACAGTAAAAGCAGTATAGAAAGCATGTTGATCAATCTTTTCAAAAAAATCAATGGTTAGGCTATCCAATTCTTGTCTATCAGTAGATTTTGTCTGATTTCTGGAGTCCACTGGTTGTTTTTTAGAGGGAATGAGGCTTGTGAAAAGATCATACAACCCTCTCAATACGTCCGATGAGCTAGAGCCACCTGAACGAGAGTCACCAAGCGCTGCTCTGTACGCATCATAATTCGGCATATTTTATAACCCTCACCATAGAAGAACAATCAATGAACTTTCCGTTGCTAACTTTTGATGAACTGCGCCCTCACTGAGGGAGGAATGAGCGGCATAACGATTAATGGGCGGAAACTTTCCGTATATCCACCCCCGACAGCAGGATAGGCCGAAACTTTCCGCATATCATCCTAATAAGCAGGATAGACCGAAACTTTCCGCATATCTACCCCGCAGAGCGCGATCGGCCGAAACTTTCTGCATATCCGCCTCAAATTATACCGATCGACCTTCCCCGCTCCCCGCATCTTAAGCATTTCTCCATGGCCCCTGAAACACCAACACCCATGCCCGATCGAGGATTGAATCAGCGGATGCGTTCAGAAACGACGGCGATCGCGATGTAGCACTTTGATATAGCACTTTGAAGTCGTGATCCGCTGAATGCAATGCCAAAAAATCGATCGATTGCCCTATTACTGTTGATCAGCACGAGTGCCGCTGGCGGGTGGTACTTCTACAAGTCGCAGCGTCCCCCCCGATCGACGGCGCAATCCGCTGCCTCGCCAACCTATTCATCCACCGAAGAAGCGCTATTTCAGGGGGATCTAGCGGCGCAGAAAGCCCTCGCCACGATCGTGCTGCGCGACATCCAGCAAGGCATCAACCCCGAAAAATTTAAAACTGGTAATGCTCGCTTTGACGGCGAATGGACAGTCGGCACCTATCAAATGGCCGTTCTGGGTTTAGGACAAATGATTCTGGCGCACCCGGAACTCAAGTCCGAGTATCTCCCCGCGATCGAGCAATGCGTTGAACAACTGCTAAAACCGGAATCAATGGAATTTGGCATTACGGCCTACGGCGAGAATGGGTTGGAAAATCTCGATAAAGCTGATGGTCATGCCTATCTCGGCTACGTGAATCTCGCCCTCTCAATGCTGCGGCTGATCGAACCGAATAATCGCTTTGCCAGCGTCAACGATCGCCTCACGCAAGCCCTCATTCGACGACTGGAAGCCGCCCCCCACGGACTGATTGAAACTTATCCCCAAGAAGCTTATCCGCCCGATAATGCCGCTGTATTGGCCTCGATCGCGCTATTCGATCGGGCCACGGGGCAAAATCATCAACCCCTTTTATCAAAGACTACACAGCAATTTCAGCAACGCTACCGCGACAGCAAAACAGGATTAGTCTTTCAATCGGCCAATGCGAAGTCTGGCCGACCCATCGACAAAGCCAGAGCCAGCGGCACCGCATTAAGCGCTTACTTTTTCGCCTGGGTCGATCCCGCATTTGCTCAAGCATTATTTCAAGCCGTCAAGCAGCAAAAAGTGGAAATGATCGGCCTGGCGGGCATTCGCGAATATCCGCCAGGACAGACAGACAAAGGCGATATTGATTCCGGCACATTAATTATGGGTTTGTCGCCTGCGGCAACGGGCTTCACGATCGCGCCCAGTCGCATTTTCCAAGACCGAGAACTATATCTCAACCTCTATCGATCGATCAATTTTTTCAGCGAGACGATTCCCCTTGACCAGCAAACCGCTTCACTCGCCGACAGTCCTGTGCAGCGCGCCATTTTGCTAGCGGTACTCACAGCCATGCCAATTCCAGCCAAATAGGATTGGTTAACTTGAACGCGCATCAAGCCAATCTTTCCATTCAAGTAGCAATTCAGCGACCATCCGATCGTGCTCAGCACTTTCATCGAAGCCCATTTGCTGACGCGCAATCGCAGTCAGATACTGCGCAATTACATTCACCTCACGCCCATCGCAAACGAGCGAAAATACCTGAGGCAAATAAGCATGATATTCATCCCGAGCTTGATGGATATCAGACACACCAATGGGATCCCATACATAATGTAAAACCTCATCCACAGCTTGATACAGCAGACGGTCAGCATTACTAAGATGCTTCATTATGAATTTTGTGACGACTCATGAAGCTGCTGTTGTAGTGACTGCAACTCTTCAATCGCCAAGCCCGTAATTCGAGCTACCGTCGCGATCGGTAAACCCTCGCGCAGTGAGTTCATGGCAATCTCGCGTTGCTTTCTGACTTCAGCATCCTCTTGGATCGATCGGTAGATTACGGATTCTTGCATAACATCCCTCCGAACTAGCTGATAAATCACATCCTGTTCCAATCTTAACCCAGCCAAAATCGCTGACGCTGCCATCAGATTCGATTGCGCTGTCTGATCAGTGATTTGATCAACAATCTGAGTCACCTGGCGCAACACTTCCACTGGGCTGTCATTGTCCCCTAAGGCAGCGAAGGGCAGAAGTCCTGGATACTGAAGAAACAGCGTAGCTGGTTGCTCCCATAAACGAATCACTTGAAAATGATGGGCCGTATTTTCAAGTGCAAAGCTGGTTTGGTAAACCAGCGCAGAAGTTGTTGGCTTGAGATAAATCACTACCTGAAGCATCCGCTTCCCCTTGTAGCGCCGATGCCCTCGAATGCGATAGTCCAACATCCGAAACGGAATTTCCACCTTGGGTGATGTTTGAAACTCAATATGAAGAATTACATCACTGGACTGAAGCAAGATCATTGCGTCAGCGCGAATGGGCTCAAGCAATAGCTCTGAAGGCTTCAGCTCTGTCATCGTAACAGACTCACCCAGGAGCCAACTCGCAAAGTCCGTTGAGAAATGTTCCGCAAGGAAGCGACAGGTATCGTCGTACATCTTCAGCCCATCAGTATCAAAAACCCGATCGAACCACCTAGTCATCCGATCGGGGCATCCCAAAGTTAAGTAACTGCTTACTGCGCCTTCACCGGCTGCGGACGCATCGCCGTATTCTTCGCTTGCTGCGCCATTTGCAACGATCGGGTGAGATTATTCACCGCCACTTCCAAATTCGCCCCCGAATCCATCGCCACCCAAGTCCCATCCGGCATCATCTGCCGCAACTCAAAGTGCAAATGCGGCCCCGTCGAAGCGCCCGTGCTACCCACACGCCCGACAACCGTTCCCTGCTGAATCACGTCGCCTGGACGCACAAACAGCTCCGACATATGCGCGTATAACGTCTGACGCATCCCATTGTCATGCTCGATCGCCACGGTCATCCCATAGCCGCCCATGTTATCCGCCAAAATCACCCGCCCCGGCATCGCCGCCATCACCGGCGTACCCATCGGCGCGGCAATATCCGTCCCTGTATGCAGCCGCTGCGTACCACTGATCGGATGAATCCGCCACCCAAACAGCGATGTAATCGGCGCAGGCACCGCCACCGGGAACACCATATTCAGCAAAGTTTGGCTCGCCGCCGCCAAGGGGCGAATCAAGGTCGAATTGAGGTAGGAAGCGCCGGGATTCACAATACTCACGGAAGCAGGCGCTTCACTGGGCTGCCAAGCAATCCCCGAATTGGACAAATTCAGATCCCCCACCTGCACCGCAGCGGTCTCCGCGACCTCGGCCTGGGGCAATTGACTGGGCACATTCCCAGCGGGTGCGGCATCCAGGTCAGCAGCAGGCTGATTGCGCGTAATCACCTCAACTTCCACGGTTTCCCGCTCCGTTGCGCCCAGATTGTACTCACTTTGATCGATAAACGCCGCCGCAGAGTCCACTTCCAACGGCGCTGGCGATGCGGCGGCGACAGGCTCGGGCACTGGCGCGGCCATCACTTCCGGTTCGACGATCGGCGCCAATGCCGGAACCGCCGGGGCCGCTTCAGGAGCCGCGATCGGATCAAGGGGGGCTTGCGCCACCACCGCTGGGCCAGTCAGCAACCAAGTGGTGGCGATCGCCGTGGTCAAAATTTGGCGCTTCGCTTTGCGTTTAGCAATCATAAAAATCAAAGGGCTAGGGATTCGGACATCATTCCAACAGTTCAGCGCGTTCATCCTGCTCGATCGCAATCAGCGCCTCCGAACCGTCGGCGCTGCGCAAACGCTTTCTATTTTGGCGCAGATCTGACAATTTGGGCGAGATTTTGTGGCAAGTTACTCACCGCCCGCCGCAGTTGTGCCAGGGAACGGTTGTAGCCGATTACCGCCGTGGTGGCATTGCTGCGGGCACGGGTCTCATCCGCCTGGGCATCCAGCACTTCCGTCTGCGTCCCCACCCCATTGTCAAACCGCAGTTGAGCTAACCGACTGGCTTCGATCGACTGTTCTAATGCCTGCTTCGTCGTCTCAATATTTTCTTGATTGGAGCGCAGAGTCGCGTAGGCTTGCTCCACTTCAAACCGCACCAGACCACGCTGCTCCGCAAACCGCGACTCGGCAATTTCGCGATCTTTGACCTGCTGCGCCGCTTGCGCCTTCGCCGCACCGCCATCAAACAAGCTCCACTGGAACTGTCCCGCGATCGCATAGCCACTGCCCACCCCCACCGAATCATCCAGTGATTCCAGGAAGTTGAGCTGCGCAACCAAGCTCACCGTCGGCCCCAAAGCCGACAGCGCCACTTTGCGGCGGGCTTCGCTAATTTCACGTTGCACCAACTGCTGCTCCAGTTCGGCCCGATTTTTGTAGGCCAGAATAATGGTTTGTTCCAAGCTCAACGGCCATTCCGCCCCGCGTTTTGGGGCTTCATTCGGCACAACGATCACCGATTCCGGCAAACTCAGGCGCTGGGCCAATCGCCGCCGCAGAATTTCCCGATTCGCCAGAGCGCTCGAAAGCTGCTGCTGATTATTCGCTAACTGGACGTTCGCCCGCAGTTCATCAAATCGCGTCCCCACCCCCACTTCGACTTGCAGTTTCACCTGCTTCAAGTTGGCCTTCGCACTGGTGATCGCTGCATTGCTGGTTTCGATCTGCTGTTCGGCTTCCTGGAGCTGGTAGTAAGTGTCCGCCACATCAAAGCGGGTTTGGGCACTGACCCGATCAACTTCCAGTTCACTCAGCCGCAACTGCCGCTCCGCCGCCCGGATCTGGTTCGGGCGACGACCGGAGGTAATCAGATCGTAGCGAACGCCGACACTGGCATTGACCCGCGTACGGGCATCATCAGCATCTTCCAGGCTAGCCCGCGTTTGCGCCTCGGTTTGCTGCGCCTGCAACCGCGTCCCAAAATCCGCCGACTGCAAATCCCGATCAAGATTTTTCAGGGTTTGCCGTCCCGAAATTTCGACATCGGCACTTTTGCTACGGGTGATGTCGCCTTGGGCCGTCACCGTTGGCAGCAGCGCCGCCTGCGCTTCGCGCAGTGCCGCTCGACTGCGTTCCATTTGCAATTTGGCTTGCTCGATCGGACGACTGTTGCGTTCGGCCAGGGCGATCGCCTGATCTAAGCTCAAGGGCTGTGCCCCTTTCAGCGTCACTTCTGCCGTCTGGGTCGGGAATTGCAGGGGATTCGGGTCAGGATTGAGGTATTCCGGCAGTTTCAACGCATCCGCCACCGTCGGTGCCGCGCCTGGCTTCGGTGCAGGGGTGAGACTCGGCGGCATCAAACTCGGCACTGCGGTCGGCGCGGGCAACTGACTCGGCGGCAAGGGTGTGGTTACCGATGGTGTGGTTACCGATGGTGTAGTTATTGATGGCGTAGTTACCGATGGTGTGGTTACCGATGGCGCAGCTACTGGTTTTGCTGGTGCGGCGGGGGCCTGGGCCAGCACCAACGGATTCATGGCATTCCGGCGGGGGGCGGGGGCCGCCGCATCAGCCGTGATCAAGGGCGTGGTCAAGGACTGAGTGGCTGCCGCCTGTTGAAACACCGATCGCGGTAGGGCCACAGGCTCCGTCGGAAGCCGCAATAAATTTGGCGGAACGACCTTGGGCGATGCGATCGCCGCCTCAGCCGCGCCCGCCGCGACGATCGGCGACGATGACTGCTTCGCTTCCTCAGCCTGCGCGGGCATCGCCGCAAAAGCCACAGTGCTGAGGGCAAAAACCATCATAGATTGGGAATATTTCATACAATTTCAACCGATCGGGCAGAAGATATGGGGCGGGCAGTTCAACCTATGCAGAATAGCTTGTTGGCTCAACCCTCGACAACCATCTTGCAATGCAGATTTCACGACGCAACAGTGCCAAGAGTCATTTTTTTGACGATCACCGTCATCCCCAGTGATTATCCTGGGCCATTACAACAGCCAGAGTTCGGGACGGATAAAGTCACTCATCGTGATCTCAATATCGCGAAAATTCACCCGATCGAAAAATAAGCGTTGCAGTCGCACCTGATGCAGCAGTCGCCGATCGCGATCCACCAGCCACCAGAAACTCAAAATCGCCAATCCCGACCAAGGATGGGCCAGCTTCAGCCACCAAAAGAGTGAAGTGAGCGATCGCCACTGAACTTGGCGAAGATTTTTCGGCAACCAGCGCCGCCACCAAACCAATGGCGGCGGCAACACCGATCGGTCTAAATCCACAGAATGCCTAGGAATCACAGTCGACATGGGAAAAATTCAAATCCGGGTGCGATTACTCGATGTAAATTATTGTAAATGGCTTCTTTGGAAAGATCACCTATTCCAAAAACTGATGCCCTCATGAGGATATTTTCGATGTTCAACATCAATCGTTGGTCTTTGGGTTTCGCAGTGCTCGTCGCCTTGCCCTTGGCCTTGAGTGCCGCCGCCCAGGCCAATGCGGGTAATGTTTCGGTTCAGGTCGATGGTCTACGCAATCGCAAAGGCCAGGTTTGCCTCAGCATCTTTAACAGTAGCCGGGGGTTTCCGGGCGATGGCGGCTTCAAAAGCCAATGTGCCGCGATTGAGGACAGCACCGTCACTGTGACCTTCAGCGGGATTAAGTCGGGAAGCTACGCGATCGCGGTGCTCCATGATGAAAACAGCGACGGTAAGGCAAATCGCAATCGTCTCGGCATCCCGACCGAGGGCTTCGGCTTTTCGCGCAATCCTGGACTGCGGGCAGGGCCACCCAAATTTGGTGATGCCGCCTTTGTTGCCGCTGGGGGCAGTACAGCGGTACAGGTACAGATGCGGTATTTGTTTTAGGCGTGATCGGTTGGGCCGAGCCGCCGCTCGGCCTGACGCCCGAACCATCGACCCGAACCATCGACCCAAAGCATTAATCCAGGTGATCAGTCCAGATCAGCACCACCCGATCGCCTATGCATCGGGCCGCTTCAGGCTATCTTCGATTTCAGTCAGGGTTTGCAAGACCAGTCGCTTCGCATGTCGCCGCCAGCCTTCCTTTTGGATCGCGATCGCGGCGGCTCCCCCGACGACCGTAGCAATCAAGTCCACAGGCTGCATGAAAGAGATGCCAAATAATAAACCCAATCCGGCAATACCCCAGAAGGGCAGGGCGGCGGCTTGACGTTGTTCAATCAAAATGCGGTTGATGAGGTTGTCTGGCATCTCTTCTGCGAGTTGCGCTTTGACTTGCTTTTGTTCAGCGGCGGAGACGGAGAGGCCGATTTTACGGCGGAGTTTTTCGATTTTGCGGGCATCAGAACTGTATTGGGTCAGCTCGTCTTCGGCCATTAGGACTAATCGTTCGTACTGACTCATGGATTCCTGTGGTTTTGAAGCTGTGGGTTGCCATGATTATTTTCCCATGTTTATCGACGCTGGTGTTGCGCGCGTCGGAGTCAAGCCCGCTCCCCCAAAATCTCCCCAGAGGAATAGGCGATCGTCCCCGATGAGTTGGGTAAATTATGAACTGGGTAAATTATGAACCGACGAGGATGCCTTTGTTTCTCGTCGATCGGGACGACACGAGCAGATGACAGTTACTAGGACATGACGTTTAAGCGTGCATTTCAACGGTTCTCCATTAGAATTACGCGGGTGTCCGTGGCACAATCGCGATAAGGATTGGGTAAAGCTGGATGCGCTGATGCCCGATCGCGGGACAATAACTTTCGGGAAAAGATAACTTTCGGGAAAAGATGACTTTGGGATGAGCCACAAGCTGACGCGCGTAAGTACTGCCATGGGTCAAATTCATCGCCATTCAAATATCGGGGCGGGTCTGATTGCGTTGAGCGTCGGATGCAGCAGTCTCTTAGCGGCGGTACCGCCCGCTTTTGCACCACCGCTGGTGGCGGGACAGCCACAGCTCTGGACGCTCCCGATCGCCGATCGCACCACCCCCTTCCCAACCCTCAGTGCCGTTCAGATCGATCGGCAGTTGGGCCTGTATCAACAGTTTTTGGCCCAGCATGGCACGCCGGATATTTTGATTATTGGTAGTTCCCGCTCGTTGCAGGGCATTGACCCCGTGGCATTGCAGCAACAGCTGTCAGACCAAGGCTATCCGGACTTGAAAATCTTCAATCTGGGGATGAATGGGGCGACAGCCCAGGTGGAACAGGTGCTGCTCGAATCGGTGCTGCTCGAATCCGTGTTCCCCCAACAGCCGATGGCGCAGCCGCCCAAGTTAATTGTTTGGGGGGATGGCGCACGGGCATTTAACCAAGGTCGCAAGGACATTACCCACCAGAAGCTCCAGACAGCCCCTGGTTTAGCCGCACTCAAAGCGGGACAACGCCCGATCCTCGTGCCGGATTTACAAGGGCCGACCATTGGCGATCAACGCGAAGCCCTGGGGCTACAAATCGTCCGGGAGGTGTTTGTGCCGGAGCAATATTTTCAGCGGTTTGCAAAGATTCCGGGGGCTTACGATCGCGATTATCGTGACTTTGCGCTGGATGGCGCACAGGCGGCGGCGACCGAACGATTGCTTCAGCGCGTGCAGCAACAGCAAATACCGATCGTCTTTGTGAATTTGCCGCTGACGGATATCTACTTGGATACCGATCGGCAACGCCATGAGATGAGTTTTCGGGAGTTTCAGCAAGATCTCGTGGCTCAGGGCAAGCTGACCCGCTTCATTGATCTCGGTCAGGCTTGGCCCAACCGTTACGATCGCTTTGCTGACCCGAGCCACATTAATCAACAGGGCGCACAAGCGGTGGGTGAGCGATTGGGGCAGGAATTGGGTCGCGATCCAGCGTTTCGACAGTGGATCGCGAAATAACCAGCCGCTAGCGCGGTAGCCAACGATCGCGCGGATGACGTTCAAACTGCGTCGCTTCAAACATTGCGACAAGCAAATTGCGCTGGCGTAATCGTTGCCAGGGTCGCTGAATCAGTTCGCGCTGGAGGGTACAGTAAACATCCCAAGCCTGATCCAAAGCCGCAGGCGGACGGGGTTGGAGTTCCCGTTGCTGGATTAAGGTCGCGCGATTTGCCTGATGCCGATCGACCAGGTTGGCCACTGGCAATTGCGGATAGTAATGCCGCACTTCACGGGGATGTCGCCAAGCATAGAGTAAACTTTCACGCCGATGGGGGGCTAAGTTGCTATCGATCAGCAACCAGTCGCACTCAAAACAACTGCAACAGACCCCATAAAGCACATCCACGACGGCTGGCTCTGAGTCAACGGCCGACGGCACGATCGGCATTAACCGAAACCCAATCTCCGCATAGCTGCGCCATTCAGGATGAGTAAAACACCGCGCGAAACTTTGCCATTGCCCCGGACGCAACGATCCATCGGGGCGCAGCCGCTGATAATCCTGCAATTTCACAAAGCCCTGCGCCTGCAATGCCTGGGTCTGTCGATCGAGTTCTATCCAGTTGTACGCCGACCCGTTGTCAGCTGACCAGGGGCGATGGGCCTGCGGGCCGAGCTGTACCGTTTCCACGCCCCACGCCGCTACCCAATAGGGCACAAACCACGCCTGCCCAAAGCTGAGCGTCCCCCACCAAACCAACAGCATCACCAACAGCGCCACCGCCCCCGCGCGCGGCCCAAACAACACCCCATGGACCACTGACACGATCACCAAAGCGCAACCATAGGCCAGCATGAATCGCCAAAACCGCGCCACCGTGGGACTGAGCCGAATTCGCGGCGCGGTGGTTACGCAAGTAGGCGGTGGTGCATCCACGATCGAATCATCCTGCAAAAATACTCAAACAGCCAGATTAAGACGGCTTATTCTAGCTTTTTTCGAAAGCGCCAACGCAGATTTCGGCATATTTTGCGGTGAATCCGGCAATCGGCATTGGCCGTTAGGCCAGCAACGGCAAAAGTTTCACACTGTAGGTTTGCTCAAAACTTTCTTTCTTCTGGGTCAAGCTCCACAGTTCGAGTTCGCAGGGATCGGTCGGCTGCTGACGGTACAAATGCAACCGCAATTCGCGCCGATCGGCTTGGTAATCGCAGCGTAAATCGGTAATTGCCCCAATCTGCCGACGATCAAGCGCGACGGCCAGCCGCAGAATCGGATGTAGTTGATCCACCAACTTGCGATAGCGCTTACTGGTCAGGCTGCGATAATTGTCGTGTTTTTTTTTCGGGCCGCTTTTGCGGTGATAACGGGCAAGGTTGGCGATCGTCGCAATTTCGATTTCGGTGTAGCCCAGCAGTTCCGCATGGCGCACCAGGTAGTAGGAATGCTTATGGTGGGCCGAATGGCCAATGTGATGGCCCGCATTGTGCAAAATCGCCGCCGCCCAGAGCAAATCCCGATCGCGCCCCTGCCACTGATGCAAACGCCCCTGGGTCTGGTCAAACAGCGTCAGCGCGAAGGCCGCCACCCGCTCACTGTGCTCCAGATTGACATGGTACTTTTGCGCCGTTTTCAGCACATTGCGCTGCCGTACGGAGCCTTGGTAGCGCAGGCGATCTTCGATCAGGCCATTGGCCAGCATCCAGTCCACCACCACGCCTTCGCGTAGCGATCGTTCGCAGACCTTGAGCGCCGGAATATCTAGCATCGTCATTGCTTCGCGCAAAATCAGCGCTCCGGCCAACAGAATTTCCGCACGGCGTTCGCTCATGCCGGGAATCGCCAAGCGCCCCGCGTAGTCAAGCTGTTTAAGCCGATTCACCCAGCCATTGACCTCTTTCAGCGACAGTTCATAGCCCGTGAGCGGCGTGGGAACATTCCCCGTTTTGGCGCGGGCAGTGAGTTCGGCGAGGATTTCGATCGTGCCGGAGGTGCCGATCATTTTCAGGGTTTCGCCGGGACGACGGTTCGCCCGGATTTCCTCGATCGGCCGCTCTAACATGCCCCGAATGTAGGACTGCAAGGCAATGAATTCCGGTTCGCCGATCGGATCGCTCTTGACCAACTGCTGGGTTAGTCGTACAGCACCGATTTTGGTGCTGCTCAAACTCCGAGGTTCATGCCCATCCCCCAGCACCAGTTCCGTCGAGCCCCCCCCAATATCGATCAGCACATGGGGCTGACTTTCCAGGGCCATCCCCGACAGCACCCCGAGATAGATCCGCCGCGCTTCCTCCACCCCGGAGATCAGATCGACCCGCAGCCCCAGGTCGATCTCAATTTGCTGCAAAAACTCCGGCCCATTCGGGGCTTCCCGCATGGCGCTGGTTGCCACAGCAATGATTTCCTCCGCTTGGCTGGCCTTCGCCACTTCCTGACAACGCTTCAGCGCCGCGATCGCCCGATCCATTGCCGCCGGGGTCAAGTCCCCCGTGACCAAATCCCGATCGCCCAAGCGCACGGTACTTTTTTCCCGGCCAATGATTGTGAACGCCGGGATATTCGGCTGAATTTTAACCAGCACCATGTGGATCGAATTGGTGCCGACATCGATCGCCGCCAAAATCCGATCAGGCAACAATTCACGCATATCCGTCGATCGCTGGGGAAAAGCTGAAATCACCATGAAGCAGTTGTCCGCAAGGGGCCGGGCGTAAGTCTATGAGCTGTTTGTAGCACAATATGCGATCGCCCCTCAGGAAAAGTCGAGAATTCTTCGTGAACTTGGAATTTGCCCACGGCCCGTAGGAGAATAAACATAGCCATGGAAGTATGTGGTTGCCCCTAAAATATTTTGCACCTGACAAGTATGTGGTGGCACAAATATGTGGTGGCACCGAATTAATTTGTCCCAACCGCTGCGTCGCCCGATGTCCCAGACCTCTCCTGAATCCACTCCTGAATCCACTGGTCGCGCGATCGTCCGGCTGCTGCGCTGGGATAAACCCGAAGGACGGCTAATTCTGATGATTCCGGCACTCTGGGCGGTGGTACTGGCTTCCGGCGGGCGACCCAATCCGATTTTGATCGGGGTAATTGTTCTGGGCAGTTTAGCCACCAGTGCGGCGGGTTGCGTCGTGAATGACCTCTGGGATCGCGACATCGATCCCCAAGTCGAACGCACCAAAACCCGTCCCCTCGCTTCCCGTGCGCTTTCGGTCAAGGTCGGGATCGGCGTGATGTTGGCAGCCTTTGCCTGTGCGGCGGGGTTGACGCTGTTTTTGAATTGGACGACTTTTTTACTTTGCGTGGCGGCGGTGCCCGTGATTGTGCTGTATCCGGCGATGAAGCGCGTGTTTCCCTTGCCGCAGTTGGTGCTGGCGATCGCCTGGGGCTTTGCGGTGCTGATTAGCTGGAGCATGGTGACAGGCGCAGGTAAAAGCGGTCTCGACTGGCGCTGTTTAACGCCTGCCACTTGGCTCCTCTGGGGCGCAACACTGCTGTGGACCTTGGGGTTCGATACCGTTTATGCGATGAGCGATCGGGAAGATGACCAGCGCATCGGCGTGAAGTCCAGTGCCTTGTTCTTTGGGCGCTATGTGACCCATGCAGTGGGGGGATTTTATGTCGCGACGGCGGTGGTGCTGGCCAAGCTCGGCAGTCTAATGCAGCTGGGGTGGGCGTTTTGGGTCAGTCTGGGCATCGCTACAAGCGGTTGGCTCTGGCAATATTGGGCATTGAATCAGCCGCACATTCCCCGATCGCGCTATAACTTATTCTTCCGGCAAAATGTCTGGTGGGGCGGGGCACTATTACTCGGAATGATTGGCGGCATTCATCATTGGCCGTAATGTAAATAGAGGGTCCTAGGGCAAGAACGCATTCATGTTAGAGATTTTATTGGCAGTGCTGTCCGGGTCGGCGGCGGTGGGATTGCACATTGCGCTCCCGCTATTGGTGATTGCGCTGTACAGTGAGTCGCTGTGGTCACAGTTACCTGGTCTATCATTGATGCCGCCGCCGCTGATCCTCGGCTTACTCGCTGGCTGGTCCATTCTAGAAATTGTGGGCTCGAAGGATCGCTTTGGGCAGCGCTTGATTCAGGCGATGGAGTTAGTATTGAGTCCGGCGATCGGCGGATTAGTCGGTCTCGCGATCGCCAAGGACAATATGCTACCCGGTGGACAGACGGTCATCTTGACGATCGTCAGTCTTGTCTTTGCCTTAGTGATTCGCCTGCTGATTGTCGGCTGGACCTATCGGGTACGCCGGATGCCGCTGTGGCTATTATTTGGGCAGGACGTGATTTGCGTGATTTTGACGCTGTTTGCCTTCGATGCACCGACCCAAGGCGGCTTGATTGCGCTGCTGATGCTGTGGCTCGCCGTCCGCAGTGCCGTCCAGTGGCAGCGCTGGTACCGCGAAGGTCGTCGTCCAACGACCTGACCCAACCATCTAGCACGGGTCAAGCATCTAGCGGGTCAAAATGCCGAGGGCATGCAGTGGGCCATGGCCCGTGACCATTTCAAAGATCACTGCCAAGATCCCGACCATCGCCAATCGCCCGTTCCACACTTCCGCACTCGAAGTCATCCCCCACTGCCAGCCCTCGTGGGGATAGAGCTTGGTGGTTTCCGAGGGGCGCACCGTATCCGAGAAGGCAATGTTCGGGCTTTGTAATGCACGCACTACCAAATCCGCCAAGGCTTGGATAAAGGTCGGATCGGTATCCGGTGCTGGCACCCGGGCAAAGGTCTTGATCCCCGCTTCCTCGGCGATCTCACGGTACTCCATGTCGATTTCTTCCAGGGTTTCAATATGCTCTGAAACGAAGCTAATCGGCACCACGACCAGTTCTTCAATGCCCTTTTCGGCTAGATCCTCGATCGCTTTATCGGTATAAGGCTGCAACCATTCCACCGGGCCAACTCGGCTCTGATAGGCCAAGGTGTACTGATTTGGGCGATTCAGGGTTTGCATAATCGCCGCTGTACAGGCTTCCATTTCCTGTTGGTAGGGATCGCCCGCTTCTTCCACATAGCTCACGGGCACACCATGGGCGCTGAAGAACACATGGGCATTGGCGGGGTCTTTGGTGTCATCGATCCGCTTACCGATCAACTGCGCCATTGCCTGAAGGTACCCCGGAAAGTCGTACCAGGATGGCACAATCGTATATTCAATCTGCTGCAAATCTGGGTCATTCTGCCAGAGCCGATCGAGCAGGCGGAAGCTCGATCCACTGGTACTGATCGAAAACTGCGGATAGAGCGGCAGTACGACCAGCTTCTCGATTTTGTCGCGCTTGATCTGGGCGATCGCTTCTTCGGTAAACGGATGCCAGTAGCGCATTCCCACATAGATTGAAGCCTCATGGCCCATCATCTGAAGCCGATCGCGCATTGCGGCCGCCTGTGCTTCGGTGATCCGGCGCAGCGGCGAACCCCCACCAATCTTTTTGTAGTTCTCCTGGGAGCGGCTGGCTCGCAGGGTCGAGATCAGCCAAGCCAACGGCGCTTGCAGCAGTGGTGACGGCAGGCGAATGATTTCAGGATCGGCGAATAGGTTGTACAGAAATGGCCGCACATCTTCCAGCTTATCCGGCCCACCCAAATTCAATAATAAAACCCCAATTCGACCCATGCTGGCTGTCTATCCCTTTTCTGAAATGCAGTTTGTCTAATGATTTTAACAATTCCTGCCCGATCGCGGCAGTGAATTCAAATCAGTGGATTCGCATCGCCGACGTGCGGTTGAGCAATCCGATGCTCCCACGGCAGCGCAATATGTTTCAAACTCTGTTGACATTTCTTAGCGATAGATCCCAACACCCCGCATTGGGGCGATGCCACTCAAACCCGATCGGCAATCAACCCAAACTCTTGTAGCGCCGGGATAAAGTTAGTGTTTTCATGGCTCGACCGGCTCAGCTTAATCAGCGCAAAGCGTTGAATCGGCGAAAGTTTCGCCCATTGCTCCGGGGACAACCAAAAGTCAACCGCCGCCGCTTTCTGCTGCACTGCCTCGGGAATCTGATCCGCATTCAGCCATGCCGGATTGGGATCAACCGCCAGGGATTGGGCCGCTTGGCCAGTCCGTCGCTCAATCAAATTCTGCAAAAATTGACGGTAATCCAACACCTCACCCAGCGCCATACAGGGACGATCGAGCAATTCCTGCCGATCGCTGCGACTAAAATGGTTCCACTGATCGAGCTTCAATTTGATGCCGCAGGTATCAAGTTTCAGGCGTACCGCCATCGGAATACATTGCAAGCCATCGACAAAATCTTGCTCAAACTGAAAGAAATAGGCCATGAATTTGCAGGTAAACGGGTGGCTGGTGAACGGGTTACACAATCAGGCCGCCCAGCACGATCGCCGAACGGTATTGCCCGATATTTTAAGCCGGATTTCTCGCCGAGGGATCTACCCTAAGCCGCACATTTCACATCGCCCAAAATCCACCCCATCGCCCCCATCGCCACTGAGCTAGGCAGCATTAGGCGCGGGATCAAGGGCCTGCGTCCGCTCATCCGCAGCCCAATCGCCTTCACTGGCGGCAATCAGCACCCGAAACTGCAAGTGACTCAGCTGAATCACATCCCCCTCTCGCAGGAAATACTTCCGCAGACGGGGAATGCGGCGCTGGTTGATAAACGTCCCATTCCGACTGCCCAAATCCACCAAATACAGCCCCCGATCGCGGCAATAACCGATCGCCGCATGGAAGCGCGAAATTGAGGCCAAGGGCAAGGTCAACGCACAGCTCACACTACGGCCCAGCAACCAACATTGCCCATTTACCGTGACCGAAATGCGCGATCGCCCCGCCAGATTACTGCTCAGAAAATGTACGTCCCCCCGCACGATCGCCTGAATGTAGTATTCCGAAGCCCCACAGCGTTGCTCTGCCAGCCAAAGCGGGGCCAACAACTGTCGTCGCAACAAGGGCTGATGCACCAGGAGCGGGGGTAATGAAGCGACTAAATGGGGATTGCGAGCAAGAAACCGGGCCGATCGCTGGTCGATGGCACTTTGGCCTGTGGCCCACAAATCGCCAGAGTCGGCGGCGGAAAAACTGAGCATAATCATTCCTGTGACGTTGCGCATGGGCCACACCCGGATGCCCTCAATATAGCGCTCTCATCCCCAGTACCTATTCCCCCAAGCGGAGGATTTCTATAGCGCGGCTTATGTCTTTAGATAGAGGCGATCGCTCTCTCCAGCGATAGGTGGACGCTTGCTCCTGTGGGATTTTGGTGTCGTTATGGAACTATAGACAAGAGTTTATGAAGATCCCGGGCAGAACGTCTATGACCACCGATGTACCAAGTACAACCCAGCAATACAAACAACCACAGCAATTAAAGCCATGCCTTTTTCACTACCCAACCTGTGGGTAAGGGAACTGGCATGGGGCTTGCGATCAGCTACCAAGTTGTCACCGAGAAGCATCAGAACGCATTTGCCATTCGGTAGAAGGCCAAGAGACGGAATTCTGAATTAAATTGCCGCTGCATCTCGAGGACGCAACGGCATAATTTGATCCCAAATCAATTCCGATCGGTCACCGCCCGGATCTTAGTCTTCGTGGTGCGCGTAACGGTTATACAGATAATCCAGCGCGTAGTTGCGCAGTTCCTTATACTTCGCCGTTTCCGTAATCTCTTCGCGCACCCGCGTCCGGGCAAAGGGCACATCGATAATTTCGCCGACCTTCGCGCGCGGGCCATTCGTCATCATCACGATCCGATCGGCCAAGAATAGGGCTTCATCGATGTCATGGGTGATCATCATGATCGTGATCCGATTTTCTTCCCAGATTTGCAGCAATTCTTCTTGCAATTCCTCTTTGGTGATCGCATCCAAGGCCCCAAAGGGTTCATCCAGAATCAGCACTTCGGGCCGAATGGAGAGGGCGCGGGCGATCGACACCCGCTGCTTCATCCCACCAGAAATCTGCCCTGGTTTCTTATCCATCGCCTCATCCAATCCCACCATATGGAGATTGTTTTTGACGATTTCGTCTTTCTCAGCTTTGGATTTACCGGGATAAACCGAATTTACCGCGAGGTAGACATTTTCATAAACCGTCTTCCAAGGCAGCAGGCAGTAATTTTGAAATACCACCATCCGCTCTGGCCCCGGCCCTTCCACGGGTTTTCCATGCACCAAGACATCGCCGCTCGTGGGGGAGTTGAACCCGGAGACCATATTCAGCAGCGTGGTTTTGCCGCAACCAGAGTGGCCAATGACGCAAATAAATTCACCTTCTTGCACTTCGAGGTTCACATCCTCAAGCACCACCGTCGAGCCATAGGCTTTCGACACATTACTAATCGAAACCCCTTTCTTGACGATCGCGCGAGGCGCTGTATTCGCCGCAGTGGAAGCAATGGTTTGCATAGCAATAATCACCAAATAAGAATGGATAGAACCCGCCAGTCATCAACTGATTCAGTCATCAACCGATTAAGCGACTTTAACCGTGGGCCGATCAAGCACAATATTTTCGATCCGAATCTCCCGCTTGATCGCCAGATTTTGGAGATAAGCCACGGGATCGTCCGGATTAAAGATCACCCCGTCAAACAACTGCACCGGCTGGCGATCATCCGCTCGATCGGGCAGTCCCAGCTCCCGCGCGGCTTTACCGTAAAGATCCAGGTTGTACACCCGCTCCAACACTTCCACCCAGTTCTTCGGAAACGGAGCCATACCCCAACGGGCCATCTGGGTCATGATCCAGAGCACTTCCAGACGGCGCGGGAAGTTCGCCTGTTCAAGATAAAAGCGATTGAACCGAGGCAGGCTTTCGGCTGGCGCTTCGGTACCCCGTTGATAGGGCTGGGCCAAACCGGGCCGAATGGCATCCACCGGAAGATTGAGATATTTTTCCTGGGCTAAGAGCTGGGCTACGGCATCGCGGTTCGCTACGTCATCACAGTAGCGACAAGCCTCGATCAACGCTTTCATCAATGCGATCGCGGTGGTGGGATTAGCTTCGGCCCAGTCTTCGCGCATCCCGAGGACTTGGCTCATGTGGTTTTCCCACAGTTCCAAGTCCGTCGCCACAACAAAGCCATTCCCCGCTTGAATCGCTTGGTGATTCCAAGGCGCTGCCGCGAAGTAACCATCCAGATCCCCCGTCGCCAACTGGTCTTTCATCGTGTTGGAGTTCATCACGGTCAGGTTGACATCCTGATCCGGATCAATGCCCCCCGCCGCCATCCAATACCGCAGCAGCAGACTCCCCATCGAAATTTGATCAACAATGCCAAAGCTGTGGGCCGCATCGGGGGAGTTGACGATCGCTTGCTTAAAGTCCGCCAGCGATCGCACACCCTGATCATAGAATTGGCGGTTCAGGGTAATGGCATTACCGTTACGGGCCAACACCATCGGATTGATAATATTTGCCTGTGGTTGACCCGAAACGCCCAGTAGCATTGCCAGTGGCATACCCGCCAGCATTTGCGATGCGTCAAACTGGCCATTGGCAGTTTTTTCCGCAATTTTGCCCCAACTGCGTTCTGCCACCAGATCAACGTCGGTAATCCCGTACTTCTGGAAAAAGCCCTTTTCCTTCGCAACGATCAACGGTGCCGCATTCGTCGTCGGCACATAGCCCAAAGTCAACTTAACCTTTTCCAGAGTTTTGACCGCCGCCACTGCTGGAATGCCCGCCCGTTCTGGCTCGGCTTTGCGCGCTTGACGACGCTTGGCACGCTTCTGCTGGTTCAGGAAATTAATGATCTCCGATCGATACTCATAATAAGCCGGGTGATTCACCACTTCCATCCGTTGACGCGGACGCGGAATATCGACTTCCAAGATCCGACCAATGTGGGCATCCGGGCCATTAGTCAACATCACAATGCGATCGCTGAGCAATAGCGCCTCATCCACATCGTGCGTCACCATCACGCAGGTCATCCCTGTTTCTTGACAAATCGCCATCAACTGCTCCTGGAGATTCCCCCGCGTCAGCGCATCCAATGCCCCAAACGGTTCGTCCAGCAGCATCACCTTCGGACGCAACGCCAAAGCCCGCGCGATCGCCGTGCGCTGCTTCATCCCACCGGACAGTTCACTCGGCTTGCGATCAGCAGCGTGACTCAGTCCCACCAACTTAATATTTCGCTCAATAATTTCTTCGCGCTCGGCCTTGGGCAAATGGTTCAATACCCGATTTACCGCCAGCGCAATATTTTTGCGCACCGTCAGCCAAGGCAGGAGCGAATAGTTCTGAAACACCACCATCCGATCGGGGCCAGGTGCGGTGATTTGCTTACCTTCAAGGACGACACCGCCCGTCGAGGCTTGGTCAAACCCCGCAATGATATTCAGCAGGGTCGATTTACCACAACCGGAGTGGCCGATTAAGCTGACAAATTCACCAGGCTTAATTTTCAGGCTTACGCCTTTGAGGGCCACATATTCACCGCCGCCTTTGAGCGGGAAGACTTTATCAATGTGGTCAATATCAAGAAAGCTAAGAGACATAGGAGTCGTATTGGGATAGTTGGATTTGGGAAAGCAATAACATCAATCTTGCCGAACCGCCCCCCAGCCCCCAATTCTGGGGGAGTTCGATCCATGGCATTGTTTATGTCCCCCCAGAATTGGGGGTTAGGGGGCCAAATGATTCGATGCCTGTTAGTGATCCGAAGCCAGCAGCTTGCCGATCCAACCCACCAACCGATCGAGCGCCAAGCCCACCAAGCCCACAAATAACACCGCCAAAATAATCTGGCTCATGCTGTCTTCGTTACCTGCGTTGTAAGCATCCCAAATATAGAAACCAATCCCACCGCCATCGGACTTGAGCATTTCCGCCGCCACGATCGCCAACCAAGCCAACCCAATCCCAATCCGCAACCCGGTGAAAATATAGGGCACCGTCGAAGGCAACAAAATATTCGTGAAATATTCCAGCTTCGACAATCGCAGCACCTTCGCCACGTTGTTATAGTCCTGGGGAATTTGCTGCACCCCCACCGCTGTATTGATCAAAATCGGCCAAATCGCCGTGATGAAGATCAAGAACAAGGCCGCTGCGTTATTTTCTTGGAACATCGCCAACGCCAACGGCAACCAAGCCAACGGCGGAATCGTCCGCAGCACCTGCACCATCGGGTCAAACCCCGCCCGCAGGAACTTACTCACCCCGAGCAACACCCCAATCACAATCCCGAACAAGGCCGCCAACGAATAGCCGATCCCCACCCGCTGCAAACTAATCAAAATATTCTGGACAATACTGCCCTCTTCCATCGGGTTCAGCACCTGGGGCAACGAGCTCCCCATCTGTGCCGCCACCTTGGAAGGCGATGGCATTTTCGAGCCCTCGCCGCCAAAGATTCCTTGCCAGATTAGCAAAACCAACGCCGTACAAACGATCGGAGCCAAAATCGTCTGATACTTTTGCGCCATTTCGATCGCCGAAGTCTTGGAAGCCGGGGCCGGGGCGCGTCTGGGTGCAGTAGCTGTCATGGTATGTGTCGTCCTAACGGTTGTGTGTCCTAGGTGAGCTTGAGAAACGTAAGCCTGAGCAATGCAAGCCTGAAAAACATCGCAGTCTAGCAATCAACGAGTCCCCCAAATTGGGGGACTCTCGGGAAGTCGAACGCAACCTAACCTTTCTTGATCTTCAGACTGCTCAGATAAGCACTCGGGTTAGCCGGATCGAAGGTGACACCGTCAAAGAAGGTTTCCACACCACGGGAATCCTCTTTCGGAATTTGGGCATCAGCCACGCCAAGGGCCTTCGCCGCTTCCCGCCAGAGATCCGATCGGTTGACTTTATCCACCAACGCCAAGTCCGCTTCGGTGAACTTACCCCAGCGGGTATTTTCCGTGATGAACCACTTATCGTGGCTCTTGTACGGGAAGGAGGCATTATCGCGCCAGAACTTCATCACCAGCGGGCTGTTCGGCAAATTCCGCCCCGTACCCATGTCGAAGTTCCCTCTCACACGCTCCAGAATGTCGGCAGGCGGCGCTTTGAAATACTTATCCGCACCAGCGATCTTACACATTTCTTCTTTGTTCGCGTCATCATCACACCATTGCTGGGCTTCCATCACCGCCATCAGCAGCGCTTTCGCCGCCTTCGGATTTTTCTCAATCCACTCAGTCCGCACACTAAAGGACTTCTCCGGGTGATCTTTCCACAGTTCGCCCGTCGTCAGCGCACTGTAGCCGAGCTTCTTTGTAATCAAGCGGGCATTCCATGGCTCACCCACGCAGAACACATCCATGGTTTTGGTTTCCATGTTGGCGACCATCTGGGGCGGCGGAATCACCACCAAATCAACATCCACATCGGGATCAACGCCATTCGCCGCCAGCCAATAGCGCATCCACAGGTCGTGCGTCCCACCGGGGAAGGTGATCGCTGCTTGCAGCTTCTTACCGCTGCCTTTGCGCTCATCAACCTTAGCTTTGAGACTGCCTGCCTTAGTTTCCCACTTTTCACTGGCAAAATCGTTAGAAACCGAAATCCCCTGACCATTGGTATTCAACCGCGCCAAAATACTCATCGGCACGGGGGTGTTGCCCTTGGTGATTTTGCCAGCGGTCATGAAATAGGGCATCGGGGTCAAAATATGCGCCCCGTCGATCCCGCCTTTTTCGCCGCCAAGTTCGAGATTGTCACGGGTGGTCGCCCAGGAAGTCTGCTTGGTAACCTCCACCTCGGTCAAGCCATACTTATCAAAGAAGCCTTTTTCTTTCGCGATAATCAACGGTGCCGCGTCCGTCAAGGCAATAAAGCCCAGCTTCAAACCTTTGACTTCTGGCGGCTCCGCATTGGCTTTACCGGAAGCGGACGGGGCATTCGAAGAACTCGTACTCGGATTCTTTGAACTCGGCGTACAGCCATTGGCAATCATCGTGCCGGCGGCGGTAGCGCCAAGGGTAGCAATAAATTTACGTCGGGAGAAGTTAGCCATTGCGTATGAGTCGGAATAAGGGAATAGGCAGCGGCGGTTATGAGGCAATTCTTAAAACCGTACAGTCCAGCATTTCAGATGACACTTTTCAGAAGCTTGATCGCATCGCTCAATGACCGCGCGATCGTCGGTTGCCGCCGTTGCATGAAGTTAAGTTACGCGACGAAAACCCTAAATTTTGTATCAGCTTTTACTAAATTTTCAGGGCTGATGATCAATCCGCATTACCGCGATGCAGAATCAACAGACTGTAGTGATTTAAACACTTTCTCACTATTGCATATTTTCAATGCAATTTAAGAACCGGGCGGAAAGCGCGATCGAAGACCTGAAGTTGCTCAGTTCCCGATTAGCCTAGCGTAACTTCTCCATTCTTTGGTCAGCGATCGGTTGCAAAAGTCACCGCTTTTAAACATTCATTAAATGCATAAAGATTATGCGGTTTACGAATAATAATTAAAAAATTGTTAAACAGGCTACAAAAAGCTGCTCCCAAAACTCATTACGGTATCGTAGCGAACTTTTTCACAGTGAATTGCTAGTGAATTGCTGTGCCTGAAGTTCGTTCAGTGCGCAACTGCGATGCTTACAACCCAGCTATCCCGATGAGCACTGCCCCTGACTGATGATTGAGATTTTGGCTGACTTGAATTCTTGGTGAGTTTGAACCCTATGGGAAAATTGCTTTCGTTCAGTGGGCGCTACCGCATCTTGCATATGACGTGGTTTGCCTTCTTTCTGACCTTTGTTTGTTGGTTCAACTTTGTGCCATTTGCGACCACGGTGGCGAAGGAACTGGCATTGAGCGATGCCCAGGTCAAGACCTTGGCAATCTGTAACTTGGCTTTGACGATTCCGGCGCGGATCATCATTGGGATGTTGCTGGATAAGTTTGGCCCACGGATTACCTATTCAATCTTATTGATGTTCGCGGTGGTGCCTTGCCTCGGAACCGCGCTCTCCCAAGACTTCAATCAGCTGGTGATCAGCCGCTTGCTCATGGGTCTTGTTGGGGCCGGATTTGTCGTTGGGATTCGGATGGTATCGGAATGGTTTGAAGCGAACGAGATTGGTTTCGCGGAAGGGGTTTACGGCGGTTGGGGTAACTTCGGGGCCTTTGGGGCAAAGTTCGGGCTGCCACTGGTGGCGCTCGGCGTAGGAGGCTTGGGGCTCGGCGGAGGGAACTGGCGCTGGACGATCGCGCTGACAGGGATCGTCGCGGCGATTTACGGCTTGATCTATGCTCGCAGCGTCACCGATACCCCCGCTGGGCAAGTCTACGCCCGTCCGAAAAAAGCCAGTGCTTTGGAAGTCACCTCGGTATCGAGCTTCTGGGCAATGATGGTAGCGAACTTCGGGTTGGTATTTGCCCTGGGTCTGCTCGCTTGGCAACTGCATGGCGTGAAGTTCCTTAGCCAAACGGGGCTGTGGATTGCTTGGGGTCTGGCGGCATTGCTCTACGGTTACCAGAGCTATCAGGCTTGGCAGGTGAACCAAGAACTGCTGAGCGGGGCGCGCCGCTACGATGCCCGGAGTCGCTACCAGTTCCGCCAAGTGGCTCTGCTTGAACTGACCTATGTGACAAACTTCGGGTCGGAGTTGGCGACGGTGTCGATGCTGCCGAAGTTCTTTGAAAGTACCTTTGGTCTGGATGCAACAGCGGCCAGTTTAGTGGCGGCGAGCTATTCGTTCTTGAATCTGTTCTCGCGGCCCAGTGGTGGGATCATCTCCGATCGGCTCGGCAGCCGCAAATGGACGATGGTGCTGCTGAGTGCCGGGATTGGGTTGAGCTATTTGACGGTTGCCAAGGTCAACGCCAGTTGGGGCTTACCCTTAGCGATCGGGGCGGTGATTGTTTCGGCCTTTTTTGCCCAAGCGGGTTGTGGTGCAACCTTCGGTATGGTGCCGCTGATCAAGCGTGAAGTGACTGGACAGATTGCGGGCAACGTGGGTGCTTACGGAAACGTCGGCGGCGTGATTTATCTGACGATTTTTAGTCTGACCAATGCCTCGACCCTATTCATGGTCATGGGGCTAATGGCGATGATTTGTACCTTCCTCTGCGGGTTCTTCCTAAATGAACCGCAAGGGGAACATCACGCCGCAGTAGCAGTATCGAATGCCAATCTGTAAGGTATTTTGAATTTTCCTCGCAGGATTCAAGCTGGCTTTCGGGTCAGCTTTTTTTCTGGGGTTGAAACATTGCTAGCGATCGAAGGCCGATCGCGCCCAATCGCGTAGGACAGTCAAGGATTGCGTCAGCCCAATCGTGTCACTTTGGGCGATGAAGTCCGCAACTTGAGCCTGGGACAATTCAGGATACATCCGGCTATGACCGATCGGAACATACTGGTGCTCCTTCAATTCGAGCAAAGTCAGTTCCCCCTGCAAAACTTCCACCTCATTCAGGCTTGTGACATATTGCCAAACCTCCGGAATCCCCAATCCTGCAAAGAGTCCTAAGCGCTTAGGCGAGGCTTGATCAAGCTGCACATCCACGACTAAATCCGGCGGCGGGGTTTGGGTCAGATCCAGTTCGGCGCGGGTGCCCGATCGGATGCGCTGGGCCAAATAATAGCAACCGTCCGGCTGAATCGCGATGCCCTGAGGCTGATGCTTCAGCAACTGCGATCCCAAATTCGCCACATCGTCCCCCGATTCGTCCGCCAATACAAGTAGTAGCGACTCCATCAACCGCGCAATCCGATCGTGGGCAGGTTGTGGCTCGATCATTTCCAGCTTGCTCTGGTAATAGGTAATCCGAGTCGATCGTTGATTACCTAAGCTCGCCAACAATTCTTCGAGTTTGTCCCAGCTCACCTGAGGCATGGTGATGCGCTTTTCAGTGACGGGAGGTTTTCGGTTGAAGAGCATCGCACGGTTCCCGGATAAGTTAATTCTAATTATGCCAAAGAATCAACATCTGCTTGTCCGAACTTTCTCCGTCTCACACTGCATCCCTCACCAAACACCCATCTTCCATATGCACAATCCGATCGGCAATATCCAAAATCCG
>JBJORF010000067.1:0-25501 GCA_046049545.1 Cyanobacteriota bacterium | reverse complement strand
TGAATCAGCTTGGTCTCCCGATCGCACTCGCGCTTCAGCACGTCTAAATACTGCAAGAGCTTTTCCGGGGTTGCGTTCGGGCTGGTATCCGATGGCACTGCCGATGAGATTGTAGTGGGGGTCGATCGCTGCAAGGTCAACGTGAGCATTTGGATCGCCATTTGCATATTCGACAGGGGAATCCGCAGTTCATAGGACATGGTGCCCAGGAAGGCATCCTGCAACTGACTCAAGTACTTCAGTTCGACTGCTTGACTGTGATGACTCTGGGCTAACCGATTCCGCCGTAAGCCCAGCACCCATTGCCCCACCAACTGCTCCACCAGCAGCAATTCGGCGGGTTCGAACGGCTGCGATCGCTGGCCGCACAGTTCCCCCAGCAACCCCTGAAAATCGACCAACGGCGCGATCAGTTGCGTGGTGGCCTGCGCCGAGTCTCCTTGGGGCTTCACGACTGCAAATTGTGTGATCCCCACCGCCGCTGTTGCCGCGCCGATCGGCGGTTCGGACGGGAAATCGAGTTGTTCAATGGTTTGCGTTGCGGCTTGATAGGCGTAGCGAGCGAGCACCAGTGTGCCCGCCCCGTTGTACAGCGCGATCGTACAGTCATCTAAAGCCAGGGCTAGGGCCAGTTGCGGCAGAAATATGCGGGCGATCGCCGCTTCATTGGGCGTAGCTTGCCAAGACTGGGTCTGAAATGCCTGAGTCAGTTGGGTCAAACAATCCCAGGCAAGTTGGGCGCGTTCGATCCCCGGTGGATGATGCACCGCGCTTGCCTTGAGTTGGTCGTCCGCGCCAACCCAGGATTGGGCAAAATTCAAGTCATGCTGACGATCGTCACGCGATCGCAAACTTGCAGTGATCGACACAGAATTATTCATAAAATCGCATTAAAAAAATGTACAGAGCAAAATCGGCGACAGAGATTCACCGCACAAAAGAGATTCACCGCACAAAAACTCAAGGGTAGGCGTTTCACAATGAACAGACGGATCGGTGACGAATCTGCTGGCAGACCCCCGAATCAAACTGAAGTGACGACTGATCAACGGAACTCTCAAACGGCGATCGTGACTCAGATAACCTGAATCAACTTGCTCAAACCCGGTATGAGCCAGACTTAGCATCACCGCGACAATGAACTATATCCTTACAATTTTCAGCGGTTTTTTGACAATCCCGGACAATTAGCCATTGATTTTTATCTATGCTGCTTCCAAGGGAGCCATGGTCAAGCCCTCCCAGGCTAACTGGGTGTGATACAGCTCGGCTTGCTCCTGGGGGCCGACCCAGACGATCGCCTGCCCTTCATGGTGAACCTGCTCGGTTAAACCCCAAGCCCGATCGCTATCCATGTTGGGAATGTGCTTCAGCAGACAAGTTGCGACATGCTCAAACGTGTTGAAATCGTCATCCAGAACAATTACCTTGAAGTTCGGATAGGGCTTCCAGGTGCGTTGGACGGTCTTTTCAGGAGCTTCGACAGCGCTACGGATAAGCATGACTCGGTCGATAAAGACAACAGTGCGATGGCGGATTGATAGGTTTTCATTGTGCCTCAGAATTCTGAAATGTGACGACGAGAATTTCCACAGTCATCCCGATCAGCATCCTTGTCGCAATTCCAAGATTGAGGGCGCGGAAAACGCGCCCATACGGGAGGGATCGATCATTGCCCCATCCCGGTCAGTGATCCGTAGGGGCGTGCATCCCACGCCCACAGCCTACGCCAACCCACGATCGCCCCCATCATCCCACCCGATCGATTCAATCCGTTGAATTGGGAATTGCGATCACGCTGGATTCATGCAGAAAAAATAGTTCAAATCAACTATAATTGGGATTATCTCACTCCTCCGCGAGAAAAAACCAAAAGCCTCGCTAGAATGGGTTGGCATTCCTTAGCAGTTTCTTGTTCTCTTCGCTCCTGAGTCCACCGACCATGCGTTCCCCACTTTTTCGTTCCTCGGTTTCGCCGCGCGCTGCCACCCAACCCTCAACCCTGCAAGCGCTCAATGGCCTGACGCGGAACCTTGCACTGATGACGATCGGGGGAGCAATGATGTTGGGTGGAATTTTATTAATCGGCCTGTGGCGGCAGGGGGATCAGTTTTTGGGCAATGTGTTGGGTTGGTTGCGGCCCGCGCCGCCCGTGCCGCAGGTGGATGTACGATCGGTGGTGGTGAAACAAGTTCAGGAAGCCAGTGAACTAACCACGGCGGTCTTCACGATGGAAGCGGTGGTGCCGACGCAGCAGCAGGCCAATTGGGTGGGACTGACGATCGGCACTACCAAATTGCTCTATGTCGCCCATGGTCAAGTGCGTGCCGGAGTCGATCTGAGCCAAATTCAGCCCCAGGATATCCAAGCCCAGGGCGATCAGCTGACGATTCGTCTCCCCGCCCCGCGCATTCTGGACAATAAAATCGACATTACCCAGTCCAAGGTCTATGACTACAATCGGGGCTTTCTGGGCCTCGGCCCCGATGTTGCCCCCAGTCTGCAAACCCTCGCCCAAGAAAAAGCCCTCGAACGCATCATCACGGCTGCCTGCCAAGAAGGGATCCTCAACAAAGCTAACGATCGGGCGAAATTCGTCGTTTCACAACTGGTTAAAGTCCCGGCCTATAGCAATGTGACAATTCAGCTCACCCCGCCCAGCGAATGCCCCACCCCGGTCTCTACCGTCACACCTCCGTCCGCTACGCCTCCGTCCACCGCCCCCCAGCCGTAACGCTCCCAGCCGTAACGATCGATTTTCGCTAGAATAGGCCGCAGTTGAACCGAGAGGAGTTGCCTGCCGTGGACGATCGATCGCTGAATCGGATGCCCGTTGCGATGCCTGTATCCGAACCCCATCCATCGGATAACGATCTGCGCGCCGCCCTGGAACTGGCAACGGAGGAAGAACTGCGCGAACTGACGGAAATTCTGTTTCGGCCCAAGTTCAACCCGATCGATTATGTGAATAAGTTGGATCCGCTCGATATTCAAAGTTTGCCCCCAGTGGCTTGGCTTGATGCCCTGGAAGATCGCTTTCGGTTCCTGGCAGCGGATGGGGTGACGGTGCTTCAGCGGCGCAGCGGGGAACTGTCCTATCAAGATATCTTGGTGCAAGTCTGTCGCCATTTGCGCTTGACCTATTACAGCGACATGAGCGCGATCGAATTGGAGTCGGAAATCTTTCTGCATCTGCTGGAGCGGGCCTGGAAGAAAATGCCTGCCAAAGATAAAAATGCGCTGAATGCGGAAATCCAGGTGGTGATTGCCAGCAGTGACTTGGCCCGTCATGTGCCGGAAAGTTTGCGGCAAGATCCCTTGAGCTTGGTGCTGAAGGGGAGTAGCGCGATCGCGGTGAGTGCCGTCGTGCGACCCGTGATCCTGCGGCTGATTGCCCAGCAGTTTGCTCTCCACGTTGCCCGCTATGAAGTCGCCCGCCAAACCCTTCAGCGCGGCGGCATGGCTTCTCTAAATTTGCTTACGCTGAGAACTGCCCAGCAAGGCATGACCAGCAGTTTGGCACGCTATGGGGCGGCCCGATCGGTGTTTGCCTTCGTCGGGCCTGTGCTGTGGACTTGGTTCTTAGCGGATCTGGGTTGGCGCAGTATTTCGACCAACTATGGGCGGGTGATTCCGGTGGTGTTTGCCTTGGCGCAGATTCGATTGACGCGGCTGGAGCTGGCCGCAGCCTAAAGCGATCGCGGCTGGGTGACCGCATTCACCGTAAAATGCACAGCATCCGTTTGACTGCACCCTCTGACTGCACCCTTGCGATCGTCCCGCCATGCCCAAGCTCTTCCAACCCCACCCTGAACCCGCCTTGCAACGGCATTGGTCGGTGATGCAGTGGGCGGTACTGTTGATGCCAATTAATACGTTAGTGGGCTGTGTGACGATTTTAGTCACCGCGATCGCGGTCTGGAAAAATCACGCCAATCGTTTGGTGCAAAGCCTGGTGAATCAAGCCTTGCTGCTGTTGGGTTGCTGGATGGTGATTATTGCGTTTTTTGCGGAGAATAATGGGGCCGCCTTTGGCGGGTTGTTTAATTTTTTACCGTTTTTTGTTGTGTTTATTGCGCAGAGTTGGTTGATTCAGCGGCCAGCGCAGTTGCGGCGCTTGGCTTGGTTGATGATTTTGCCGTCGGTGCTGGTTGTGCTGTTGGGGGTGGGGCAGCTTTTTCTGAAATGGTATTTTCATTGGAAATTTTTGTCGATCGATGGGTCGAGTGGAATTTTGCTCGATTGGATGATCGCCAAGGGCGGTGAGCCTCAAGGCCGGATGGCATCGCTCTTTTACTATGCGACGGTGTTGGCGAGCTATTTTGTCACGACGCTGACGCTGACGCTGGGGCTCTGGGTCGATCAGTGGAAAACTAAACGATCGCCGATGATGTTGGGGATCTTGGGCGCGATCGCGGCGGTGAATTTTGTGGGCCTATTCCTCACCCATTCGCGGAATGCTTGGGCGCTAGCTTTGGCGGTGATCGTGGCGTTTGCGACATATATTGGCTGGCGCTGGGTGGGGGCAGTGGTGATGTGGGTGATCATTGCGGTGCTAGAAGCGGCCTATGCGCCGCCGCCCTTGAGCAGTTGGTTTCGGCGGATTGTGCCGAGGGTGATCTGGGCCAGGATTAATGATGAGATGTTCGATCGGCCTGTGGCTTCGCTACGCACAACGCAGTGGCAGTTTGCTTGGAATATGGTGAAAGAACGGCCCTTGACGGGCTGGGGATTGCGAAATTTTTCGGCGCTGTATCAAGATCAGACGCAGTTTTTTGTCGGGCATCCGCATAATTTGCCGCTAATGCTGTCGGCGGAAATGGGCGTGCCTGCAACGCTGCTGTTCTATGGTCTTATTGGCTGGATTATCTATGCTGGAGTGATGTGGGTGCGGCAGACCCGTGATCGGGGCGATCGCGCAATGATGTTTACCTACATAGTTGCGTTTCTGGCTTGCAGTTTGTTTAGTTTGTTTGATGTGACGTTTTTTGATGCACGGATTAATACAATGCAGTGGTTGATTTTGGCCTGTATCTGGGGCGTGGCGCAGGCCGGGGTAGTGCCGGACAGGGATACCTCAACGCCATGCGACTAATTCCTCAACGGACAGGGCGCGGTTTCTGCGATGCCTTTGTTACGGTTAACTCATCTATGCCATCATCAACGGGCCGCATAGGATATAAGTGTTGTTAAACCAGTGTTGGTAAACAACCTGTTGGTAAACAAGAAGAAGCGAGGAAATAACCCATGCAAGTTAATGAAACGACCGATAAGCGCCGCCTGCTGTCGATTCTGTCCCATGTGGCAATTTTCTTTAGCTGGACGTTTGCTTCGATCGGCGTGCCGTTGGCGATTTTGTTTGTGTCCGATGATGCTGTCGTGAAGGCGAATGCTAAAGAATCAATTAATTTTCATTTGACAGCTTGGTTAGTCGGTTTGTTGGTGGCGATTCCGGTGGGGATTTTGGGCTTTTTGACGCTGGGTTTGGTGGCTTGGTTGGCGGGGGGGATTGGCTTTTTGTGGGTGACTTCGATGACGGTGCTGGCGGTGCTGAAGGCGTTGGGCCATCCGGATGAGCCGTTCCGTTATCCGTTGATTTTGCACATTTTGTAGTCGAGTCGGTTGCTTGAATTTGATGATGGTGATGCGTTTTCGCGTTGCGAGAAACGCATTCTACGCAAAACCGCCTCCGGGAATATCCTGGAGACGGTTTTTGTTGTTTTGCTGTGAATTTAAATGGGGTATTAAATTACACGCGCACTTTTGCTTGCATCGATTCAACGATCGCACGCACGGCGGCAATCATTGCCAGTTCGTCGTTGAGCTTGTTGATGGCGGAACCAACGCCGACACCTGCGGCACCCGCAGCGATCGCGAGCGGTGCAGTGGCGCTGGAAATCCCGGAGGCGCAAAGCACGGGTACGTCAACGGCGCGGCTGATCGCGTGGGCGGCAGCTAGCGTGGGTGCTGCTTTTTCGATCAGCCCGAGGATGCCGGGGCTGCTGGGCGCGGCGCTGGTACCGCCTTCGGTCTGGATGATGTCGGCTCCGGCGGCGACCAGGGCTTCGGCGAGGGCGACTTGCTCATCGAGGGCAAGGATGTGGGGCACGGTGACGGAAAGGGTGATTTCTGGTAGTAGGGCGCGGGTGGCGCGAGTCAGCTCCAGGACTTCCGCTGCTTCAAACCGACGGCCCTGTGCGTAGAAGCTATCGAAGTTGCCGATTTCGATCAGGTCAGCACCAGCGGCAACGGCCATGGCGAAGGCTTCTGGTTCAACGGCGGAAACGCAAACGGGCAGGCTAGTCAATTGCTTCACCATTTGGATCAGTGCTGCGTCAGCGGCGATGTCCACGAAGGTCGCACCGCCGATTTCGGCGGCTTTAACGACGGCGGCGACATTCGCCCGATCGCAATTATGCAGGCCGCTGATCACTTTCAGCGCTGTCTGTTGAATCAATGCCCGTTGGAGCGTGGAGAGAATTGTCATAAGATCTGCTCAAGATAACTTTGGCTCCCCACATTCTAAAGCCAGAGGGCATCGGAATCTAGTCTCGTGGGAAGCGTTATGGCGCGCAGGGGGGTGGGCACTCTAGGCAATATGTTGGGTCGTGCAATTGGGTTGGATCGCTTCGGATAACGCCGCACACCTTGCTGTTTGAATTTTACTATGCCGATTTTGTCTCAGACCGCTGCTCAGACTCGCCAGCGGTTTACCCGTTTGTATGTGCTGTCTTTGGGGGCGATCGCTGCTTTATCGATCGTGGGCCAAGGGTTTGTGCAACAGCAATTAGCCCGCCAAGCGAGTGATGTGGCGGTGATCACCGCCGCCCAGAAACGTCAAATGCTTTGTGAACGGCTGCTCAAGGCGACTCTAGCAGTACGGATGAGTCCTCCCCAGGAGCGGGTGGCCAATGCGCAAGCCCTAGAGCAATTGTTGGCCGAATGGGCACAAACCCGCAGCCTGATACGCCAAGAGATGCAGAGTACGCTCTCGGCCCAGGAGATCGCTGAGGTGGATGCCCAGTTCGATCGGCTGAAACCGCTGGCGCAGGAAATTGTGATGATTGCGCAGCAAACGGTCGATGGCGCGAAATCAGGAGGACGGTCGCGGCGTATGGTGTCGGCGGGAGAGGCATTGCCAGTGGCCCAACTGATGCGTGCGGGCCAGGAATTTAACCAAACGATCGATGAAATTTTGCAATGGTATGGCCGCAAAGCACAAGCTGGGGTATCGCGCCTGCGGATGTTGGAATTGGGGCTACTGGGATTGACGATCGGGACGTTGATTGCGGAGGGATGCCTGGTGTTTCGGCCGGCGATTCGGCAATTGCACGAGTCACTGCAAGCGCTAGAAGTCTCCTGGCAACAACTCAGTCAAGAACAAGCCAAATCGGAGAAACTGTTGCTCAATATTTTGCCGGGGTCAATTGCCGATCGGCTGAAACATAAATCGGAAGCGATCGCCGATGGGTTTGCTGATGCGACGGTCTTATTTGCCGATATTGTCGGCTTTACGGAGCTGTCGAGTCGGCTCTCACCGCAGGAATTGGTGCGACGGTTAAACGCGATTTTTTCACGGTTTGATGCGCTGGCGGAAAAGCATGGGTTGGAAAAGATTAAGACGATCGGCGATGCCTATATGATTGTGGGCGGCTTGCCTGAACCGAATGCAAATCATGCGGTGGCGATCGCGCAGATGGCGTTGGATATGCAGGCGGAATTGCGGGCGATTAATCAAGCCATGGGCGAACACTTTGATATTCGCATTGGGATTAACAGTGGCCCGGTGGTGGCGGGTGTGATTGGGATCAAGAAATTTATCTATGATTTGTGGGGCGATAGTGTGAATGTCGCCAGTCGAATGGAATCCCATGGGGCGGCAGGTGCAATTCATATCAGTGAATCGACCTATCGGTTAATTCAGCATCAGTTTCACTGTGAGCCGCGTGGGACGATCGCCGTGAAGGGGAAGGGGGAGATGACGACCTATTGGCTCCGATCGGCGCAACCACTAATGTCACCCGCCCCGTTGGACCAAGCCCTGTTGGATCAAGCCCCGTTGGTAATGGCCACATCATCGGCTATTGTGAGTGAGTAAGCGTACGCCTCAAGACGAGCGATGTCCAGAGTGCAATCATGTTCCCGGATGCAGGCGATTCAATCGCCGATTATCCCGATCGTCGGCGACTGGATTGCCCAAACGCCGGGGACGATTTCCCTCGGGCAGGGGGTGGTGAACTATGGGCCACCGCAAAGCGCGATCGATATCATTTCGCAAGTCTTTGCTAATCCGCAGAATCACAAGTATCAGTCGGTCACAGGATTGCCAGAGTTGCACGGGGCGATCGCGGCGAAACTCCAGCAGGATAATCGAATATTACTCACTGATGCCCAACGAATTGTGGTGACGGCGGGTAGCAATATGGCGTTTGTGAATGCGATTCTGGCAATTACCCAACCGGGGGATGAAATCATTCTCCAAACGCCCTACTACTTTAATCACGAAATGGCGATCGGTATGGCGAGCTGTAAGGCTGTGCTGGTGCCAACGGATACGAATTATCAGTTGCAGCTTGAGCAAATTAAAATGGCGATTACCGAGCGTACCCGCGCGATCGTTACGATTTCACCGAATAATCCAACTGGGGCCGTTTATCCAGCAGTAGATTTGCAGGCCGTGAACCAGTTATGCCGTGATGCGGGCATTTATCATATTAGCGATGAAGCCTATGACTACTTTACCTACGGTGTTGAGCATACGTCTCCGGGATCGTTTCCCCAGAGTGCAGAGCACACCATTTCGCTATTCAGCCTGTCCAAGGCCTACGGCTTTGCCAGTTGGCGGATTGGGTATATGGTCATTCCGGCGCATTTAGATGAGGCGTTGCGGAAAATTCAGGATACGATTTTAATCTGTCCGCCAGTTGTGGCGCAGTATGCGGCATTAGCAGCTTTGCAAGCGGGGAAAGACTATTGCCAGCCGCGAATGAGTCAAATTGCGATGAATCGAGAATCGGTACTGGAATTGCTAGAACCTTTACGATCGTGCTGTGAAATTCCGATAGCCAATGGTGCATTTTACTTTTTTCTAAAAGTCGATACAGCACTTCCAGCGATGACCGTAGCAGAACGTCTGGTGCGTGAACATCAAGTAGCCGTGATTCCAGGGGAGGCCTTTGGGATGACGGCGGGGTGCTATCTGCGGGTGGCTTACGGAGCGCTCGATCGGGCAACGGTGGCAGAGGGGATTGGGCGATTGGTGCGGGGAATTAGGGCGATTGGCTCGACCATAGGTCATCGGGCAGTTGATGGGCTTGAAGCGGGTGATGGCGAAAAAATGAATTAAAATATCGCTGTGTTTGTCTTGTGACATTTCACCAGAGAGTCTTCATGGAAAGGAGCTAATTCTCTATGCAGTCTGTTTATCGAATTCAAGCTAAAGATCTTGACGATCGATTTCTGGAAAATCTCAAAGCATTATGGGGCGATCGGGAAATTGAGATAGTTGTCTCCGAAGCCGATGAAACCTCGGATTTGATGGTAAATGAAGCGAATCGGCAGCACTTACTCAAAGCGATCGGTGATGTAGAAAATCGCCGTAATCTAGTTGAATTTAAACTTGAAGAATCAGCATGAATCGTCAAGTTGTCTTTCAAGGTGATGCGTTCGAGGATTTTGTTGAGTGGGTAAAACTCGATCGTAAGCTCTATGGGAAAATTGTGGCACTGAATTAAAGATATTGACCGATCGCCGCTCACTGATTTAGGCAAGCCAGAACCGCTAAAATATGAGTTTGGTGGCTACTGGTCGCGCCGGGTCAATGATGAGCATCGGCTAGTTTATAAAATCACTGAATCAGAGATTATTATTGTTTCTTGCCGTTATCACTACGGTTGACCCGATCAAAATAGCAATTATTCTCCGCAATCTTCTCTCTTCCTTCCTCTCTCTCGTGCAGAAGCCCACGACCCACCAAGAACTCCTCTGCCTGATTGAGCAAGCCGCTGATGAACAGTGGGAAGAGCTTGACCTGTCGGGGATGGGGCGGTCGGAGTTGCCGAAGTCGATGGTCTCCGATCGACCATCGGTCATTAAGGATTCTCGTAGGACATTACTTCTTGCAAAACTGTTTGAATAGAGGGCTTTTCAGAGGCAATAACGTCTTGGGGCCGATGCTTATGGTGGGGGAAGGTTGGTAAATTCGGAAAATGAGGTGTGCTGTCGTAACGGAAAATGAGCTGGTTTTGATGGTCTTGATAGTGATAGCGATAATCTAATGTTGTCAATTGATTTTCAGTAACTACAATCGCTTCGTTGATTTCTAGGAGGTTATCTTGCTCAGTCCGAAGCCGGATTCTTAAGTTCGCCCGATCGGGTGTGAGAATTTCCTCGACGTAGCGATCGACGTAGAGACTAGGGTAAGTAAGAATGGCTTGTTCGATTGTGGTGAGATACGTGGTTACTAACTCATGCGGCATTGTGCAACTTCTCTTCTAACAATCGATGCAGTTCCCGATAGTGCCGGTAGTCATTGGCCCATTCAATCATCGCTGCTTCATCACTCAGAGTTCCCTGGCCATACTGATAGAAAAATTCTTCTGAATCCATGTGATACTGATTCTCGTAGAGACTGAGACGTTTGCTGACAGCAATTAGTGCGTCTAAAGGTGAGGTGTAGAGGATCGTCTGTTTTCGCATGGCAGTTTTGGGCATACCGTGAACTCAACCGCTTTCATTGTAGCGTCTCTGGCAAATTTCCCCAATCCCCGAAAATTCTGCCAATTTTCTGCCGCAAGTTATCCATTGCGGTTTCCATATCTTGGCTTTCACCCCGATGGTCTACGACCGGCCATAGGCCATCGAGCGCGTCAATCCCAGTTTGAACCTCCGCTTGAAGTTCTTCAAAGCGTCCCTGATAAATGTCTTCCTGTCGATCGCTCAAGGCGCGAACTGCATCCACGAGAAGTTCTTCGATCGATCTATATCGTCCAGCCTCAATCTGACGATAAGCAAAGGCTTCTAGCTCTGGTGGCAAGGAAATCGGCATGAGACGACTGGAGATGAAGGATAGCCCCTATTATAGCCTCTCTAGCGAAGTCTCCCCAATCCCTAAAAATTCTGCCAAAATAGCAATAATTGTCCTCAATCTTCTCTCTTCCTTCTTTTCTCTTATGCAAACGCTCACCACCCACCAAGAACTTCTCCGCCTGATTGACCAAGCTGCTGATGAACAGTGGGAAGAGCTTGACCTGTCGGGGATGGGGCGATCGGAGTTGCCGAAGGATGTCGGGCGGTTGACGGAGTTGAAGCCGTTAGTATTGTATCGAATCTAAGCAATCGCAAATCCTGTGTGGGGACGTATTTCCGGCTCATGAAATCCCAGTACAATTTCTGCTTTGGGTATGCCTGCCGCCATTAGCTCTTCAGCAATGCCATCTTCGGTTCCATCAATCTGAATCCAAACCTTTGAATTGATAATCTCGATATGAATTAAGCAGCTATGGATACGCTGTTGTTTGTTCCATCCTTCCGATAAGATAAGGTACTGATCGCGATCGCGATCAAACGCCGCTCGATTTTTAATCGCCATATTGGCATAGACAATCTGTGTATACTGTTGCAAGACTAATTCAATAATCTTGCGATACTCTACGGCACGATCCATTGCAAAACCTCCTCTGTATCTGGATTGAAAATAAATAGTTTCAATACTTGGTCTTCCAGCAGAATCATACCAAGTTCCTGCTGAAATAATCTCTGAAAGCTGGCTTCTCGAATCGCCAAGTAAAGCACACGTCCGGGATCAATCCGACGTAATACTTTTTCGTACATTACGTATTGTCCGATCGCCAGCTCTAAATCCTTAATTTCTGATGGGCCAACAAAACCTTTTACCTCGATCGCGATCTTTTCTGCGCCACGTTCTGCACTCAGCAGTTTTCTGCACCCAAGTCTACAAACAGATCTTTTTTGCCTACTTTTAGCGTCAATGGATCATGCGTTACTGTCCAGCCGTCTTTGACTAAGGCCGCTTTCACAGCATCATGGAATAAGTCTTTCGCAGGCATACTTGAGTTATGAGTTGAAAGCAAGGCGGGGAAGTCAGATGCTTCTATTATAGCGTTTCTACTCCGATGAGTTCCAGCTAGTCGGAGACTGTCATTCTAATCTTCAAAAATTCTGCCCAAATAGAAATGGTTGTCCTCAATCTTCTCTCTTATGCAGAAGCCCACCACTCACCAAGAACTCCTCCGCCTGATCGATCGAGCGGCTGATGAACAGTGGGAAGAGCTTGACCTGTCGGGGATGGGGCTGGAGGAGTTGCCGAAGTCGATCGGGCGGCTGACGGGGCTGAAGCGGCTCATCTTGTCTAAAAATCATCTTAGATCCTTGCCGGAACGCATTAGAGATCTTCCTGAATTGACACTATTGAATCTTCAGCACAATGGCCTTATCGAATTTCCATTAGTAATAACACAGTTGCCTCAGTTGACTAACCTAGACATAAGCCTCAATCGATTTACATCTATTCCCAATGCAATTGACTCCCTCACAAAACTAGCTGAATTTAGATGGTTGACGGATAATGTCCATGGGCTTGAAGATTCAATCCCTGAATCAATTGGGAATCTTGCAAGTCTCACGCATTTGGTTCTTAGTGGTCATATCTTCAAAAATATTCCAGATTCGATTGGAAATCTTACTGATCTGATTGAGCTGAATTTATCAGGCAATGAGATTGAGAAAATTCCTGCCTCTATTTGCCAGTTAGCTCATCTAAGCATTCTCAGGCTTGATTTTAATGCCTTTAATCGCCTACCTGAGTCGATCGGTCAACTATCATCGCTACGTCATTTGCTTGCGTCGAATACACAATTGACAACTTTGCCAGAATCAATTGGACAACTTGAAAAACTCACCACCTTGGAGCTGCAAAGTTGTCAATTATCTCACCTCCCGGACTCGATCGGGCAACTGAGAAATCTAACAACTCTAGAACTTTGGGATAACCAACTAATCGCATTGCCAGATTCGATCGGTGAACTGCGTCTGCTAACTAGCTTATCCTGTAACCGTAATCGACTAACTAGAATTCCAGAAGCGATTGGAAATTTAACAAACGTCACAAAACTCTTTTTCGCACACAATCAGATTTCTACCCTCCCAAAAACAATGGAGCAGCTCCAACAGTTGACTACACTTTCTGTCTCAGATAATATGCTTGCCGAAATACCTCGGTTTTTGCGAAATATGCCAAATCTAGAATGTTTCAATTACACAAATAATCCACTGCTATCTTGAATGTCGATTTGAAGTTAGACACCGATAGCTTGGAGGAATTCCAGACATTAGTCAACATTCGGATAACTTGGATCAGACATCCGCAACCCCGCTCGAATCAAATCCGACCCCACCAACCACAAAATTTTTCATCAGCATCAGCGGCCATGAATCCACCCGCCGCTCCTTCCTCACTCTCATTCGCGACACCTTCGCCCACATCCACCAATTGAAGAATTTCTCGGTTCAGCTTGCGTCGATCGATGCAAAAATAGGGTTTGATCTAAAACCTTTGTTGAACCCGCCATGGCTGCCTCCGCCCAGATTATCTACACGTTGACCGACGAAGCCCCCGCATTGGCAACGGATTCCCTGCTGCCGATCGTCCAAGCCTTCACCCAAGCCGCCAACGTGACGATCGCCACCAGTGACATTTCCCTGGCGGGCCGCATCCTAGCCAACTTCCCCGAGCATCTGTTGCCCGAGCAAAAAGTGCCCGATGCCCTGGCGCAATTGGGCGAACTGGCCAAGACCCCCGAAGCGAACATCATCAAACTGCCAAATATCAGTGCCTCCCTGCCCCAGCTCACCGCCGCGATCGCCGAGCTGCAAGCCCAGGGCTACAACATTCCCGACTATCCCGCCACCCCACAAAACGACACCGAAGCCGCAATCAAAGCCCGCTATGCCAAGGTCTTAGGCTCAGCGGTGAATCCAGTATTGCGCGAAGGTAACTCCGATCGGCGCGTTGCTGCCGCCGTGAAGCAGTATGCCCAGAAAAATCCCCATCGCGTGGGGGCCTGGAAAGCCGATTCACGATCGCACGTTGCCCACATGACGGAAGGCGACTTTTATGGCAGTGAAAAGTCGGTGGTGATTGACCAGGCGGGATCGCTGCGGATCGAACTGGTGTCGGCAGGTCAGGTGACGGTGCTGAAGGAAACGGTAGCGGTCACGACGGGGGAAGTCGTCGATGCGGCAGTGATGAGCGTTAAGGCTTTGCGATCGTTTTACGAAGCCGCAATCACCGCTGCTAAAGCCGAGGATATTCTGCTATCGCTACATGTGAAAGCGACAATGATGAAGGTGTCTGACCCGATTTTATTCGGCCATGCGGTGACGGTTTATTTCAAAGATGTATTTGCAAAATATGCCGCGACCTTTGCCCAGTTGGGGGTGAATCCAAATAATGGTCTTGGGGATGTCTACGCGAAAATTGCCAACTTGCCAGCAGCGGAGAAAGCCGCGATTGAAGCCGATTTACAAGCAACCTATAATTCGCGGCCCCGTTTGGCGATGGTGAATTCCGATCGGGGGATCACTAATTTGCATGTGCCGAGTGACGTCATTATTGACGCATCGATGGCGGCGGCGATTCGGACATCGGGGCAAATGTGGGGCGCGGATGGTCAAGCTCACGATACCAAGGCGATTATTCCCGATCGATCCTACGCGCTGATGTATCAGGAATGTATTCGGTTCTGTCAGGCCCATGGGGCGTTTGATGTGACGACCATGGGGAATGTGGCGAACGTCGGTCTGATGGCGCAGAAAGCCGAGGAATACGGTTCCCACGATAAAACCTTTGAAATTCAGGCCGCTGGCACGGTGCGGGTGGTCGATGCGGCTGGACAGGTATTAATCGAACATCCGGTGGAAGTGGGCGATATTTGGCGGATGTGTCAGACCAAGGATTTGCCGATTCAGGATTGGGTAAAATTAGCGGTGAATCGGGCACGGGCAACGGGGGATGCAACGATTTTCTGGCTCGATCCGAATCGCGCCCATGATGCTAATTTAATCGCGAAGGTAAATGCTTATTTGCCACAGCATGACACAGCCGGATTAGACTTGCGGATTATGTCTACGGTCGATGCAATGCGGTTTACCTGTGAGCAAATTAAAGCGGGTAAAAATGTAATTTCGGTGACGGGGAATGTGCTGCGGGATTATTTGACGGATTTATTCCCGATTTTGGAATTGGGCACGAGCGCCAAGATGCTATCGATCGTGCCGCTACTCGCGGGGGGTGGGCTATTTGAAACGGGCGCAGGCGGTTCCGCGCCGAAGCATGTGCAGCAGTTTGTCGGTGAAGGCCATTTGCGTTGGGATTCCTTGGGTGAGTTTTTAGCATTGGCGGTAGCGTTGGAAGATTTGGGGATGAAGACGAATAATTCGGAGGCATTGGTGTTGGCCGACACCCTCGATCGGGCGAATGGTCAATATTTGGATCAAGCCAAATCGCCCTCGGCCAAGGTGCATGAATTAGATAATCGGGGAAGTCATTTTTACTTGGCGCTATACTGGGCCGAGGCATTAGCAGCGCAGGATAAGAGTGCAGCGTTGAAGGCGAAGTTTACCCCGTTGGCAGCGACGTTGCGGAGTCAGGAGGCGATAATTTTGGCGGAACTGAATGCAGCGCAGGGGAAGGCGATCGACATTGGTGGGTATTATCATCCCGATCGGGCGAAGACCGCTCAGGCGATGCGACCGAGTGCGACGTTTAATGTCGCGATCGATGGGTTGCTTGCGAGGGTTTGATTCGGCGATCATGGGGATCAGCTACAATTGAAATACACCATCGATGCGCCTCCTAGGTTGAATCTGCTCATGTTTAATCAGATCACGATCGCTCAAGCACAGGAACGTTTGCCGGAACTCCCGATCGAACTTCAGAGTAATCCCACTGTGATCACGCAGGATGGTCAGCCTGTAATGATTGCGTTTAGCATCGAAAACTTTATTTCGTTGCTCGAAACGGCTGATATTATGGGCGACTCAGAGTTTGTCCAACAGTTGAATTTGGGTATTACTCAGGCAAAGCAGGGGGAATATTTTGATTTAGCGGATGTTCGGGCTGGGTTGGGACTGTGATGTATGCGTTATCGGGTTACAGGTTATGCGTGATGCGCTGGTTTTTCTAGGTCAAGGTGTGATTTCAATCTGGTTGCTATTTCTGGCATTTTGGATTTGGGCGATCAGGTTCAATAAATACAGCGATTTAAGTCTTGTCGACTGTGATGCAGACGCTGAAGCTCTTTTGAATGTTTGCTTTGTTTTGCTATGGTCCACAACGCTGCTCATTTGGATAAGTCATCTGATTTTTAAATATCGCTACAAAGACAAATCGCTTTACTTTGTAAGCGTATTATCTGCCTTTATATCCATAGCATCAGCGCCAAAAGCATTTGGGCTAATGAGCTATAGCGCCGCGCTGCTGGAAAAATGCCGTGGCATTTGACTACGTTGAATGTGGTGTTTTTATGTGCATTGGGATGCCGCTGACGAGGAAGGTGACTTGTTGGGCGCGGGCGGCGACGTATTGGTTGGCGTAACCTTGGAGATCGGTGAAGCGGCGGGCCATGTCCGATTCGGGGTGAACGCCCATGCCGAGTTCATTCGTGACGATGATGAAGGTGCCGGGAAGTTGCCCGATCGCGTCAATCTCCGCTTGAAAGGCGGCCAGACTCGGCGCGATCGCTTCATCCAAATCCAAGAAGAAATTCGTCAGCCACAAGGTCACACAGTCAATCACGACCACCCGATCGGCGATCGGCAACTGACTCACCGCTTTTTCAGTTTCAAAATTCGTCCAGTTCGAGCCGCGTTCGGCTTGGTGCTGGGCAATGCGATCGCCAAAGTCACCGCCCCAGTTGCGGGCCGTGGCGACGTAAACAGGATTCGGGGCAAGGGACAGCGCCAAATCCTGGGCGTAGCGACTCTTGCCGCTGCGGGCACCGCCAGTAACTAAAATCAGCATCGATCGTGGGTGGACTCCCGCGCGGTAGAATGGAAGGGACAATAAGATTCACCGTTCAAATTATCCGGTATCCGGCGAGGAGGCAATATCATGCATCCCAGTTATCAGATTCCGCCGCCCATTGGTTCCACGCCAGTGCCCGTGACGCAGATGCCACCCCTAGGCGGGCCGCTCAATCCCACCCATCATGAAGTGACGGCCAGCACCGATAGCATGGTGCCCAGCTATCCTCTCACCCCCGCGATCGGCAGCTATGCTGGCACCAATCCGCAGAACATGCTCACCCCCCAAATCGGTGCCGTCCCATCCAACATGGTCGCCCAGATGCCGATCACACCGCCGATCAATGGCCCAGCCCCCCATCAGGGCTACTTGAACTTGCCGGAAGACTAGATTTTGAGCGGGTTCAAGCGATCGGTGTCGCCTATGATATGATGGGAAGCCGTTGTATTTTTTGAAGCGACCATCATGTCTTTACAACCTGCTCAAAAGCAAGAAATCATTGCCAACTATCAAGTCCACGAAACCGACACTGGATCGGCGGATGTGCAGATTGCGATGCTGACTGAGAAGATTTCTCGGTTGAGCCTCCACCTGCGGACCAACAAAAAAGACCATGCTTCCCGCCAAGGGTTGCTGCGGATGATCAGCCAGCGGAAGCGCTTACTGGCTTATGTCCTGAAGCAGGAGCCGGAGAAGTACCGGGCTTTGGTAACGCGCTTGGGTCTGCGTGGTTAAGGCTGCGTGATTAAGATTTTGGAATAGGAAAATTCGATGTCTGACGAGTCCCAAAAATCTGGAAAAAGTGACCCGGTAGCGGAAAAGCTACCCTTTGAACCGACTTCGACGAAGAAAAAAGCGCCGAAAGTCCCAGCGTCTAATGCGAAAAAGTCAGCGCCTCGTGTGCCTCGGGATCAGCGACCAGACGCGCAAATCCCTGAGGTGGTCAGCCAGCGCATGGCAAGGCGCATGGCAGTTTTTTCGGGTATCCCGACGGTGTTGGGAATGCTGACGTTTGTGGCGAGCTATTTTCTTGTGAAGGCGAAAGTGGATCTGCCCCCAAGTGTGGTTCTGCTTGTGAGTTTGGGTTTCTTTGGCTTGGGTGTTGTTGGATTGTCCTATGGTCTTTTGTCTGCTTCGTGGGATGAAGACAAAGAGGGCAGTCTCATTGGCACAGAACAGTTCGGTGTAAATTTTGGTCGCTTACAAGCTGGCTGGAAAGAAGCCCGACAACAAAAAAAGGGTTCGTCATAATCGGATTTTGAATCTTTTGAATACAGTTTGAGGCGGGCGCAATCAGTCCGCCTTTTTTATTTGCCAAAATGTAGGAACGTAGGGTGCGTTTCTGCGAACGCACCCTACGTTCCCAACCGATATTTGATTCATGCAACAATGCCATTTGATATTAGACCTGTTCATAGGCGGCAAGGAAGTCTTCCCGTGATATTCCAGTCTGAGTGCAGATTGCTCTGAGTGTGCCGCTTTTAATGTTGGCGTGATTGGGCATGATGAGCGGCGTGATCGTGCCGTCTTCATTGCTTCGCTGCATCACAAGATGCTCTCGCTCACGAACCATCTCAAAACCGAGGATTTCAAGGGTTTTGACCACTCGTTTCTTCGGGGCATCAACCGGAAATTTTGCCACTAAACTGCCACTCCAGCCTCAGCGATAAAAACTTCAACAGGAGATGCATCCTCCAGCATTTCTTTACCAAATACTTCGACATAGCAATTGATCGCTGATTTGACATCGGCTAAAGCAGCTTCATAGGTGTCCCCTTGGCCCACGATCGCACCGACTAATCCAATTGGGTAGGCTACATATCCATCGGCGTGCTTTTCAATCACAATCTTAAACTGTTTCATACGTGCTTTCCTGTGGACGGCAAGGTATTGAATAAACTATGGCGCATAGGACTATGCTGCCATAAGTTACCGTGGGTTGCTCTTTATTCCCCTTTCAACCGATCGCGCAACTGCTTTAATTCGCTTAATTGGGCTTCGAGATTGGCGATCGTGCGATCGATGTCCGGTAGGGTGGAACGATCGATACCATCACTTTGATTGCGCTGACTGAGTTGCATCACCTTGTGACGAAGCTGTTGAACGATCGCCTGGGTGTCACGGTGCAAATTCTGCGCTTGATGCTTTTGATAAAATTTCAACGCCGCGCCACGTAGCACTTGAATGGTCGCTTCTTCACCACCGTTTTTGGGCACAATTCGCAGCCGTAATAAAATCCGATTGCGTTGATAAAACCGCTCAATTTCAACTTCTGTCGGCTTCGTCACCGGATCATCAGCCAAATGCGTCATCGCTTTTAGAGCCGCGATCGCTTGATCAAATTGCGCGATCGCCACTTGCTCCAGCACCATCTTCGCCGCACCATTTTCCGTCCAGAGCACTTGGCCAAACTGTCCTTTATGCACCAAAAATAGCCGTCCGACGCCGCTGCCCATCATCCGCAGCAGTAAACCTTGCACCAAAGCATCGCCGTTCAAGGATTGCCAAGGCTGACGGCTCGGTGGAGCTTGTAACACCAACTCCGGCAACGCACTGCCCGGTAATGCTGCGCTGCCTCCTGTCGCCGCTTCGAGATCGATCGCGACGGTATCCAGTTCCGATTCATTCAGTTCCGATTCATTCAGTTCCGATTCATCCGGTTCCGGTTCATCTGATTCAATTGCGGCGGGTTGCTCAATAGCGGGTGTGCTTGGGTCGGGGGCGCTTGGCTGCGGCAGGGCGGGAGTGTTGAGCCGTTGTTGTTGTTGATTTAGATATCTCGACAACACGTCACGATGGGTCTCGATCGTAATTGTTTGCGGAATCAGATGACATTTAAGAAAACCCAGCATCCGCCGTGCGTATTCCAGCGCTTCGGTATCCTCCAGATTCACCATGCCCAGATATAGTTCATCATCCTGGCGATGCAGGGGCAGGATCTCATGATATAGACAGGCTTCAAACGGCAAAATGGTATTAATCAGCGGGAAGGCCCGTTCCATGTCGATCGAGGTGGACATCACCACCGTCGGTTCATCGTCCCCTTCCGGTTGCCCTTGGGTCGAAATAATATTATTCGGAACAAAATACGATGATCGACTGGCTACCGCTGATGGGCTAGTCGATGTCATGGTCTGTACGATCGCACTGTCCCCGATCGGTACAGCAGCGGTCTCCATCAGAAACCGAATGTCTTGTAAATCTAGATCGTGAAACTCAGAAGCCATGTCCAGTCCGGGGTAACTTGACTTGTCAGTGATTTTGGCGGCACATTACTGTATTCGCGCGTCAGCGAAGCAACCCACTTATATTCTGGGGCCACATATTCTGGGGCCACATATTCTGGGGCCGCAGCCGACCGACACCAATTTGATCCAATCCAAATCAATTCAACGCCCCGAAGATCTCCATCGTAGTAGAAAAAATCGGGAAAATCCTAATCGTAAGTACCGAGGTTTTATGCGGTTTCAGGATAAAACGAATGATTTCATCGGTTAATTTGCGGAAATTCCAGTCACGATTCCAGGTTAGTGCGAAGGACGACGCAAGAAATTCAGAAGTTCCCGATTGACAGTCTGGGGTGCTTCCTGCTGCATCCAGTGGCCGCAGTCCGGCACGAACTTGAGATCGAGGGGCGCGGCCACCCAATTTTCTAGCCCTTGTACAAGCTGCTGGCTCAAGAACGCATCTTCCGCGCTCCACAGCACCAATGTCGGTGCTTGTACCAGTTTGGTTGGTTTCAGGAGTTGTTGTATCCAAGCGCCTGGGGTCAACATCTGACGGTAGTAATTGAGCGTTGCGGCGATCGCCCCTGGTTTGTTCAGTGCAGCTTCATAGATTTCGGTATGTTCGCGGGTAAAAACGCCTTTTCGAATTGCCTGCTCGCGCAGGGCATTTTGCAGGAAATTCCGGAGATTCCTCTGAATCAGCCATTCCGGCAACAGCGGCACCTGAAACGCAAACATGTACCAACTGCGCCGTGCCTGGTCGAGATTGCTCGCCAAAGACTGCATGAACTTCTGCGGATGGGGCGCATTCAAAATGCCGAGGCGATCAATCGATTGCGGAAATTGCTGCGCCAAATTCCACGCGATCGCGCCGCCCATATCGTGGCCGACCACATGAGCACAGCGATAACCTAGATTTTCGATCAAACAACGAATATCATCAGTCACCGTAGCAAGGTCATAGCCTGTTAACGGCTTCTCGGAGTCATTGTAGCCTCGTAAATCAGGCACAATCACTCGGAAGTAATTTGCCAGAAACGGAATTTGATAGCGCCAAGAATACCAGAATTCTGGGAACCCGTGGAGCAAAACCACGGGTTCACCCTCACCAGCGGCAACGTAGTGGAGCCGCACCCGGTTTGCTTCAATGAAGTGATGATTCCACACAGAGCGGGTTCTACCGAAAATGCAAAGGATTAAGCCAGATTCCCGAAATGCTCCAATGGCGGTCCACTGAAGTATTAAGAAACCCTGAAGTTATCTTAACCGATCGATTGGATGGTAGCCAATTTTACATTTTCGGTAATCAAGAATTAATCAACGCTGGCTTTAGGAGCCACCGCCATTGATGCCTAGACTAAGGCTGCTACTTGCTGCTCGGAGGGCTGAACCTGGTATTTGACTAGGTTGGCTAACTCCTGTAACTGTGCGATTGCCTCGGCACCTTCCAACTTCATCAGTTCCCGATCGTCGCGCATTTCCGTCCAGGTAATGCCATAGTCGGAGACGAGGAAGCGAATTAGATGGCTTTCGGCCAAACTGACCATGAAGTTTGCACTGTTCATCTGGCCGCCGCAAGTGTAGCAGGAAGCCATGTAACCCTTATTCTCCAGCGCTGCCGCCAGGGCTTGAAGATCCATGACCAAATCATGGACAAATTGTCGATGTTGTTCTGCCAGTCGAGTGAACATATCACTTCTCCGCTCTCTGAGTTCTAATTCTAAACCTTCCCTTAAGATTTGCAATCCCATCCGGCTTGATGCAACGGATAGCCGACGCAGGCTGTTAAAGGCTTTGTAAAAAATAATACTGACTTGACCGAATCGTACTCGAAGCTTTGAGGGAACGGTGTGTTGATCGTAACAAAAGATAAGCAATCTGAGTAAGTGGGAACCGATTTGAGTTAGTTATCGGTACCATAGCTCGGCTGATCAAGATGCTCGGAGCCTTGATCACATTGCCTTATACCGAATCGATCGGGAAATTCCGGAAAATTTGCGCCGAGAATTATGAGAAGCCTGAATCCAGGCAAGCGGATCAGACAGTAAAAAGAATTGAATTCCCTATGCTGAAAATAGATTTGTATTAATTGCTACAAATAAGTCATGTGAAATCACTGATTTGCTGCTGTTTGAATCGACGATTGTGGATCACCCTAATTTACTAATTTTAGGGGGTGTTGGAAGCGGAAGGGGTATACCCTCCCGCCTCTCCCATCGTTTTCAAAGCGCGTTTGGTTCGATCTGACTTAATTGGTTAAACTCCACCAACCAAAAAATGGACCAATGAAGCGAATCGTGATCCATAACGCGACCATTGCACCGATCCCAATCCAAGCGCCTGTCGTTGTGATTTTCATGAATTGTTCGCTTTGGCGCTTGGTGATGGGCATCCAAGGTGCGACCTTTTCTTCCTTACCGTATTGTTCGCCCAGTTGTGCTTTACGTCGTTTTGAGTCGCCCATGATATTAAATCCTGCAGATTGATAATGTCGCTTTTAAATTGGTTTAACTGGCTCAATCGGCCCAATACCAAATCCCGCAATGAATGATCCAGATCCTGCCAATTTCCGATTGATTGGGTATCACCAATTGCTCCAATCATAAACCAGAGAAGCAATCAGCTCGAATGCGAGTTGCACCGATCGAGAAATAAATCGCTGTCAAAGTAGCTCAAGCGGGCAAAGGGACTCAGCGCTGCTAAGACCTGATCGCCGTAGCTACGGAAAATCACCCGACTGTCGAGCAATGCGACGACCCCCTGATGCTCCCGACCGTGCTCGCGCAACCCGCCGATCGCCCGTTGCAAAGTTGCCAGGGCCGTCGGGAGCAAATATAGCCGGAACCAATCCTGGCGATGATGTTTGTAATAGGTCACCCGTCCCGCGACGATCGGGTGTTCGAGCGAAGGAATCGGCAGCGTTGTGATCACCAGCAATTGGGGGCGGGGCAGGACAGCTTGGTGGGTTTGCCAAAATTGCCAGTCACAGACGAGGATGCCGTTATCATCGAGTCCCGTTTGATCCACCTGAACGCGAGAACCGTACTCTGCCGCGAGGATTGCGCCGAGTTGATTTTTCAGGGGGTAGTCACTGGTGAGGATGACGGAGCAGCCGTAGGGATTGACGCTGAGCAGTGATCGCAGCTCCTGGAGCATTTTTGCTTGGTACTGCGGTGTATTCGGCAAGGGAATGCCTTCGGGCTGGTAGAGCTGGATCAGGGATTCCTGCCGATCGGGCGCAAACTTGAGACAGGTGACATCGCCCAGACCAATGCGTTCCCGGTAGATCGGCGCTTCGGTTTCCAGTTCGATCGCTTCACCGATTAGGACTGTGGGCTGATAATCCCAGGCTTGGGCGAGGTGGGGAGCGAGGGCGATCGGGGCAGTATGCAGCGTAAAGTGACCTTGATCGCGGGCCAGATCAATCCAAGTGAGGTTTTCCTGATCGCTCAATGATTGCATAAAGCTTTGCCAGGGCTGGGGGAGCGGCGCGATCGTCCCCAGCATTTTCAGCAAATGCTGAAGCTGGGCTTGGGGATCGGGTTCCAGCAGATGGCAATTGTAGGGATTAGCGGGATGCTGATAAATTTCGCGGGTCAGGGCAACGCGGTAATCACGAATTGTTTCGAGCTGCTCGGGATAGGCTCCCATCAGCTTTTCCCAGTCCTGGGGCTGAATCGTTTCGGTCAACTGCTCCCGCGTCCAGGTTTCCAGATCATCGACCCCATCGATCACCGTCGGAATTTCCGCTGGGAACGTGGCGGTGGGATTTGTCAGTCGATCGGCCAGCCACGCCTCCGGAGTCGTAATCAGCAAACCTTGAAAATCATCACCGGGCCATGCGTCAGCAATGACGATCGGCTTTGTAAACTCAATCCACTGGCGCAACCGAGGAATCTCGACCCAATTCAGACGTTGGTGCAAGTCACGCGGCACCACCAAAATCACTGGGCCTTCCCACATCAGCAGCGGCACCAGATAGCTGAGGCGATAATAACCCTGATGCGTCCCCGTCTGGATCAGCGCACTGCGCCCCACCCGCAACGCCCGCGCCACCAACCGCGCCATCGTCAAATGATGCGCCCAGCAAGGCTCCGCATCACCCTGCTGGCGCAAAAAATAGCGTAATTGTTGATGAACTTCCGCTTCAATCACAGGATTAGCGAAGGGTAGAGGGCGAGAATTTTAGGGTACCCCGATAGATTATTGTGACACAGGGATCCCATTTGTGGCGTAGGTTGGGCACCGCCCCCCACCCCGAACACCGCGATCGCCAAGTCGCCCCCCACCCCGATCGCCCCGTTTCAAAATCCGCAACCACGCATCACCTTCCCCCATCACTGCGTTATCTCTATAACAACGGTTTCAACACCGCGTATTCACTGCTTAAACCGTCAGGGGCAGATTGGGCAAAATTTGCCCCCGGCCTTCTGTTTTAGAGGGAAACAACCGCCGCAGTGTGAATAGATTGCGTAAATAGATTAATTGAGCATTCATTCTTGAGTGAGGACAGACAGTTATGGTGGCCAGCAATATGCCTAGCAACATGCACAGCAACATACGGATGGGATTCCGTTGGTTCGTCTTGGGTTGCGTCAGCCTCACGCTTCCGATCGTCCCGCCATCCGCCGCTACGATTGTCAGTCCGCCGCCCGCCAAATCGTTCTGTTCCGGAGCCCAAACGCTTGCCCTCGATCACCCCGATCGCCGCACCTTCCAAGACCTGCTTCAGCGCTACAACCTCGAAGCACCGTTCGGCCTGAATCTTGAAAATCCGAACTTGAGCCAGTTTGAATTTGGGCAACTGCTGCAATGGCTGCTGCAACGGCCAACGGATTTCAAACCCGCTGATCGCGATCGCATTGTGCGGCTGCTGGAAAAATATCAGCCGCATAATGCGATGAACGATCGACGTTACAAAGGGATGACACCCAGAGTCGGAATGCCTGCGCCCCATGCGTATTCAATCGCCCCAGTGCCAATGCCCGCTTCCACGATCGCGCCGCCCGCCGCTGGTCGCCTACCCCAAACCACGGCTAAACCCGCTCCACTGCTGCAAGAACAGCGGATGCCATCGGGAACCATGCTGCCGCCCGCCGAACCCCAGTCCGACGAACCCTGGCGCAAACCCCAACAACCCGGCAACACCGAAAGCTACCAAGTCATTGACGAAAATCCCTTCCAACGGCCCCAGCAAACCCCACTCTCGACCTTCTCGATCGATGTCGAT
>JBJORF010000066.1:0-25663 GCA_046049545.1 Cyanobacteriota bacterium | reverse complement strand
TGCCAACCTCGGTATGGAAGTGATGCACGAGCGTAACGCGCACAACTTCCCGCTCGACTTGGCGGCTGGTGAAGCAGCTCCTGTTGCAGTTGCAGCTCCGACGATCGGTGGTTAATCCGCTTGGGTTAATCCGCTTGGGTTAATTTGACTGAGCCTCGTGATTTAGCCTGAAATGCCCCTGGATCCTCGGGTCTAGGGGCATTATTGTATCCGAACGTAAATCCACCGCAAGCGCACTGATGAACTTAAAGATGATGTGTTTTTTGTGGAATTGGGTCGCAGCAGACAGATTTGACCCAAAATGATCGGTTGAACTTTAAGTTTTAGCCCAGTGAAAAATCGTCAAAAAGTAATAATGAATTAACTTAATCGCAAATAATTTTTTCTGCTTTTATGATTATTGAGTCTGTTAACTATTGGCTACGGCGCTATTACCTCCCACGGTTGGCAAACATCATTGGATGGATGGATGCAGCGGTGGGGACAATGATTGTTGCTTAACTGGTCGCGATCGCGATTGAATCGCGATCAATGATTACTCGTTTGAATTGTGCTCTTGGTTAATGCTATGCCTGCTCTTGTTCAGCCCCCTTTGCCGGCTTACGCTTATCATAATTTGACTGCTGATCTGTCGATTTGCCGCATGATCAACGGTCTCTGGCAGGTCGCGGGTAGCCATGGGGCGATCGCCCCTCCGCGTGCTATCTCGGCAATGCAGAAATATCATCAATCGGGTTTTACTACCTGGGATGTTGCGGATAACTATGGGCCAGCGGAGGATTTTATTGGGGCTTTTCGGCGGAAGTTAGCGCTGGGCGATCGGCGACCGACGAAGTTGGTCAGCCAGAACCCGCTGCCCATTCAAGCTCTGACGAAATGGGTAACAGCGCCAGGCCGCAAGATTTCCCCAATTCTCGTGGCGGAAAAAGTGAATTTGTCCCTGCGCCGCATGGAAACGCGTTGTCTCGATCTGCTGCAATTTCACTGGTGGGACTATGCGGATACGCAGTACTTGGATGCGTTGAAATATTTGGCGGATCTTCAGGCCGAGGGCAAGATTCGACATTTGGCGCTGACCAATTTTGATACGGTGCATTTGCAGAAAGTGCTCGATGCGGGGATCCCGATCGTGGCGAATCAAGTGCAGTTTTCGCTGGTTGACCAGCGGCCATTGCGAGAGATGATACCGCTGTGCCAGGCCCGGGGCATTCATATCTTGGCCTATGGAACGCTCTGCGGGGGGGTTTTGTCAGCGGCATTGTTGGCCCAGCCCGATCGCTGTCGCCACGAATTGAATACGGCCTCCTTGCGGAAATATAAGCCGATGATTGAGGCTTGGGGGGGGTGGGAATTGTTCCAGTCGTTGCTGGCGGTGTTGGCACCGATCGCACAGAAGCACCAGGTCAGTATTGCGAATGTGGCGGTGCGTTACGTGTTGGATCAACCGATGGTGGCGGCGGCGATCGTCGGGGCGCGGCTAGGGGTCACGGAACATTTGGCGGATAATCGGCGGGTGTTTGATTTGGTGCTGGATGAGGGTGATCGGGAGGCAATTTTTGCGGTGTGTGATCGGGGGAATAATTTATTCCAGGATCTCGGCGACTGCGGTGCGGAGTACCGTAATTAAACGATCGATTTGGGCAGTGGTGTGTGTTGCCATGAACGTCAGCCGAATTCGACTGGTGGGTACGGTGGGCGGTCGAATGGCGAGGGCATAAATGCCGTTGTTTTGAAGATGTTGACTAAAGTGCAGGGCTTGCGCCACATTCGACATTGCTAAACAAACGATTGCGCTATCCGATGGCAATGGATTTAGTCCGGCAATTCCAATAATTGCCTGCTGAAAATAAGTCATGTTTTGCCAGAGTCGATCGCGCCGCTGGGGTTCAGTTTGGATGATGCCGATCGCGGCCAAAGCGGCTCCTGTATCGGCGGGACTTAACCCCGTGCTGTAAATCCAACTCGGGGCGCGATTGCGTAAAAAATCAATTACCGCTGCCGATCCCGCCACGTAGCCGCCCATGCTGCCGATCGCTTTGCTCAAAGTGCCCATCTGAACGATTGGTCTGCCTGTACAGCCCCAGTGGGCCACACCACCCGCACCATTGTCGCCCAATACTCCTGTTCCATGGGCTTCATCGATGAGAACCATCGCCTCAAATTGATCAGCCAAATCTAAAATTCCCGGTAATGGCGCCAAATCGCCATTCATACTAAAAACGCTATCGGTGACGATTAGACAATGCTGATAGTGTGACCGATGTTGTCCCAATTGCGTTCGCAAATCGTCTAAATTACAATGCTGATAATCAACAACCTTCGCACCACTGACGAGCGTGCCACTGCGAATGCTGGAATGATTCAATTGATCCGATAAAATCAAATCCCGCTTGCCGACTAGCGCCGCGATCGTGCCTAAATTCGCCGCATAACCGGAACTAAAGACGATCGCGTCTTCGGTTTGTTTCAGATCGGCGATCGCTTGCTCCAATTGCTGATGCAAGTCCCGATTGCCTGTGATGAGTCGCGCGCCTGTAGCGCCAGTACCGTATTGTTGGGTTGCGGCAATCGCGGCAGAAATCAATCGGGAATCACTGGCTAATCCCAAATAGTCGTTGCTGGCAAAGTTTAGTAATGACTTGCCATTAACCTTGATCGCCGTTCCTGTCATACCTGTGACTGTGCGAGGCGATCGGTACCAGCCTGCTTGATGGATGGTATGGAGCGATCGTTTGATCCAGTCGTAGGGAGAAGTCATTGGAGCGCGTCATTGGTGAACTTCGGGGGGAGGCTCAACGCTGATCGGTTGTTGCCAATTCCCGCCTTGAAATTGACTTCCCGCCTTGAAATTGACTTCAAGGTGGGGTAGGTGATTCGCCTTGGCAATCAGTCCCCTGAATTGCCATATAGCTAAGCAACCAGTTTGTGATCGTTGCTCGGCGGGTTTTGCGTGGAATGAGTTCGTTAAGCTTATAGCCTTCAAAGCCGAGTTGTTCTTTGAGCAACTGCTTATTTTCGGCGGGGATTGATCGGGTGAGCTGCACCGTGGGAGGCCGATTTTCAATAAAATCCGGCGGCTCTGGGTATTTCTCCCGCCATTCATCGGCGACTCCATCGGTATTCCAAAGCCCGGACGCATCTTGCCGATAGCCAAGATAATGCCACACCAATCGATTGGTCGTTGCATCATCAATTTCGTCACGAATAATGCCCCAGAGCGTCGCTTCATTGAGGGTGGGTAAGTCAGTCATGGTGATGGATGAGTAAGCGATCTTAAATTTTTGTGCGCATGAATTCGGCAAGGCGACCCAGCCCTTTTTCGATCGTCGCCATATCCGTTGCGTAGGATAGGCGAATGCTGTTATCAGCACCAAAAGCAATGCCTGGAACCGCTGCGACATGCTTTTCTTCCAGTAGTGCATCACAAAAGGCCAGCGAACCCAGGCCCGCTGCCGCAATATCCACCAGTACGTAGAATGCACCATCGGGCACCGGGCAGGATAACCCGGGAATCTGGTGGATTAGATCCAGGATCGCCGATCGCCGTTGCTCAAAGGCTTGCCGCATGATTTCTACACAGTCTTGGGGGCCTTGCAATGCCGCGATCGCGCCGTATTGGGCAAAGGTGCAGACATTGGAGGTGCTGTGGCTCTGGAGGCGGATATTGGCTTTGATCAGCTCCAGCGGTGCCGCCAGATACCCGACGCGCCAACCCGTCATGGCATAAGCCTTCGCAAAACCGTGACTAACAATTGTTCGGCTAAACATTTCGGGACTGACTGCACCAATGCTGAGATGCACGGCATCTTTGTACAACAGCTTTTCATAGATTTCGTCGGACACTACGAGGAGATCGTTGTCGATGGCAACTTGGGCGATCGCGCGGATTTCGTCCGGGGTGTAGACCATGCCTGTCGGATTCGAGGGCGAGTTCAGCACGAACAGCTTAGTCTTGGGGGTGATGGCTTGCTGGAGTTGGGTGGGGGTGATTTTGTAGCCCGATTCAGCGGTGGTTTGGACAATCACTGGGGTGCCGTCCGCCAGCTTGACCATTTCGGGATAGCTGACCCAGTAGGGTGCCGGGATAATGACTTCATCGCCCGGATCGAGTAGGGTCATCATCAGGTTGTAGAGCGAATGCTTACCGCCGTTGGTAACAATGATATGTTCGGCTTTGTAGGGGAGCTGATTTTCGGTAGCGAGTTTATGGGCGATCGCTTCGCGCAGGACAGGTTCGCCAGCGGCGGGGCCATAGCGGGTTTTGCCGGACTTCAGGGCCGCGATCGCCGCATCATTAATATGCGGTGGTGTATCAAAGTCTGGTTCGCCAGCACTAAAGCTACAGACATCGTGACCGTCGCGCTGCATGGCCTTTGCCTTGGCTGCGACTGCCAATGTCAGCGATGGTGGTACCTGCTGAACCCTTGCCGCCAGTTTCATATCCGCTCACCAACCCCATTGCGCCGCTACTGTTAGGTTGCTGGTCAATTTCCCAGCGGTTATCTACAATACCAAAATTCCGTAGCCCAATCGTGTCGAATCACATTATCGCGCGAACTCGGCTTTTCCGCTGGGAGCTGCACAAAATCTTCAGGAGGCTTGGGCATGGTTTTGGGGATAATCCGATCACAGGTGACGATCGCTGCTGCGGATTGGCAGCAAACCCTATCGTTCTACCAAAATCTGCTGCAATTGCCGCCCCAGGGTTTGCTGCCCGATCGTTATGCGGAGTTTCGGCTGCCAGACTTGACGCTCATCCTGTATTTCCCAAAACCTGAGGAGCGTCCCGAGCTGGCTGTACCCCATCCGAGTTTGAGTTTGTGCTTCTATGTCGAATCTTTAGAGGCTGCGATCGCCCAGCTGCAAGCCCACGGCATTCCGATGACGGAACCGATTCAACGCAGCAGCCACGGTCAGGAGATCTATCTCTATGACCCCAATGGCAATCGGATTATTTTGTATCAGCCGAATTCATCAGCAACTTAAGCCCCGCGCCACGATCGCAGCCCCGCTTTACCACTGAGCAGAATGAGGGCAGTTACGAGGATTGCGCCCCCGAGCACGATCGGCTGCTGCACCAGAGAGGAAATAATCATTGCGACCGCCGACAGCACCAAGGCTGCGATCAAGGTGGTCACACCAGTAATGCCTTCAGCGATGTCACCGAGGAACGGCAGGAAGTCCAAGACCGTGCTAATCGGATCGAAGATCAGCCACAGTCCCATCCACATGCAGAGGAAGCCAACGAATCGGAAGATCCATAACCAAAGTTTGTATTCGGCTTTAAGGTTGGCGATCGCGCGACGGCGATCGCCTGTAAACAGTCGGAAGAAGCGTTGGGATTTGTATTCAGCGGGAGCAAGCTGATTGCCTTGGACTTTACCAAAGGCAGTCACGACGGTAGCCAGCGGCAGTGGTTGATAGCAAATTCGCAGGTCGCCGACTTGGGGCTGATCGGGGGTGCCGCGACCCAGGAAGAAGTAGTTTTCATTGACCACGCGTGGGCTGCCCGCAGTGGTGGCTGGGGGGACGATCGTTTCAGGCGTGAGGCGGAGCTGCTGTTTTGGGAGCATCACACCGCCGTTATTGGCTTTGGCGCTGCCATTGCCGCCGTTGGCGCAACTGGCGATCGGGTTGGCGATGGTGGTGAGGTTGATGCGGTCGAGGTTGTATTGCCCGATTTTGAGGGCGGTGGGTTTGATCAGTTGATTGGGGATGGCTTTTTTGGGGTTGTCATAGCCGGATTTACGGAACTTTGCTGAGTCGGCGGGTTGGGTTGTCCAGACTTTGCCGTAGCGATAGGTGGTGGTGGTGGTTTTGGAGCCACCCGTTTTTTTCTGGGATTGGGTTTCCTTGATTTCTTTCCAGGCGTACATTTCAACGGTGCGATTGAGCAAGGCGTAGCTGCCGGGTTTGACAAAATTTGGGTCGCCGATCGCGGGACTGGCGGCGATCGGCCCGGTAAGGCTGGCGAGTTTACCGTTGGCCTGGGGATTCGCTTGGTCGGGGGCGACGATCGGGGCTTTGCGCATAACAGCGGCAAAGTCGGTGGTGCCTTCGTTGATAAAAATCCCCACAAAGGAGCCGAAGAACATGACTAGGCCGACGAGGACACCGACGATCGAGTTGATGATCCGACTGAACCAGCCTTGATGCTCGGTTTCGCTATCGGTATCGGCGGAGTTGAATTCAGTAAATTCGTTGTCCATCAGTGGTGCAATTGCCAGGGAGTGCTGATCCCTAGCATGAACCTGGCTGGACTTAAACTGCTCGGTGAGTTCACCGAAAATTCATTCCAACGTATGATGAGAGCCACAAACTTGTCGCAATCTAACCCCACTGCATCGATTATGGATAGTCAGGATTTTCAGATTTTTGATGGTGATTTGAGTGACGATCGCTTAGCAACCTATCAGGCGGCTGATGTGTTAGCGGTGGATACGGAGGCGATGGGGTTGATGACGCTGCGTGATCGACTTTGTTTGGTGCAGATTTGCGATCCGGGCGATCGGGTGACGGTGATTCGGATTGCGAAGGGGCAGCGGGAGGCTCCGAATCTAAAGCGGTTGATGGAGGATGCGGGAATCACGAAGGTGTTTCACTTCGCGCGGTTCGACATCACGATCATGCAGCATTACCTCGGGATCTATACGAATCCAATTTTCTGCACGAAGATTGCCAGTAAGTTAGTGCGGACCTATGGGCCGCGTCATGGGTTGAAAGACTTGATTTTGGAGACGGTGGGAGTAGAGCTAGATAAGTCAGCGCAGTCTTCGGATTGGGGGAATGCGGCGAATTTGTCGGAGGCGCAGTTGCGCTATGCGGCGAATGATGTCCGCTATTTGATTGCGGCGCGGCAGAAGTTGATGACGATGCTGGAGCGCGAGGAGCGGTTGGAATTAGCCCAGAAATGCTTTGGCTGTCTGCCGACGTTTGCGGAGCTGGATCTGTTGCAGTATGAAAGCCTGTTTGAACACTAGACTCAGGCCTCGGCGTGGCTGAGCCCGCGATCGGGACTAAACCTACGATCACCCAGTGGGTTGAGCGTTAGCCGAAACCCACGGCCGCCCAGTGGAAGCAGTTTTGGATCCATTGCCAGAGGTTGGGTTTGATGTCGGCTTTGGCCGATCGGGATTCTTCTACTGTCGCTGCTGAACTGTAGGGCAATCCCCAAGTCGCTGCTAACAGCTCATCCCATTCCATACCGGGTGCCACTTCGTCGAGACCCAAAAATTCTGTACCCAAAACGCCGTTCACTTCTAATGCTGCTGCTTTGGCAGGTGCGGTTGCGATTGCTTGGAGTGCTTTCTGACATTCGTGGGACATAGTAAGTGCCTTTGGGAAAATCATCACGAGGAACCTAACCTGGGGGAAATGTGAGCGGGGGAAGTGAGGGTACCAAATTGCTCAGATAAGATGTCATTGCGGTGAAATCGCAACAACTTCATCAACATGTAATTCGGCTTCAATCTTGCTTCACTGTAGATGCCCCAGGTCGGTTCTGAAATCTATCTCAGTGCATAGCCCTGATGACTGAACGATAGTCCGAAATTCTACGGAGTGACAACCGTAGGGAGCATTGGCAGGGTAGAGTTTGCGCGATTTGGCGGAGGGGACGATCGTGATTGTGCGGAGAAATGACGGACGATCGCTAAGAGTTGGGGGGAGGCTCTTTGGTTTTTCTACGCCTTGCGGTATCGATCGGAAGGGGGAGATTTTTGAGTCTTCCCGCGGTGCTCGACGGATCAGGAAAAAAGATTACGAAAGTGCTTGCAAAGATGAAGGGGGTTTGTGCTATGGTAATAACCGTTGCGAAGCGCGCAGCGCACTGAACCTACGGGTCGTTAGCTCAGCGGTAGAGCACTCGGCTTTTAACCGATTGGTCCTGAGTTCGAATCTCAGACGACCCATTTTTTAAGGAAACCTCGCTCTAGCGGGGTTTTTTAGTTTGGACTTTTAGCTTGGACTTTTAGTTGGGGCGGCGCGGCGGTGCGTTTTTCGGTAGGATCGAAATCCTTGTATTTTTGAATTGGGGCATTATGGGCAGCACTTTTGGACATTTGTTTCGGATCACGACGTTTGGCGAATCCCACGGGGGTGGGGTGGGGGTGGTGATCGATGGCTGTCCGCCCAAAATTGCAATCACGCCGGAAGAAATTCAGTTTGAACTCGATCGTCGTCGCCCCGGCCAAAGCAAAATCTCCACGCCCCGCAAGGAAGAGGACACCTGTGAAATTCTCTCGGGAATGCTTGATGGTCAGACCTTGGGAACCCCGATCGCGATTCTGGTGCGCAATAAAGACCAGCGCTCCCAGGACTATGGCGATATGCAGGTGAAGTATCGGCCCTCCCATGCCGATGCGACCTACGATGCGAAGTACGGGATTCGGGCGGTGGCGGGCGGTGGCCGATCGTCGGCGCGGGAGACAATCGGGCGGGTGGCCGCCGGGGCGATCGCCAAGAAAATCCTCAAGGAAGTGGCGGGCGTGGAAGTGCTCTGCTACGTGAAGCGGATTAAGGATTTGGAAGCGACGATCGATAGCAGCGCGGTGACCCTGGAGCAAATCGAAAGTAATATTGTGCGCTGTCCGAACGGGGAAATGGCCGATCGGATGATTGACTTAATCGAAGCGGCGCGGGATGAGGGCGATTCCCTCGGCGGTGTGGTGGAATGTGTGGCGCGGCGAGTGCCGTTGGGTTTGGGCGAACCGATCTTTGACAAACTGGAGGCGGATCTAGCGAAGGCGGTGATGTCATTGCCAGCGAGTAAAGGCTTTGAAATTGGTTCCGGTTTTGCCGGGACGTTGCTGACGGGCAGTGAGCATAATGATGCGTTCTATATGGACGGCGATCGGGTGCGGACGGTGACGAACCGATCGGGCGGCATTCAGGGTGGGATTTCCAACGGTGAGGACATTGTGATGCGAGTGGCGTTCAAGCCCACCGCGACGATTCGTAAAGAGCAGCAAACGGTGAGTAAGGAAGGCGAGGATACGACGCTCTCGGCGAAGGGACGGCATGATCCCTGTGTGTTGCCGCGTGCGGTACCGATGGTGGAGGCGATGGTAGCGTTGGTGTTGTGTGATCACCTGTTGCGACAGCGGGCGCAATGTGGGGAGACCTGGTAGGATGCGTTTTCGCGTTGCGAGAAACGCATCACCCGAATCGCGTAATCATAAACGATCGTGGAATTTGGATGATAGTCGATCCACGATCGTTGGTCGATCGTGGGTCAATTTGTGCAGTGATGCGTTTTGCGTTGCAGAAATGTATCCTACAGGGTGATCTTATGTACCCAATCCTGATATTTCGGGTCGCGATTTTCGGTGATTGCTGTGAGCGTTTCTTTTAGCTTGTCGGTGATGGGCCGTGATTTTGGTAATTGATAGATCTCAACTTGTTTGACAGGAGTAATCTTCGCGGCTGTGCCGCTGAGGAATACTTCATCGGCAATAAATAGCTCGGATTTATCCACAGGTCGCTCTACAACCGGAATACCAAGGTCCCGTGCCACGGTCAAAATGCTATCCCGCGTAATCCCTTCCAAAATATCTTGGTCAAATCCGGGGGCAATAATCGTCCCGTTCCGCACGAGGAAAATATTCATCCCCGAGGCTTCGCTGACTTTGCCGTTGGAATTGAGCAAAATCGCTTCATCAAAGCCCGATTCCACGGCTTCGGTTTTCGCCAAGGAAGACGTAATATAAGCCCCGCTAATCTTCCCGCGCAGGGGCAAACTCCGATCTTCCTGTCGCGCCCAGGAGCTAATTCGGCAGCTCACGCCGTCGGGAGAAAGATAATCGCCCAGTTCGATGCCGTAGATCAGAAAGTCTTTTTCGATGTTGTGCAGCCGTGGAGCAATCCCCAGGTCGGATGTGTACACAAAGGGGCGGATGTAAAACGACTTATCCGGGCGATTCTTGCGGACAAAGTCTTCGATCGTGCTCAGGATCTGCTCCGCTGGCAAATCATAGTTCAACAGCTTGGCGCTGCTGCTGAGGCGCTTGGCATGCCGATCGAGCCGAAATAGCAAAATCTGATTCGGATTCGCTGGATCAGGAATCCCCCGCAATCCCCCAAAGGCCCCGGTTCCATAGTGCAACGCATGGGTCGCGATCGAGATATTGGCTTGTTCGAACGGCAGAAACTGCTTACGAAGATAGGCGATCGGCAGAAAATTATTCATAGCCTTAGGGTCTTAAGATTGCTCACTAGGCCATATATTGTACCGCTCGGGTGACCGTCTGCTGTGCCGAACCTCAGGAGAATTTTCAACGCGGCAAATTGACAGCGATCGCCAAACCTGCTAATAATGGTCATTTGTTGAAAACATTTACACCCAAAAAAACCTTGGCTAACGTAGTTGTAATCGGCGCTCAATGGGGCGACGAAGGAAAAGGCAAAATCACTGATCTGTTGAGTAAATCGGCGGACGTGGTTGTGCGCTACCAAGGCGGGGTGAACGCTGGTCATACGGTCGTAGTCAAAGATCAAACCTTTAAGCTGCACCTCATTCCGTCCGGCATTCTCTATCCCGACACGGACTGCATCATTGGCAGTGGCACGGTGATTGATCCGAAGGTTCTGCTCGAAGAACTCGACCAGCTGGAAGCTTTGGGGATTAGCGCGAAAAATCTGATGATTTCAGAGACCGCCCATGTGACGATGCCTTATCACAGGCTGATTGACAAGGCTGCGGAAGAGCGACGTGGAAATCACAAGATTGGTACAACCGGACGCGGGATTGGCCCCACCTACGCAGATAAATCCGAACGCACGGGCATTCGGGTCATCGATTTGATGGATGAAGCGACGTTCCGGGAACTCATCACCGAGACGATCGCGAACAAAAATGTCATCTTGGAGAAGCTCTATGAGCTGCCGCCCCTGGATACGGAAGCGGTGATTCAGGAATACCTTGGCTATGCGGAACGGCTGCGGCCCCATGTGGTCGATAGCTCGCTGAAGATCGAAGATGCCACCCGGCGCAAGCGCAATATCTTGTTTGAGGGCGCGCAGGGGACGTTGCTAGACCTCGATCATGGCACCTATCCCTACGTGACTTCCTCTAATCCGGTGGCAGGCGGTGCCTGCATCGGCGCTGGGGTCGGGCCGACTTTGATCGATCGGGTGATCGGTGTGGCGAAAGCCTATACGACCCGTGTTGGTGAAGGGCCATTCCCGACGGAGCTGCATGATGACATGGGCGAACTGCTCGGCGAACGGGGTGCAGAGTTTGGCACCACGACGGGCCGGAAGCGGCGGTGTGGCTGGTTTGATGCGGTGATCGGGCGCTATGCGGTGCGGATTAATGGTCTGGATTGTCTGGCGATCACTAAGCTCGATGTTCTCGACACCCTGGAAGAAATCAAGGTCTGTGTGGCCTACGATGTCGATGGGGAGCGGCGCGAGCATTTCCCGAGCAATTCCCGCGAGTTTGCTCGGTGCAAACCAATCTACAAATCCATGCCCGGTTGGCAGCAATCGACCATGGATTGTCGTACACTAGAAGACCTGCCTCAAAAAGCACTTGATTATCTCAAGTTCTTGGCAGAGCTGACTGAAGTGCCGATCGCGATTGTTTCCTTGGGTGCGAGCCGGGATCAAACGATCATTGTGGAAGATCCGATCCACGGGCCGAAACGTGCCTTGCTCTATGAGAATGGCGCTCCCAACTTGGAACTGTCAGCATAGCTGGTGGACTGTCAGCACAGCTGATGAACTGTCGGTACGGCAGCTATGCTGCGGCGATGCGTTCCACGTCCTAGGCGTATCCTAGGCCAATATCTTTCTTTCGATTTCTCAGAGACTACAAATCATGGCAGCAAAAACTTTTTCGATCGAAGGCACCAAGCGTCCTGAAGGTTCCAAGCCGAACGCACTGCGTCGCGATGGCAAATTGCCTGCGACGATCTATGGTCACAACGGTGCCGAATCGGTACAGTTCTTGATTGATGCAAAGGCTGCTGGCTTCTTGGTGCGCGATGCCGTTGCCCGCAAAACTCCTGTGGAAGTTAGTGTTCCGGATCTGAAGATCAAGGCAACGGCAGTGATGCAGGAAGTGCAGAAGCATCCGTGGAAGGAGTCGTTGTATCACATCAGCTTTTTCACGAAGGGTTAAGGTTGACGCGGTGTGCGCGTAGGGTGCGTTTCTGCTTCGCAGAAACGCACCACCACCGAGAATTATGCAACCAAAAAACCGGGCGATGGTCGAACCATACCCGGTTTTTTGATGCGCGATCGCATTCCCAATCGTTGTCGGTGTGTCGTGTTGGACGATCGCTGCGAAATTGCGGCGGGGCGTTGCCCGTTGGGACAACGGCACCCTACATTAATGCTTCTAATGCCGCTGCGACGACTCGGTGGTCGGTGTCCTGGCGCAGCTCCATTAAGGCTTCCCTGGCGCGGTTTTGACTGAAGGATTTCAGCACTAAGGCGACTTGACGACGCAGGTTCCAATGTTCGGAGCTGGCGTAAGGCATGAGCAGGTCTAAGGCAACCTCTGCTTCATCACCCCGATCGGCGAAGTCCATCAGGTAGGTAATTGCCGTCTCCTTCACTGTTACATCGGGATCATTCAATCCGGCTTGGCAGAGTTCCATCAGTTCCTCGGGTGAATCGAGGTTTGACAAGGCGGGAATAATACTCAACCGCATTAACCAATTGAGATTACTATGAAATGCCTTGACCAGGTGGGGTACTGCGACTTTGCCGTACTTTGCTAAACTGTTGGCGGCTTCGGCACGGACATTGGGATCGCCGGGGCTTTCGAGGATTTGGAGCAGTTGGTTGTAGGCTTCGGGGGTTTGTTTGTAGCCGAAGCCCATCATTACAAACGATCGAATCATCACTTCTGAGTCATGGACACAGCGCATCAGCAGTGGTACGGCCACATCTGGTTCATACTCGCGTAGGGCGGTAATCCCGCGCATCCGATCCTGGGGATTTTCGCTGTCGAGATGTTGGCTAATGCTGGTCAGATCCATGGGTTTTGGCCGGTCGGATGGGCAGGTGGGTTTTGTTGTCTAACCAGCATAAGGGGAATTTCCGATCGCGCAAAGTCGAGATTTCCGGTATTTTGGTTAGGGCACGAAAAAATATTAAGCAATTGTTACGTCCCGCGAACTCTCTATAGTAGTCACCTCAGAGGTAATCACCATGTCGGATACAACCCTTTCTCCCGTTGTCCAGGCGATGCTGCGCCCGGAGTTTTATCCCCATGGTGCGGTGGCGGAAATCCCGTTGATCCAAACCCACGTGTCGTCGGTGTTCCTGACGGGGGACTATGTTTATAAGCTGAAGAAGCCCGTTAACTTTGGCTTTCTGGACTTTTCGACCCTGGCGCAGCGGCAGCATTTCTGCGAAGAGGAACTGCGGCTGAACCAGCGCGGGGCAGGGGAGCTGTATCTGGAAGTGGTGAAGATTACGCAAGCAGGCGAAGGCTTTGAGCTAAATGGTAGCGGCGAGGTGGTGGAATATGCGGTGAAGATGCGGCAGTTCCCGCAGGAAGCGCTGCTGAGTGAGATGTTCGATCGCGATGAGCTGACCGATGCCCACATTCAAGACCTGGCGAAGGTTGTGGCGCAGTTCCACGCGACCGCCGCGATCGATGACCACATCCGTAGCTACGGCACCGTCGAGAAAGTCCGTCAGGCGTTTGATGAGAACTATGACCAGAGTGCGGGGTTTGTGGACTTTGGCGGCGCACCGGGTCCCCAAACCCAGGCGCAGTTTGATGGCACGAAAGCCTACACCGATCGCTTCTTTGCGGAAAATGCGGCGGTGCTGACCGATCGGGTGAAGGCGGACAAGATTCGGGAATGTCATGGGGACGCGCACCTGCGGAACATTGCGCTGTGGCAGGAGCGGCTGTGGCTGTTTGACTGTATCGAGTTTAATGAGCCGTTCCGGTTTGTCGATACGATGTATGACGTGGGCTTCATTTGCATGGATTTGGATGCGCGCCAACGGCCTGATTTTGCCAATCTGTTCCTGAATACCTACCTGGAGCAGACCGGGGACTACGAGGGACTGCAAGTGTTACCGCTGTACTTGAGCCGTCAGGCTTACGTGCGGGCGAAGGTGACTTCCTTCCTGCTGGGTGATCCGGGGATCCCGGAGGTAGTGAAGCAGGAGTCGCGCGGGACAGCGGCAGAATATTACAAACTTGCCTACGACTATACGCAGCAGAGCAGCGGCCAGGTTGTGCTGATGGCGGGGCTATCGGGTGCGGGCAAGAGTACGACGGCCAAGGCGATCGCGAAGGCGGCGAGTATCCAAGGCCGATCGGCGATCCATCTGCGCTCGGATGCGATTCGCAAGCAACTGGCCGGGATCCCGGTGGAGCAGCGGGGGGATGATGCAATCTACAGCGCTGAGATGACTGGGAAGACCTACGATCGCTTGCTTAACCTGGGCGTGATGCTGGCAAAGCAAGGCTACACGGTGATCTTGGATGCGAAGTACGATCGCGAAGCCCTGCGCCAACCCGTGATCAGCCAAACCCAAGCCAATGGGATCCCGCTGTTGATCGTCCATTGTGATGCGCCGATGGAGACGCTCAAATCCCGTGTGGCGGCGCGGACGGGGGACATTGCCGATGCGACGGTGGATGTGCTGGCGCAGCAATCGATGGAGGCGTTCACCGATGCCGAGCGGACGTTTGTAAAAACGATCGACACAACAGCGGATCTGAAGGCACAATTAGAGCAAGCCGGATTTTAAGTTTGTTCGAGTTGAAATCTGATCTAAATTGCAAAGCCTTGCAGGCCCCCAAACCCCCAATTCTAGGGGCTTTGATTCTTCCCCAGGATTGGGGCCAGGGGCGGTTTAGGATTACGATAATTTGTCGCCACTCTCCTTGGTGTCCCTATGTCATTGCCCTCAAATGAAGCCAATAGTCAAGCCGTCTCAGCGGGTCTGCGGACGGCGCTGGGATCGCTGTTGATTTTTTATTGGTTGGGCTATGAGGTGCATGTGAGCATCTTTTGGGGGGCGCTGGCGGGGGTGGCGATGGGTCGGATTGTCTATTGGTGGGCGCTGAAGGATGAGCCGCAGCCAGAGGTTGTGGTGGAGGAAGATAGTTTGGAGGATGTGGCGCGCGATCGGCGACGGGATAAGCGGCGAACCTATGCGCGGCATTATCGGGCGCGGCGGAAAACATTACTTTCGTTGTTTCGGGTCGATCGGTTGGCCTTTTGGAAACGGTAGGGTCGGGAGCGATCGCAATTTTTGTCTACATCAAGCCATTTGCGCTATGCAGCTTGTGCTGGCTGAGGGTTGGAGGCAAACTGGGTGCCAAACAATTGGGGCAGGGGTAAGGGTTCGCCGCTAGCGATCGCCGATTCAACGAGCATTTCTAGGACTTCTTGGGCGTTTTGGAGCGCTTCGGCATGGGTATTGCCGTGAGTGTGGCAGAAATCGCCCCATTCGGGGAGGCTGACGACAAAGCATTGATCTTGATCAGACCATTGAATAATGATGGTATATCGGGTTTTCAAGTCTTTATTCATCGAGTTCTTGCTCCTGTTTATGTTGGGCCTGAATGGACAATGATTTGATCATTGTCTCGAAGGACTCAGATATGCCTGATTTGAGTTTACTCTTGGGGAATCCGCCGAAGGTCATTTGGATTCTTCTGGGGAAACTGTTCGACCTCCCAAGTTTAAAACTTCATACGTCGCTAGTTTGAGGCGATTAGGTTGTTTCATGCAGATGAAGCGTGATCAATGCTTGCCTTGTCATGATGAGTTATGCCATCTGTTGACCACATGGCAGAAATCTGCGGTTTAGCTCGAGCTAAAGCAGTAATCCTCAGCATTCCCAAAATTTCTGAGCAAATTTCATCGCTTAATTGGGCCTAATCGCCAGCAGTACTTGACCGGCCACAAGTGTTTGGCCTGGTTCGCAGTAGAGTTCCTGCACTTGCCCCGCGTGATCAGCAACAACGGTGATTTCCATTTTCATCACTTCCAGAATGAGCAATGGTTGTCCAGCTTCGACCACATCACCTGGTTGGACTAAGATCTGCCAAATATTTGCCGCCGTGTGACTCATAACCGCTTCACATCCTGCAGGAATCACTATTTCTGCCGCTGTTTCGGCGATCGCTTCCGGTTCAACCGCTTGTTGCTCAAATTCACCCATCGCAACCCAACGATCACGTTCAGCTTGAAAAGCCGACTGTTGCTGCTGCTTGAACTGTGCGATCGTGTCCGCATGATCAGCTAAAAACTGGTTGTAGTCCCTCAGACTGAAGGTACTGGTTTCAATCTTGAGCTGAAATTTACCCGCAAGAAAATCCGCTCGCAGTTGCAATAAAGTTTCTGGCTCAACTGGATAGAATTTTAACTGATCAAAGAAGTTTAATAGCCAAGGTTTACCAGCGGGAAAATCGATCGTCGAACGATAGCGATTCCAGACTTGGATCGTGCGTCCGGTAAACTGATAGCCACCTGGCCCTTCCATCCCGTAAATGCAGAGATAAGCACCACCAATGCCCACCGCATTTTCCGGCGTCCAGGTGCGAGCCGGATTATATTTAGTCGTGACCAATCGATGCCTTGGATCGATCGGGGTCGCAACTGGAGCACCCAAGTAAACATCACCCAAACCTAAAACTAAATAATTCGCATCAAAGAAGATTTGTCGTACCTGCTCGATGTCCTCTAAACCATTAATGCGACGGATAAATTCCAGATTACTGGGGCACCAAGGCGCATCATCGCGGACAACCTGCATATATTTCTGAATTGCCAGCTTGGTGGCATCGTCATCCCAGGAAATTGGCAGATGTACGATCCGAGTGGGCACTTCAAGCTGACTAATATCGCCCAGTGCCTGTTCTGCCTGAATTAACTGATCAAGTAAATCCTGCCGCGCTAGGGATTGGTTGTCAAAATGGATTTGTAGCGATCGAATCCCCGGTGTCAGGTCAATAATGCCCGCGATCGGATTTTTCTTGAGCCATTCCATCAAGGCATGAACCCGGAATCGCAAATTCAAATCCAGGACTAATTCACCGTATTCAATTAATAGGTAGCGATCGCCCGCTTGGCGATAGGTCACTGCTGTATCCGCCGCTGCATGATCGGCCAGGATGGGAGATTCAATTCGACTGGATGGCAGGGTGGGCAGCGCTTGCATTTGGGCGATCGCTTGTTCCTGACGTTGCAACATCGCGACCGCATCATCATAGGCAACGGGGCGGAATCGCACCGTATCCCCTGGTTGCAGTTGCCCAATTTTCCATAAATCCGCCTGAACGATCGTGGCCGGACAAACAAATCCCCCTAAACTTGGCCCATCTACGCCTAAAATAATTGGCATATCGCCTGTAAAATCAATTGTGCCGATCGCATAGGCATTATCGTGAATATTGGATGGATGTAAGCCCGCTTCACCCCCATCCGGCCTTGCCCATTGCGGTTTGGGGCCAATCAGTCGAATACCCGTACGGGAGGAATTGTGGTGAATTTTCCACTCCGTATTGAAGAGCATTTCAATATCAGCCGGGGTGAAGAAATCCGGCGCACCGTGCGGGCCATAGAGCACCGCGATTTCCCAGCGATCGGTATAGGTGGGAATTACTGCCTCGGGGAGTTGTTTGATTTCAGGGGCAGCCGTTACCGCAGGTAACCGTAATACATCCCCCGATCGTAATGTTCGTCCATTGTGGCCACCAAATTGCCCTAGGGTAAACGTCGCTTGGCTGCCAAGATACTCAGGGATATCAAATCCGCCCTGGCAGGCAATATAAGTCCGATATCCATATTGCTGCACAGATTTGAGCTTTAATACAGCGCCTGCCGAGACATGCACCGCTTGCCAGTAGGGAATTTCAATGCCATCGATCGTGGCCATCATTGCCGCACCCGTTAGACAAATCCAGCGATCGGTATTAAATTTTAGTGTCGGCCCAGTAATCGTACATTCCAACGCCGCAACCCCAAGGGGATTACCCAGAATCTGATTGGCCAACCGGAAGGCGAGGTGATCCATTGGCCCGGAGGGAGGTACGCCAATATCCCAATACCCAATTCGTCCGGGATAATCTTGGATCGTTGTAAAAGAACCCGGATCAGTTACTGCGATCGTGCAAGGTTGGTAAGCCAAACTCTGCAATAATCCAGTACTCAAATTCCCCGCAGCAAATCCACCATCCGCCATGAGCACTTGTCGCAGGTAGGGAAGATTCGTTTCAATACCAAACAACTCGGTGGCTGCCAATGCTTGCTGCATTGCCGCGATCGCGCGACCTCGATCAGCCTGATGCACAATGATTTTGGCTAATAGCGGATCATAATAGGGCGTTACTTCTGTACCTGTTTCCACCCAAGTATCCACGCGATGGTGTGACTGATCCACCTCGGGAAATTGGACATAACTGAGTAACCCGGCGCTGGGCTGAAATTGTTTATGGGGATCTTCAGCGTAGAGCCGCACTTGCAGCGCATGGCCTTGAGGCTGATGTTGATATTGATCAAATTCCGGGCAGTGACCGGCGGCAGTTTCGATCATCCAAGCCACTAGATCAATGCCACAAACAGCTTCCGTCACACCATGCTCAACCTGTAAGCGGGTGTTCACTTCGAGAAAATAGAACTGCTGGGCCGTGACATCATAAATAAATTCCACGGTGCCCGCTGACCGATAATTCACCGCTGTGCCCAACTGCACCGCCCAATCAGCTAATTGTTGTCGTTGCGTCGCGCTCAAGCCGGGAGCAGGCGTTTCTTCGATCACTTTTTGATTGCGCCGTTGGGTTGAGCAATCGCGATCGCCGAGACTAATAACACGCCCTTTTCCATCCCCGAAAATCTGGACTTCCACATGCCGGGCGATCGGGATATATTTTTCGAGAAATACCCCCGTTTGATTAAAATTCGCCTGACTTAATCGCTGGACTTGCCCGTAAGCCATCGTCAATTCATCGGCATTGTGACAGACCTGCATCCCAATGCCACCGCCGCCCGCTGTGCTTTTCAACATCACCGGATAGCCGATCGTGGTAGCCGCCGCGATCGCTGCTGCCAATGTTTCCAGCAGATCAGTCCCAGGAACCAATGGCAAACCACTGGCCTGCGCCAGTGATCGGGCCTGATGCTTCAGCCCAAAGGCAGCAATTTGCTCTGGCGTGGGGCCAATAAACGCAATTCCTGCAGCTTCGCAGGCTTGGGCAAAGGCAATATTTTCACTCAGAAAACCATAGCCCGGATGAATACCATCGACCCCCGCCGCTTGAGCGATCGCGAGAATATGTTCACCTTGCAGATAGCTCGCCGCCGGAGCGGCCGGGCCAATATCGATCGCTTCTGTCGCCATCATCGTCGGGAGGGTATAGCGATCGGCTTCAGAATAAACCGCCACCGAATCGATGCCTAATTGATTAACCGTCCGAATAATCCGGCAAGCAATTTCACCGCGATTGGCAACCAGAATTTTGCGCAGCATTGGCAATGAAGAGAATTGAACAACAAATCCAACTTAAGCGTCCCAAACCATTAACTGAATTGGTGTGGGATTATAGGCATTACACGGATTATTCACCTGGGGGCAATTAGAAATCACCACTAACGTATCCATTTCCGCACGCAAATCCACTGTCCCGCCTGGCTCAGAGATGCCATCGACGATTTCCAATCGACCATCAGCACTCACAGGCACATTCATAAAAAAGTTAATATTACTCACAAGATCGCGCTTGGTCATTTCGTAGGGTGCCAGAGCTTCTAGATAATTTTCAACACAGGCATGAAGATGTTTTTTATGCAATCCATAACGGACAGAATTACTTTCACGACTACAGGCACCGCCGCAGGTATCATGCCGCCCGATCGAATCGCCCACGATCGTCATTAGCACATTGCCATCATTGGAAATTAATGCCGTGCCCGTTGAGATGAAGATGTTACCCTGGCGCACCATCGTATCCTGGGCACTATAACGCTCTGCTGTGTCATGGGCATTGTAAAACAATGTATCCACAGCTTGATTACCACCCAGATCAATAATCCGTAGGACTTGCCCTTGCTTGATCACCTTTGACCAAGGCCGCCGCGCTGGCAAAACCTCGTTATAAATTGCCGATTTCGCGTCACGCGCTTGAATTTCCAGCATTGTGGTTGACATCAATTTTGCTCCCAAATAAACGTTGCATTGCGATCGTAATGGGTCGATGAGACTGGTTACTGAATGAATAACCGATCAGTATTAATAAAACCTCGAATCACTTCTGGGTTTGCATTTCGGCAAGGATCGTCAGCGGCAGGGGCTGGAGAATTCCAAACTTGCGCCACGATCGAGGGCGGGTCGTAAGTTGAACTAGGATGCAGGGGATTGGGGCAATTGGATAATACCACCAGTACATTCATCTCCGCCCGCAAGTCAATATAGCTCCCGGGTTTAATACAGGATGCATCATATTGCATCGCCCCATTTGGCTCGATCGTAATGCGCGTAAACAAATTCAGACTTGGCATGAGATCGCGCTTTGTTAATCCCCAACGGGCTAAGCCTTTGAGAAAATTCGTGCGGGAATCATGAAAATCGCCCGCGCCATATTTGGCCTGCACGGCACCCGAATTACTCGCACCACTAATTAAGTCATGACAACCGGATGTGTCTTCCGTAATCGAACACAAAACTCGTCCCATATCGGAATACAGCACCATACCCTGCTTAAGAAACGCATTAAATTGAATCTTCGCCGTATCCGCTACATTCAATCGTTCCAAAGGATTATCGGCGTTATAGCACAGCATCGACACCCCGTGACTCCCGTAGGGATCGGTAATCCGTAAGGTGCGTCCGCGCCGAATCACTCCCGTCCAATAATCGCCCCCGCGCACTACATCTTCCAAAAGGACTAAATTCGGATCAAGCCCTGATAATGTTCGTAAGTCGATCGGTGCCGCAGTTTCCATGACTTGAACCATAGCCCCAATCCTCCATCGCTAGTCAGCATGATTAATTCATTGAAAAGCCCAGGAGCTTACCAATCTCCCATACCGTGGGATGAGTTGGATCTCCCGGGCTTTTATCCCGCCGTGTAACTAAAATTGGCCCAATTTGAGTCGCCCCAGTTTGAGCCATCTTAGTTCGCTTCTCTTGGACCAGACATCTACTGTGACAAACACTCGCCTAAAGCAAATTCGACGAACAGCAAACCGGAACCCTAGAAGCGCATTCCTGACTTAATTCAATTTTAAGACGGGCGCGCATTAACTTTTTACTGCCCGACCTGTGGGTTAGCATAGCAAACAACCGGAACCCGCAAAAAGTATCCAAAACTACCGTTGAATTACTTTTATCGAAAATCTATTTGTTTGTACGTTCTGATACTTTCCTGAGTCCATACCAGCGTCATGATTGGGCTAGGCTTTGCCCAATATCTGGATCTAAAGCACGTAAAATTTAGCCTCTAGGGTTCCGAGCTTTACCCCTAAACCGTTTGAAGCTGACTGGTCCGAGAGAGGCAAGCATCCGGTGGTTGGTTTTTATGGCCGACTTCAGAATGCTACACGGCGGGAGAAAAGCCCGGGAGAATTGTTTTCAGCAATCGGATGATCGGTTGTTGGCTGGATTCTCCTGGGCTTCGCTGTTTTCTGACCTGTAGCCTCATCACCACGCTACTGAATCTTCTTCACAAGTGCTAACGCTATGAATCGCCGATCGTTTTTTTCCTACTGCCTCGTATTTTTAGCCTGCCTAACCCTTACAGTCAGTTGTGCCAATCCTGCTGCCAAAATGCCGACGACTCAGGATACAGCAGCGAACAATCCCAGTAAAGCCGATATCCGCCTGGGCTTTAGTGCTTGGCCCGGTTGGTTCCCTTGGCAGGTGGCGCAGGATGCCAAGCTATTTGAGGCGAATAAATTGACGGTGGATCTCAAGTGGTTTGATGGATATTTAGAGTCGATTAGCGCTTTGAGTGCCAATCAACTGGACGGCAATTGTCAAACCTTAAATGACACAATTAGTTCCGTTGCGGGCGGTGCCGATCAGGTAGTGGTTTTGGTGAATGATAATTCCACCGGGAATGATCAGATTATTGTCCGCGAGGGCATCAATAATGTCGCCGATCTCAAAGGGAAAAAAGTGGCCGCTGAAGAAGGCACTGTTGACCATTTTCTGCTGCTGCTCGGCATGGAAAAAGCAGGACTCAAGCCGAGTGATATTACCTTCGTGCCATTAGAAACGGGTAAAGCGGCAGCGGCATTTGTGGCCGGACAGGTCGATGCCGTTGGGGTATTTGCGCCGTTTACGACCCAGGCGCTCAAGCGACCCAATAGTCGGGCATTATTTACATCAAAGGAGTTTCCGGGTGCAATTCCTGACCATCTTGTATTCAGTCGTCAATTTATCAATCAGTATCCTGATCAGGTACAAGCCGCAGTTGACAGTTGGTTTGCCACCCTTGAGCACATCAAAACTCAAAAAGACAGCGCGATCGCAATCATGGCAAAGCGGGCTGGGGTGAGCGTTGAAGAATATAAGGAATATGACAAAGGCACTCAAATCTTTAGCGTCGAGGATAATCTCAAGGCATTTCAACCGGGTCAAGATATGACTTCTCTCAGTTATGCAGCAGCCCAAATGAGTCAGTTTCTGGTCAACGTGGGTCTAGCAAAAACACAGCCGAAGCTCGATACCCTATTCGACGATCGCTTCGTGAAAGCCTATGCCGCGAAGAAACGGTGATTCTATCCAGACATTTAATGCCATGAAATCCGATGCTCTCCCTCGCATAATTCGCATGACTGAACCGCCCTCCATCCGCGATTACTTAAAGCCCAGGACGTTGCAGCCATCGGTTTTCTGGCGGATGTCAGAAGATATTCCAATGACGTTGAATCTTAGCCTGATGGCGATTTCGATTTTGCTACCGCTGGTGATATGGTGGGGGGCGACGCACTTTGGCACGATCGACGCGAAGTTTCTTCCGTCACCAGGTCAAGTCTGGGAAGCGGCAGTACGGCTCAGTCAATCGGGGGAATTGGCGAAGGACACGATCGCGAGTTTGTGGCGCGTCGGTATGGGTTTTTTGTTGTCAATCATTTTGGCGGTGCCGATCGGCTTGATGATGGGCAGTTTCCCCAGCATTCGGGCACTGGGTGAACCTTTATTTGGGCTGATGCGGTACATGCCCGCCCCCGCTTTTATACCGCTTCTGATTTTGTATCAGGGCATTGATGAAGCGCCGAAAATCACCCTGATTTTAATTGGTACGTTTTTCTTTAATGCGCTGATGGTGATGGATACGGTGAAATCCGTTGCGAAGGAACTGATTGAATCAACTTATATTTTGGGCGGCAATCGTCGGGCAACCTTGATGCAAGTTGTATTACCCCATGCGTTACCAGGCATTTTAGATGCTTGTCGGATCAATCTGGCAGCAGCTTGGCAGTTGGTGATTGTGGCAGAACTGGTGGCCGCGACGGAAGGACTGGGGCGGAGGATTAGTGTAGCGGGGCGGTTCTTAAGAACCGATGAAATTTTCGTCGGCATTATTGTCATTGGTTTGATTGGGCTAATCTTGGATTTATTATTTCAGGGGATTTTGCGTTTAAGCTGTCGCTGGGCGGTGGAGCAATCGCAATAAGTTTTCCGGATCTGCTATTTCACGAATATTCGCACCAGGAGCTTTATTGATGTTTTTGCAGGTTAACCATTTGACTAAGGAATTCACCCGTCGCCAAGGCAAGCTGACTGTACTAAAGGATATTAATCTCCAGATTAATCAAGGGGAATTTGTTTGCACGATCGGAGCTTCGGGTTCAGGGAAATCGACGTTACTACGACAAATTGCGGGATTAGATCGTCCGACAACGGGCGAGGTGCGGATTGATCAGCAAGTGGTGGCGGGGCCAGGTTCCGATCGGGGCATGGTTTTTCAGCAATATACGCTTTATCCCTGGATGACAGTGCAACAAAATACGGAGTTTGGGCTAAAACTGCAAGGGGTACCAAAGCGCTTACGGCGCGAGCAGGCCAGTTATTATTTAAATGTGGTGGGGTTGACGGATTTTGCGACAGCATTACCCAAACAGCTTTCCGGCGGGATGAAACAACGGGTGGCGATCGCGCGGGCATTAGCGTCAGAGCCGAAGATTTTGCTGATGGATGAACCCTTTGCGGCGTTAGATGTTCACACCAGGGAGACGATGCATGAGTTTATGCTAGATCTCTGGCAACGGACGCAGTTAACAGTTTTGATGATTACCCATGATGTCGAAGAAGCCATTTTCCTATCGAATCGAATTTATGTTTTATCGAGTCGGCCTGGCACGATTAAACGGGAAGTGACGGTACAACTATCCGATCGCGCGATGTCAGTGAAACGGAGTCATGAGTTTCAGGCCCACCGCGAGGAATTAATTCATTTGCTACGGCCTGAGCGATCGCTGTCTAATCTTTCTCTCCAACAGGCAGCATGAGTATGATTCCTCTAGCAGTCAATGGCACGTTGATGCGTGGGCTTGAACTAAATGGTAATTTGCAGGCGATCAGTGCGACATTTTTGCGGGAGGATACGACTGCGGCAATTTATCGGCTTTGGTCGATCGCCGATCGGCATCCGGCGATGTTGCGGGTGAGTGCGGGTGGGCAGGCGATCGCGCTGGAAGTTTGGGCCGTACCACCGGAAGGCATCGCGACGCTGCTGGGTCAGGAACCGCCAGGGCTTTGTATTGGCAAGGTGGTTTTGACGGATGGGAGTGAGGTGTTGGGGGTGTTGGGTGAACCCTATCGCTGTGAAGGTCAGGTGGAGATTACGCGGTATGGCGGGTGGCGGGCCTATTGTGATCGGGCAGTTTGAGAGCGCCGTTAGCCGATTCTTTTGCCTGCGATCGTGAGCGTTTCGTGGCACCCAACTGCGATCGTCGCCCGTTCAGGCGGGAATTGGCTCTTTCTGATAGTCGATCGCGACTCGATACGTTGGTGGTAAGTGGGCGATGATGGATGCAGCGATCGCGCTGATCAGGCGATGGTGGACTTCGCGCCAGAGTTCAGGGTTTTCGAGGTAGGGGTTCATGCCTGGGAAGGATGATGACATCAGTTTGCCTCTTCCTTTGTACTACTCAAATTTAATCTGGCTGACATGGATCATGCCCAACTTGCCACAAGCATCAGTATAAAACCAGTCACCCTCAGAACCATAGGTTGTAATTTGCCGCTTGCGGGAAATCCTACAGCGTATATCACCATCTGGGCCAGTGCGAACATTAGATGGAGGTGCAAACACAAGTGCCGATCGCACATGATAGCTACAAACACGATCAAGCATTTTTTGAGTTGCCGCTGACTGTGGCTTAATAAAGTTCTCAAAAATATCTCCATCCTTAGAAACCTGAAAACGCCCATCACAGGGAGTTAATGCAAAAATCTGATCGCGGCCAATCTGATAGGTAAACCAGTAAGAGGGCGGCTTTTCACCCCCAAGACTGCGCATAACAACAGCGATCGAGTCCAAGTTCAAGCTGACTTTTTCACCAGTCGATGCTTTACCTTGATATTCCCACCGGGTCTCTGTATTAGCCAAACCCCTATGGGCTGTAATGAATGTTGCAATTGTTGCTAGGGCCAAAGCCAATTTCCGCATCAGAAATCTCGAAATTCAGGATTAAAAACTAATCTTCAATATACTCAATCCATCCAGGAGTTG
>JBJORF010000065.1:0-25994 GCA_046049545.1 Cyanobacteriota bacterium | reverse complement strand
CCCCAGGCCAATCACACCGAAGGGGGACTGAAGAATCTGGAAGTAGAACCGGACGTTCTGATAACCAAAGAACGCGGCAAAACCGACTCCCAGCCAGAACGCGCCCCGATGGCTGGATGCACCGTAGATCAGTTCACCGACCATCCCGATCGCGCCCTTTGATGGTTGCTTGGATGGGGCCAAGTGGGTTAATCCTTTACCATTCTGCTGTTTCTGATTCGATTGCTTGTTGCGATTACGCTTGGACATGATTATTTACCTTTATTGTTCGTGAATAGCCAATCGAGAAGACCACCCTGATTGGGTTGTGCCTTGGTTTGCTTGCGTTTGGAAAAGTCAGGTTTCCAAACGGTAGATGGGTAGATTTTGACTTCATCCGGGATGATGACGGCACCCGATTCGTCTACGCCAAAACGATCGGCTAACTTGGCTTGGAATGCCGTCGTTTCGGCGCGGCGGAAGAATGCGGCGGTTTTGTTTTTGGTCTGGGCGGTGCCCCCGGTGGTATCGCACGTTGTCACCCCGTCCCCGATTAAGGTTTCGTAGGTCTTGCCGTCGTCTTTGGATTCGCGGGTGACGTAGTAGCCACCCTCGACGATGCGCCCCTTCTCCAGTACCAAGCAGTTATCGCCCCGGCTTAAGGCCCGTTCCGACGCTTCCGATCGGGCTTTAGCTTCCGACAGTTGCGGCCATGACAGCACCGCCCCGACGGCAATCACCCCCAGGACGGAGGCGGGCACCCAGAAAGCGGCGTGTTTCGGATTCTTCAGTAGTTCGATCATTTGGCTTGAACCTCCTTTGGCGCGGGCGTTTTATCAGCATTGAGTACGTAACCGTTATCGCGGATGGTATAGCCAGCGCAAAAGCCGACGATTGCCATACCAGCGGCCAGCAAGCCCATCCAGAACGTGCCGTCATCAGATTTGTATCGGCTCATTGATGCTTCCTCCGTCGTTTGGCCTTGCTATTGGGTATCCGTTGCCAGCGTTTGGTCAACGTCGGGATGGTCATCGGTGCGGGCGGCAGTTACCCGATCGGGAAAACTCAATCTGCATGGGTGGGTACCTCCGATCGGTGGATAATCAGCCGGTGAAATTGCTCAGGCAACCGCAATAGGCCACCCGCAACCAGGCCACTCCACAAGATGACGTGGACAATGACGATCGCTTTAATCACTTGGTACCGCCCCGGAGTTTGCCGATCAACTCATCCGCGATCGAAGGGGCATCCGATGGCCGTTGCCCGCGCAACTCGGCAATCATTGCCAGATCGCGCCATTCCGCCAGCCAAGGGATAATTTCACCAGTGATTCGTTCGATCGCGGCCCAGATGTCGCTGATGAATGCTGAAAGCTCGGAGCTGGGGGTGATTTTGAGGTGCTGCCCCAACGCCAGACCGATTAAAATGCAAAGTGGCCAAAGCATATTGAAACTCCTGTGATGAGTGGTTTTGATTGTTTGGTTGGGGCATCGGGGGAAGCGCAATTTCCCTCGATGCCTTGCCGTTACCGACTCCCTAATCCCAGGGATTTAGGCGGCGGGGCCGTCGGAGCCGGGGTGAATGCAGCATTAGCCGATTGTGCTAAAGCGATTACTGTGATGATTGCCAGAATGATTGATTTCACGATCGGAACTCCAAAGTAAAGCCCCAGCGGGATTGCCGGGGCAGGATGGCGATTGGCTTAGATTGTCTCGATGATTTCCCAGCGCCGATCGGGTTCGACGCTGCGGACGAATGCGACCAATTCGGCGAAACCCATCTGATAGGGCGCGGTGATGGTTTTGGCGGCGTCTAACTTGCGGTTTTCCAGAAAAACTTGCATGATGTTGGTGTCTCCACTTTGTTGGAATTGAAGCCGTCTGGTCTGAATCACCGGGCGGCTTCGCTGTTGGTTGGCTCCACTCTGCATTCCCACGGGGTTGTGACCGTCGCACCCGTCGATGGGGTGGCCTGCATTAGAGTTTTTGTTTCAGTGGCTTGTCCTGCCCCTTCCGCTGGTAGCCCCCAGTCCGGCCCCCGTCTATCCAGGGTGTTTATTCAAAGTCCGTGACTTCGATATATTCAATATACCGCAAAAAACCAGAAAGTCCGTGACTTTGATAATTCGCATTTCTTATGGGTTTGGGGTTTAAGCATCAGGCATCAAAATCAAAGTGCCGGACTAAGAATCGATAAATTTTGTTAGTATGCCTGTGTAGGCTTAAATGTTGAGGTCTTGACGAATGCTGGCTGTACGCGACATGCCCACGAAACTGAAGCGGGTTGATGTGGCCCTAGATGCTGAACTCCAGGCCGCGCTTGAGAAATACGCTTTGCGATCAAGGCGTAGTTTGAGCAATGCGGCTTCAATTCTTTTGGAGCAGGCGTTGATTGTCACTGGAGACTTAGCAGGCCCGATCGAACGTGAAGAAAAACGTGGCGGCAAGCGCCCTAACGCTGGTCGCAAGCCCAAGGCTCAACCGGAGGGAAGCGCCGATGAAACTCCGTGAAACCAGATCGGTCCAACTGGCGCGACACCTGTTGTCCCTCAGTGGATCAGAGTTGGCGGCGGCAGTGGCCCAATTGCACCCAGAAGACTTGGCGATCGCGTGGGCCGCTTTGTCCCCATGGGAATGTACGACAATCTGGATCCGGTATCGATCGGCGGGCCGCGATTCCAAAATTTTGGAAAATCAGTGAGGTGTGATGGATGAATTTAGATTTGGTGCCTTATGTCCCTTCGAGCAAAGTCACCCCTCCTTGGGACGAAGCTCTAAAGCAGCTTGACAGCAGAATTTTTGCGCTTCGTAATCCAAGTGACTCAGAGCAATTCCTGGCTGACGTTTCAACCCTTTTGTTTAGGATTTCATTGCACTGGCTTTACCGCAAAAAGTGGAATAGCAAGCATAAGGTTCCGGGGAGTCACAATGTTGTTAGGGAGATCGAGCCGTTTGCAGATTTGTTAGTTGCGTTACTCGAACTGGCCAAGGAAGTACATTTCCGCCAAACCACTTACGCCAAAGAATATTCGGATGCTGGCAAGTGGTTTCAACTAGCAGCTCCAGCCCTTCGCTTGCTGTGCTTCGGTGAACGATCGAGCAAGAGCAACTTGGTCTCGGACTTGCGGCACGAAAAAAACGCCATGATGGATGGCATTAATCCCTTTTGCAGCGAGGGTGCATGGGTGCATCTATGGCGGATGGTGGAAGATTCGATTACCGAAGCCGATGTCAGCGATGAATTTCGCAGGAAATACTGGCGCGGACTGAGAAATCCGGGTAAGGGGGGCCATCGCGGCTTTTTAGACTGCTATGGTGCTTGGGCAAATGAATTACAGTCGAATACATTTTGGGGTGTCGCTTCAGTCGATGGTGGAAAAGTTTCGGCTCAAGTAGGTCGCGGAAAGTGGCAGCCAGAGCTATTTCCAAAAATGACTGATCGAAACCCCTAGCCTGATTGCATTCCGGGACTTAATCTTGTTCACCGCGCAATCAAATTATCGTGATAACTTTTGATCGTTGGGGTTCAGAAAAACAGTGCCCCCGTACCAAAGTCCATTTCCGGCGACAGCCAAAAAATTAGCCCACCCAGGTAGCACTGGACGGGCGATCGGCTATCGCCGAGAATCTAAAAATCTAGTAATATTATGCCAGACTCAGCCCCAAATTTCAACCGCTTCGATATCCGCGACCACATTGCCAAACTGACCCCGGCCAAAGGCAAAAACCGCTACCACTGCTCGCATTGCAAGGGCAACAATCTGACGATCGCCCCCGACACCGGAAAGTATCAGTGCTGGGATGGCTGCGAACCTGCCGCAATCCGCGAGGCCGTTGCACCATGGGCCGATCGCCAAATTCAAACTCACTCAAAGGCAGCAAGACCGAAAGAAACCCGCCAGTGGATTTACTGCAATGCGGCGGGCGATCCGCTGATTCGCGTCAATCGCACCGACGACGGACACGGTAACAAAAAAATCTGGCAGGAATACTTAGTTGATGGAGTCTGGACAACCAAAGCCCCAAAAGACATCAAGGCTGCGGCAAAGGCTGCGGTAGTGCCCCATCGGCACCTTGACGCACTCAAAGCGGCGGCGGAAGGCGAGAAAGTCTATTGGGTTGAGGGCGAGCAGTGCGTTGATCGACTCTGGGAACTTGGCCTACCTGCAATCACTACGATCGGGGGCAGCGACGGCTATTCCCGGTACGGCGATTACTCGCAGTTGCTTCAGGGTATTGACTTGGTGATTTGCCCCGATCGTGACCAAACCGGGATTAAATACGCTAATCAGATTGCTACGGACTACCCTCAAGCCCAATGGTTATATGCGTTTCCGGGGGCGGCTGAATGGGATAATCTGCCCAAGTCTGGAGGCCTTGATGTCGTCGATTGGGTTGCCAGCGGTGCGGATAAGACGGCAATCGAAGCGGCGGTAGAGCAACGGCGCGTTAGTCAATCGACAGCGGGGCAGGGATTCGGCAAAGTGGTTTCGATTAACACTGGGGCACCGATCGTTCCACTGGATTCGCTAGACGCGGAAATCCGCCAATTACTCGATCGCAACCTGCCGACCGCCAAATTGCAAGGCGAGAAAATTCGGCTCCGTCAGTCGTCAGCATTAACTGAACGGGAATTTGCCCAACTGTGGGACGTGATTGAGCGGGATTACGATTCTGAGTCCGCATCAAACCCTGACGAAATCAAGCGATTATTGCGGGCCAAACGCGCCAGCTTGCGAGTAGAGCAGTTGTTCCCGGCTCCGTTAGCCGATCCGTTAGCAGATTTAGCAAAACGCCTCAATCTCCGAGAAGAACTGTTCGCTGTTTCGGCACTGACAGTAGTTGGTAGTGTGGCTCAGAACGGGACGAGTTTGCTGCTGAACCGATCGACCGGGTACGAGGTCACGCCGAATTTGTTCACAGCGATCGTCGCTCCCGCGAGTCAGCGCAAATCGCCTGTGGTCAGCGCGATTGCGACTAAGCCCCTACGAGCACTGGAGAAAGCCGCCAAACAAGACTACCAGCAAGCGCTTCAGACGTGGCAGGAGCGTAGGCAATCAGCACAGGCAAACGGTGAGCAATTCAACGAGTCGGAACCCGCCAGGGAAATTTACTTCTTCACGAAGGCCTCCGGTGAGGCAATTCTCCCACAAGCGCAGCGATGCCCCCGTCGTGGATTGCTGAACCTTTCGGACGAACTAGCGGGCGCGTTCAAATCGGCTAACCAATACCGGGGCGGGCGCGGCTCAGACTCGGAGGATATGCTCAGTTATTACGATGGACTGGGGGGCAAAACACTGCGCGTTGAAGGAGTTCGCAATGACGTTGAGACCCTTAACTACGGAGTTTTGGGCGGGATTCAACCGAGGGTACTGGAGAAATTCCTGGGCAAATGCGAAGACAGCAACGGCAATTGGGCGCGATATATTTTCGTCAACCAGCCCATCGCAGCGGCCACCTGGCAGGATGACGAAAGCGCTATCGATGTTAGCGAACTATTAGCGATTTATTACCAGTTGATCGCTGACTACGACCCCACACAGTATCGTCTATCTCCAGCAGCTAAAGCTAAGTTCGGTGAACTCTATAACGACTACGAACAACGTCGCGTTAACGAAACTAATCCAGCGTTGCAAGCGGTTTTAGGTAAGTCGGCGGGGCGCGTTGGTAAAATTGCATTGGGCCTGCACCTGATCGAAGCTATCGCCCAGAATAAAGCCCAGCCAGATTTAGAGGTTTCGGCGGCAACAATTGAGAAAGCAGCGTTGGTCGCCGAATTCGCGATCGGACAAATTCGGGCAATCTACGCTGATAATGATTCCGAAGGCAGTCAAAGCCCAATCATGGCAAGGATTATCGAGCTATCGCAACGCAAGGGGGCCGTCGCCGCCCGTGACGTGTATCAGTCTCTCCCCAAAAACAACCGCCCCAATACCACCGCAATCCGGCAGCTATTTACGCAGCTTTCGGAACAGGGATTTGGAGCAATCGAAGGCGATGGCCGATCGGTACGATTCCAAGCCTTCGACGAACAGATCGCGCAGCCCCAACCAGTAGCAGAGATTGAAACTGAAACAGGGATTCAACCGGGTGATAGCGTAGTTATCAGCGCTGACGCTGCGGACTATACAGGCTTGCAGCCGGAAACGGAATTGATGGTAGTTCGGTTCGATTTAGACCCGAAAACCCAGCGCTATTACGCCACTGCAATGGATTCGGCAGGTCAAAATTATTCAGTCTGGACCACCCATTTGAATCGGATCATCAAATTCAACCCAGATCAGGAGGTTGCCTAAATGCTCGATTTAATCTCCGGCTCCGAAGTACGAGCGATGCTGGGTGGAATCTCGGTCAAAACGTTGCAGCGCTACCGCGATAAATACTGGATTGACGGCGTTCATTTTGTTAAACCTGTCCAGCGCTGCCTCTACAATCGCCCACTGATTCAAGACTGGATGCTGAACCATGTTCATGACCCAGCCGCACACCAACGCACGATCGAAGCATGGGTAATCTCTCAGCAAGGCAAAAAAGGCCGTAAGGCAGGCTAGTTGATGCCTGTGAGTTCGTAGATCAAATGTAGGTCAAACCGACCTACATTTTTCGCTGTCAATTTTTCAGGGTCACTTCATCATAAATCTCGCCGCCGGACGCAATATATTCGGCCTTCGACTGCCCTGTGGAATAGGTCACAGCATCCCCGAACTTGTCCCAAAGCTCATCCAGCTTGTCATCTATGTCGGCTGGGGTCTGCGTGATCGCACCTTCCCAGAGTAAAGCGTGGGACTGTACTGCCGTCGCACTGAACCGCAGATGAATCAATTCAGGGGTAAAGCCCATTGTCTTTGCCACCTGCCAAACTTCCCCAACATCAAGCCCTGCCAAGTTGACTGACAGTAGACGCTGACCATTCCGAGGGATGAAATGGATGGTTCGGACTTCTCTAGCGATCGTTGCTGTCATTGGCCTCAACCTCTCTTTTGTACCAACAGACGAACTTGCAGTTCCCATTCTTATCTGGGGTCTTGGTGCGTTGGGAGACGTTCAACAATTCCACCGCTTCCGCCGATGAAATGAACGCTTCACACTGAACCAGGGCTGCTCCAATATCCTTGGCTCTAACCTCAATCTGAAACTCCTCAGAAGGACTATCAGGGTCAATCAGCATCAAACAAGCTCAACTAGGGACATTTCTCATTGTAGAAGATTCCGATTCAATCGCGCCTCAGCATCACAGAATCCCAATATCCGGGCATTGCAACCCACCATTAATTTCAGCCGCGTAATGCTTGTACATCACTTCCGGATCATGGCCTGCCATCTCAGCGATCGCCAGTGGGTTTGCACGTTGGGCCAAGGCATGACTAATCATGGTGCTGCGAGTGCTGTAGGGTTTACGATATGCCACACCCGCCGCTGCTAAAACTTTCACCCATGCTTTGCGGAAGGTGCGATCGTTCAATGCGCCGCCTCTGGCACCCGGAAACACCAGGTCATCCGGTCGGTAACTGTCAGGTCGTCGTTTTATCAGCATCGCTTGCAGTTGGGGGATTAGCTGAAATTCCCTTGCCTTGTTGGTTTTAGTTGCTTTTCTCACGCCACGGGTGATTGACTCACCGATCCAGACCTTGCTGCAATCCTCCGATAGGTGCGACCACCGCAGCCCGATCGCTTCACCTGTCCTACAGCCTGTGCTGAGGAAGAACACCACGAGGTCGGTATAATGGGCATAGTAATGACTGCCTCTGAACCCATCGAGAATAGCCGTGATTTCAGCTTTGGTGAAGGGTCGTTTCCGTTGCTTTGGCGGAACCTTAATGCGTTTCAGCACCTCATCCCATGGGTGAGCCTGCAATAGACCTTCTCTCACAGCCCAATCCCAGCAGGTCTTGACCGTCCGAACATATTCCTTTTGGCTGATCGGCTGAAGTGAACCGCCCAACCATTCCCGGAAACCATCCGCCGCCGCCAAGTTCAAATCGGCGGGCTTGGATTGGAAGTAGGTTCGCAGCTTTGTCGCGATCGCGCGGTACTTCTCCACCGTGCGGGGATCTACCTTGCGTTGCTGCATGAACCGATCGAACAATGCCGCCGCTGTCAGGTTGCACTTTGCGGATGAGCTTTCACCACTCCGATACTTGGCCAACGTCGCATCATAGTTCCCCGTCATCAAGTCAGCTTCGATGATGTTGGCCGTGTTCTGCGCCAGTCTCCGGCCTATTGGATTGTCGCGCATCCCCATCGACAAAACGGGCCGCTTCCCCTGATGCGACCACCGTAACCGCAACCATCCACGATGCGACTCTACCGATACTTTGATGACCATCAGAACCTTAATTTTCCATTCGTAGGTTTGTAGGTCGGGTGTAGGTCAAGGCGACCCACATTTACAACCATCACCCTACAAGGCTTTGAGGGTGTTTGTAGGTTTGTAGGTCACGTAGGTAAAAATCTAAATAAAACTGAAACCCAATGACGCTAACTGGTACCCGACTGGTACCAATCCTATGGGGTCAACTGGGCTAGGGTTGGGATCGGGTGACTCTGGTTGTCCAATTTATACAACTGTAGTTGTCGGTACAGGTATCCGCCCAGATACAACAAAACCCCCTGCTAGAGGAGGTTTTACATAATCGGGATGATAGGATTTGAACCTACGACCCCTTCGTCCCGAACGAAGTGCGCTACCAAGCTGCGCTACATCCCGCGATTAATGCTTATGTAAGATACCACAAAAAATTGACCGATCGGGAATTTGCTGAAGATTTTTTGGAAGTCCCGTGAGTTAGCGGTTTTATTCTCCCGATGATCCAATGGCCGCGACGCAAAACCGCACCCCGGATTCTCTATAATATCTAGCTGTCCCATCGCCAAGAGTGGCCCATGAGTGTCATCGATTCCGCGCCCTTCTCCCCCCAAGAAATCGCTTCGGAAGGGATCAAACCGAATGAGTATGAGGAAATTGTCAGTCGCCTCGGTCGTCATCCGAATCGGGCCGAACTGGGCATGTTCGGGGTGATGTGGTCGGAGCATTGCTGCTACAAAAATTCCCGCCCGCTGCTGAGCCAGTTCCCCACCACCGGGCCGCGCGTGCTGGTCGGGCCAGGGGAAAATGCCGGGGTCGTGGATATGGGCGACGGCCTGCGACTGGCCTTCAAAGTCGAATCCCATAATCACCCCTCCGCCGTTGAACCGTTCCAAGGAGCGGCCACGGGGGTCGGTGGGATTTTGCGCGATATTTTCACCATGGGCGCAAGACCGATCGCGATCCTCAATTCCCTCCGGTTTGGCGACCTCGACGATCGCAAAACCCAGCGCCTGTTCCAGGGTGTGGTCGCCGGGATTAGTCACTACGGTAACTGTGTGGGCGTGCCGACGGTGGGGGGTGAAGTGTATTTCAACCCCGCCTATGGTGGGAATCCCCTGGTGAACGCGATGGCCATGGGCCTGATGGAAACGCCGGAGATTGTGAAGTCCGGGGCAAAGGGCATCGGCAATCCGGTGCTGTACGTCGGATCGACCACGGGGCGCGATGGCATGGGTGGGGCGAGTTTTGCTAGTGCAGAGTTGTCCGATGCCTCGATCGACGATCGGCCTGCTGTCCAAGTCGGCGATCCATTTTTGGAAAAATCCCTGATCGAAGCCTGCCTCGAAGCCTTCAAAACCGGGGCAGTGGTGGCGGCACAGGACATGGGGGCGGCGGGGCTGACCTGCTCCACGGCGGAAATGGCGGAAAAGGGCGGGGTCGGGGTTGTGCTTGATCTCGATAAGATCCCAGCCCGCGAAACCGGGATGGTGCCCTACGAATATTTGCTGTCCGAGTCCCAGGAGCGGATGCTGTTCATTGCGGAAAAGGGCCGGGAGCAGGAGCTGATCGATATTTTCCATCGGTGGGAATTGCAAGCAGTGGTGGCGGGGGAAGTGATCGCCGAACCGATCGTCCGGATTCTATTCAAAGGTGAAGTCGCGGCTGAAGTCCCGGCTTCAGCATTGTCCGACAATACGCCAATCTACCACCGCGAACTGATGGCCGAACCGCCGGAATATGCCACTACCGCCTGGGCTTGGAATGAGTCGCAACTGCCGGAAGCAACCGCAGCAGGAATCGGCGGGCAGTCCTGGGAGCAAGTGTTGCTGAAGCTGCTGGATACGCCAACGATCGCCTCGAAGCGCTGGGTGTATCGCCAGTACGACCATCAGGTGCAGAACAACACCGTCGTCTTTCCCGGTGGGGCCGATGCGGCGATCGTTCGGGTCAGGCCGTTAGCGAATGCCACCAGCGCCACGGACTTCACCACGCCGCCAACCCAAATCGGGGTGGCGGCAACGACCGATTGCAACTCGCGCTATGTCTATCTGCATCCCTACGAAGGGGCAAAGATGGCCGTGGCGGAAGCGGCGCGAAACCTGAGCTGTGTGGGGGCTGAACCGATCGCGGTTACGGATAACTTGAACTTTGGTAGCCCCGAGAAGCCGATCGGCTACTGGCAGTTGGCCAACGCTTGCAAAGGCATATCGGAAGCCTGCCACGAATTCGCAACACCCGTGACCGGCGGCAACGTTTCCCTCTACAACGAAACCCTGGATTCCAACGGCAATCCTCAGCCGATCTATCCCACTCCGGTCATCGGGATGGTCGGTCGAGTCGAAAATTTGAGTCGGATTGCGGGACAGGCTTGGCAGGGGGCGGGCGATCGGATTTATCTCCTGGGAATGGCAGCGGGGGCGACCAGTCCAGCGCTGACCCTCGGTGGATCGGAATATCTGGCGGTGCTGCATAACACGATCGCTGGACAGCCCCCGATCGTGGACTTTGACCTGGAACGGCGGGTGCAGGCGGCTTGTCGTCATGGGATTCGCGAAGGCTGGGTGCGATCGGCCCACGATAGCGCAGAGGGCGGTTTGGCCGTGGCGATCGCGGAGAGCTGTATCAGTAGTAATCACGGAGCCGTGATTGATCTCGCACCGGGCACGGCGCGATTGGATCATCTGCTGTTCGCCGAAGGCGGGGCGCGGATCGTGGTTTCCGTGGCGGCGGCGGATTGTGCGGCTTGGGAAGCCTACCTAGCAGCTAACCTGGCGGACGACTGGCAAGCGATCGGCAGCGTCGGTCACGCGGCAGGCAATCTCCAGATTACCGCAGGCGGAAAATCGCTGATTGATGCCCCGGTCAGTGGTTTGATCAGTACGTGGGGCGGGGCGATCGAGCGTCGTTTGGAAGCCTAGTGGTTTCCAAGCGCCGCGACGCATAAATCTAAAGCTCTCCCTGGGGTTTTAGGGGATTTGGCGGGTTTGTGTGATCAATGGCTTGTGCCCGAGTAAGGGTTGTGGGATTGTTAAGAAACTCTTAAAGTTAGAGTTGGCAGTCCCCGCCCCTAATGTTTTGATTTTTGGTGTTTTGATTTTTGGTGTTTTGATTCTTTGCGTTTTGCTTTTCGGTTTCGTCTCGTGTGACCACCTATCCTCAATCCAGCAGGACATCCAACAATATGAAAGCTGATCGAATTCTCCCAGACGGCGAACTGATGGCCCAGCCAACCCCGGCAGTGGAACGGCCCGATCGGATGGAGGAAGCCTGCGGGGTGTTTGGGGTCTATGCACCGGGACATGACGTGGCGAAGTACGCCTACTTTGGGTTATTTGCTTTGCAGCATCGCGGACAGGAGTCAGCGGGGATCGCGACCTTTGAAGGCGATCGGGTGCATTTGCACAAGAATATGGGGCTGGTGTCCCAGGTGTTCAACGAGGATATTTTGGCGACGCTGTTGGGGGATTTGGCGGTCGGTCATACGCGCTATTCGACCACGGGTTCGAGCCGTGTGGTGAACGCCCAACCGGCTGTGGTGCCAACTCAGCGCGGCCCACTGGCCTTGGCGCATAATGGTAACTTGGTGAATGTGGGCCAACTGCGAGCTGATCTGGAAAAGCGCGCCCATGATTTCGTGACGACGACCGACTCAGAAATGATCGCGTTGGTGATGGGCGATGCGGTGAACGATGGGAAAAGCTGGCTCGATGCCGCCGTGGAAGCCTGTCACCGATCGGAGGGAGCGTTCAGTCTGGTGATCGGTACGCCAGACGGGCTGATTGGGGCGCGCGATCGTAATGGGATTCGGCCTTTGGTTTTAGGTCAGTTGCCGGATGAGGAGCCTGTGGGCGAACCGCGTTATGTCCTCGCTTCGGAAACCTGCGGCTTGGACATCATCGGGGCGAAATATCTGCGGGATGTGGAACCAGGGGAAATGGTCTGGATCGACAATTCGGGATTGCAGTCGATCAAGTGGTCAGAAGCGGCAACACGCAAGCTCTGCGTGTTTGAAATGATTTACTTCGCGCGGCCCGACAGCATCATGCACGACGAATCGCTCTACACCTACCGGATGCGGATCGGTCACCAATTGGCCCAGGAAAATCCCACGGACCACGAGCGGGCCGATATTGTGATTGCCGTACCGGATTCTGGAATTCCAGCGGCGATCGGGTTTTCGCAAGTGTCGGGGATTCCCTACGCTGAGGGTTTGATCAAAAATCGTTATGTGGGTCGGACATTTATTCAGCCGACACAATCGATGCGGGAATCGGGCATTCGGATGAAGCTGAATCCGTTGAAGGATGTGCTGAAGGGCAAGCGCGTGATCATTGTCGATGACTCGATCGTGCGTGGGACGACCAGCCGCAAAATTGTCCGAGCCTTACGTGATGCGGGGGCAACGGAAGTCCATATGCGAATTTCCTCGCCACCCGTAACGCACCCTTGCTTCTACGGTATCGATACGGATAATCAAGATCAACTGATTGCCGCGACGAAAACTGTGGCCGAAATCACGGCGCAAATCGAAGCCGATTCCCTGGGATATCTGAGCTGGGAAGGGATGCTGAAGGCGACCTTACAAGATACAAATAGCTTCTGCTCGGCTTGCTTCACAGGCGATTACCCGATCGAGATTCCCACCCAATTGAAGCGGGCAAAACTCATGCTCGAAACCGCCGGCGTTTAGCCCCCAAACCGCCTAGCCCCCAAACCGATGTTCCAAACCACCCGTCGCCGTTTAGCGCTCTGGTATACTGCTGTGACAGCGGTGCTGTTGGTGCTATTTGCGACGGGTGTGTATGTGTATGTGCGAAATACGTTAGTAGAACGGGTCGACGACACGTTGAATCATGTCGTGGAAGTGGTGCAGCGATCGCTCGTGATTACTGATCCGGCAACGCAACCGCAAGTGAATGTCGAAGACAGCTTCCGGGATAATCCGGTCGTGCTGGAGGACGATCACATTGAGCTGGAATGGTTTAGCCCTGGGGGCGATCGGCTCTGGTCCACGCTGTCGAACAATTTGCCGATCGTGCCCTTAAGTCCCGAAATCAGTGGCGCAACCATTCAAATTCCCCGCAACGATCGCGAACCCCTAGCACTCCGCCAGATGACCCAGCCGATTCGTCAAGCGGGTCAGTTATTGGGTTATTTGCGGGTGAGTGAGCCTTGGTTTGAGGTGACGGTACCGACGCGGGAGTTGGTGATTGAGCTATTGGCTGGAACAACAGGAATGGTGGGGATTGTGGCGGGGGTGGGTTGGTTGTTATCGGGGTTGGCGATGATGCCGATCGATGAGTCTTACCAGCGGTTGAAGCAGTTTACCGCCGATGCGTCCCACGAGTTACGTAATCCGATCGCGGTAATTCAGACCAATGTGCAGGTGGCGCTGTCTGACCCAGAACCGGATGCGGTGATTCAGCAGCAGCATCTTCAGGTGATTGAGCGGTTAACGCGGCGGTTAGGACGATTGGTGGAGGATTTGTTGTTTTTGGCGCGGCAGGATAGCGGGGCGATCGTCTTGAATCGCAGTAGTGTGAATCTGGCAAATTTGCTGGCGGAAATTGTCGAGGAACAGCAAGCGATCGCGGCGAGCAAATCGATTCAACTCGCTTTATCAGTGCCGGAAATTCTTGCCAAGGAGACTTTAGTACTCGATCGGGATCAAATTCGGCGGGTATTCGTGAATCTAATCGCAAATGCTTTACAGTACACCCCTACGAACGGCTTGGTGAATTTGAATCTGTCGCAAGTGAAGCGATCAGGACAGCTTTATTTACAAGTCAAAGTCAATGATACAGGCTGCGGGATTCCGGCGGCGGCACTGCCACAATTATTTGAGCGGTTTTATCGAGTTGATCCAGCGCGATCGAAGTCGTCGGGCGGTACGGGTTTGGGGTTGGCGATCGTGAAGGCGATCGTCGATAACCATCAGGGGACGATTCAGGTGGAGAGTCAGGTACAGCAAGGGACTTCGATTTTGGTGAGTTTGCCGCAAGATGCGTAAAACGCTAGATGATCAACTGGCCCCGCGCCAATCCGCACACACCAAGATTATAGAATCAACATACAGAAGGCGATCGGAGCTGTACCCCAAAGACTGGACAAGAAAAGGCGGGGAATAAAAGAGCTTGAAGCGGCTCCTAGACAAAAAACCCCCAGCCAAGGACTAGGGGGCGCTGTTAGAGTGCATCTTACTGATATCCTATCCGCCGCCGCCCACAGCCCTCCGGAAAAAACTATCATCTGCCCCATCGATTTTTTGCATCGACTTGCCGCAATCATAGCGATCGCACCGTCTTCGACAAAATCATCGGCGATCATTAATCAGCCATATCCACCGATCGGCCCACCACCGACAGCCCCTCGACGATCGCCGAAGGTGTCCAGCAGGAGCCACTCCAATCCGAATCATTGCCCAAAATTACCGGATTCTGAAGCGTTTGATAGACATTGCCCGCGACCATCGTGTCCTTCACCCGCCCGACGATCTTGCCCTGCTTCACCCGATAGCCCAAATCCACATTCACCGAAAAGTCCCCTGAAATCCCCGGCCCACCCCCCAGCACTTGATCAAGAATCAAACCATCGTCGATCGAGGCAACTAATTGCTCAAACGACTGTGTCCCTGGCTCCACCAAAAAATTACACAAACGTGGTGTCGGATAACTGCCCAAATCCGATCGAAATCCGTTCCCCGTCGTTCCCGTCCCCAGTTCCCGCCCCGTCTTCGCATCGGCATAAAAATTCTGCAACTTGCCCCGCTCCACTAGCCTCAACGGCTGTACCATTGCGCCCTCATCATCAAACGGACAACCAAACGGCCCAAAATTTGGATCTTGGCGTAGCGTCAACTGCGGAGCTAGCACCATCTGATGCAACCGATCGCTCCAGGGCGACGACTGCTCCAACACCCGCTTCCCATTCAAGGCCGCATACAAGGGATCCCAAAGCAAATCCATCGCCTTCGCCGTCAACAGCACGGGCAACCGCCCCTCCGCCGGGTCAGCATTCGTTTCACACCAAGCCAAATGCTGCAAAATCCGCTGCACAAAGGCAACAGAATCAAGATTGCCCCGATCGGTAGCCCCATCAGAAATATTCAGAAAATCATCGCCGCGCACCAACTCCACTTCCAGATAGCCGCTCAGCGTAATGTCCTCGTACCGACAGTCCAGCCCCACCGAGTTAATCAATCGTGTCGTTTCCGTCTCGCAGTCCCAGCCGCCGCCACAGAGCACTTCGGGCTGAACATGACGAACTTGCCCGATCGCGGCATTGCCCCAATCGACTAACTGCTGTACGGAAACGACTTTGCCTGCCGTGGGATAAGCCGGGTGGGCCAGCGTTGTCAGCTGTCGTTCCTCCGGTGCATTCAGTTCACTCAACGCCAACGCCCGATCGACCAATGCCTGCGGCTCGACCTCCCCGTAAGCCACCGCCAATCCCGGCTGACCATTACGCCACAGCCGGAGGGCCACACCATCGGCCTCAATATTTTCTACCTGCTTGAGACGATTGGCTTCAAAGGATACAGGTGTCGATCGGGACGTACTTTGAAACACCTCCGCCACTTCTGCACCAGATTTGCGGGCAAGTTCGAGGAGTTGTTCCGGAGAAGTCATGGGCGCACTGTTCTAAAAAACGATGAAATCGAGCTTTCCAAGCATAGCAATTGTACGGAGTGATTCCGCTACTTTCCGGGGCAATACTGGGAGGAGATTCAGGCTTGAATCTTGCCGCTTGATTCTTAATAACGGGTGCTGCCATTGTTCAAACCGTCGTCACAGTTTCTTGTCGAGCACCATGGCTTCTGATTATTTTTACGCTGACTTGACTGCGGTTGGGCAATTCGCTGACCTGACTGATGCACAGAACTATGCCGATGTCCCGAACGATTGGTACGCGATCGTCACCGATGTTTGCGGTTCGACTCAAGCGATCGCAGCAGGTCGCTACAAGGAGGTGAATTTTCTGGGCGCTTGTTCAATCATCGCGGTGCTCAATGCCCTATCGCCCTTTGATGTGCCGTTTGTATTCGGCGGCGATGGCGCTTCCTTGCTTATCCCCGCTGGCTACTTACCCCAAGCCCGTGACGCACTAATTGGTCTGCGTTATCGGGCCCATCACGCTTTTGCAATGGATTTACGGATCGGGGTAGTGCCTGTTTCACTGATTCATCAGCACCATACACTGAAAATTGCCAAAGTCCAACGCACCGCCACCTACGCCCAGGCTAGTTTCCTTGGTGGGGGCATGAATTATGCGACTGATTTGATTAAAGCCAATGAGTTTTATCGTTACGATCAGCTTGATCCCGAGGCCAGCGTCGATTTAACCGGAATGGAATGTCGCTGGGAAGAAGTCGCCAGCCGCGCAGGGCATACCATCAGCCTGATTGTCGCCGCCCGGCCCAACGGCCCCCGATCGGAGCATCAGATTTATCGTCACGTGCTTCAGCAGATCAACCAGCTCTACGGCACCGAACAAACCTATAACCCGATTCAGCCCAAAGCCCTCAAACTCAGCTTCAACCCCAAAAATTTGATCACCGAAGTGTTCGCCCGATCGCCCGTCGCCGATCGCTGTACCAAATTTGCCTATCTGCTGCGGATCTTGCTGGAAAACGCGATCGGCGCAGTCATTCTCAAGCTCAGACTAAACCTCCCCATACTCAATGGCAAAACCTATCAGCAGGATGTCGCCCAAGCCTCCGACTACCAAAAAATTGATGATGTCCTCCGCATGGTGATTGCCGGAACCCCCGCGCAAACCACTGAACTAATCGCCACGCTCGAAACCTCACGGCAGGCGGGTGAACTGGTTTACGGCGTACATGTTTCCGATCGAGCCTTGATGACTTGCATGATCTTCGATCGCCACAATCAGCATATTCATTTGGTCGATGCAGCGGACGGCGGCTACGCGATCGCCGCCAAGCAGCTCAAAGCGCAACTCGCCAGTATCAAAGCAATTCGCCAACCTGATTACCGCTCACCCGATTGGGAAATCGAACCGCTCCCAGCCATCTCACCCCGACAACCGACGATCGCTACCCCATGATACTCACCAGGGCTTCCAACAGGATTTGATTCTGCTCCGGTGTACCGACCGTGATGCGTAACTTATCATCCAGCCCCGGCTGATTAAAATAGCGCACCAACAGACCGCGTTCCTTCAACGCCAAATAAATCGGTTCGGCAGCACGCGGTGGTGTAGCGAGAATAAAATTACCATGGGATTCGCGCAGGGTGAAGCCGAGTTGCTTAAGATCGACGGCGAGCTGCGATCGTGACGCTTTCACTTTCTCGGCACAGGCATGTTTGTAATCTTGATCCCGCATGGCCGCTGTCCCGATCAAGATCGCCAGTGCATCGACATTATAGCTATCCTTGACCTTAAACATCCCCGCCAACAGTTCCGGCTGCGCGATCCCAAAGCCCAAACGTAAACCCGCCAGCCCATAACCCTTCGACATCGTCCGCAGGACAATCACATTCGGAAACTCGCGCACCAAATCCAGCGCCGACCCTGCCGCAAAATCCACATAGGCTTCATCGATCGCCAGCACGCCATCAAGCTGATTCGCCAATGTCCGTAGATCGGCATTACTGACCAAGTGGCCCGAGGGACTATTCGGTGACGCAATAAAGGTAATTGCCCCCTGCGCGGCCACTAATGCCGCGATCGGCAACTCAAAGTCGTCACCATAGGGAATCTCCAGCACCATGGCCGGCTGCATCGCCGCCAGGGTTTTGTACAACACATAGGTCGGCGTGGGATAGACAATTTGGCGATCGCGGCCTTCCGCGCAGGCTCGCACCAAAATATTCAGCACATCGTCACTGCCATTCCCCACAATGATCCAATCTGAGGGCACACCGAGGGCATCACTCACCGCCGCACAAAAGTCCCGCGCAAACGGATCAGGATAGCGCCGCAGCCATTCTCCATCCAGATTTTGCAAAACCGCCATGGCCGCCGGAGAAGGCGGATAGGGATTTTCATTCGTGTTGAGCTTAATCACGCGGGTGCCAGGCTTTGGCTGCTCACCGGGGACGTAGCCCGTCATCGCATTCACAGCAGGGCGAAAAAAGCGGCTCATGGGAATTTTACTCGTACGAAACAGTGCAATTGAAACAGTGAAATGCGGCAAAAGGTCTTAGCCCGATCAACATTCTAAGTCAAGCCGATCGCCTTTGGCATAGCAGCCCTGGGCATTGCTTTCAATGCCGCGAAATTTAACGGCTCGGCAAGTTTTTCACAGTTTTTCACGCTCCACTGCTACTTTACCTGTTGACTTTCAACTGGGTCAGGGAATCATAACGACTAAGCATCCCAACCACTAAGCATCCCAACCACTAAGCATCCCAACTGCCCCATACCAGCCGTTCTCTGCGGTTGCGATCGGCTTCAAGCTCCTACTTCTCTGTCAGGCTGACGCTTCATCTGCCATTTCTTCTGTGAGACAGCCTTTCTAGAACTTCCGTCCCCATGTCTTATCCGGTATCTCCTCCCGTTGCCCCCCGGCTACAAGCCATTCCTGTGTGGGGTACAGCGCCAGAATGGGCGACCCCACCCGCCCGTTCACCGATCGCGCAGTTGCGCGATCGCCTGAGCCAACTGCCCGAACAGCACATCAAGGAAAATTTAGCCTGGATGGGGCAGCGGTTGAATGCCGTTGGGGTAAGGCTGGCATTGGTTACAGGCAATATTTATGCTGTTGGCCCTGAACCAGGACGATTGCCCGACCGCCGGCCGATCGAAGGCCATCAGCGCTGGCAGCTATTTTTGCACAACGGCGCATGTCCATCCGCTGGTGATCTGGAATTATCCTCCGATCGGCGTTGGGTCATTACCCATCTATCCTGTGACTTCCGACTGCGGAGTTTAGCTGCTGCTTGGGGAAACTGCGAAGTTGAACATGGGCTGATTTTGCCATTGCATTACAACGGTGAACTGATCGGCAGTTTGAGCTTCTGGCGCGATCGGCAGACAAAGCCCTGGACGATCGACATGATTGAACTCGCCCAATGTTTCAGTCCAGAACTTTCCCTGGCGCTGTATCAGCACCAGCAAGTACAGGCTGTGGCCGCGCTGAACCGGACACTTGCTACACGCGGGGAAACGTTGGAGCAAGCGCTTCATTATCAGCAGATTTTAAATCGCGTGGTGCATCAAATTCGCCAGACAGTCGATTTAAAGCAGATTTTCTACAGCACCGTTGACAGCCTGTACCAGGAATTTCAAGCTGATCGCGCCGTCGTCTATCGGTTTAACCCTGACTTTAGTGGGGAGTTTATCGCCGAAGCCGTGGGCGCAGGTTGGCGGCCCTTGAAAATGGCTCAGTTTGATCGCAACAATCCCATTCCCACCGCTCCCGATCGCTGCATCGTCCAAAGCTTTCCCGTGGACGCCATTCCCGACAATGATCGGCATTTTCAGACAACCGGGGGGGGGACGTATCAGCAAAATCGAAGGGTGCGCGCAATTGCGGATATTTATGAACAGGATTTTCCCGAATGCTATCTCAGCACCCTCGAAGCCTACGAATGTCGAGCTTATTTGATCGCACCCATTTACCAAAATCAGCAGCTTTGGGGCTTGATTGGCGTCTATCAGAATCGCAATCAGCGAGAATGGAGCAGTGCTGAAGTTAATTTAATTGAACAAATTAGTAGCCAACTCGGAATCGCTGTGCAACAGGCGGAGCTGCTTCAACAGAGTCAATTTCAGGCAAAAGAACTCAGTGCCTTGGTGGAACATCTCACGCATACTCAAAGCCAGATGCTCCAAACGGAAAAAATGGCAAGCCTCGAACAGCTTACGGCGGGGCTTCTTCATGAGATCAATAATCCAGTCACCTTCATTGACAGCAATGTGAGTCATGTGGCTGGCTACTTTAATAAATTAACCGAGTTAATTCACCTTTATCAACAGCACTTTCCCATCATTCCCGCCGAAATTCAAAATTACCTTGACGTGATTGATTTTAATTTCATTCAGCGTGATCTGCCTCAAGTGCTAAATTCATTGGAGCATGGTACAAGCCGAATTAGCGAAGTCATGCGATCGCTCAATCAGTTCACGCGACTCCATGAAGTTGGGATTAAAGCCAGTAATCTCCATGATGGCATCGACAGCGTTATTTTGATTTTGCAGCATCAATGTCAGCCGCAGGCGCATTTTTCTGGAATCAAAATTCATCGTTGCTACGGCGATTTACCTTTGGTGGAATGTCAAGCCAGCTTAATCAATCAAGTTTGCATGAACATTCTCAGAAACGCGATCGAGGTGCTCCGTAGGACAGAGCGTGACAGTAATTCCAACTGTGAGCATAACGTGAATCCCAATCAAATTTGGATCCACACTAGGACTTCCGAATTCCAAGGTGAGCCTTCCGTTTGCATTACCATTCAAGATAATGGCCCCGGCATTCCGATCGCCATTCAGAATCGCATCTTTGAACCTTTCTTTACCACAAAGGAGATTGGACAAGGGAGTGGCCTCGGACTATCGATTAGCCATCACATCATTGTCAATGATCATCAAGGTGCTTTGCGCTGTCGATCGACTTTAGAAGAAGGAACAATTTTTGAAATCGAGATTCCGATTTTAAGTAAGGCAGTATGTCGAATTGAGCCAGTCTTACAACAAATCCTGCTGTAACGCCGTCGCCCATTTTACCGCAAGGTCAACTTCAGTAAACGGTATGGCAATCGCGGCTTGTCCCGATCGAAGAAATTCCAGGGCCACTTGATTGCCCTTGGCTGGGGGATTTTGCAAATCGATGGGGTCACCATTGACAAGCACTTGAATCGCCGTCACATCACTCAGCGCAAAGGACTCCAAGGCTTGGGGTTGGCGGCGATCGGGGAGTCCCCAGGTGATTTGCTGGCCAGATTGGCCCAGCACCGCCCGAATATCGTATTTGGCCCGATCAAAATCAGCGGCCCATACTTTGTAGGCTTCAATTTTGCTGTACTCATTCCAGCCCGCCCAAGCCAGCCCAAAAAACAGGACCAACAACGGCAACCACAACAAACCCCGTTCCATTTCGCTCACCTCGATCGATCAACAAACGCCATGCCTTTAGTTTACTGGGTTTTCGGGGCTTGCCGATGGGGCGGATTCATCAATCAGCCCAAGCCAGAATTTGGCCACTGGTCATTGATCGAATGCTGCCGTCCGCTTGGGCGATCTGATACCCTCCCTCCCAGTCAATTCCCCGGCCTCGGCCCGATACAAATTCCGAACCAACCTGCCCATGAATTTGCCGATCGCGTAGTCCATCCCGTTGATTCCAGGCCCGCACCCAACTGCTGGTGAGCACCGATTCTGTCGATCGCGCTTGCAAGACTTCGGCCAGGGCCCATAAACCCGATCGGATACCCGTCAGCAACTCGATTTCGCTCGGCACCACAGCGACCCGCTGATGTAGACTAATCGGCGGTTTTGCCGCTGTCCAATTGCGCCAGTCCGCCGCTCGATTGAAGCCAAGGCCCACAACCACATCCACCCGATCGGCTTGCGGTAACGTCGAAGCAATATGCGTTTCGCAGAGAATTCCCGCCAGCTTCTGCCCATCGAGCCAAATATCATTCGGCCATTTGAGGCGCAGGGAAGTCGTGACTTCAGGGCAAGCATTTTCCAACCACTGCACCGTCACCAATCCCGTCAGCAGACTCAGATAGCGCACCTGAGCCAGCGGCAGCGATCGCAACCAGAAACTCGCCGTCAGCACACCGGGGGGAGACACCCAGACCCGCCCTTGTTGGCCCCGCCCAGCGGTTTGCTTTGTCGTAAATACAACATCCCCATGCTGTAAAGCCGCGCCATGGTCAATCGCCCAGCGATTCGTGCTGGGGCAAGTTGCGAGAACCTGAAGCCAGGATGGTGGATTGTCAAGGCTGTACATTACGGAGGGAAGCAAGTATGGATTACACCGCAGGTTTTGCACCTACGGCTGTAGTTGCCGATCAGCGATGCTAGGATGCCAACCAAGCCCTGATAGATTGAGTGTAGCGATGAAGTGGCTCAGTTAGCACATCCTGCTGAAAGTTCTACCCTGGTCCGTTGTATTTTGTCTACTTCAGAAATTACACGCTTGCTAATTCAGACAACATCCTTTAGTGAAAGGCTGATAACTTCAACCTTTCTATTGACACTGCTCGTCTATCTATTCATGTTCATTTGCGACTTAGAAAAACCCTTCGAATACACCGGCAAATCAAGTGTCGATGTTGATCTGAGCGGTTTACGCCAGCTTAGCCACCGATATAGCCAGCAACAATCATCATGAATCCGCATTCAACCGATCGATTAATGTCCCAACTCTAGCTTTAATTTCATCCCGCACGCGTGGGAAAATTTCTGGCTGTTCCGCCGGGTCGTCGAGCTGCCAGTCTTCAAAAACTTCTCTTGTCACCCAGTCCGGCGGTAAATTAACGCCGCACCCACAAAGGGAAATCACCACATCAAAATCCTCCGGTTGAAATTCACTCAGTGCATTTGAGGTTTGACGGCTAATATCGATCTCGATTTCATTCATGGTGGCGATCGCTTCGGGGCGCACTTGGCTCTTCTCCAACCCAGAACTCGTCACCGTAATTACACCTTCACCCATTGTTCGGGCAAAGCCTTCGGCCATCTGCGATCGGGCGGAGTTTTTCTTACAGACAAACATGACTCGTTTCATGGATTGGTCTCCTGAATATCTTGAAAATTGTTGGACAAATAGCGATAGCACCACACTGCAAGCTGGGCACCCAGAATCGGTGCAACCCAGTAAAGCCAGTGATGTTGCCATTGGTTCGCGACAAACGCCGGGCCAAGGGAACGAGCCGGATTCATGCTCGCCCCAGTAATCGGCCCCATGCAAGCTGCTTCAATAAAGACAGTCGCACCGATCGCCAGTCCTTCAAAACCTTTAGGCGATCGCCGATCTAAACCGGAACCTAAAATGACAATCATTAGGATAAAAGTCAGTATCGTCTCCAAAATCAAGGATTGCCGCCAATTGCCCTCAAGCGGTAGCGTCGCACCCAGGTTGCCCACCGCACCGAGACTGAGACGCAGCATGAGCGATGCGGCGATCGCGCCACTACACTGCGCTAGGATGTAGGCCAAAACTCGCTTCGCCGGAAAAAATCCACTGCGCCAAAATGCTAGCGTCACCGCTGGATTGAAATGCGCTTCACTCATGTGGCCAAAGGCGTAAATCAACGCCGCAACCACGGCCCCAAAAACCGCACTCACCCCAAGATGACTGATCGCACCATTGGTCAACTGATTAACCATTACCGATCCAGTCCCAACAAACACCAGAATAAAGGTGCCGATCGCCTCAGCCAAACAAGCTGGACTTACAAGCGCCTGGATCGTAAATGATTTCAGAATTTTGACTGGATGTTCAACCATTGAAAGAACAATTACTTTGCCGCTCTTAGCCTATCAGAAGATGATCGCCTCGAAGTATTATTTTGATCAGGTTATCGTTTGATTAAACTCAAGTTAAATCAATTTAAGAATATCGAACGCTGCTGTTAATAATAAATAGTGACAATGCTTAAGACATCCTAAATGTGATTTAGACAACAAGCATGGACAAATTTTTGACGATAGGATTTTCAGCGTAGGTGTCATTTTTGATTCCTCTGCTAACCATCATGAGCAATTTTAGTTTTTCGTTAAATCCCGATCGTCGGGTTGATCAGGTTTGGCATGGCACGACACCACTGGCGCTGCTGGTGGCGATTGGGGCGATGTTTTACCTAGTTTTGGGTAGTGCTCTTCCCGCTGCTGCCCGATCGATGCGATTGAGCCTTGAGTTCCCCATCTATGCTCAATCATCATTCCAGCCAACTTGGACACAGATGGAATCATCGGTGGCCCAGCGGTTGGAACAATCGTTTGCCCAAGCGGCTGACCTTGACGCGATCAACCTACTGGTTACAGTCAATCGCAACGGCAATATTTTGCCTTATTTCTCCATTAATGTCTCACGACAACAATGGCAATCCCGTCCTGATGTGAAGGCTTGGATCAAGTATCACCGAACCTTTGCCGAAGCGTCAACGCAATTTGAACGGTTAGATATGCGTTCAAATGTTGCCGCTCGTCCGGTGAACAGTCAAGCCAATTCGCAGGCGGCGATCGACCGTGCTTTCGATCAAAACCAATTATCGCCGCAGGAAGCGCAACGCTACCTCAGCGATCGCGATTAGATAGTCCCCCAATGAACAGGCCGAGTTTCTTAGGAGAGAACACCATGATTCATGACGATCAAGTGAGTAATCGATCGGGTAATCGCCCGTTTGAAGACATTTTGCGGGCCAGTTTATCCCGGCGTAATTTGATGAAGCGCAGCGCCGGATTGTCCGTCGCCGGATTCGTTGGCGCAGTCACAGGAAACAAATTGCTAGACAAAATCGTGGAAATGGCGGGTGAATCTACGAGTGGATTCGCCCAGGCCCAAACCCGATCGTCGTTGCTCAGTTTCACGCCTGTTAAAACAGCGGAAATTCTTGCCGATGTTAGAATCCCACGCATTGCCGCTGAATATCAGTATGACGTTTTGATCCCCTGGGGAACACCGCTCCAGCCCGGCGGCGCAGAATACAAAGGTGATCCCAATTCCCGCCCTACAGCTACGCAACAAACTCAGCAAGTGGGGATCGGTCATGATGGCATGTGGTTTTTTGCCAAAAATGAAACGAGTAACACAGAAGGTATGCTCTGTGTGAACCATGAATATGGGACGAATCCACATATTCTCGGTAAAGCTGCACCAACGAGTCTGGAAGATGTGCGTCTGTCACAACATGCCCACGGGATGACCGTCATTGCCATTAAAAAGGAAAACGGCAAGTGGCGATCGGTAGCCAGCAACAATTCACGACGCATTCACTTAAATACCCCAGTTAAATTCAGTGGGGCAGTTGCCAGCAGTGATTTGCTGAAAAACAGCGCGGGCAATCCGACCTTGGGCACATTAAATAATTGCGCCAATGGCTACACCCCTTGGGGCACCTACCTGACCTGCGAAGAAAACTTCAATGGTTATTTTGGCGATAGCACCTACAATGCCACGACCAAAACAGGCACCTGGACACCTTCGGCCCGCGATCGGCGCTATGGCTTTAGTGCCACTGGCTTTGGTTATGGTTGGGAGAAATTTGATCCCCGCTTTGATTTGTCAAATGCTGCTTATCAAAATGAGCGTAATCGGTTTGGTTGGGTGATGGAAGTTGACCCTAATGACGGCAAGCAAACGCCCGTGAAACGCACAGCTCTAGGCCGCTTTAAGCATGAAGGGATTGCCCTAACGGTGGGTCGCGGCGGTCGTGCAGTGGGCTATATGGGGGATGATGAACGCAATGATTATTGCTACAAATTCGTTTCTCGATCGAGCTGGCGATCGATGCGCGCCCGTGGTATGAGTCCTTTGGATCAAGGCACATTATACGTGGCGAAATTCAAGGAAGACGGCACTGGGGAATGGCTGGCACTGACGATCGATGATCCTAAATTAAAAGCGGCATTTAAAGATCAAGCCGAAGTCCTGACCTATGCGCGTGTCGCGGCTGACTTAGTGGGTGCAACGCCGATGGATCGCCCTGAATGGACAACCATTGCGCGGAATGGCAATATTTTCTGGGCTATGACCAACAACACCGCCCGCAAAGAGATTGGGCCGGGTAGTC
>JBJORF010000064.1:0-26036 GCA_046049545.1 Cyanobacteriota bacterium | reverse complement strand
CCGGCACCGACCTTGGTGATGCCGTAAGAGCCGCTGTCATGATAGAAACCGGATACTGTCAGATTGTCGGAATCCACTCCGATGACGGTGTTTCCATCGATGGCGAGGCCTGGACCGCTGCCACTGTTGCCATTGGTCATGGTCAGCGAGTTGTTGCCGCTGATGCTGCGAATGGCACCGAGTCCGCCGACGCCACTGCCGATGAAGGCACCTGGACGGCGCTGAACGAATCTGTACTGCCCGTTGACCCCCTGGAATTTCGCGATCGTAAGCCCTACGCCGATCGGGTGCGCGAAATGCAAGACAAAACCAAACTCACGGATGCCGTCCAAACGGGCATCGGCAAACTCGAAGGCGAAGCCGTGGCCCTCGCAGTAATGGACTTCCGATTCATGGGCGGCAGCATGGGGTCGGTCGTGGGGGAAAAAATCACCCGCATGATCGAACTGGCGACGGAACAAAAAATCCCGGTGCTGATTATCTGTGCTTCCGGCGGGGCGCGGATGCAGGAGGGCATGTTGAGCCTGATGCAAATGGCGAAGATCTCGGGAGCCTTAGAACGCCACCGCGAACAGCGGCTGCTCTACATGCCGATCTTGACGAATCCCACGGCGGGCGGGGTGACGGCGAGCTTTGCGATGCTGGGGGACTTGATCCTGGCCGAACCGAAAGCAACGATCGCCTTTGCGGGTCGCCGCGTGGTTGAACAAACCATCCGGGCCAAGCTCCCCGACGACTTCCAAACGGCGGAATATCTCGTGGCCCACGGGTTCGTCGATCTGATTGTGCCCCGGCCCCAGATGAAGAAAACTCTGGGACAACTGCTGCGCCTGCATCAACCCCAGCCGAGCGCCCTGGTAACGGCGCGTTCAATGTAATCAACCGGCTGAGTGTCCGGCCTAGTGTAACGAACCGTAAATTTGTAACGCACTGTAAAGCCAATCTCTCAGATTCAGCACCGATCGGGCAGATGACGTGGTATTCATAGTAAGAGACTTGTTGTGTTGTGAAACTTTGAGAGAACTGAGCCAGGTCTGAAGGAGAACCATGCTTAAGAAATTTGTTTGGCTGGCGGTCACGACCCTATTTTTTGCGTTTCAGGTGCTGACACCGAGCGCAAATGCGGTTGATTTGGACGCAGCAACGCGGACGATTCCCCTAAATGCAAATGGCGACACGGTGACGATCACCGTGCCCCAACTGGCTCAGGGCAAGAAAATGTTCCAGTATGCCTGTGCCCAGTGCCATGCGGGGGGTGTGACGAAGACAAACCCGAACGTGGGTTTGGAACCGGAAACGCTGGCCCTGGCGACTCCCCCGCGTGATAACGTGGCGGAATTGGTGAAGTTCATGAGCGAACCGATGAGTTTCGACGGCTTCAACGATATTTCGGAAGAGCACCCGGCCCTGAAAAGTAAGGATCTGTTCCCGGAAATGCGGAACTTGACCGACGATGACCTCGAAGCGATCGCGGGTTACATTTTGATCCAACCCCGTGTGGTGGGCGTGAAGTGGGGCGGCGGTAAGATTTATTACTAAATCTTGATTGGCATTCCCATGGAATGAAATCTAGTTTGGAATTGATCGGCGGTGGGGATTCCCACCGCCGATTTTTTGATGTTTTTTCTAGGGACGATCGCTTGGCGGATGCGGTCGGTTCCGGGGATAATTGGAGCGGCGTAACTTAATGTTTCGTCGTAATTTTAAGTATCGGTTTTGCTTATTCCCCGTCAGCCAGGAAGTTCGTGATGTTGCAAGCTGCTTTGAATTGGGTTAATCCGCGTCGGGTGTGGGGCGGCATTCTGGCAGTGGGTCTGGCAGTGGGATCATGGCTGCTGGTGGGCATTCAGGGTGAGGCGATCGCGGCAGTTGATCCCTACCTGACGCAATTCATGCAGGTGTTTCCCTCGAAGCCCGCGATGATGACGATGGACGCGGCCGGGACGACGCAGGAATTTAGCTACGATGCGATGGCGGAAGGGAAAGAACTATTCGCCCAAACTTGTTTGAGCTGTCATGTGGGCGGCACAACCTTGTCCAGCCCGGACGTGTCGCTGGCGATCGGTGATCTCAAAGGTGCTACCCCGCCGCGTGATACGGTGAATGCCCTGGCCGCATACATGCGGCATCCCCTAGCCTATGACGGCAGCGATGAGAATTTTTCCTGCCGTGAAGTGGGTCAAGATTGGCTGAATGATGATCAGGTGGAAAAGATCGCTGCCTTTGTGCTGCGGGCCGCAGAAACGGCGAAGGGCTGGGGAACCACAAGGTTTTAGTGGGGTAAACCGACAGCGCGATCGCGATCACTCAAAAACTTTCTAAAAAACCCAAAAATTTGCCTACGACGGGTTGTCATAGGACGGGCTGTCTAAGTTATGATCGTGCTTGGAATTTACATTTGACTTGAGGGTTTGTCATGACAGCTTTAGTGCGTCGAATTTCCACCGTTGTTTGTGCCGTTGTGCTAATGGTGGGCACATTCTTCCTGGCTGCGGCTCCGGCTTCGGCGGCTTCCCACTCAGTCGTGATGGGCGGCGCAAAGGGTTTGGTGTTTGAGCCGAGCGCGTTGACGATCGCTTCGGGTGATACCGTGAGCTTCAATGTTGGTGCGTTGCCGCCCCACAACATCATTTTTGAAACGGTGCCCGGTGGCGATAAGGAATTGGCCGCTAAGTTGTCTCACAAGGGACTTGAAGGGACTGGCGGCACGTTTGATGTGAGCTTTGCGGGTGCGCCTGCGGGGGACTACACCTTCTTCTGCATGCCGCACCGGGGTGCGGGCATGGTCGGGAAGATCACCGTTCAGTAAAATTGTCCGCAGGCCAGAGGATGGCTTGAACGCTTTAATTTAATTGTTGCAAAGTGGGCTGTGCCGATTCGGTGCAGCCCGCTTTGGTTTAAGGTTGGGACTGCGATGGGTTCGATTCCGGCGTTGTGGGCTTGAGCCACCAGTCCGCGATCGGTGTTCCCTCAGCATCAACCGTTGGCAGACTCGGATCAGGGCTGAGCAAAATCACCTGCTGTTTGATGCCCGGAATCCGGCGTTCGACGCGGCGCGGAATGCCGTAGCGGTAAATGAGGTGCCCTTGTCCGACGAGTACCACGATCGGCCGATCGGGATTGTGCTGATGCGCCTGGGCAATTCGTTCAGCCATGGTTTCATCCCAGAGCACTTGGGCTTGGACGAAGCGATCGATGCGATCGGGCTTGGGGGGTTGATCGGGGGTGCCGTGGTTTTGCTGGAGGATCGCGGTGAGCATGGTTTTGTAGGGCGCTGGCCCAATTTCGATCGCGGAAATCGGTGGAATAAAACGGCGATCGGGCAGATTTAGACTTGTTAATCCGCGCTTGCTCACCTTGCGGGTAATTTCGCGGGGCGTGTTTAGGGCAATCAGTGGGATCTGCTGGGCCTTGGCGTAGCGAAAAATCGGTGCATACATCTCCCAGTCAAAGCCCCAGCGATCGTCGTATTCGATGCGATCGCGCATGGTCGGCTCGTCGATTTCCCCGGCGATGTAGCGATCGAGGGCGGCTTGGTAGGGTCGTTGCACCATTTCCAGGCCGATCGTTAACCCTGGTTTTTGCTGCTGTAAAGCCTGGATGATCGCCAACTGCGCCTGATGGTCCGCCGCTTGATCGTGGGTTTCACCCAGATAAATCACATTAGCGGGTTGCTGCAACACCGATGCGATCGCGGTGCTTTGCTGCTGAGCATTGGTTAATTGCCGCGTTGAGAATTCCGCTGCATTCGCGCCGACGGGCAGTAGCCATAGGCTTAAGCTCAAGCCCCATAGCCCGATCCAGCGGCCCGATCGGGCTGTTAGAAAATTCATTGGTTGCTTGATTTGTCCCATCGCCAAATTCAACAATTCCGGGTCACTACTCCTCTACAATAAAAGACTGTCGCATATTGGGAGCATTCCCGGGGAAGCTACTGTGGGATTTAAGGTTGGGCTATTGGGCTTGGGCACGGTTGGGGCAGGCACGGTACAAATTCTGCAAAATCCCGCCCAACGCCATCCATTACTTCAGGAATTGGAACTCTATCGCGTGGGTGTGCGATCGCGCGATAAGCCCCGCCCCGTCGAAGTCCCTGCCGCGAATCTCACCACCGACCTCGAAAGCATCGTCACTGACCCGGCGGTGGACATTGTGGTGGAAGTCATGGGGGGCTTGGAACCCGCACGATCGCTAATGCTACAAGCGATCGCCCATGGTAAGCATGTCGTCACGGCCAATAAAGCGGTAATCTCCCGCTACGGCGAAGAAATTTTCACCGCTGCCGCAAATGCGGGGGTTTATGTCCTGCTGGAAGCGGCGGTGGGTGGTGGGATTCCGGTGATCGAACCGTTGAAGCAGTCGCTTTGCGGCAACCGGATTCAAAGCGTGATGGGCATCATCAACGGCACGACCAACTATATTCTGACCCGGATGCAGAATGAAGGGGCGGATTTTGAGGCGGTTTTAACCGATGCCCAAGCCTTGGGTTACGCCGAAGCTGACCCCACCGCTGATGTGGATGGCTGGGACGCGGCGGATAAGATTGCGATTTTGGCTTCCTTGGCCTATGGGGGGCGGATCGATCGCGAAGCCGTCCATTGCGAAGGGATTCGAGCAATCACCGCCACCGAAATTAGATATGCCGAGAAATTGGGCTACGTGATCAAGCTCCTGGGTATCGCCAGTCGGCCCGAAATCAGCCCGATCGACCAGCCGGAAACCCTGCAAGTGCGCGTTCACCCGACCCTATTGCCTAGGGCCCATCCGCTGGCGAACGTGAATGATGTGTACAACGCGATCTTGATCGAAGGCGATCCGGTGGGGCAAGTGATGTTTTTCGGGCGCGGGGCCGGGGCGGGGCCAACGGCCAGCGCAGTAGTCTCGGATATCTTGAATATTGCGGCGCTGCTGAAAGTGGGCCGTGACGGTGCGAAGCAAGCAGACGGTAAACCGCTGCTGGATCCCTTATTGGCTTCCGATCATCCCCACTACTGCGCGATCGCCCCGATCGAAAACCTGCAAATGCGCTTCTACGTAAGGTTCTTGACCGAAGACAGTGCAGGGGTGATCGGCCACATTGGGACGATCTTTGGCCGCCATGAAGTCAGTCTGGAATCGGTGGTGCAGGCGGGAATGCGCGATGGCAAGGCCGAAATTGTGGTGGTCACTCACAGGGTGCGGGAAGGGGATTTCCGGGAAGCGTTGGCGGCGATTGCCGCAATGCCGACGATCGCTGCGGTGGCCAGTGTCTTGCGGGTACTCTAGGGCTGGGGTACCGCCTCACGGTAAAATGTTGCCGCTTGTCTGTGGCAGTTGGCACTGTGCAGGTTTAATTTCGCCAAGGGATAACATCGACTATGTGGTCTGGGAAAAAAGTACTGGTGACTGGCGCGGGTGGCTTTATTGGGAGCCATTTGTGTGAGGCGTTGGTCACTGCTGGGGCCGAGGTCACAGCGATGATCCATTACAGCTCCCGCAGCGACTGGGGTAACTTGGAATTGCTCTCGGCGGAGCATCGCCAGGCCCTGAAGGTGGTCTCTGGTGATATTCAAGACAGCGATTTTGTGATGCGACAGGTCAAGGGTCAGGCGGTGGTGTTCCACTTGGCGGCGCTAATCGGGATTCCCTATTCCTACGTCGCGCCCCGCACCTATCTGCGAACGAATATTGAAGGGACGCTGAATGTGGTAGAAGCGGCGCGGCACTTTGACTCGATCGAGCGCATCGTCCACACCTCCACCTCCGAAACCTACGGCACAGCGATCTACACCCCGATCGACGAAAAGCACCCGCTCCAGGGCCAGTCGCCCTATTCCGCCTCGAAAATTGCAGCGGATAAAATGGCGGAGAGCTATTACCTGTCGTTTGAATTACCCGTTTCGACGATTCGCCCGTTCAATACCTATGGGCCGCGTCAATCCGCCCGCGCGGTGATTCCGACGATCATTAGCCAAGCATTGACCTTGCCACAAATTCAATTGGGTTCGCTGGATCCCGTACGGGATTTGAATTATGTCAAAGACACGGCGGCGGGCTTTATGAAAATTGCCGAGTCCTCGCAAACCATTGGCCAAGTGACGAATGTGGGCCATGGCAAAGGCATTACGATCGGCGAATTAGCCCAGATGATTCTGAAAATCATGAACGTCGATAAGCCGATCGTCGCCGATGAAACCCGTGTGCGACCGAGTAATAGCGAAGTGTTCACCTTGATTTGTGACAATACCAAGGCCGCAAATATTGCCAATTGGCAGCCGCAGTATTCCTTGGAAGCGGGTCTGCGCGAAACGATCGCCTTTGTGCAACAAAACCTGAATCTGTTCAAAGCCGACCAATACAACGTATAAGGTGAATCATTTATGCAAGCCTTAGTTCTGGCGGGCGGTAAAGGCACCCGCCTCTATCCCTACACCACGATCCTGCCTAAACCGCTGATGCCCGTGGGTGATTATCCGATTCTGGAAATTCTTCTGCGTCAGCTCAAGAGCGCGGGCATTACCGAAGTGATTTTGGCGGTGGGCTATCTCAGCCATATTATTGAAGCCTTTTTTCAAACGGGGGAACGGTTAGGTTTAAAGATTTCTTATTCCCATGAAGCAAAGCCGTTGGGGACAGCGGGGCCGATCGCCCTGGCCCTCGATCGGTTGGAGCAGGATTTTTTGATTCTTAATGGGGATTTGCTGACGACGATGCGGTTCAGCAATCTGATTCAGCATCATCGCGATCGTCAAGCAGCGGCGACGATCGGCATGTATCAGCGCGAAGTCAAAATCGACTTTGGGGTGATTGGCACCGACGATCAGGGCCGCTTGCAAACCTATACGGAAAAGCCGGTCTATCACTTTGATGTCAGCATGGGCGTGAACGTGTTGAATAAACAGCGCGTCGCGCCCTACCTCAAGCCGGATGTGTATTTGGATATTCCCGACTTGATGATGCAATTAGCCAATGATGGTCATCCCGTCCAGTGCTATCGCGAACCTTGCTACTGGCTGGACATTGGTCGCGTTGATGACTATCAAGTCGCGATTAATAAATTCATCGAAAATCCCGAATTATTTATTCCAGCAGACGCATGAAGCAGGTTCTAATCACGGGGGCGGGCGGCTTTTGTGGCCAGCATTTGCAGCGGTATTTGCGCCGTCAGGGGTTGTCCGTTCACACCATGGGCCGTCACTCCCAGCCGGGTGATCAGCATCATGACTTAATCGATGTGACCGATGCCGGGGTGATCGCAGCGATTCTTACGCAAGTTTGCCCTGATTACATCGTGCATTTAGCGGGAGTTGCCAGTGCGCCCCAAGCGGCAACGTTTTATCAGGTGAATGCGAGCTATGCGGCGGCACTTTTGCAGGCGCTGGAGCAGACGGGGTTAGCCGCCAGTTGTCCGACTTTGCTTGTCGGGACTTCCGCCGAATATGGGGCAATTACGCCGGAGCAAGTGCCGATCGTGGAAACAACGACCGTTGCACCCTATCATCATTACGGCATTAGCAAACTGGCCCAAACCCACATGGGCATTGCCGCCGCGCGCGCAGGTCGTCCGGTAATCATGGCGCGGCCCTTTAATATCATCGGGCCAGGAATGCCGCCACATCTTTCTGTTGAGAGCTTTGCCCAGCAGATTGCAGCGATTCAGCAGGGGGAGCGCGAGCCCGTGATCACCGTTGGCAATCTGGGCAGTTCCCGTGACTTTATCGACGTGGCGACGGTGGTGCCAATTTATTGGCAACTGCTGCAAAATCCAGCGGCCTACGGTCAGGTGATTAATGTGTGCTCCGGCCAGGGAATTGTCATGGCGGATTTGCTGCAAACGTTGATTGATCTCTCGGGGGTACAAGTGAGCGTGCAGGTTGATCCAGCGCGGTTCAAAGCCCTAGATATTCCAGTGCATTATGGCTGTACCCAAAAGCTGTCAAAACTGCTCGGGAACGCCCCGGCATTTGACCTGAAGGCGACGCTTCAAGGTATTCTGGATCAGCGACGGGGATTGCCCTGATGTTGATCCGGTGATGTTGCCCGAGTAATCTGTTGCCTTCAGTGAGCTGCAATGAAGACGTTGACCGTAGTGAGTCCGCTATATAACGAAGAGAGCGTGATTGAGGCGTTCTACCAGGAGCTGATTGCGGTGCTGGATGGGCTAAGCGATCGCTACAGTGCAACGATTTTATTTGTCCTTGATCGCTGTCCCGATCGGACGTTACCGATTCTCAAAGAAATTGCCGCGCGCGATCGACGGGTGCAGGTTTTGGCGCTGTCATCGCGATTCGGGCATCAGATGTCGCTGTTGGCGGGAATTGATCACTGCGATTCGGATGTCGTGGTGATGATGGATGGGGATCTACAACACCCGCCTGACTTGATTCCGGCCATGCTAGAGCAGTATGAGCAGGGGTATGATATTATCTACACGATTCGCGAGGATGCGCCGGATAGCGGACTGTTTAAGCAGTTCAGTTCACGCTTGTTTTATCGATTGGTGAACTGGATATCGGATATTCCGATTTCGGAGAGTGCGGCGGATTTTCGGTTGGTTTCGCGCAAAGTTGTGCTGGTGTTTCAGCATCAAATGCGAGAACGCAATCAGTTTATGCGGGGCCTCTTCAGTTGGGTCGGCTTTAACAGCGTGGGAGTGCGATTTCAGGCCCGTGAGCGGTTTGCTGGCCGTACCAAATATTCCCTGCGTCGGATGGTGCGCTTTGGTCTACAAGGCGTGGTCTCCTTTAGCAAACGACCGTTGCAGTTGTCGATCGTGGTGGGTATTGCGTTTGCGATTTTGAGTATTGCCTACGCGGTAATTTCGTTCTTTCAATACTTCATCTATGCAGCGCTGCCATCCGGCTGGACAACCTTAGTAATTATGGTTTCCCTTTCAACGGGTGTGCAATTGATTTGCTTGGGATTAATTGGCGAGTATATCGGTGCAATTTTTGATGAAGTCAAAGGCCGCCCCCACTACATCATATCGGAGAAAATTAATTTCCATCATGACTAACTGTATCGTCTGCGGTAACGATTCCCCCCAAACCCTCTACCCCGGTATTGATCGCTGTTCAAGTTGCGGTCATGTGTTTGCGGACTTGTCTTTGTCGAACGAGGAGCTGTTTAAGATTTATCAGAAGGACTATTTCTTCGGTGAGGAGTACAGCGATTATGTGGCGGATAAGCGCATTGCCCAGAAAAATTTTGATTTGCGATTGAAAGTTTTGAAGCAATTTCTGCAGCCCGATCGGCATCGCACGTTATTTGAAATTGGCTGTGCCTATGGGTTTTTCTTGGAGACGGCGAAGCGATGGTTCGATCGGGTTCAAGGGGTTGATATTACCGAAGATGGGATTCGCTACGCTTCCCAAGAACTGCATCTGGACGTGCAGCAGGCGGATTTTCTGGAATATGACATGGGCGATCGTACGGTTGATGTGGGTTGTATGTGGGACACGATCGAGCATTTAGCCCATCCTGATCAGTATGTTGAAAAGCTCGCGCGATCGATGGAAAAAGGTGCTTTGTTGACCGTGACGACGGGGGATATTGAGAGTCTGAATGCACGGTGGCGCAAGGAGAATTGGCGTTTGATTCATCCGCCTACCCATATTCATTATTTCTCCCAGAAAAGTTTGGCGCAGATGCTGAATAATTATGGCTTTGATGTGGTGTATAGCAAGCATTGCGGCTTTTATCGCAGTTTGGATAATGTTGCCTACAACATTTTGGTGTTGCGTTGGCGACAGCCGAAACTCTATCAACTGTTGAAAAAATTGCAGATTACGAAAATTGATTTTTATCTGAACCTCTACGACATCATGTATGTCGTGGCGCGAAAGCGTTATTAATCGGGTGTACAGCGAAAATCAGCGCTGGACTTGATGGGTGGACTTGATTCGGTCAGAAATCATAGAGGAGCAGCATCGATGCAATTGGTGGCAAATGAAGTTCCCAATCAATCATTGGGCAGACTGAAAGGCACAATTCATCATTGTGTGCTGGTTTTTCTGGGGTTTTCGCTGCTTTATCTGGCTTTTTTTGCGCCCATTTTGGCCTCGCCTTATTTGTTGGCTCCGGGGGATGGCCTACTTTATTACGCACCGGCCTTTTATGCGCCGCAAACACTTTGGTCGGATATGCTCTCGGGGGGCTATCCGATTGCTGCTGATCCGCAGAATATGAGCTGGTATTTGCCCGCGATGCTGTTGCGGTGGATTCCGGGTGGTTGGAATGCGTTTGTGGTGTTGGCCTATGTGCTGGCGGGAAGTTTTGCTTATTGCTACACCTACACTGTGACGACTTCGATACTCGCGGCGATCGTGGCGGGGGTGGTCTACAGCATGAGTGGATTCATCATGTCGCACTTGGGGCATACGACGATTATTCATGCAGTGGCTTGGACACCGTTGTTTGTTTGTGCGTTGGAACGCTTACGCCGTGGATTTAGTCCGTTCTGGTGGATTGTGGGGGCCGGGGCTTTGGCCTGTTGCTTTCTGGCGGGACATCCCCAGGAATTTTTTTATACAGCGGGCTTGGGGTTTTTCTATGCGTTGTGTTTGGGTGGGACGGCGCGATCGGGGCGATGGCGATATTATGCGGTGGTCGCGGCGTTGATGGCGATCGGCTTGGGGCTTTGTGGGATTCAGATATTGCCGACGGCGGAATTGGGTAAGTTGAGCCAGCGATCGGCGATGACCTTTGGTGACTTTATTAGTTTTTCGTTCCCGAAAAAACAAACCCTGCAATTATTTTTCCCATTTTTATTTGGCAGTGGCTACGAACCGCCCTACCAGCTCTATGTCACACCCTATTGGGGAAAATGGTCGCTCACGGAAATTACGGGCTATGTCGGCTTGCTGCCGATTTCCCTGGCGGCGATCGGCTGGGCGGCGCGGCGATCGGCCCCGAAGGGCGTGACGCAATTCTGGCTGGGATTTGGGTTGATTACGTTGGTGCTGGCCTTTGGGGGGGATATTTTCCTGGGTCGGTTGTTTTATTACGTGCCGATTTACAACAAATTCCGGGCTCCGGCGCGCCATTTCTTTGAAGTGGCTTTGGCGATCGCGGTGTTGTCCGGGTTTGGGATTGCGGCGGTGCAGCGGCGGCAGGTCACGAATCGGTTGGTAGGGCGGGTGATCGGGCTGACTGCTGCGGGGATGGGCTGTGCGCTACTGAGTTTGATTTGGTTTGAGCCGACTTGGCGATCGATGGCGGCCACCGTCGGCGTGACGAATCTTTCCCTCGCACCTTGGAAAAATCCAGCGGTGGGCGTTCCGGTTATGCTGTTTGTCGCTGGAATCCTAGCCCTGGGCCTGTGGACGCGGTGGCGGGCGGCGCGCTGGAGTCGCTTGTTGCTGATTGCGGTGCTGGTGTGTGACATGGGCAGCTTTGGCTGGTTCTGGGAATGGCGCAATTACTCGCCGTTGGCGCAGCGGTTGGAGAGGACGGCGTTGGCGGCGGAGTATCGTGATGAGCTGAATCGCACCCATGAGCGCCTGCTGAGTGATACCGAAAATACCTTCACGAATCCCGAAGTGCTATTTCCCAATGCGACCCGATTATGGGAGGTGCCGAATGCCAGTGGCTATTCGCCGTTGCTGCTATCGCGGGTGGCGGATTTGATGCAGATTAGCTCGAATGGCAGCTTGATTCGCTATCCGAAGGGGGCAAACGATCGGTCGTTGGATCTGATGGCGGTGAAATATTTGTTGCTGAATCAGGATATGACTCAACCGATCGCGGGACAAGCTGACCCATGGTCACCGCTGGACTTATCGGTGGCGGTCGGTTCTGCCTGTGGGCCGGAGCCATTTGCATCGCAGGCGACCATTGATTTTGGTTCGCAGCCACGGTTGGCTTCGGAACTGGGTTTGGTGTCATCGTTGGGGTGCGGTACTGAATTTCCGGATCAAATGGCTGTGGCGGAAATGATTGTGACGGATGAACAAGGACGATCGACCCCCTATCCAATCCGGGCCGGGCGCGATACGGCCGAAATCACCTACGACTGTCCGCCGACAAAATCCCAGGTGAAACATTCCCGGCCACTCGTGTTTCGCGACTTTCCGGCGGAACAATGTCAGGCCCACCAATATCTCGCCAAGGTGACGTTGCCCAAATCGCAGCGGATTCAGAAAATTGCGTTCCAGTGGAAACAACCTGTGGGGGTGTTGCAGTTGAGCCGCATCAATTTGGTCGATCGGGCGACGCAAGTGGTGACTCCAGTGCTGCCGACGGACTTTGCGCCCCAGTGGCAACGGGCGGCAACGCAAACCGATGGTGTACTGAAGCTGGTCAATCAGCAGGTCTTGCCCCGGACTTGGTTGGTATCGGAGACGGTAACGCTGAAGCCGGAGCAAATTTTGGCGACGATTCGGACTTCGCAATTGCCGGATGGTCGGCGCTATGAACCGCAGCAGATGGCTTTGATCGAAGATTCGCAAGGTGCCTTGCAAGGTAGGTTGAAATCAGCCGCTCTAGGCAACGCCGATCGGGCGGAAATTCTTAAGTTGGAATCCATGCAGGTAAAAATCAAAACACAGTCGGCGCATCCGACGTTTTTGGTGCTGAGTGATGTGAATTATCCCGGTTGGAAAGTGACGATCGATGGTAAACCAACGAAAATCTATCAAACCAATTATGTCCAACGTGGGGTGTCGCTGCCAGCGGGCGAACATCTGGTGGAATATCGGTTTGACCCGACAAGTTTGAAGCTGGGCGCAGGTTTAACGGGTTTATCGGGGATCGCTTTGGGCTATGTGGCGCTGGTCGGTCAACGGCGATCGCGCGCTCAATCCTCAACCGAATGGATACAACAAAGCCCCTAAGCAAAGCCCCTAGAGAATCAATTCTAGGGGCTTTGCTTAGGGGCAGTTGGATGCAAGATTAGCTGTCGCCTGTGGCAATCTTCGGCACGCGGAAGAATTCGCCATCCCGATCGGGCGCACAATCAAGCAACCCCTCTCGATCAGCCCAGGGCTGGAGCTTATCTTCACGCACCACATTCGGCACATCGATCGCCCGCGTCGTCGGCTCAACGCCGCTCACATCCAGCTCATTCAGCAGCTCAACGTAGTCCAAAATGCCACTCAACTGCGCCGCAAACTGCGTCTCCTCCGCATCGGTGAGCTTCAGCCGAGCGAGGTGGGCGACTTTATGGACTTGATCGCGATCGAGCATGGCAATAAAGGGGGGGAAATTAGTGCATTCTATTGTAAGCGCTGATGTCCCCCGCAATCGCGTTAGTTTATCCAGAGGGTTTCGAGTTCTTGGCGGAGGGCTTGGGGCTGGGCCAGACGATGGACGAGGATCGGGCGGTTACTCACATCCTGGTCAGCATCCTGGAGGCGCGATTGCCAGTGGGTGATCGTCTCAATGTTATTCATCCAGAAATTGACCACCGACTGCATCATCGCTTCATTGTCCCAGGTCGGGTCAAAATCGGTGTGGGCGAGGCTCCGCAGTACCGCATCAAGGCTACAGCGCTGGCTCGTAAAGTAGGTGATGCCGGGCTGGGTTTGCTGCTGCTGATAGTCAAAAAAACTTAAAAGGGGCGTGACCCCAATGATATTAAAGGTGAACATTCCTTGCTAACTCCTAACGAAATAAAGCAATTCATGTCTCCATATTAAGAACGTGATCCCTGGCCCGGCCAGGATCATTCGCTACAGTTTAATAATTGTTTAAGCACTCGCAGCGGCTGTTTGCTAATGATTTACTCCAGGCGAGATGGGCGGTCAATGGGTGATTATGCGTTAGGAATTGATTTTGGGACATCGGGGGCGCGGGCGATCGTGGTCGATGCCGATCGGCAGCTCCAAGCGCAAAGCCAGGTGGACTTTTCCGGGCCGCAATCCCCAGAACTTTGGCGATCGGCACTGTTTGATCTGCTCAGTCAAATCCCCCACCGCCATCGATTGGGGGCGATTTTGATCAATGGCACCTCTTCAACCGTCTTGCTAGCAGACGAACAGGGACAACCCCTCGGCGAAGCGCTGATGTACAACGACGATCGGGCAGCGGGCCAGGTCGCCGCTCTACGAGCGATCGCGCCGCCGCACCACATCGTCCTGAGTGCAACTTCGAGTTTAGCCAAGCTGTATTGGCTGCAAGCCCAACCGGGAACCGCTGCTGCCCGCTACTGCCTGCATCAGGCCGATTGGCTGGCGGCGCTGCTCCACGGGCAATGGGGCGTGAGCGACTATCACAACGCCCTGAAGCTGGGCTATGATGTGGGGCCTTGTCGCTACCCAGACTGGCTCTTGGATTTGGCCATTGCGCCACTGTTGCCCCAGGTACGGGTGCCGGGCAGTGCGATCGGGCCAGTCCAAGCCGCGATCGCCGCCCAATTTGACCTGCCGCCGACCTGTGTGGTTTGTGCTGGGACAACAGATAGTATTGCGGCGTTCTTGGCGAGCGGGGCTGCCGAACCAGGGGATGCGGTCACTTCACTCGGATCAACCCTGGTGCTGAAGTTACTCAGTGAGACGCGGGTGGATGACAGTCGCTATGGGATCTACAGTCATCGGCTGGGCGATCGGTGGCTGGTGGGCGGGGCCTCGAATACGGGCGGGGCCGTCTTGAAACAATGGTTCACGCCGACGGAACTGAAAAATCTCAGCAAAGAAATTTTGCCAAATCAAATTACTGGGTTAGATTACTATCCATTGCTCAAACCGGGCGAGCGTTTCCCTGTTAACGACCCGACGCTAAATCCCTGCCTAACGCCGCGTCCGGACGATCCGGTGCGGTTTCTCCAAGGCTTACTGGAAGCGATGGCGCGGATTGAAGCCCAAGGCTACAGCTTATTGCAACAGCTCGGGGCGACCCCACTGCGGCAGGTGCAAACAGCGGGCGGCGGTGCCCAAAATCTCGCTTGGACGGCGGTGCGCCAGCGGGCTATGGGTGATCGGATTCCGGTGACGATCGCGCCCCAAACGGAAGCCGCCTATGGCAGTGCTTGTTTAGCTGCTTCCCCGGTCAGTAGTGTGTTGCCTTAATTTTGATTGGCTAAGTTGATTCAATCATCCCCCTTGCATCTACGAGCTTTTTGGTCATGAGTGGTCACTTCTTCAACCTTCACATCGATATTGCACCGGAACTCGGGCAACCTAGGTATAGTGAAACAGTTCGGTACCGCGAAACCGCGCTTGCCCCTGTCACACCTCACCCTGTTTTGATTCGATTACGTGTGTTTATGCAACGGCTGAAATTATCTTTGGGGCAAACTTTGGTTGCCCGGCTCTATAACTGCTTCACGGCTTGGTCAAGCTACAGCGACTTGAGTCCTGACTTGGCGATGCGTCGTCGGGTAAATTCTCAGGTCTTGGCATCGCGGCCCGCGCACAGTGGGCAGGAATGGTATCAGAAGTTTTGGGCGGCGCAGGGGATTTCCCGCGAGGTGGCGGGGTTTGTCTATCAGGCGTTGGCGAAGTATGCGGGGCTACGATCGGCCCAGGTGTTGCCCCACGATCGGCTTTGCGAGGATTTGAAGTTGCCGCTGATTTCTTGGTTTGATTGGGAATTGGCGCTGTACGAAGATTTTGCCCAGGAGTTTAACCTGGAGCTGGAAGACTACCTTGATATTAGCCAGTTGAAGACAGTGGCGGATCTGATGGGCTTTTTGAATCAGCAGGTGGCGGTGGCCTAGCGTTTGGTCGTACAATCGAACGCTGAAAACTCACTTGCGTCTCGGTTCGCACCTCACCCTTAGCAATGTCCAAAACCCTCGACGAAGTTCAATCGCACGATCTCGCCAAAGCGGCCAACTGTCGGGCGAAGGCCCCGTTTGATAATGCCTATGCGGCGATCGTGCAGGTGGCGGATGCGGTCTATGTGCAGGGCTTTTTGGCGGTACCGGGGGAACCAAATCGCCCGATCGAACATGCTTGGTTGGAGGTCGATGATACGATCATTGATCCAACTTTTCCTTGGCTGAACAAGAAGGCCGAGAACTTACATTATTTCCCGGCACAAACGCTGACTTTGAAGCAGCTCAAGTCAACGATCGAGGAAGCCCAAGAAGATTATCCAGAAGACGATCCACTGCCGATCTATGGATCGCAGCCCTATGACTACTACGGCGATGTGATGCTGGGTGGAGCAGAATATACAGCAGCTTTTGCAGCGGCCCAGGCGAAGTGCCGCGAACTGAATGCGGTGAAACCAAAGCCAAAACCGTAGTCGGCGCAGTCACCTCCGGGTGATGCTGTGTGTCCTGTTCTTCTGCGACTGTAAATCCGATCGTGCAACAACTTCCCTCTTCGAATCTTTCCTTGCTGCCGGCCCCCTTGGGAGCCCTGCGAGTTCCGGCGTTGGCGACGGTGGCTCAGCCTTGCTATTTTTCGCTGGTGATTCCGACCTATAACGAAGGGCGCAATATTGTGGCCATGCTGGAGCAGTTGGTGCCATTGCTGGATCAGCGCTATGCCGATCGCTATGAAATTATTGTTGTCGATGACGATAGTCCCGATCACACCTGGGCGGTGGCCCTCGAAGCAGCGGCGCGATTGCCAATGGTGCGAGTGATGCGGCGGCAGGGAGAGCGGGGGCTGGCGACGGCGGTGATCCGGGGCTGGCAGGCGGCGCAGGGAGAAGTAATCGGAGTAATTGATGGCGATTTGCAGCATCCGCCGGCGGTGCTGTTGGAATTGTTGCGTGCGATCGCGGCGGGGGCAGACTTCGCGATTGCCAGTCGGCATGTGGAAGGCGGTGGGACAAGTGACTGGGGACTGGGGCGGCGGCTATTGTCGCGGGGAGCGCAGGTGTTGGGTTTGGTGATTGCGCCGTCGGTGGTGGGGCGGGTGAGCGATCCGATGAGCGGGTATTTTTTGCTGCGCCGATCGGCGTTAGCCGAAATTGAGCTGAATCCGAAGGGCTATAAGGTTTCGCTGGAGGTGCTGGGTCGCGGGCGAATTGATCGGATTGCCGAGGTGGGCTATGTGTTCCAAGAGCGTCAGGAAGGGGAAAGCAAGGTGACGCTGCGGCAGTACGTGGACTATATTCACCATTTATTGAAACTGCGCAGTCGAGGGCGGGTAAGCGGCGTGCGATCGGGGATTGTGGATTTTCCCTGGGGACGGTTTATTCGGTTTGGGCTGGTGGGCTTGAGCGGGGTGGTGGTGGATATGGGGATGCTGTATTTGTTACATTCGGCCGCTTCGCCGTTGGGGTTGGGTTGGGGGTTGACGCGCAGTAAGGTGATTGCGTCGGAGTTGGCGATTTTGAATAATTTCTTTTGGAACGATCGGTGGACATTTCGGGATATGGCCGGGGGGCAGCGGTCCGTCGGGCAATGGGCAAAGCGATTTTTGAAGTTCAATTTAATTTGTTTATTGGGTTTGGGGTTGAACGTGTTGACGTTGAATTTATTGTTTAATTTATTTGGCATTAATGCTTACGTCGCAAATCTAATCGCGATTGTGTTGGTAACATTTTGGAATTTCTGGATTAACTTGAAGTTGAATTGGCGGGTAACGAGCCGGAAGTAGTGCCTGCAATCACCACTGGAGAACGGCTCCAAACAGCGATCACGATCGCTGTTGACGAAGCCCCTCGTTTCGAAAATGTGAGTCGGTTGAGCGATCGGGCATTGGTCTTCTGATGAATAAGGAATGAGAACCCCAATTAATCCTCGTCATCTAAATCAGCATCGTCTAAGTCATCATCGTCGTCCAAATCCTCATCTTCCCACTGCGAAGCATCCGTCGCCGCCTGCTCATCAAGCCAGGCTTCGACCCCAGAGGATTTGCGCTCTTCGGTTAATTGGTTAATCAACCCCAGCATTTGCGTCCCCCGTTCGAGCGATCGGTCTTCCACAAAGATCACTTCCGGAGTCCGGCGCAATCGCATCCGCCGCCCCAGTTCGCCGCGCACATAGCCCGTCGCTGCCCCCAAGCCCGTCATCGTCTCACTGCGGGCTTCATCCGTGCCGTAAATGCTGACAAAAATCTTCGCATGCTGCAAATCCCCGGAAACCCGCACATCCGTCACGCTCACCATGCCCGCACCCACCCGATCGTCTTTAATGCCAGACATAATCAGCTGGCTGACTTCGCGTTTAATCATTTCGGCTACTTTAGCCACACGGCGATCGGTCGGCATAGATTTCAGATGGCTCCAGGAGCCAAGGCGTTAGAAGAATAGAGATCGATCATATAACACCCGCTGCTCAAACCAAGCGCGATCGCACCAGTTCGATCGCCCATTCAATCGCACTGATCATGCTCTGCGGATTCGCCCGATCCTGGCCCGCAATGTCAAAGGCCGTCCCGTGATCCGGGGAGGTGCGCACAAACGGTAAGCCCACCGTCGTATTCACCGCCCGATCGAAGGCCATCAGCTTCACCGGAATCAACCCCTGGTCGTGATACAGCGCCAAATAGGCATCCGCTGCCCCCACTCGCCCATCCTGAAACCACGCCTGCCCCGCCTTCACCCACATCGTATCCGGCGGAATCAGCCCTTCAAGCCGCGCCTGGGGATAGCGCGATCGTGCCTCCTCAAGCCAATCCTGCAACCAAGTCACCTCTTCTTGGCCGAGTTGTCCGCCCTCCCCGCTATGGGGATTCAGTCCGGCGATCGCAATGTGCGGCTGGGCCACCCCAAAATCGCGGGCCAAGGTTTCGAGCAGCAAATCTAACTTGCGGGTCATCCCATCAGCGGTCAGCGCCGACGGCACCTGCGCCAATGGAATATGCACCGTCGCCAAGATCGCCCGCAACACCCAATCGGTATGCGGCGATCGGCCCACAAACATCATCCCAAACCGATCGCACCCCGCTTTTTCCGCCAGCAGTTCCGTCTGCCCCGGATAATCGTGCCCCGCCGCCTTCCAAGCCGACTTCGCGATCGGCGCTGTGACAATCGCATCAAACTCCCCTGCCAGCGTCCGGTCGATCGCCTGCGCCAAATACCCAAAACTCGCCGTCCCACTCGCTGCATTCCCCACGCCCACCTGAATCGGTGCTTCCAGCGGCAAGTCGATCACGGGATAGGCGAAATCTTGGGGCAGTAGTTCCCGGCTACCGATCACGGTGATTGCGGCTTGCCCTGGCGCGATCACCGCCAATGCCTTCACCACCACCTCCGGCCCGATTCCGGCAGGATCACCGATCGGGATAATCAATCGCGGCAGGGGTTGACTCACAGACATAGCACAGCACGATCGGCCAGTTCCGGCATAACGGTTAGTTCGGTCATGAATTAGTTTACAATTGTCTTCAACCAGGTTTTATCAATCAGCTTTTGAGAGGAGCGCCTTTCCATGGGAGAAATTTTTACCACTGCGATCACCGTTGCCGTATTGGTGTTGGTGGGTCTGAGCCTGGGCTTTGCCTTACTGAAGGTTCAAGGCGGGGAATAGTCGACGCGTTACGGAACTGAATCAACAACGCCAAAGCGCCGCCGGGATTTAATCCCAGCGGCGCTTTGAGCATAAGATTTTCAGCTTACCCTATGATTTAGCCGCGTTGGATGCGGTAATGGAGCCGAGGATTGCACGGGAACGATCACCCATGTAATCCCCAAATCTCGTAGGGGAGCGCATCCCGTGCCCTCAATTCCCGCGATCGCCCCACATCTCGATCGCCCCACATCCCGATCAACCACACACCACCCCGATCGGTATTCTCGTGGTTGACTGATGGATGGGCTGGGGGCGATCGGGTTTGGGGATTGATCGATTCGGTGGCGTGGATCTGGGTGGGCGCGGGATGCGCGCCCCTACAACCGCCGCAAAATCTCTCCCACGATCAACGAATCCTGATAATCCAATTCATCACACAAATCATCCTCATCCCATTCCCCCGCCCAAATCCGCCGAATCTCTGCCACCACCCGCTTCCACCCAACTCGGAAACACCGCCTCCAAGGCCGCTCGCACCGACCTATCACCCACCACGATCGTAATCTGCGACCCTGGGCTTGGGCGGCTGGTTCTATCCCACAAAAAACTTATCCCCAGTGCCGCAACCACATTTCTCAGAATTGCGCCCACCATCCCCAGCATCCAACTTCCCAAAAACCATCAACTGCCGGATCGCCCGCGAGTTTTCCGATCGCACCTTGCGATCTCGCTTTTCTGATAGAATGCATCAGAGAAGTTAACATTTTGTCACAAAGTTCTCGCAGAACCTCTATGACCCTATTGATTGTGGGTGCCACTGGCACTTTAGGCAGACAGATTACGCGGCGCGCATTAGACGAGGGCTATGAAGTCCGATGCTTTGTACGCAGCCAAAAGCGGGCCGCGTTTCTGAAGGAATGGGGGGCGCAGCTAGTCAGTGGCAATCTGCTTGACGATGAAAGTTTAGATGACGCGCTCGAAGGCGTGACGGCAGTGATTGATGCGGCGACGGCCCGCGCCAATGACAGTCTCAGCATCAAGCAAGTGGACTGGGAAGGGAAGCTGAACTTGGTCGCCGCAATGAAGCGGGCGAAGATCGATCGCTACATTTTCTTCTCAATCATCGACAATGAGAAATTCCCGAAAGTGCCATTGATGCACATCAAACGCTGCTTTGAGGAATACTTAGCCAAAGAATCAGGCTTGGATTACACGATCCTACGGCCTGCGGGCTTTATGCAGGGGTTGATCGGGCAGTACGCGATTCCAATTCTGGAAGGGCAGTCGGTGTGGCTGACGGGGCAAACTTCGCCGATCGCCTACATGGACACGATCGACATCGCCAAGTTCGCGGTGCGGGCCTTAAAAGTAGACGAGACCATTAAGCAGTCCTATCCCGTCGTCGGGAGCCGTGCTTGGGGTTCCCAGGAAATTATCAAGCTCTGCGAACGCTGCTCCGACAAAACCGCCAAAGTCACCACCGTGCCCCTGGGCTTGGTACAGACCCTAGGCAAAATCCTCCGCTTCTTCCAATGGTCTTGGAACATCGCCGATCGCTTGGAATTTACCGAAGTGATGGCAACAGGCCGCGAACTGAATGCCTCCATGGACAATACCTACCAAACCCTCGGCCTCGATGCCGGAGAAATGTCCACCCTGGAAGACTACATGCAGGAATACTTCAGCCGCATCTTGAAAAAGCTGAAGGAAGTCGAAATGGCCCAAGAGCAGCAAAAGAAGAAAAAGAAAAAGAAAAAAACCGATCGCGCTTATCCCAAATTCTAAACACGGAAGTTCTAGACACAGATTCTCAGCACAGCAGATTCTCAACACAAAGGAAAATCCAACACCGTAGAATAGAAAAACTGAGTGCAGCAAACACATTTGCCGCACCGCAGATTTCGGTCTGAAAATTCGCTTCGTATGGGGATCAACGATCGTGCCCAAGGCTGGCATTATCTACAACGACCAAAAGCCCTCGGCCTGCGAAGGGTTGAAGTTGGTGCAGGCGCAGTTGGAGTCCCTGGGCTGGGAAGTCGTCACGGCCACGGGCGAAGGCGGCATTCTGGGCTATGCCTCCCCCGAGAATCCGATTTGTCATACGCCGATCGAGCGGATTTCGCCCCCTGGTTTTGATAAGGATATGGTCTTCGCGATCGTTCTCGGCGGCGATGGTACTGTCTTGTCGGCTTTCCGCCAAATTGCGCCGCAGCATATCCCACTCCTGGCCGTGAATACTGGGCATTTAGGCTTCTTGACGGAAGTGCTGGCTGAGGATATCGAACAAGCCATTACCGCCATCATCGAAGGCGAGTACGAAATCGAAAACCGCGCGATGCTGATGGTACAGGTCTATCGCGATGGCACGATGATGTGGGAAGCCCTGGGCCTGAATGAAATGGTGATCCATCGCGAACCGCTAACCAGCATGTGTCACTTTGAAGTCGAAGTGGACGGCTTCAGCCGGGTGGACATTGCCGCCGATGGCATCATTGTTTCGACCCCGACGGGTTCAACGGCTTACTCGCTCTCGGCGGGCGGCCCGGTGATCACACCGGGGATCCCCGTCATGCACATGATTCCGATTTGCCCCCATTCCTTAGCCTCACGCGGCCTCGTGTTCAGCAACACTAAGCCTGTGACGATTTACCCCGCGACCTCAGCGCGATTGGTGCTGGTGGTGGATGGGAATGCGGGCTGTTATGTATTTCCCGATGATTGCGTGCGGATTGAAAAAGCGCCCTATCCAGCACGGTTCATTCGACTCAAGCCAGGCCAGTTCTTCGACCTATTGCGGGACAAACTGGGGTGGGGAATCGCGCACATTGCCAAACCCGATACCCCGATCGGCAGCAGCCCAGGTTAGCCAAGGAATTGCCGGAATTCTCGATTCAGCCCCCATCAATTCGCGCTATTCTGAAAGCAGTCCACGATCAGTTTTTGGGAGCGCTCCGCCCATGAACAACCCAGTTGCTGACCGCACGATCGACCGCACCGGTGAAGCCCCGCCCCATATCCTGATTCTCCGAGCCGACGCTGCGATCGGGCAGCAGATTCACCTCGACTTACAGGAAGCGGGCTATCAGACCACTTTGTTGGACGATGCAGCAGAAGCCCTGCGTCTGACCCTCAGCCAGTCCCCCGCGATGATTTTGGTTGATCGCGGTTTAGATAATGAAGCCTCCCTCAGTTTCTGCGAACAGTTACGCCAAAAAGGGCTGCGCATTCCCGTGTTGCTGCTGATGAACCGCGATGGCGTGGACGATCGGGTGATTTGCCTGGAAGTCGGAGCCGATGACTATTTTCTCAAGCAGCCCTATCGCAGCGATGATCTGCTCAAGCTCGTGCAGTTTTATTTAAAAACCGAGGTGCCCAGCCAGGAACAATTACGCTTTGGCGATTTGGTCTTGGATTTGGGCCTGCGGCAGGTATTGCGGAGTGGCCGGTCAATCGACTTGACGATGAAAGAGTTCGAGCTGCTCAAATACATGATGGAGCATCCGCGCGAAGTCCTGTCCCGCGAGCAAATCCTGGAAAATGTTTGGGGCTTTGACTACGTCGGCGAATCAAACGTGATCGAAGTTTACATTCGCTACCTCCGACTGAAAATTGAAGACGAAGGCGATAAGCGCTTGATCCAAACTGTCCGGGGAATTGGCTACGTTCTGCGAGAAAGTTAGTCAGCGCCATGCCAGTGCACCATCCAAGATAAACCTGATGAAACGCCCGACCCAACTGATAAGCTTAGCGCTGAGCCTCTGCACCAGCGCAATTTTGCTAGGCTGCACCAGTGCCACTTCGACTCCGCCCGCCCCTGTCCCGACTGCTGCCCCGATCGCCGTGACCCCGACGCAATCCGCCCCCCAATCGATTCCCTTCACCCAGCAAGCCACCATCAATCAAGCCCGCATCAAGATTGCCGTCGCCGCTAGCCCGCTCCAGCAGCAGATTGGCCTGATGAATCGCACTCACCTCCCCGACGATGAAGGCATGCTCTTCCCCTTCACCCCCGCCCGCCCCGTTGCCTTCTGGATGAAAAACACGCTGATTCCCCTCGACATGCTCTACATCCGTGATCGCGTCATCCGCGAAATCAAACCCAACGTGCCCCCTTGCAAAGCCGACCCCTGCCCGAGCTACCCTTCCGAACAGTTAATTGACAACGTCCTCGAACTGCGCGGCGGTTTGGCAGAAAAGCTGGGCATCAAAGTTGGCGATCGCGTCACCCTCGCCCCCCTCTCCCCAAACAACTAGATTCAGGGGCTTCACCCTGCATGTCGATCGCACCTGCTAGCTTAATCCCCCACTGAGTCAAGACCGGAGCGCCTGTCTCCCCGCAACCCATCCCGGCAATCTCCCGGCAAAATACACCGACTCACCCAAAACCGGACAGAAGTTCAGGGACTAACTGGTAGAAAGTTTAATTTTTTCTGCAAACCAGTCGCATTAACTAGGAAAAGAGTGATATACTCCGTTCTCAAATCCGGTCATCCGTGATGACACGGAGATTATCCCGCAACGTTCCTGATCCCGTCCGTGTTTTTGTGTAGAAGCTGTTCAAGGTTATAGAACATCTGTGCTACTCTGACTGTTGATTTAGTGATTCCGCTTGGCTCGCAACGCCTGTAAGTCCTTAAGGTTCTGTGTTTTTGCTGAATTTGGCCCGTTGTCGGCGGGCACGTTAGTAGGCAAGTTCACCGCCTAGTCCTATTCAGTGGTTTGTTGCTTGTGTCCCAGTCATTTCACCCGATCGCAGCCAGCGCTGCTAGTCCAGCTCAAGGACTGTCTACTGAGTCTCATAACTTTGATCAATTTCGCCAAAATAGAGCTGAATTAGGAGGTGACCTGTCTGTGGCTCCCGCAACTTACTCAAAATTTGTCCAGTTCCTCACCGATGAAATGGCCGTGTCAATGGCATCGATCGACTTTGCCTTGCGTCACCGGGAGAACTCCTCTGACCCGCTGCCCATGATCCTGTGGCAGTATGGTCTGATTTCGTTAGAGCAGCTTGATCGCATTTTTGATTGGTTAGAAACCGCGTAGGGGGGAACGGCCGTTCACCCCTACGCCTGCAATGGCCGATCGACCCAATCCAATTTGATCCAATTGATTTCCGCCCTCGCCCCTCGCAATCGGTGGTTCTTCCATTTAGACTAGAAACTAGAAATCGTTATCGGGCTAACGTCCAGGTGGCGATCGCGATGAGTGTTTAGGTGGTGTTCATGGGGGATCTCGATCGTTGTTATCAGACATTGGGTTTGAAGCCAGGGGCCTCGATGGAAGAGGTGAACAAGGCTTACAAAGCCCTAGTGGTGATTTGGCATCCCGATCGTGTGCCTAAGGACAATCAAGACTTATTGCATCGCGCCGAGCAGAAGCTCAAAGATATCAACCAAGCCCGCGACACCCTGCGCGAATCAGCCCGCAATGGGGGTGCCAACAAAGCCACGGGTAAGTCCAGTAGCAGTTCCAGCGCCAGCAGCAATTCCCAAGACAAAGCTAAGCGCTATCATCCCTATGCCGCCTATCGCGCGCATTACGAAGCGCGGCAGACGGAACGCAGCGAGTCCCGCCCATCGGAATCGCGGCAATCTTCTGGTCCTAAGAGCCGCGACGCGAGTTACGATTACTATCGATCGAATTATGGCACCTACGGTCGATCGGGCACCGAAGCCCGTCAAGACTCGCGTTATGAAAGTGACCCCCGCCACAGTTACGGCCCACCGCCACCGGCCAGTCCCCCGAAACCACCGGGACCCAAACCCGCCGAACCGAAAACGCCTGAGGCTAAGGCGCAGGATTACTATGCTCAGTCGCGGTACAATCCGGCCTACGATGTCGATCGGCAAGCGCCCACTCCCTCACCGGCTGCCTACTACCCGACCCCGCCACCCGCCGCGCCGCCACCCCCCAAACGGCCGCCCCAGGACTACTACCGTCCCCAGACAATGTCCATGGGCTACTCCCCACCCAAAAATAATTACCAACCAGCTGGCATCCCCCAGCAACCAGATCTCTCCGGCAGCAACATGGCAGGCCAAAATCTCAAAGAGCGCGACTTCTCCAACCGCAATCTGAGCCGCGCCAACCTCAGCCGCGCCGACCTCAGCGACGCATTTATGCACCGCGTCAACCTCGCCGAGGCAAACCTTGAAGGGGCCAATCTCTTCCGCGCCAATCTGCTGGAAGCGATTCTCACCGGGGCCAACATGCGCGACGTTAACTTAATCGGGGCTGATTTAAGTGGCTGCGATCTGAGCGGCGCTGATCTGACTGGAGCAAAAGTGGGTTTCGACGATCGGGTCATGGTGAAGATGACCGGGGCCAAACTCACTGGCGCGATCATGCCCAACGGCAAGATCTACAGCGGTTAGCCGTCATATAAGTAAAAGCGATGCGAGCAATCACTTTAATAAAATGAGAATTGTTGCCACACTTCTTTACATTCCATCGTGAAGCTGTTACATTATTGGTGTGGGAAAACCACATATACATTTCTCGAAATTATTCCAGAACCATGACAACTACTTTGCAGCGCCGCGAAAGCGCTAATTTGTGGGATCAGTTCTGCAACTGGGTGACCAGCACCAACAATCGCGTTTACGTCGGTTGGTTCGGTACGCTGATGATCCCGACGTTGCTGACTGCAACCATCTGCTACTTGATTGCATTTGTCGCTGCTCCTCCTGTGGACATCGACGGTATC
>JBJORF010000063.1:0-26124 GCA_046049545.1 Cyanobacteriota bacterium | reverse complement strand
CACAACTCGGACAAAGCACAGGTTCAAGTACCATCGCAATTCACCATCCAAAAATAGCTTGCTCCATTATCCCTCATCCACACGTCTAGCACACTACCGAATTCGTGAGATGCGATCGAACTTCCCAAATTCAGACAAAAAATCCCTAGAATCGACAAGACACAGGGATTGAAGAACGGATATAACCTTAATGTTCGATCAAGAGAGCAATCAGATGTCTGAAGCCGTAATTGTCGATAAGAAGCCAGTCGTGTTGGAGCTTTGTAAGCAGAGTAAAAATGGGGCATTTTGCGACGGTACACACAGAACGCTCTAGTTCCCTTGGGTGGTTTTGATGGATGTATCACAAACGACAACGTTTCAAAACTTAGTGGCGACTTTCGGCAGTACGGTAATGGCTAACCGGAAGTATTTGTTTTTTGCCGATGTGGTGGAGCGATTAGGCTACAGTGATGTTGCTCAACTGTTTCGCACGATTGCTGAACAAGAAGCAGATCATGCTGTCACGCACTTTTCTTTACTCTATCCAGAGTTAGTGGCAGGCGATCGCGCCACACTATCCGAAGCTGAGAAGAAAGCGATCGTTGCTCAGTGTTTGGCGATCGCGATCGAAAGTGAAACCTACGAATCAGCGCTAACCTACCCCGAATTTACCATCATGGCGATCGAGGAAGGAGCACAAGTCGCTGCCAATGCGTTTCAAGCTCATGCCACTGAATCAGCAGCCCATGTCCAACTGTTTCGTCATGCGGCACAAATGCTAACCGACAGCGGCGTTTGAATAACTGTAATTAACGTCAATTCAATCATGTTTAGGAGAAACTATGCCGAAAATTAGCATTCAACAAAAAAACTGGTTACTATCGGCTCACATTGGGTTTGCCGCCCTTTGGACGGGGACAATCTTGAGTATGGGGCTGATCGCCTATCGCAATACCCATTCCGATAATCCCGGCGCACTACTTGCACTCAACTCGGCAATTAATTTACTTGATGATTTTATCGTAATTCCCGCCGCGATCGGCTCGGTGCTAACCGCCACACTCCTTTGCTGGACAACCAATTACGGGTTTTTCAAGTTCTACTGGGTGCTGACCAAATGGTTTCTCACCACAGGTTCCGTCGTATTTGGCACCTTCTGGCTGTTTCCCTGGGGGAATGCTGCCGAAAAGATTTCTGCCGAATCAGGATTGGCGGCCTTTGACAACCGGGTTTACAGCTTTGATACCAAGGGCGTGCTAATTGGCTCGATCGTGCAAATCATTGTGCTGGGAACAATCATCGGCATCTCCGTGCTCAAGCCTTGGGGCCGCCGTGCCATTAAAGCCAAAGAAGTACCCGCCGAGTAGCTGCACTTGAGTAATTGTCTTTATTTTCAATTCGAGGTCTGCTTGCGATCGTATGCATCCCGCGCGATTTCGACTTGGGTAAAATTCTCCGATGACCACTCGCATAGACTTTTGAGCACAACATTCAAGGTTTTGCCCAGCGGTGTCAGGGAATATTCCACCATTGGCGGAACAACGGGATAGACCTTGCGATCGATCAACCCATTGCGCTCCAGATCCCGCAGCGTTCGCGTTAGCATTCGTTGGGAAATATCACCAATCTCCTTTTGCAGTTCGCCATAGCGTTTGGTGCCTTGAGAAAGCAGATACAGTACCGCTACTACCCATTTGTCAGCAATCAAGTCGAGCGCCTGTCGCAAGTAGGGATGAACATCAAACAAGTTCAGTTGATTCGATGATGAATTTGATTTTGGCATATCTGATTTTGGCATAGCAGGTTACATCAATCCAGTACGCACATTTGTGTATGTATAGCACTCATTTGTACCTACTTGCCGATTCGGCGGCACAAACGGCATAATCGATACATCCAAAAAGACAAGGCCAAAAAATAGGCCAAAAAACAATGAATATCAGGGGAATATCATAATCATTATCACCGACGAGCAAGCAATTCAAGACCATCAAGCAGGACTATTTGGAAAAACAGGCGATCGGCTGGCAATTAAAGCTGGAACCAACGGTGTACAATACATTTTGGGCATCCGTGAGGGTGAGTGACGGATACATGTGAGTGACGGATACATGATGGGATTCAACCAAATCATTTGTCGATCGATCAGCATCAGCAGTCTAGTCGCGCTATGCACGATTCCACCTGCGATCGCGCAAATCGATCAGTCTGATCCAGCAATCGCGACTGAACCATTTACATCCGTTAGCCAGCTTTCAGATGTGCGGCCAACGGATTGGGCCTATGGGGCACTGCAATCATTGATAGAACGCTATGAATGCGGGTTACAGCATAATCCATTTCAGGGCAACCAAGCCTTAACACGATCGGAATTTGCGACGGGCCTAAATCGCTGCATGGAAAAAACCCGCCCGATCGCAGAGATCGCAAAAACCGATTTAGAAACGCTGGGAAGGTTGCAATCAGAATTTACAACTGAACTAAAATCGCTTACCGATCGCGTCAATAGTCTCACAACTTCTGTTGAAATATTAGACCAGCAGCAGTTTTCTACCACCACCAAACTGCGGGGACAGGCCATTCTCGCCCTCAACGCGGGCAGGTTTAGCGGCGATCGCGTCATCGCCCCACGTGGCGCTTTAATCAGTCGCAATCAACCGAGTGCAACCAGCATTTATCGTGTTAGTTTTGATCTCGACACCAGTTTTAATGGCAAAGATTTACTCAAAACGCGATTGGTGACTGGTAGCGCGGGGGCTGATGACAACGCAGCGGGACAGCTCGAACCGAATCTGGGCAGCACGCTCGATTTCTCAATTCCAGGCCGCAATAGCCGAATTAGTATTGGTCGATCGTATTATACATTCTCCGCCAGTTCTGATTTACGGATAACGGTCGGCAGTTTTATGGTCGCGCCCGACTTTGTCGATAAAAATCGCTACGCTAACAATAGCTTTCTCGATTTTTCTACCCAAGCATTGGTCAATAATTTCATTCTATTTCCCCGTCCCGCCGGAGCTGGAGCCGCGATCGATTGGCATCCCAAGGCCAGCCCTTTCAGCCTGCGCGGGGTTTACATCGCGGGTAGCGGTAGCAGTCGCATTCCCGAAAATCGACCCGCGATCGGCGGTGGTGAAACCGATATTCAACTGTTTCCCGTTGGCGGTGGCGGGGCGAATGGCGGACTATTTGGCGATCCTTACCAAGGGGTACTGGAACTAGAATATGCGCCATCCAAAACAATCGCGGTGAAGTTGCAGTATGGCGGCGGCAAACTATTTGGCAGTAATTTCAACGTGTTTGGGGTTAATGCTGAATTGGCGCTGAGCGATCGAATTGGATTATTTGCCCGCTACGGCACCGCCAGTTATCCCAACACACTACTCGGCGATTTGAGCCCGCAGTATTGGATGGCGGGTGTTGCCTGTCGTGATCTTTTGATGCCGAAATCGATCGCTGGCATTGCGATCGGACAACCGTTGATCGAAAGCACGATCGGCAATGCAACGCAAACAAATATGGAGGCATTTTTCAACTTCCCTGTGAGCGATCGCGTGCGGATCACGCCGCTGATTCAAGTCGTGACTAATCCGGCCAATCAAGCGACGAATGGCACGATCGTTTCTGGTACGATCCGTACGGTATTTTCGTTTTAGCCTGATCCAATCAATAGGTAAATTCAATGGCAACTGTCGCAATCATTTATTTTTCTGGTAGTGGGCACACACATTTAATGGCCGAAGCGATCGCCGCAGGCATCGCCAAAACGCCTGAGGTAACGACCCAGCTACTCCGCATCACTGGCGATCAAATCGACAAAGGTCGCTGGAAATCAGACGAGTTCATGCAGGTGCTGAATCAAGCCGACGCGATTGTTTTCGGCACTCCAACCTATATGGGCGGTGTCGCGGCACAGTTCAAAGCCTTTGTGGATGGTGCCAGCAGTGCTTGGGCGCAACAGCTTTGGAAAGATAAAATTGCGGGTGGATTTACCCATTCAGGCGGGCTAAGTGGTGATAAACAAGGCACACTGATTTATTTAGCGATTAATGCTGCCCAGCATTCAATGGTCTGGGTCGGAGCCGGGGAAATGTCACAACCCAATGGGATTAATCGTTTAGGCTCCTACCAGGGCGTAATGGGGCAAGCAGTTCCAGACTTTACCGGCACAAGAGCAGCAGAACTTGATCCCGGCGATCGATTATCCTGCGAATTATACGGTCAACGCATCATTAACGCCGTGACTCGCTGGAATTCCTAATCGTTGCAATCCCTAATCTTTTTCAGGAGGCCTCATGCCGAATCCAAATTCCTGGACGACCAAAATCACGCTGCTATTATGCAGTAGCCTTACTGTCATGGCTGGTGCGACGGTCTCTCCAGCCTTGCCAGCGATGAAGGAACAATTTGAAGGCGCGATTGCTGATCCAGACCTCCACACGACGTTAGTCAAACTTATCATCACGCTGCCTGCATTATTCATCGTGATTGGTTCACCGATCGCCGGAATGATCGTCGATCGCTTTGGTCGAAAATCATTGCTGCTCATTAGCGCAATTCTGTATGGATTAGCGGGAAGTTCGGGATTATATTTGGAAAATCTGACCGCAATTTTGGCTGGACGCGCTGTATTAGGGTTAGCGGTGTCAGGTGTTATGGTCAGTGCCACAACACTGATCGCTGATTACTACGCGGGGCCAGCCAGAGCCGCCTTCATGGGTTTGCAAGCGGGATCGATGGGCTTGGGCGGTGTGCTGTTCCTTACCCTCGGCGGTACGTTGGCGCAGCAAAATTGGCGTTTCCCGTTTGGGATTTATTTATTTGCTTGGTTAATTGTACCGTTGATTTTGTTATTTCTTCTGGAACCGATTCGCGATCGGCCAACAGCCCAATCATCCAATGCCGTCAGTCAATCTCCCCCGATCGCCATTCTTGCAATTATTTACGGTCTCACCACCCTAAGTCAAATTGCCTTTTATTTGATTCCAGTACAATTGCCCTTCTTTCTGGAGGGTTTGGTCAAAGCAGCTCCAACCCAAAGTGGCATGGCGATCGCCTTTTGCACACTCTTCAGTGCCGCTGCTTCATTGACCTACGGCAAGTTCAAACAGCGCATGGAATTTGTTGCATTTCTGCCGATTATTTTCGGGCTGATGGGCATTGGCTATCTGCTGATCGGACAATCCTCTAATTGGGCGCAAGCCTTAGTGGGTCTAGCGATCGCCGGAATGGGGTTGGGAATTTTGATGCCAAATATGACAGTTTGGCTGAGTAGCATCGTCGCCGATTCGGGCCGAGGGAAAGCATTGGGATTACTCTCAACCGCGATGTTTTTGGGCCAGTTTTTGTCGCCGATCGTGACCCAACCGCTTACCAAAAGCGCCGGATTGGGTGGAACATACACCTATACTGGCATTTTGCTCACCCTCATTGCCCTGAGTTTCGCCGTTTTGAAGTCGCAGGTGCGTCACCTAGTCCACGATCACACAATTCACTAGTCCTTCGATTGCCGCGCCGCTTTATAATGGCAGTAGCATCCGGTTCACCCAAGGTCATGACTCACGACATCAAGCTCAGCAGCCGTCCCAAAAACGTCCTCGGCAGCGAACTCCAATGCTGTTGTACCAGTCCTCGCACAGGCTTCTACCGCGACGGCTATTGTCAAACTGGCCCGATGGACTATGGCAGCCATACCGTCTGCGCGATCGTCACCGCCGAATTTCTCGCATTTAGCCGATCTCGGGGCAATGATCTGATCACACCCCGCCCCGAATACGAATTCCCTGGACTCAAACCCGGTGATCGCTGGTGTCTCTGCGTTTCCCGCTGGCAGGAAGCCGATGCCGCCGGAGTTGCGCCCCAGGTTGTGCTGGAAGGCTGTCATGAAAAAGCCCTTGAGGTCGTCACCCTCACGCAGCTCCAGCAATACCAATTCACTAGTTAATCATCAGCGTTGAAGCCAAACCACGCGATTGGGTGGACGCGAGGGTAGGGTTTGCACGGGCGATCGTGTCGTTTGCCAATAAGCTAACAGTGCTGTTGTCAGCAGCATCCAAATCATCACTAAACGCGACATCACTAAATATTGAGACATAAAAATCAACCCTGATGAGATGACAAGGTCAGCACGCCCGAGTTACTCCAGAAGTATTACTCCTGAAATTGGTCGGCAATTCGCTTCTGAGAGTAGTAGAGCGTCAACCCGATCGCGCTGATGTAGAGCAAAGTACCCAGCCAATGGGTCAAACTCCCACATAGGGGCGAATTTTCGACAATTCCCATCATCGTTAGCAAATTGTGCCAGTCATGATTGTCAGGGCCTTCATTGCCACCAAGTAGCGGCAGGATCGTATCACGCCCATCGCTCACATAGATCGACACATCCCAAAAGTTTTCCGCCACCCAAAACAAAGTTACGGCGCTGGAATATCGCTGTCCCTTCAGCCAAAAATAGCCCGCAATCACGGTGGGAATCAAAATCTGGTTCAACGAACCACCCAGAATCATCATGAAGTAGCCAAAGGGCATGAACAAAATATGTCCTGCCTCATGGAAAATCAAATTCACACCATGGAGAAACCTCATTAATCCCGGTGGGTCATTAATAAATTTGGAAACGGTATACTGTGGCCCGCAGATTAATCCATACAACAGAAACGGAATCACAATTCCCAAGCGTAGTAGATCGAAATTCTGCTCTAACAGACGACGATAGGTATGGAAATTAGGCTTTTCTGACAGCCACTGAGGAATTTTTGTCTCTGTTCTCTTCGCGATGGAACTTTGCGCGATCGGACTCAGTTTGATCGATTCTTGCCACACAGGAGAAGTCTCTCGGTGAATATAAGCAGCAATCGCAATGCTGTGTAGATTCAGCCGCAGCGATCGCAGGACATCGGCGATCGCGACCAGCGTTTGTTCTTGGTTGAGGCGTTGGGGGGCACTGAGGTGGACTTCGAGCTGCCGACCGCGCAATTGCACCGTCGCCCGAGTAGCAGGCGGGAGGGCGACTTGAATGAGTTGGGCGAGCGCGCGATCGTCGCCTTTACGGGCCGCTGCGGTCAGACGCTCATAGGCCATGGTCTCAGGTCTCACATTAGCTTGCGGTTGGATAGCCCTAGGATACCCAAAAAGCCCCATAGCTGACATCATGCTCCGGCATAGAACCGTAGGATGCGTTTCTGCGCAGCAAAACGCATCACCCCAGGATATTGATCCATCACCCATCCGATCGTCGGGGCACCGATCGAGAATTATCCCGAATTTGGCCTTCCGTTTTTTTGGTTTTATGGTGGGGGTGGTGCGTTGCCTTTCAGGACAACACACCCTACGTCGGTTTTACGTATGTTGTTCAATCCAGCACCGTAGGATGCATTTCTGCGCAGCAAAACGCATCACCCCAGGATATTGATCCATCACTCATCCGATCGTCGAAATACCGATCGGGATTCTCCCGAATTTGGCCTCCCGTTTTTTGGGTTTTATGGTGGGGGTGGTGCGTTGCTTTCAGGACAACACACCCTACGTTTGTTTTACTGATAACGGGATTGCAACACTTGCTGAGCTTGTAACACGGTCGTAGCGCGGGTAAGGTAGCACCCCGATCGTACTGCAATGCCCTGTGCCTCAGTTAAGCGAAAACACGGATTTTCTCTAAAACCACGCCTAAATTAATACAGATTGATTCAGCCTCAGCAAACGCCTGAATTGCACTAAATGTCGATTGCAAAATTTGTTCAATTACTTGAGTAGAGCAATTTCCGCGCCGAATCCAAATCACCTTTGGCGGAAACCCCCGAACTGAGCTAAGGGCAGCAAGCCGAGCGACCAGTCGCGGCGAGAGATTGTGATCGAACAATAGTTTCATAAAGCAGCGATCGTCAGCATTTTTTGTTCGCGATCAGCTGCATAACTCAAGCAAGCCAGAATATCTTGCTCAGTTAAATAAGGGAAATCTTCTAAGATCTCCACATGGGTCATTCCAGAGGCCAGATAGGAAAGGACATCATAAACTGTAATCCGCATTCCACGGATACAAGGCTTCTCACTACGTTTACCCGATTCCACCGTAATAATTTCCTGATATCCCATGTTGCCGCCCCCATACAAAGACTCTTTAAGTTTAGCGCAGATTTCCCGATGCTTCGCAAAGCCCCAATCACGCATTTACTAAATATTGCAATAATGCGGTTTGGTCAAGCTGAATTTTTGTATCGACTAATTGATTACCAACAGGCACTCGCGCTCCACTGATCCAGATTTGCTGCGGTTGAAATTGATAGAATCGCCGGGGTGACTCCCCGAGGTAATCCGCTGCCGTCCGATCGGGCGGATTCACCACCCGCGCAAATAAATGCTGCATTGCCTGCGTCACCTGCGTTTCCGGCACCAACTGCGCTACCCCCTGAAAAAATAATCCCGCTACTTTCCCCGGACTGGCCTGACTGTCGTACACCGTTAGCGCGCAGCGGCCTTGATGATTCGCTAAATCGATCGAATGCCGCGCCGCGATCGCTGATGACCAATAGAGCATCAATTGTTGATCATAGCCATACAGCAACGGCGAAGCCCAAGGCCAGCCGTCCGAGGAAACCGTTGCTAATGTACAAAAGCGATTCTGCCGCAGAATTTCCACGGCCTGCGCCAAGCGATCGCCATTCGCCGCCTCCGCTGTATTAATCCAACCATTCATCGCCGTCGCTAATTGAGACATCACCCCACCTCGCTAATCATCCACAACATCCAGCGTATCATTTTCGGAAACCGCAGCGGGAAGTCCCGATCGCCGCTTGTATCTTGAATACATAACCCCTCGACTACAGGAGCAATCCCATGGGTTCCACTACTCTCAAAACTGCATTTGTTCAATCCGCGATCGCCGCTAGCTTGATTTTCAGCGCCATCAGTGCACCGCCCGTCCAAGCGACGATCGCTGACGGTTCCACGCCGCTGGTACTCACCACGATTCCTGTGCAAAAAGGTTTACCAAAAGCGGTTGAGCAAGCGGTTAAAAAAGATATTCAACGGCAATTTGGGGCGGCGATCGCCAGCCTTAACGTAACTGAGTATTCCGACCAGAACTGGCCCGATGGCTGTCTCGGGTTGCCGCGTGGTAAGGAAATGTGTACGATGGCAATCGTTCCGGGCTATCGCATTAGCGTCAGCGACGGTATCCAGACCTGGAATTATCGCAGTGATACTTCCGGCCAAACCCTGCGCCTCGAAGATGCCGATCGTGAACGGCTCCCGATCGCCGTTGCCCAAAAACTCGTGCAACAAATTGCCAAGGAGAATCGAGTTAGCGTCGCTTCACTACGCGTAACCGAAATTAAACCGCAAGTTTTTGGCGGCTGTATGGGCCTTGTGAACTATCCACAAACCGCTTGCACTAAGATTGGATTACCCGGTTGGCAAGCGATCGTCAGCGGAGCATCGCGCAGTTGGGTTTACCATTTGACCCAAGACGGCAGCCGCATTGTCAAAAACCCCACTGCTAGCGGCGCGAACAGTACAGTTCGGACTTCCTTTGAATATCTTGGTGGTAATCCCCCGGCATTAGAAGCGGGAATTATTTTTCGGAGTACTGTATCGGGTAGCTTAACTGGCGAAACTCGGACAGTCACTCTCACAGAAGACGGGAAGCTGACCCGCTGGATTACAGGGCCAACGATTCGCTCTGTCCCCGTCGTGCTGAAAACCCTTTCACCGAAGGAACTTGCGCGATTTAAGCGAACGCTCGATCGGCAGCGCTACGCTAACCTCAACGGCATTACCTATCTTACTGCGGCAGCCGTCGCTGACTATCCCACAACGCAGTTTGAAGCGCAAGGTGGATCAGTGCAGTATTTGAGCTTAGTGCAGGATCAACTGCCCCGATCGTTACAACAGATTATCCGTCAATGGGAAGCCTTAATCCCATCAGAACCGCAACAATAATCGATCGGCTCGGAGGCAATGCCCACGCATGACCTCCGATCGCAACCCCAGCAACAAAAAGCCCGATCACGGAAAACCACGATCGGGCGACATTAAAGTTGGGCTAATCTAACAAAACCCCATCCCTACTGCATACCAGGGAAAACGCGGCTATTTGAAAGCGGAGACTCCATCAGTTGACGATTCAACTGTGCAGGCAACCGCGATCGGTCAAAGCCATTTGCCGCCGCAAAATCAGCCGTCGGATTTTGGGAGCCTTGGATGGTGGCCGTGGGTCTGGTGGGGCTGACAGCGATCGTTGCTGGGGAAACCGCAGTTGCGCTTACAGTACCCAAACTTGGCGCTACGGAGAGAACATTAGTCCCTGATAGCGGAGCATCACCAACATTAGTGGCCGTCAACGGAACAAAGTCGCCCGGATCTGGAATATTTCGATCGATGATCAACTGACGGTAGAATTGGGCCTGTCCCGCAGCATCAGGGACATCGGATTTACCAGCTATCACTTGATCAATCGTACCGGGAATAAAACCCAACGCTTCATATTGATCGCCGATTGTGAACTCCATATTTCTCATCAGCCCATCAAGCTCAATTTGAGCTTGATTAGCTCGATAGGCCATGATTCCCTGCTTCGACATCACCACATTACCTTGAGCATCCACAACGTCTTTGACAGGCTGCCCCCAAGTTCGAGGGTTCAATGAGTAGATTTCAGGATTGCTTATGACCAACTTCAGTTGTTCGCGACGGGCTTGAACACCGATCGGAGACACCAAAAACTCCTCATCCGACTGCGACGATTCCGCTATCGGAGTCAACATAGCAGGCGAGTCTTGAACCAGTGGTGAGGAGGAGTCAGACTGTGTCGGCATGATCATTGTGCCATTGGGCGTGAGGATCACCTGCTGAGCCTGCGAAGGCATAGCTGCCAGACCCCCGATCGTCACCACCGCCGAAACCTTCAGAGCGCATAAATTCCGCATCGATCGAACCTCAATAAACGAGTAAGGCTGGAAATCGTAATCCCGAAAAATTTTGCACCCTGAAAATATGCTGCTTACAGAAAATATTCTGATCACAAATTAATTCTACTGTTAGAGTAACTGAGTTCTTCGACTACGGTCAAGGCATTCCCGCCAAAATTCCGCTGAATGTCACAATTCCTGACCAGGAATCCGTAATTTCATCCCCCACTTGGCTTCACAATCTGACTGCATCATGTTTACCCCGAAAGTGCTACCCGCTCTGTTGCCCGCGCTCACCTTGCTCACAATGCCGCCCGCGATCGCCCAATCCCTCACTGGGCAAGTCACCGCCGTCGATCGGCTAGCCGACGTATCACCCAGTCACTGGGCCTACCCCGCCCTCCAATCCCTCGCCGAAAAACATAATTGTCTCTTCCCTAGTTCTTCACAATTCCGTGGCAGTCAGCCCCTCACCCGCGCCGAATTTGCCCAACAGCTCGATCGCTGCCTCACCCAACTACAAACCCAAATTCAAACGATCAACGACAGCAGCAAAACCAATTTAGAAACACTGCAAAAGTTACAAGCCGATTTTCAAACTGAACTCACAAACCTCAACGCTAAGATTGCCGATCGTGAAACGCAAATCACGACCCTAGAAAAACAACAATTCTCTACAACGAGTAAACTCTTCGGCCAAACGATCCTCGGCCTCCAAGCCCGCAACAACAACCGCGCCGATCTCGCCCCCCGCGATGGCCGCCGCGACACCGCCGATCCCGCCACCAACCTCACCCTCGGCTACAACAGCCAATTCAGCCTCTACACGCAATTTTCACCCCGCGCGATCGCCCTCCTCGGCCTCAGCGCCGGAAATCTCAGCACCGCCGCCAACAACGCCAATCTCCCCTTCTTCCTCAACGACACCTACACCCGCCTCGCCTACGGCGGCAACACCAACACTGAACTTCAGCTGAGTGATGCGACGCTGCGTCTGCTGGTGACCGATCGTTTAGCCCTCAGCGTCGGCCCCCTGGGCATCAGCCCCGTCACCGTATTTCGTGGCCCGAATCGCTATGAAAGTGCGGGTTCTGGCCCTGTTTCCAGCTTCGCCCAGCGCAATCCCATTATCAATCTCGGCGGCCAAGCGGGAATGGGACTGGACTGGAAAATCGCCGATCGACTCAGCCTCCAAGCCGTCTACTCCGCTGGGAATGCCGCTGATCCCGATCGGGGATTATTTGACGGGGGCAATACGATCGGCGTGCAACTTGCCGCAATTCCCAGCAATAATATTGATTGGACTGTCTATTATTTAAATCAAGATAATCCTACGTCACGCCTTGGCACAGGGATTGGCGATGACTTAATTGGCTTTGTGGGATCGCGATTTCGCACCCAAGCGATCGGGAGCACGGTTTCTGTAAGGCTCAATTCCAAAGCGACGATCGGCGGCTGGGTCGGCCACACCCATTCCGATGTCAAAGTCAGCAATACCACTGGCGCGGTGGACACGTTCAACTGGATGAGCGTTATTAATTTTCCCGACCTGTTTGGGCGGGGCAATCTGGGGGGAATCTACTTTGGGCAACCACCCCGAATTACGCGCAGCAATTTGGTCGATCGCGGCATCCCGATTAATATCCCCAGTACTATTTCCGGCTTAAATGGCATTCCCGGTGGCCAACCCGGCACCACCCTCCACCTCGAAGCCTTCTATCGCTGGCAAGTGACCCCAAATCTCAGCCTCACCCCCGGTATCGTCGTCCTGTTCAATCCGGTTCAAACCAATAGCAGTGAGCCGATCGTCGTTGGCACAGTACGATCGACTTTCACCTTCTAATATCAAGTACCAAGATCAATTCGGTGATCTTTACAGGTTAAGCCGATTCAGAACTGGGCATTCTAGTGGGAATCGATCTAGTTTCCAGCGAATCATATTCCGTTAAACCGATGCAACAAGCCGTAACCTGTGAAAAATACCGTCTCGTCACCCGCAGTGACTTTGATGGACTCGTTTGTGCCGTCCTCCTCAAAGCCCGAGGCATCATCGATGACATCAAATTTGTGCATCCGAAAGATATGCAGGATGGCAAAATTGAAATCACCGATCGCGACATCACCACCAACTTACCCTACGTCCCCGGCGCGCACCTTGTTTTTGACCACCATTCCAGCGAAGTTCTGCGGAATGGCAGTGCTGACAATTATGTGATCCAAGCCGATGCGCCTTCCGCCGCGCGCGTGGTTTACAACTATTACGGTGGTCGCGCCGCCTTCCCGACGATTTCGGAAGAAATGATGGCAGCGGTTGATAAAGCCGACGCGGCCCAATTCGGCATGGACGAAATCCTCGATCCGCGCGGTTGGGATTTGCTCAACTTCTTGATGGATGCGCGGACAGGACTGGGCCGCTTCAAGCAATTCCGCATCTCTAACTATCAGTTGATGATGGAATTGATCGACTATTGCAAAGATCACAGCATTGATGAGATCCTCGCTCTCCCCGATGTCCAAGAACGCGTCGAACTCTACAACGAACAAACCCAAAAGTTCTACGACCAAATCCAACGCTGCACGCGAATTTATAATAATTTGGCAGTTTTGGATTTGCGATCGGAGCCGACGATCTATGCTGGCAATCGGTTTATGATCTATGCCGCATTCCCAGAATGTAACATTTCCGCCCATGTCATGTGGGGCCTCAACCAACAGAATACCGTTTTTGCAGTTGGCAAATCGATCATCAATCGCAGTTCCAAAACCAATATCGGTGAATTGATGTTGGAATATGGCGGCGGCGGTCACGCCAATGCTGGGACTTGCCAAGTGGATAACATCCTCGCCGAGAACGTTCTCGAAACGCTGGTTAGCCGCATCAATCACGATGGTTAGCGCTGCGGCTTGAACCCTCAAATAACAATGCCAGCACTGGAGGATATAAACTTCCGGTGCTGGCACTTTAAATGCCACCCCAATCAAGCCAAAATCAGCTTAATCGTCCCCATCATTGCTCCCATGACGGGAACGCGATCGACCAGGATCACAGCCTTCAGGCCCATTGCCACGGCCCTGGTTACAACCTCGATAACCATGTCTATTGTGTTTTGACTTCTTGGATTTGAACTTTTTCGGTTTCGGCGATCGGTGATCGTCTACCCCAACCGTCTCGCCTTGAAACACCCGCACCCCACCGTAGGAAACTTGCTCCTCCGCCAAAACCAGCGTCACCCAAGAATTGAGTGTTTGCAATTCAAATTCCGTTTGACCCATTAACTGATTTCTGGAATCAAATAATCGAACGGCAATCCGATCGCCGACCTGCACACCGCTGATTAAGTTACTGACTTGCTGATTCCCCTGGAATTCGTAGCGGTAGTCACCTAGTAAGCGCTCGGCCATGCGGATTTGACGATTAGCAGGCTTGACCGAAATCCGCGCCGTCACGGACTGATTTCGAACACCTGCGATCGCCAGATTGAAGCTGCTACTTTGTTGATGAACATAGATTGCTGTAGTGGTGCGGCGATCGCCAAGTTGAACAATTTCCGCCGAAGCCACCTGTGCAATCTCGCTAAACCAACGCCGCTGCTCAAATTGCACCATTTGATCCCGACCCGATTGACTGTCATAGCGGAGGGAAACAACGGCTTTCAGTTCCGCCGTTTGCAGATCAATCCCTGATTCACGTTGGACTTTCCGGCAATCGATCACTTCCGGGGATAGCACCAATCGATCGCGTTCATTGCGAATTAATCGTGCGCCTGTGTTGGTATAGACCTGTACCCATTGGCGATTGTGATAGGCATAGAGGCTATACACGGCATTTGCGTAAGTCGTGACGGGCTTATCTTGAACATCAACTTGCATCACCAACTGGTCAGCATTGTTCGTGAGCCGCGCCATATGCACCGTGGTGCGCCAACTGCTTTGTGAATATTGCTCAAATGTCGTCGTTGCCTGGGCTGGCGGCAAGCTGCTGGGCGTAATGCCGATACCCAATGTGACTGCGCCGATCGCTGCCAGCATTGTACGTTGAAGCGTCGTTTTGCGAATGGTCATAGATTTCAGTGTTTGCATTAATGATGAGTTTTACAGGGAACCATGCACACTGATTAATCGTTCTGATGTATTCTTTGACGACGGAACCAAAAGGCTGTTCCTCTACATTGCTCTATCCCAGGGTAGATTTCCATTCATTCCATGCACAAAAAATCCCCGATCGCGGGTTGAGATCGAGGATTGAATTACATCGCAAATGATCTGAACCAAGACCGTCTAAAATTTCTGCCCGATCGTGAATTGGAGACGGTTACTGCCCCCATCGGTGAAGCCCCAGTCGGCCCGCAGCACACCCAGCGGCGACTTGTAACGCAGACCCACACCCGCACCAAAGCCACTGCCCGGACGACCCCGATCGTTCCCCGGCGCACCGGGCACGGAAGTCGCCGACCCCAGATCTGTCGCAAAATCCGCAAAGACGGCACCACTCAAGGCCGAAATTAACGGCACCCGATATTCCGCACTGGCTTGCACATAGCTCCGCCCGATGCCCAGTTCCCCTTGCCCATAGCCGCGCACCGAATTTACGCCGCCGAGCGTAAAGGCTTTGTACGGTGCAAGCGTGCCGATCGTGGTGCCCCCTTGGATATTAAAGGCCAGGACTTCCTGCTTGTCCCGATCGGTTTTATTTTTATTGAACAGATTCACCGGAACGTACTGGGTATATTCCGCGCTGAGTTTATTCGAGAATGTGCTGCCGATCCCGATCGGGACACCTTGCTCTGTGCTGAGTTGGAGCTTGGAACCGGATTTTGGATCGATCGGATTATCAGTGCGATTGAATCCCGCTGTGAATCCCAGGGTCACTTGGTCGTCAATGCCCCGCCCACTGACTGACAGTGGATTACCCAAACCATCCGTTTGCACCACATTCCCACTCGCGTCCCGCTGACTGGTACGCGCATAATTCAAATCGATCGTGCCGCTCCAGCCGCTACCCAAGGCCTTCGTCAACCCTAAGCCTGCGCCAATGCGGCCTTCCCGCACGGCATCGCCATTCGACAGCAGTACGTCGTCATCGAAGACACGCGATAAACCCCGCTCCCGAAACGCATTAATGCTATAACCCCAACGCTGCGGATCACTTTCGCGGAACGGTTTCGTGAACTTGCCGTTGAATTGGATATCCTTCGACCCGACCAACAAACGGCCCCCTAATTGATTGCCTTGGCCCGCTAGGTTCGCATCATTATAGGTCAATGCGCCAAACAAGCCGGAATCACTGCTGTAGCCGCCGCCGAGATTGGCTTGGCGGTTATTCCCTTCAGCGACGTTGTAAACCACGCGCGTCTTATTTTCATCCCCCTCCAAACTGGCATTGGCATTGATAAATAACCCTGTCTTCAACAGATTTTGCAAATCCGCTTGAATCTTTGCCGCTTGGAAAATCTCACCGGGTTTGGCTTTGATTTCCTGGCGAATGAAACTCTCTTTCGTTTTGCCTTTAATCGGCTTGCCTGCATCATCCACGGTACGCCCAAATTCATCAACAAATCGAATCGTTAATTCATCGATCGTGCCTTCTTTCACGGTGAGCTTCAATGTGCCGTCGCGATTCGGTTCAACATCGATCGCCCGCGCCAAGCTATAGCCATTTTCGGCATACCACTGATTAATCGATCGCACACCTTGATCCAAGCGGGTTGGCTGAATCGCTTGGCCAATTTGCGGTTGGAAAATCTGCTGCGCGATCGGCGCTGGCAACACCTGAGCATTCCGCAATTCCAGACGCTTCACGATCATCGGCGTTGCTTGAAACTGGACATTCACACCATCGTCTGTCACCTGCGTCGTGAAATTCGCCGTTGCTAAGAGTTCCGTTTCTAGCATCGTGGCGAGGTCTTGGCGGATTTGATTGACGCTGCTTTGGCGACCGGGCTGGGTCGCGAGGCGATCGCGCAGAATTTGTTGAATTTCGGAATCGACCCCGCTAATTTGCACATCCAGAATCGTCACGGCAAGATCCGGCGAAAGCGTCGGATTAACCGGTGGTTTTGCGGACGGTTGCACCGGGGGTTTGGTCACGGCGGGTGGCGTAACTGGCTTGGTGGCTACAGGTTTAGCCGCTATAGGTTTAGCCGCTGGTTTCACGGCTGGAGGTGACGGCGGTTGTACCGCGATTACTTGCGCTGCTGATTGGGTATTGGTTAGTTCATTCGATTTAGCCTTGACCGGAGCCGTTGCGACAACATAATTCTTCGCGGGGGTCACCGCCGCCAACTGCGGCAGTCGCGGCGCAATCGCTTCTGGCGTAGGGGCCGCTGCAATGACTTTTGGCGTTGGCTCGATCGATCGTGCTTCCGTCACCAAATCCGCCGCTCGACCAGGCAAGGCAACGGGGGGGAGCGGCGTGGTTTCCGGTAATGCCGTGGCTTCTGGTGCGATCGGTCGGCTCGCTGCCAGTTGCGTTTGGGTGGTTTGCGATCGGGTGGGCACAATCACGGCGGGTAATGTAGCGACCGCCGAATCATCACGATTGGTTGCGGCGACAGGCGAAGTTGCCGCCTGTGCCATTTGATTGCCTGCAACAACCGTAGTGATCGCACCGAGACCCGTGAGCGTGCCCAGTCGATAAAGGGCGGCAATAGCGCGTCGCATAGAAAAATACCCGCAGAAACAGTGGAGAGAGCGAACCCAAAATGCTTGGACTACCCCAACCGTAGCTAGGGGAAAGCATTTGCGATTTGCCCTTCTAGACGGCACCCAGTTCCCCCTGTTCCAACCCCCAGTCCAGAATCCCAACTGGCACATTCAGAACCGCTCATCTTCAACGGGCAGCCCCCAAGATGCAGTCGGCTCCGTCATAGGGGAGAGTCGTGAATTATCTCTTGCGGGAGATGGTGTCCCGACCGCTTTTGGAGTTTGATGCAAATACAGTTTGAATCCTTGAAAATCGTCGGGAGTAAGTAGGTAATTCCATGTTGAACGCCGCTCCAGTCCGCTCCGCCGTTCGCGCTGCCGCTTTTGATTTTGATGGTGATGGTCGCACTGATATTTTCGATCGCCCCGGTGATTTGGCGATTCCCAGTCTCTCGCTTCAGACCGATGGTGGGGCGTTTCAATCGCGGGCGTTGGCGGCCCCATCGGACAGCGCCGGTTGGACATTGGTTGGTACAGGTGACTTTGATGGTAATGGCAAACGCAATGATTTGCTCTGGCGCAATCGCCTCACCACGGGTACCGCGATCCAGTTAATTGATCAAGGCCAAGTTGTCCAAACCAATGACATCGGGACGCAGCGGCTCAGCTTTTTGCCCCAGGTGGCTGACTTTGACGGCGATGGCAGCAGCGACATCTTTTGGCAGCACAGGGGGGAGCAGGCTTCGGAGATTTGGTTTATCAAAAATGGGGAATTGGTGAAGGCGCTCCCCCTCCCAACGGTTTCAGAGAACTGGAATGCATCGATCGCAGATTTTAATGCCGATGGCAAATCCGATCTCCTTTGGCAAAATTCCAGCACAGGTGAAAAATCTGTTTGGTTGCTCGATGGCGCGAGGATTCTCGGGATTCAGCGATTAGAGGGGATCATTTCTGGGAGTGATTTGCAGTTACTCGACTTTAATGGCGATGGCCGCACGGATATTTTGACCCGCGATCGGTTTCTTGGGCGCAGCCGCGTGTGGCTCTGGGACGAAACAGGCCGCAAGCCGGAACTCAATCCGATTGAATTGCCTCGGACTTCGCCAGATGGCAGCTTTACCCTAGGTGACTTTGACGGCGATCGGCGCAGCGATATTTTGTTCCAAGGCCCCGGTAGTCCGCAACTTGAGATCTTCTTCGGTCAGGCGGAACCGGGGTTTACCAGCATCGTCCTGGAGAAACCCAAGGGCCAATTCATTGATAAAATCATCGATCTCAACGGCGATGGCAAGACGGAAATTGTCACCAAAGGGTTTTTCACATCGATATCCGAGACTTTTTCTCTCCAGGGAAATCAGCTGACGACCTTTCTGGCCGTGAATCAACCGATCGAAGCAATTGTCATTCAACCCGTGATTCAACCCGTGATTCAGCCTTCCGAGCCAGTTGCCTTGCCACCCACTTTCAATGTCCCGATCCTAGAACCCTCTAATCAGGAATTACTGAATCCGTTGTAATCGCTGAAACTTTCTCCCTACAATAGGCACAATGCGTTGCTGTAGGTTCGGTTATGTTTCAGGTGCGATCGCCCGTATGCCGATCGATGCAAACCCGGGATGGGGTGCGACTCGATGCGGATGTCTATTACCCCGATATTGAGGGCGATTTTCCCGTATTGCTGATGCGGCAGCCCTATGGTCGATCAATCGCCTCCACGGTGGTCTATGCTCATCCCAGTTGGTATGCCGCCCAGGGCTACATTGTTGTGATTCAGGACGTGCGGGGACGGGGCAGCTCCGAGGGGGCGTTTCGATTATTTGAAACCGAGATTGCCGATGGTGAAGACAGTGTGACTTGGGCGGCGACCTTACCTGACAGCGATGGCAATGTCGGCATGTATGGTTTTTCCTATCAGGGCATGACGCAGCTCTATGCAGCAGCGGCCCGTCCACCCGCGCTGAAAACCATCTGTCCGGCGATGATTGGGTATGATCTCTACGCCGATTGGGCCTACGAGGGGGGCGCTTTTTGCTGGCAGGCGAATCTCGGTTGGGCGATGCAATTAGCGGCAGAAACGGCGCGGCTCCAGGGCAAGGAAACTGATTTTTTGCGGCTTGCAGCGGCGGCAAAATCTTTACCCCTCCAGGATGCCATGCCCGTTGATGCCGAACTATTGCGATCGCTCGCCCCCGATTCCTTTTATCACGATTGGCTGCACCGTCCAGCGGACGATCCCTACTGGGCCAAGCTCTCTCCCAAGACATACGCACAGCCGTTAGCGCATTTGCCCATGCTGCACATTGGTGGCTGGTTTGATACGTTTGCGCGGGGGACCTTGGCGCTGTATCAAGCCATGAATGCCATCAGTGACCGCCCCCAACATTTAATCATGGGGCCTTGGGCGCATTTACCCTGGGGACGACGGGTGGGGGAATTAGACTTTGGGCCAGCGGCGGTGAACCCGATCGATAAACTTCAGCTGCAATGGTTTGACTATTGGCTCAAGGGCATCGACAAAACCGCCGAACAAAATATGATCAATGGGCCTTCGGTACGGCTATTTGCCATGGGTCAAGACGATTGGCTGTTGCACGACCGCTATCCCACGGAGGCCAAACCCCAAGTGCTCTATCTCCATCCCACCGGATTAACCGCGATGGGGGATGGGTTGCTCAGTCCGGCATTGCCGCATGCCGTGGTGCCGCAGCCCGATCGCTGGGTGCATGATCCCTGGCGACCCGTTCCCGCGTTGGGCGGTCATGCCAGCACCCCGGCGGGGCCAATGGAACGATCGGCGATCGACGATCGCAGCGATGTCCTGACCTACACCACCGAAATTCTCACGGAATCGCTGCATATCATTGGGGCACCGCAATTGATCGTGGACTGTACCGCCGATGCCACCAGTTGGGATCTGGCCGTCGTGCTATCGGACGTGCATCCCAATGGCAAGGTGTATAACTTTACCCAGGGCTATCAACGCCGCGATCGGCAAGCTAATTCCGCACCAATTTGCCTCACGCTCCAAAGCACCTGCATGGTTTTGCCCAAAGGCCATCGACTGCGCGTCAGCATCAGTGCCAGTGCCTATCCGGCTTATCCCGTCAATCCGGGCAATGGCGATCGGCCGGAAACCGCCCGGCGCATTGATCAACGAATTATTACCCTGAGTCTGCATAGCACTCGCGATCGACCCACCTATCTCAAATTTGCAGCGATTTAACGCAGATTAATCAAATTCGACATCCGCATTTTCACGTCACCTCGGGATTCGCGGGCTTGCGCAAGATCATTGAGCCCCGCCGATTTTGGGAAAATTCTCGGGAATGCCCGAATGCGCTGCAATATCACCATTCCAAGCCGTCAACCCATACACGCCAACGCGCTCAATTCCTCGATCACACCTCCGGTAATTTACGGCTGACAACTGGATTAGTAGGTCTTAGGATAAGCGCTACATCCCTTTGGTGATTTTTGTCAGGTGCTTTTTGTGTCTCCTTTTACGCAATATTTTGTCCGTAAATTGTTACGCCGCCATCTGATTGAACCGCAGTTTTTGATGCCATCGTTAAAGGTCGCGGACTTAGACCAGGCAGATTTGGCACAGGTTTTGCGTTGTCTTTGTCCCAGCGATCGACATTTTCAGCGACAGCTATACGAACTAGAATCTTTGATTGAAGCCCACAGTCGTCTTGGCTCCAGTCAACGCGCTACTGACCCTAGCATTCAACAGGCGGAATTGGACAAAATTGAATTACAGATTTATCGGATTTTGGGCTTGCGATTGATGAATCTACTGCCCAATCGATTGCCGCAGGTGCTGTCGGAAGATGATTGTCAGCGATTTCAATTTTGTTTAAAGCAATCATTACATACGGGAATTCTGCACCGATCACAGTTTTACGGTTTACTGCAAGAATGGCCAATCCAGGCCAGATTGCAAGCCTATCGCACAGCCTGGACGATTGCCCAGCGCGGCGAAATTTGTTTGATCACCCAAGCTGATCCGACATTTGCCGTCTGGATTCACCTTAAATCCCCCGCCGCGATCGTATTATTAGAAAGCGGGCACACAATTTTGCCAACGCTATTGAAGTTAGGCACGATCGTCCAGCGTGGTCAATATCGCAAGATTAATTTGATCCAAGCCGCTTAATTCTGCTGCAAATTATGATTACCTACAAATTACGAACAGGGGTACATTCGCCCGATTGTGGTCACAATTTCATCGATGTTTTGTCGTAACGTATCGCCCCGATTCGGTTGATTGGCCAAAATGCTAAATACGATCGTGCCGAAAATCGGATGCTCCATATAGCCAGATAAGGCTCGCACCCCCGTTAACGTCCCTGTTTTCGCATGGACGCGGCCTTTGACCAGTGGATTGCCCAAACGGCTACCAAGAGTGCCGCTGATTCCCGCGACCGGAAGTGATTGATAAAACTGCTCGTATCCGGGCATCCCTTGTGCGGCTTTGAGTAAATTGACAAGTGTGAGCGGTGTGGCAAGATTGTTGCGGGAGAGGCCGGAGCCGTCCACCTGCCGATACCCCTGGGGCGGAATACCCAGATTCGCCAGATGCGTTTGCACGGCCCCCACGCCACCGATGCGTTTGAGCATGGCATTCGCATATTCATTGTCGCTGTACCGATTGACAGTGGCTAACTGACGGTCAAACCCCTGCCATGGCCCCTCTAAGCTGTTATAGACCGCTTGCAGCGCCGCCGTTGTGGTCAATAGTTTAACATTCGAAGCGGGAATGAGATACTGCTCAGCGTTGCGACTGTAGAGTTCGCCGGGATAATCGATCGATTCAATGTGAATGCCCCATTTGATACTGCGATCGCGTTGCACAATCCGATCAATTTGGCCGGGGAGTTGGCTGGGACAAATCCGACCGGAAGGAATTCGTGGCGTGAACGATCGGGCGGTCTGAATTGGTGCCGTCGAAATTGGACTAGCTTTAGTCGGTGGTTGAATCGGTTGGGCTGGGAGCAGTAACCGTGCAGCTTCTGGGGGTTCTGGCTCGGCGATCGTCGTGGCGGTGGGAAGCGGTGCCATGCCTACCTGAGCAAAACTGGCCGGAGCCAGGCTTAAGCTAGTCAATGTTAAAATTGACACCAAAAAACTGCGGGACAACATAGATTCAGGGGTTAGGGGGGAGCGGCAACATGAGGCAGCGAACGGTCACCCGAATGCCTAAAAACGCCTCACTCCTGCTTACGCGATCGCCAGCAGTTGATCGGGATAAACAGAAGGTCGTTTTTAGTAAACCCGATTTTCTCCGTATTGATACAGAAAGTCCCGCAAATTAAGTGTTTGTACTGACCGTATAATCCCAAGGGTCAGTCTAAGGCAGCCAAGGATATTGGCGGAAGTCGGGCACCCGCTTTTCAAGGAAAGCCTTTTTGCCTTCGGCCCCTTCTTCGGTCATGTAGTAGAGCATCGTCGCATTGCCCGCGAGTTCTTGGAGGCCGGATTGGCCGTCGCAGTCGGCATTGAGTGCCGCCTTGAGGCAGCGAATGGCGATCGGGCTTTTGTCCAAAACTTCAGTGGCCCACTGGATGCCTTCGGCTTCGAGGCGATCGATCGGCACCACAGTATTGACCAGGCCCATGTCGAGGGCTTCCTGGGCATTATACTGGCGGCAGAGGTACCAGATTTCCCGCGCCTTCTTCTGGCCGACGATCCGCGCCATATAGCTCGCCCCAAAGCCCCCATCAAAGCTGCCGACCTTCGGCCCCGTTTGTCCAAAAATCGCATTATCCGCCGCGATCGTGAGGTCACAGAGCAGGTGCAGCACATGGCCGCCGCCGATCGCGTAGCCTGCCACCAGGGCAATCACAACCTTGGGCATCGATCGAATCAGCTTTTGCAAATCTAGGACATTCAGGCGCGGCATGCCCGCTTCATCGATGTAGCCGCCATCGCCGCGCACACTCTGATCACCCCCGGCGCAGAAGGCATATTTCCCGTCGGTGTGCGGCCCCGCGCCCGTAAATAGCACCACACCGATGCGACTGTCCTCGCGGGCATTAGCAAAGGCTTCGTAGAGTTCCATCACGGTTTTGGGGCGGAAGGCGTTGCGCTTGTGGGGCCGATTGATCACGATTTTGGCGATGCCATCGGCCTTGTAGTACAAAATATCTTCGTAATCCTTAACCGACTGCCAATCCATAACACTGCGACTCTACTTAAAGTGAATGCGAAATTTTGTCTTCGCTGATCTTACGGGATTTCCTCCGTGATTTCCGTCCGGGTTTGCGGAATCGGGGGTGAAGTCAGTGTTGTCACTCTTGGGTGACATTTACTTCTTGTGAGGAAAATTACGCATGGCGACGATGATTCAGGTAAAGCAGCCGTTTGTTCGATCGGGTTCGACGGGGGTGGCGGTGGAGTCACTGCAATTGTTGTTGCACAAATATGCGCGATTTATCCACAATCGATCGATTGATCCGGGGGCGATCGACGGTGTGTTTGGCCCCAAAACCTTGAATGCGGTGGTGAATTTCCAGGCGCAGGTGTTTTTGCCGCCGACGGGGACAGTGGCGGATTTCACTTGGCAGGCGCTGTATAACCGTGCGCCGGTGGGTTTGCCGCATTTACAGCGGGGCAGTCAAGGGGAATTGGTGGAGCAGTTGCAATTGCGCTTGACGTTATCGCGGCATTATCGTGGGGCGATCGGGTCGCATTTTGGCCAATTTACCTGTGCAGCGGTGCGGAATTTTCAGCGGGATATGGGGCTGATGCAGGATGGTGAAGTCGGTGAAGCGACTTGGTATGCCTTGACCAAAATTGTGCTGCTTGGGCGTTAATCAATTGGATTGTGTGTTGCTAAATGGTTAAGAAATGCTTTTCGCCAAGGGACATCGATCGTGCGATCGCATACCACTTCCAGCACCCGAATACCCTGCTGTGGAAGAGATTTAAGTTTTTCTGACAGTGTTTCCCAGTCTGAAATTATCTGGTGTTCGACATTGTAGGTTTTGCAGAGATCGGCGAAGTTGACTGACTGCGGGGTGGAGAAAAATTCTTCAAAGGGTGGCTCGAACTGCGCGATCGGCAACATGCTAAAAATGCCGCCGCCGTTGTTATTATTTAAAATGATCGTCAAACTGCCGCGTAAATAGCGTTGGATGAGAAAGCCGTTTGTGTCGTGGAGTAAGGCTAAATCCCCCGTGAGTAAAACCGCAGGTTGGCCGTTGTGGGCGATTCCCAGAGCCGTTGATAAGGTGCCGTCAATGCCATTTGCGCCGCGATTGAAAAAGGGTTGAATCTGCCGATCGTTCCCTGGCCAAAAATATTCTACGTCGCGCACGGGCATACTGTTGGCAATGAAAATGGGGGTATTTTCTGGGAGTAATTGCGGCAGCAGCCAGGAAATTTTGCTTTCGAGGATGTGGGGAATTGTGGTTAGCGTTTGGTCGATTTTTTGGCGCATTTGGCGATCGAAGGATTTCCAGGATTCTAAGTAATTCTGGCTGGCCCCCAAACCCCCAATACTGGGGGCTTTGATTCCGGTCCCTCCAGTATTAGACGGAATTACTAAGTCTTCAATATCTGCATAAATCTGGCGAGTACGGCCATGAATGGGATCGATCGAACACTGTGCCCGATCGACAATCCAAGTTTCCGGCTGAGTTTGGGTCAGCCATTCGCGGAGAATCTTGCTGGTCGGCATTTCGCCGATGCGGATGACGATTTCTGGCGTGAGATTGCAAGCCCGATCGGCGTTACGCAGAATTCCGTCGTAGGTGGTGATTAAATGCGGTTGCAGACGGTTGAAGTTGCGCACCGGAGATAATCCTTCGGCTAGGACTGGATAACCTAAATAATCGGATAACTGGGCGATCGCTTGACAATATTTTTCGGGTTTCGGCGATCGTGCTACCCCCGCAATAATGATGCCGCGTCGATTGTGCCATTCTGATGGGATCGAAAACTGAGAACTGACAGCGCATGCAGCAAAATCTAAATGGTCAAAAAAATCTTTTGGAAATGATTTGGATAATGCTTGAATCTCGGATTGAGCAATCGGTGCCAACGGATCGCGCAATGGAATATTTAAATGAACCCCTGCGGATTGAGGGTAGGTCGTTTGTTGATAGGCATTAGCGACTTTTTGGCGGAGATAGTTGAGCAGACTGACTTCGGGGATGGATAATTCAGCGTAATAATTGGGAAAGTCGCCGAATAACTTTTGCTGATCGATCGCTTGCCCCGCATTGCAATCGCGCAGTTCTGGGGGTCGATCGGCCGTTAGCACCAGCAGCGGAATCCGACTTTCCTTTGCCTCAATCACTGCCGGATAAAAGTTCGCGCCTGCTGTTCCCGAAGTGCAAACCAAGGCCACGGGTTTTCCGGTGCGTTGGGCAATCCCAAGTGCAAAAAAGCTTGCCGATCGCTCATCCAAAACCGGAATCGCTTCGATCTGCGGATGCTGGGCAAAGGCGATCGTCAGCGGGGCCGATCGCGATCCGGGACAGACGATCGCGGTTTCGAGGCCGCAGCGGTAGAGGGTTTCGACGAGGGTGGAAGCCCAGAGGGTGTTGAGGTTACGAAAATCCAGCATGGAATCAGCTTAAACTACAGGCGG
>JBJORF010000062.1:0-26740 GCA_046049545.1 Cyanobacteriota bacterium | reverse complement strand
TGCCTGGAAGGCCCAATCCGTCGGCTTCACGTCCGACAACTGCGACACCGAAGTCACATTGGCCATTGCGTTCGGAGCCGATTGTGCCAAATCCGACACACCGCTGACTTGGCTACCCAACTCGTTCGCCTGAGCCGCTGCGGGTACGATCGCTGCCGTCATCGCCGACGCAACTGCCACAATTCCTGTTTGCCAAGATTTCATACCTGTCCTCACGGAGTTACAACTTCACACCACTAGAAGGTTATGATTTCGCCCCATGGAATACCGCCTGTTTTGATACCAGAAGGCCATGGCGGAATCATTAATTTCTATAAAGAAGGATTATAGGCAGGTTAAAACGGCAAGTCTAATCCGCTATGCAGTTTCAGCGATCATCACTTAAATGTTTTGCATAGGGTTCATCATGAACGATTTGGGGGCTAGATCGCAGGCGGCTGGGGCAAGACATTTTTCAGTTGGCGCAGGGCGATGCGACGGCGGCGGGCGGCATCGAGATAGCTGGGATTAATCCGCAGGGCGTGGTCGTAGTTGGTAATCGCGATCGCGTGCTCCCCCAGACGACTAAAAGCTACCCCTCGGCTATACCAAGCTCGGGAAAATTCTGAATTCAGCGTCAAGGCTTGGTCATAGCTGGCAACGGCGGCACCCGTCTGGCCCAGATGATCGAGCGATCGCCCCCGTTGATACCAGATCTCCGCTGAATCCGGTTGAATCGCCAGGGCATAGTCAAAACTGACGATCGCCGCTTCAAATTGCCCCAATTTCCGCAGGGCTGCACCGCGCGCCTGCCAAGCATCGGCGTAGTCGGGATCAATATCCACTGCTTTATCAAAGTCGGCGATCGCGGTTTCCAGCTGACCGTCTTTATAGTAAGTAAAGCCGCGTCCATACCAGGCTTCCGCAAACCGGGGTCGCAACTGGAGCGCCTGACCATAGCTCTCGATCGCCGCTTCGTAGCGATAGAGTTTGTGCAGGGTCTTGCCGCGATGGAACCAGGCTTCAAAGGCATTACCATCAAGTTCAATCGCCCGATCGAAACTGGCCAAGGCATCTTCATACAGTTCGAGTTTGCGTAAAACATTGCCACGATTAAACCAAGCGGAGAACAGCCGAGGCCGAATCTCAATCACTCGCTCGTATTTACGCAAAGCTTCAGCGTAGCGCTCCAGCCGGCAGAGCAGATTCGCTTGGTTATACAACGCATCGGCGAAATGCGGTCGAATCGAGAGCGCTTGGTCATAGCTGGCAATCGCTTCTTCGAGTTGACCAAGACGACTGAAGGCCAGGGCTTGGTTATACCAGACGCGGGCGTACTGGGGTTGAATTTGGATCGCGGTTTCGTAGCTGCTGAGGGCTTCGCGAACGGCCCCGAGTCGCAGTAAGATGTTGCCCCGGTTATACCAAGCCTTGTGGTGATCGCGCTTCAGTTCCAGCGCCCGATCGTAGCTGGTGAGGGCTTCTTCGTAGCGTCCCAGTTGCGTCAGCGCCATGCCAAGATGATTCCAGGTGGGATGGGAATTAGGATTACGGCTGATCGATTCCCGGAAGCAAACCACCGCTTCGCTCAGTTCATTCGCAGCTAGCAATGCCTTGCCCTTTTCATACCAAACTCTTTCCCGATCGGGATGAACTGCCAAGATTTCAGAAAACCCAGCAATGGCTTCAAGATAATGCCCCGACTTCGCCGCACGCCGCGCTCGATCGAAAGTAGATGCCTCGGATGGCTGCCGCATAACAGTTCGCAGGTGACGACTAATCGATAAGTCCATCGAAAATTAGACCCCAATTGTGCAGAAGGATTTGGGTTTGGTCAAGGAATTTTGGGATTTCCCTTAAAAGTTCAACAGATGATCCACCAAATCGCGCAAAAGACTGGTAGTCAAGGCTTTCAAGCGTTACCAAAGGGCCGCAAAAACCAGGAATTTTACGGAGATCGCATGACCGATGCACACCTTAAAAGGCCCTGCAATACGGACATGAAATCCCGCGTACTAATTCAGGTAGATTGCACCCCTGTGATCACTTGATCGCCGCCCAAACTTGGGCATTCCGGGAACTCTCTGACGAAATTCAAATTCGATGTCCAGAAAAATCCGAGACTCAGAAGCAATCTGAGGTTCAGAAGCAATCTGAGGTTCAGACAATTGAGTAGCTAATCGCCGTGAATTCTAATCACTTTTCCAAGAAATGGCACAAATCAAAAAAGCCCCCGCAATTTACTGTCGGATCAGGCTAGATCAGCTGATCCATCGGCAAATCGATCGGGGACTTAATTGTGCTGTATGCAGTATTGTGCCGAATACAGTCCCAAAAACCGTAGCGGGGCAGCTCGGCATCTGGGCATTAACTAACTTCGGGCTAACTTCAGGCTAACTTAAACCTGATTCGCGGCTTGCTTACGCTCTTCCACGATCGCCGAGAACTCCTTCTCTAGCTCCATGCCACGGGCCGCCGCCGTTTCCGTGATCAAGCGAGAACCACGATCGCGGGTGAAGTAGTTCCAGATCCACTGGATCGCCACGGTGAGCTTCCGATCGCCGTCGATCAAGAAGTTGATGTGGACAATCAACCAAGCCAACCAAGCAAAGAAGCCGGAGAACTTGACGAAGCCCAGATCGACCACGGCTTCATGCTGACCAATCACAGCCATGCTACCGAGGTCGATGTACTTGAACGGCATGACCGCTTCGCCGCGCACCCGCTTGGCGATCGCATCAGCGAGATATTCGCCTTCCTGCATCGCCACAGCTCCCGTCCCGGGCAGCGGGTTATCGCCCTGGTGGGCGAAGTTGGCCAAGTCACCGACGACAAAGATGTTCGGATGATTCGGGATGCTGAGGTCGTTGTTCACAACCACACGGCCTACCCGATCGAGTTCCGCGCCCGTTTCTTCGGCCAGAATCGCTCCCATCGGCGATGCCTTCACACCTGCGGCCCAAAGCACAGTACGGGAAGGCAATTCAATCGTCTCTTCACCCAACAGATAGGTCACACCCGTTTCGGTGATGTTCGTCACGCGGGTCTTGGTGTTGACGCTGACACCCAGCCGCTCCAGACCTTCCTGGGCTTTCGCCGATAGCTCCGGTTTGAACGGCGGCAGCACCCGATCAAGTCCTTCAAGCAGCACCACTTTCGCTTCGCTAGTGTCAATGCTACGGAATTCATCCGCCATGACTTTATAAGCCAAGTCCGCGATCGCCCCAGCAAGTTCAACACCCGTCGGGCCAGCACCAACCACCACGAAGGTAAGCAGGGCTTTACGCGTCTCCGGATCGGTCTCACGCTCGGCAGCTTCAAAAGCACATAGGATCCGACGACGCATTTCCAACGCATCTTCGATCGTCTTCAAACCCGGTGCCACGGTTGCCCAGTGGTCATTGCCGAAGTAGTGGTGGCTCACACCCGTTGCGACAATCAGGCTGTCGTAGGGGATCTCTTGGTCGCTCAGCACCACGGTTTGCTTTGCGGTATCGATCCGCTGCGCACTATCCATCAGCACCCGCACATTCCGGTTGTGGCTCAACACCGCCCGTAGGGGGGAGGAAATATCCGCCGGAGCCAGCGATCCTGTAGCCACCTGATAAAGCAGCGGCTGGAACAAGTGAAAGTTGCGCTTATCGATCAGCGTGACATCCACTGGCGCATTGCCCAATTTCTTGGCGGCATACAGGCCACCGAAACCACCACCAATAATTACTACCCGATGCCGATCGCCCATAGTTTCACTCACCACACTGGCCCTCTACTGCATTATTCATTAAATTTGCACTGAAGTTTTCCGGCCTCAGCTGTCGAGCGCAATTGACTTGTTGGGCCAATCAGCCTTCGGCTCAAGGTTTTTACTATACGTAGCCATTACCCTACCTTAGTTTAAGCAGACTGGTGGGGAGATCGCGTAGGTACTTTACGTAATTTTCAAAGGAGGATAAAAATTATACCCAGAGAGGTAGACCGCTCTGGGGACTGTCTATGCCTTCTGTCAGATTAACCCTTTTTCTGGAGTAAGTTGCCGATCGCCGCACCCACGTTCGCGATCGCGCCGCTAATCGCATTGCCGACACCGGGTACGGGCTTCACCGCCACTTGAATCGGCTCATCTTTAAATTCTTTCAGCCGATAGCCATATTCCAGGGTTAGTTTGTCGCGGCTCTTTTTCAGCGCAGGCATCCGATGGTAAGCCCCAGAGAGCAGTCCTTCTTCGTTCGCATAGATCGCATTGTGAATCTGCGTCGAGCGGCGCACCGCGATCGCGCCCACGGGCAACCACTGCTGCTGTCCCGCAATCCGCACAAAAATCTCATATTCCGGCATCCCGCTCGTCTTCATATCCTCAAATTGCCGCTCCGCCGCTGCGCGCTTCTGCGCCGCTGCCGTCGGGGCCTTTTTCGGCGGATTTTTGGGTTTGCCAAAGCCAGCAGGTTGAGTCATGGCGCAGGGTTTTATGAGTAAGGTACAGGATGTCTTTTACAAAAGTTTACCAGATCGATCGGTGCACCGTCAGCCCCTCAAATCAATCTTTCCGACAACCCATTTCAATGGGTTGTCGCTGTTAGCCTTGAACTTGAGTTCGCAAGGCGGGATGGCATCACCGCCGTTTCAACTTGACATCCCCACTCAAAACACCAATCCCCCGGACCTATAAAGGGTTCCAGGGGATTATCAGAGAGTCAAACCAGCCAGCAATTTATGCCGCCGCTTCTTCCACCGCAACTTCTTGCTTCACGGTCAGGTAGCGGATCACTTCTTCGCTCAAGCGCATTGCCCGCTCCATCGGAGCCACTGCTGCGCCGCCCGCCTTGTAGTTCATCTGGATGTAGATGCCTTCACGGAAACGGTTGATTTCGTAAGCCAAACGACGCTTACCCCGATGCTGGGTTTCGAGCAACTCGCCGCCGTTCTCTTTGATGAAACCTTGATACTTGGCGATCGCTTGATCAACCTGTTCATCGTTAATGTCCGGGCGCAAGATGTACATTGTTTCGTAGACAATGTTTTTCATTAGGAGTCTCCTTATGGACGAATGGCCATCGCTACAATTTGCGCTCATTGTCACCATTGGCATCTAGTGCTTAGGCAACAACAATCACCAAAGTGCGATAGCAAGGGTGATTAATTCACAGAATTCTGATTCTACATGATTTCCTATGCCAAAACGCTACGTCCGCGTAAAAACCGTTGAACAGCAGATCTACTACGGCTTGCTGCAAATCGACCACCGCGTCCAAACCCTCGATGCCCCGCCTTGGCTCCAGGGTCAACTGACGGATCAGGTGCTGGATCAAGCCGACTATGAGCTCCTCGCCCCCTGCGTCCCCTCAAAAATCATCGCGATCGGCAAAAATTTTAGTCAGCACATTCAAGAGCTGGGGATGACCATGCCCGTCGCCCCGATCCTCTCGCTGAAACCCCCAACGGCAGTCATTGCGGACCAGGGAACAATTCTCTATCCACCGCAAACTCACCAAGTCGAAACCGAGGCCGAGCTGGCGATCGTTATTGGCGAGAAAGCCCAACAGTGCGATGTCGAAACCGCGACCCGCAAAATCTGGGGCTACACGATCGCCAATGATGTCACCGCCCGCGATTTGCAATTTGAAGATGAACAGTGGGTGCGGGCCAAAGGCTTCGACACATTTTGTCCGCTGGGACCCTGGGTGATTCGCGACATCAATGCCAACGCCCAGGTACAAACCTACTTAAACGACGAACTCTGTCGCAGTGACAGCCTCAGCGGCATGTTGTTCTCGCCGCCACAGCTCGTTGCCTACGTCAGTCAGGTGATGACCCTATGGCCGGGGGATGTGATCTTGACGGGCGCACTACACCGGGTCGGCCCCATGCAGACTGGCGATCGGGTGAAGATCGCGATCGAAGGCATCGGCTGTTTAGAAAATGTCGTGGGGAAACGGTAGGCAATGCCCGATCAGGGACTATGGGTACCTTGCCTAATAAATCAGTTACCTTGCCTAATAAATATTCCGAGTCTGGGCGTAGGATGCCTCCGAAACCCATTTGATTTCGGCGTACTTGCCCTGCACCACATGCACCAGGGAGTAAATACAAGCCGCGATCGCAACTAAGAACACCGCTGCAAAGAAGTACAGCATCCCCGCCGTCAAGGGATCAGCCGCCCGCTGCGAGCCGACAATCTCCACCGACAAGTTCACCGCCTGGAATACCAACGTCACCAGCGTAATCATGATATCGATCATCATCGCCTGCATCGTGTTGTAGCGCAGGAAATGCGAGAACTTGGGATTCCGCACGACGGCCATGAACAGGAGCAAAAACACGATGAAATTGCCAAATGGAATGAAGCTGACGACCATCGCATAGAGTCCACCCAAGATCAGCAGCGGCATGATCACGGGAGTAACCAGCAACTGCACTGAGTCAGGCAGAATTTGCAAAAACGCACCAGCGTAAGGCGCGATCGCCGCGATCGGCAGCGCATAAACCAACGCCGACCAAATCCGATCGCTCACCGAAACACCACCACGCAAAGCCATACTTCCGTCATCCCCAAAGAAAAATTTCAGTCAGTACCAATGGTACTCGATCGCTTTCGACTAACCCGTCACTTCAACTAACCCGTAACTTCAACTAACCCGTAACTTCAACTAACCGAAACCCCATCGGACATTCGTATTGATTATTGGCCAGGGGATCGGGCTGAGCACGATTGCCACATTTGAGTTGGCCATCCTGCCACCGAGGCTGCCCCGCCCGATCGGCGAGTAAGCAAGTGGGACAGACTTGTTGTGGCGATAGCAGGTGTTCACCAGCGACGATGACAAGCATGGGGTTCAACCTCCTCTCAAGTGTCAACAGTGCATTACCTTTATTCTAAAAACACCCAACCGGAATGGCATCCGGAAGCACCACGGCTTTATTGAGGATTTAAGCAATCGCGACCGATGATTGCAGAATTTACCCCAGATTTTGCTAGTAAGGAGTTCAGCATAAGCGTTATGATCGTGACCCCATAGAGTACACACCTAAACGATCTCCTGAGTAATCCCCGTGACTAAGACAAACACCGATTTCTTGAATCAGCAAGATCCGGCGATCGCCGCCCTAATTGGCAAAGAGCTGCAACGGCAACAGGATCACCTGGAATTGATCGCCAGCGAAAACTTCACTTCCCCCGCTGTAATGGCGGCCCAGGGGTCAGTGCTAACCAATAAGTATGCCGAAGGTCTGCCGAACAAGCGCTACTACGGCGGCTGTGAATTTGTCGATGAAATTGAGCAGATTGCCATCGATCGGGTGAAGCAACTGTTCGGCGCAGCAGCGGCCAATGTCCAGCCCCACTCCGGTGCCCAGGCGAACTTCGCGGTCTTCCTCGCCTTGCTGCAACCCGGCGATACGATCCTCGGAATGGATTTGTCCCACGGCGGTCACTTGACCCACGGTTCCCCGGTGAATGTTTCGGGGAAATGGTTCAATGTCGTGCAGTACGGGGTCAGCCAGGAAACCGAAGAACTCGACTACGACGTGATCGCCGCCTTGGCCCGCGAACACAAGCCAAAACTGATCATCTGCGGCTATTCTGCCTACCCGCGCACGATCCACTTTGACAAATTCCGGGCGATCGCCGATGAAGTCGGCGCTTACCTAATGGCCGACATCGCCCACATCGCTGGACTCGTCGCCACAGGCTTGCATCCGAGTCCGCTACCCTACTGCGATGTCGTCACGACAACGACCCACAAAACCCTACGTGGCCCGCGCGGTGGCTTGATCATGACCCGCGATGCGGAATTGGGTAAGCAGTTTGATAAGTGCGTGTTCCCCGGCACCCAGGGTGGCCCCCTGGAGCATGTGATCGCCGGGAAAGCCGTCGCCTTCGGGGAAGCGCTGAAGCCGGAGTTCAAGACCTACTGCGCCCAGGTGATCGCCAATGCGCAGACCATGGCGAAGCAACTGCAAGCACGCGGCTTCAAAATTGTCTCCAACGGCACCGACAACCATTTAATCCTGGTTGACCTACGATCGATCAACATGACCGGGAAGATTGCCGATGCCCTTGTGAGCGAAGTGAACATCACCGCGAACAAAAATACGGTGCCCTTCGATCCCGCATCGCCCTTCGTCACCAGTGGCATTCGCTTGGGTGCGGCAGCAATGACCACACGCGGCATGGGCCAGGCCGAATTCACGGAGATCGCCAATATCATTGCCGATCGACTGCTGAATCCGGAATCGGAAAGCGTCGCAGCGGATTGCCGTCAACGGGTTGCCGCCCTCTGTGAGCGCTTCCCGCTCTATCCCCACCTACGCGAACCCGCAGCGGCCTTGGTCTAATCGGATGTAACCGATTCTGATAATTCTCAAAATTACGATCAGAAAATTTACGGTTGTTTTCATTTGGACGAGTTCTGACAATGAACTCGTCTTTTTATTTGGCATTCCTACACGATCGATTAATCGTTCATCCCAGAAAAATCAGCCCGCGAAAATTGCTTCGCCAACGGCAGAGCAACCGAGTAAAATACCCATACTTTTTTTGATTTCCCCGGCGGAATCAGTTTGATCACCTGGAAGAAGTAAACGATCCCCCGCACAAGTGCGGCTCTAATTGGCCTCCCCCCGCCTAGAACTCCCGTTCAGCAAAACGCACTGCTAGTCGATCGACGGTTGAACATTCGCTTTTCTGCACCATCGCCAACCCCCTGAAAAAACTCCAGAATGCTGCCTTACCTTTATCTGATCATTGGCTTCACCGTCGCGGCGACCACTGTGTTTGCGCTGACTCCCAAAATTAATCGGACAGCCATGCAAGTGGGCTTTTTTGACAAGCCGGATCCACGTAAAGTCCACAACCGACCGATGGTGCGCCTGGGCGGCGTGGCAATTTTTGCGGGGTTTATGCTGTCGGTCGCAGTGCTAGCCGTGTTTGGGGCATTTAGCGGATTGCCGCCCCACAAAATGTGGGAGTTGTATGGACTACTGGGGGGTACGGCGGCCTTCTTCGCGATCGGCCTAGCGGATGACTTACTCAACCTGCCGCCCCTGACCCGTCTGGTGATGCAGATCATCGTGGCCACCTTGACTTGGTACAGCGGCGTACAGATCGATTTCTTGACGATCCCGGGCATGGGCTTGACGAAGTTGCCCGAAATCCTTAGTTTGCCGATCACGGTAATCTGGCTGGTGGGGATGGCGAACGCGATTAACTGGATTGACGGGTTGGACGGTTTGGCGGCGGGGGTATCGGGGATCGCAGCGGTGTCGATGTTGGTGACTTGCCTGGTGATGAAGCAGCCAGCGGCGGCAATTCTGGCCGCTTCCCTGGCGGGCGGCAGCCTCGGCTTCCTGCGCTACAACTTCAACCCCGCCCAAATCTTCATGGGCGATGGCGGTGCTTACTTCATCGGGTTTGCCCTGGCGGCGATCGGGGCGACGGGCCTGGTCAAAGGGGTGACGACGGTGGCGGTGCTGCTGCCCTACTTGATTTTGGCGGTGCCGATTCTGGATATGTCGGCGGTGATCGTTGATCGGCTCAGTCGCGGCAAGTCGCCGTTCATCGCCGACAAGCGCCACCTGCACCATCGACTGCTGCAAGCGGGGATTTCCCATCGCCGTACCGTTCTATTTATCTACAGTCTGACCCTGTGGGTGGGCAGTCTGGCGACCGCTTTCTCGGGGGTTCCCAGTGGTCTCGCCTACGCCTGTGCGGCCACCGCCCTGCTTGGCTTTAATTGTTGGCAAGTCTGGCGGATCGCCAAGCAACCCGAAGCCTAGATCGAAGGCAACGCAATGACTCCCAGGCCCAATGATTCACCGATCGCTTAATTTCCCCAATCCTGCATGAAAACCGCCGAAATTATCAGCGTCGGGACTGAACTCCTGCTCGGCGACATTCTCAACACCAACAGCCATTACCTGGCGCAGCAGTTGGCGCAGCTCGGCATTGCCAATTATTACCAAACCACCGTCGGCGACAATCCCGCCCGGCTCCAATCAGCGATCGAACTGGCCGCCAGTCGCGCTAATCTACTGATTTTCACGGGCGGCCTCGGCCCCACACCGGACGATCTCACCACCGAAACGATCGCCGCCGCCTTCCAAACGCCCCTGGCCGAACGCCCGGAAATCTGGGCCGACATTCAAGCCAAATTCGCCCAGCGGGGCCGCACGCTGACCGATAACAATCGCAAACAGGCCCTGCTGCCCGTCGGCGCGGACATTTTGACCAATCCCGTCGGCACCGCGCCCGGCATCATCTGGTCACCCCGCCCCGACTTGCTGATCCTCACCTTTCCCGGTGTGCCCAGCGAAATGCGGCGGATGTGGCAGGACATTGCCGTGCCCCACTTGCAGCAAATTGGCTGGTCAGCGGACGTAATTGTTAGCCGCACCCTGCGCTTCTGGGGCGTTTCGGAATCGGGGCTGGCCGAAAAAGTCGCGCATTTGTTCGATCGGGCCAACCCCACCGTCGCCCCCTACGCCAACTGGGGCGAAGTCAAGCTGCGGATCGCCGCCAAAGCACCCACCCCCGAGGCTGCCCAGGAATTAATCGCCCCCATCGAAGCGGAAATTCGCGACATTGCCGGGATCGACTGCTTCGGGGCCGATGACGACAGCCTTGCTACCGCGATCGGGCAACTGCTCCGCCAACGTCAAGAAACCTTAGCCGTGGCCGAATCCTGCACCGGCGGCGGCCTCGGTGCCCTGCTGACCGAAATTTCCGGCAGCTCCCGCTACTTCCAGGGCGGCGTGATCGCCTACGCCAATGCTGTCAAAGTCAATCTTCTGGGCGTGAACCCCACCGATCTCGACGCACAAGGCGCAGTCAGCGCGATCGTCGCTGAACAAATGGCCCAAGGGGTGCGCGATCGCCTCGGCACCGACTGGGGGATCAGCATTACAGGCGTGGCGGGGCCGGAGGGCGGCACGGTCGAAAAACCCGTCGGCTGCGTTTACATCGGCATTGCGGGGCCCCAGGGCATCAGTGCAAGTCGCTACGTCTTTGGCGATCGGGGCCGGGACTGGGTGCGCCGCGTGAGTGCTTGCTCCGCCCTGGATCAGCTGCGCCGTGCCTGCATCACCACACCACCACGGATCCCACAGTAAGTGACCAGCAGCGTTTATCCACCTGATCTCGCCGCCGCCCCACCGTGCTTGGCGAGAAAACCGTCCCATGAAACTTAATCAAGATCATTGGCTTTTCCTCAATGTCTTGTTAAGATCAGGCTATCGATGGTTTGAATCAAAAGTATCTTGAGTCAAATCGTCGGCCAGCCATTTTTAAGGAGTTTGCACTACATGGGCTACCTTGAGCGAGTTCTGGAAAGAATCCGAGAATGGGCCGATCGGATGATCGAAGCGATCCTCGGGCCGATGGCTGAACCAGAAGCGGAACCAATTCCCGTTCCAGTCGACGATCGCTACCGTCGTTAATTGATGGTATAAATTGTTGGTGCCGTCGAAAATCGAATGAGTAATTTGACAAGCATTTTAGTGCTGCATGGGCCGAACCTCAATCTTCTGGGACAACGTGAACCCGGGATTTATGGTTCGGCTTCGTTGTCTGATGTGAATCAGATGCTGACCCAGGAGGCGATCGCCCTCGGCGCAACCGTCAGCCCCTTCCAGTCGAATCATGAAGGAGCCCTGATTGATCAGATCCACGCCGCGATCGGTCAACACCAAGGCATTTTGATTAATCCCGGTGGCTATACCCACACCAGTGTGGCCATTCGCGATGCCATCTCCGGGGTAGCAATTCCCACGGTGGAAGTACATTTGAGCAACATTCACAAACGCGAAGCCTTCCGGCATCATTCCTATATCGCCCCCGTCGCGATCGGGCAGATTAGCGGCTTTGGGATCGAGAGTTATCGCCTCGGGCTTCAAGCCTTGGTGCGGCATGTTCAATCGCTGTCCTAGGGAGGAAATTGCAATGCAACGGTTCTGGCGCGCCACAGGTAAGTTCACGGGCAAGTTCACGGGCAACCTCACCGTCAGCCTCATCTTCGGCTTGGCCCCGATTATCGCCCCGATCGGGCTGCACCCAGCCCCCAGCCTGGCGCAGATGCCCGCTGCGAGCCAACCCTTCGATTTCAGCAAAGTCGAGGTGATTCCCCCCAGCCCGGTCGAAGTCCTCGTCGTCGGCGCACAACCCACCGCCAAACTGCGCCTCAGCCCCAAAAAAGGCCAACAGCAGAGCCTGACGATGAGCCTCGTCAGCACCAGCCAAGCCAGCCTCAACAATCAACCCCTACCCGATCTGGATCTGCCCGCGATCCAGGTCACGCTCGATAGCGCAGTCACGGATGTCGCGATCAACGGTGAGATTCAACAGCGTTTCGCCTACCGCCAAGTCCGCATCAGCAACCCGAGCGATGCCAACAGCGCGATTACCAAGCCGTTAACCGAGCAGCTGCAAGCACTCGAAGGCGTGAGCGGTGCCGCCGTCATCACCGATGCTGGCGTACAGAAATCGATCCAACTGCGGTTTCCCAGCACCATGACCCCAGCCCAACAGGCCATGCTGGATCAACTTTCGCAGTCCATGAATAACCTCGCTTCGCCACTCCCCACAGGCCCGATCGGCATTGGCAGTCGCTGGCGGCAGGTCAGTCCGATTATGATCAACGGCAGCACCTTCACCCAAACAGCCACCTACAATCTCACTGACCTGAAAGACAATATCGCGACGATCGCTGTCGATTTGGCGATCGCTACGGATACCAAAGTGCTGCCGACGAACCAGCCCCTGATTGGCGATCTCGCGATCCAATCAATGACCGCCAGCGGCAACGGCCAACTAACCTGGGATCTCCGTCAGCTTATGCCCCAACAGTCCAACATGAGCATCAACGTCAAACTGATCAGTGAACCGACTAAATTAAAGCTCAACGGCAAAGCCCCCATCATTGCCACCGATACCCAAATCACCCTCAGCTTGACCCCAGCCGAGCCCTAAAGTCAGCCCGAAACTTTAAGATCAGCCCAAAATTCTATTTCAGACCTAACGCCTTAATTTTTTCACTGACATGGCCCCGCATCGTGGCATTATTCGCCAGACGCTGATAGGCATTAAATTCATCTTTCTTCAGCTTGAAGCGCTGGCTGACCGTCGCTTCTGCATAGCGCGCAAAGCTCGAACAAACCGCACCCACAGGCTCTTGCAGTTCTCCGGGCAACTCACCAATCTTCGCGCAGACATTATTCGGTACTGCCCCGCCCGTGAGCTGCTTGACTTGGCCCATCATCGATCGCCGCTGCTTCTCGATCGCAAACGCGGCGCGCACGTAGCGGGTAAACAGCTCATCATTGCTCACCAACGCATCCACATCTTGAGCCATGACGCGCGTCGATCGATCGGCGATCGTCGGCACCAAGACGATGCCCCCCGTGGTCAACGACGAAACCAAACCCAGTAACAGCAACCGCTGAACGACCTTGGGGACCGATGCAATCCGAAAAAATTGGGCAATCATGGCTTCATTCACTGCTTGAGCATTCAGGGCAAAACGACACAGCCGACCATCGCATCGAATAACCTTGTGCCAGTTAATCAACTTACACAGCGATCGTTGCTGTCTTTACCTTGAATCATTTTATTCAGCAGAAGTTCCAAGACAATCAGAATTTTCCGGGAACTTCATCATATTTTCTCAGTGAAATTTAGCTCACCGCCGCCCCTTAAAAATCAAACACAGCTCCACCACCGCCGTTTGCAATGCCGCCACTTCCTCCGCCCCCTGCCGCTTCAGGCGATATTCCAAATCCAACAGCAACGGCATTACCGCCTGCAATTGCTGCACCGAAAACCCGGCCAACTCCTGCCGCAAAAAATACAACTGCTTCGGATTCCCCAAATCCGCCGCCTGGGCGATCGCCCGATCGTCGCGCTCTCCCGACTCGATCATCACTTTAATCCACAACCGCTGCCGAAACTGCCCAATCAACGTCGCGACAATCCGCAGCGCGGGCTCATTTTGACGTAACAAATCAGCAACTAAGGTTAAGGCTTCCGGGGTTTTCCCCTGGCGAATTGCGGCGGCCAGTTGCAGCGCACTCTGGGTACTGGCGGTGACCAAGGGCGCGATCGCCGCTACCCCCAACGGCCCGGTCTGCCCCGTCGCAAATAACCGAATTTTCTCCAGTTCATTGTGGAGCTGCCGCGTATTGCTCCCCACGGCTTCGACGAGGTAATCCGCCGCTTCCGATCGCAGTTGCACCTGATATTCCTGGGCGATCGCCTGCACTTGCTGCAATAGCTGATCGGTTTTCCACGGGGGAATCGGGCTGAATTCGCGGACGGTGGCAACGCTGGTGAGGAATTTGGTGGACTTCAAGCGCCCATCAGGTTTGCCACGACTGGTCAGCAGCAGGGTGGTCGAATCGGGAATCATCGGCAACGTCCGTTGCAATTCCGCTAACAATTCTTCGCTACAGCGCTGGGCGATCGGCGTATCCATCAGCCAAACAAACCGTTGCCCCAGGCCAAAGGGGGCCGTCATCGCCTGGTTCAGCGCTTGCGTCACCGCGTCATTTTGCTCCGGGCCAATCCGATCGTAGTTAAAACTGGCCCAATCCGGATCCAAGCTCTCCTGCTGCAACTGACCCACCGCCCGGTTCAGCGCAAAATCATCCTCACCCCAGAAAAAATACAGTGCCATGCTTGCCCCTTGCTCCCTTCAGCAATGCGCGATCCCAGCTCAGCTAAGTGCAACCGCAACATTCTATCCTAGGGCCGATCTTGTTCGGTCGGAGGGGCAAGTTTACCGCTAGATTAGGAATAGATGATTTGTGATTGATGGCTGACTCAATTTACTGCTGACGTTAAGAGGCTAGGCTCTTGGACGAGAACTATCAAATCTACCTCAACCGCATTCTGCGCAACACCCTCGCAGAAAGCTATAAAGCCCAGGTACAACATATCCAAAGCTCACCTAAATTTGCCCGATCGGGTGATGCAGCGGGCAATGCTTGGCAACCGACCCCTTTTCCGGGCTACACGGTGATCACGCCGCCCGCCCCCGATGATGGCAAAAACACGGCGCTCTACAGCACCCTGACCCAATTTCAAAGCCAAGTCAGTCAGCGTCTGGGGCCCGATTGTTTCATCCCGATCCCGGCAGCGAGTTTCCATCTGACCTTAGCGGATTTGATTTGGGCCGATGCGTACAAACACGCCCAAACCGGCGCGGGCTTCGACCAAAAATTGCAAGCCCAAGTCGCCCAGAGTTTCCAGCAATGCTCGCCCTTCTTAGTCGGACAGCCGATTCGCTTCCAAGTAGTCGGCCTGATGGTGATGACCCGCGCGATCGCCATGGCCCTCGCTGCCACCGATGAAGTCGGCTACTACAACATCCTCAACCTGCGCCGATCGCTCTACCAAAACTCCGGCCTGATCGAAATCGGCATCGAGCAGCAATACCACTTCACACCCCACATTACGCTGGGCTACTTCGGCGATCTCAGCAACGTCGATCGCGAAACTCTCAGTACCCAGCTAGACAGCTTGAATCAATCCTGGCTCGGCAACGCCCCACAGGAATTTTGGGTACATCAAGCCGAACTGCGGCAGTTTCACGACATGACCCAGTACGATCGCCAACCCACCTGGCCCGCCCTCACCTTCTAGGCAAGTAACCAACCCAACCCGCCCCCCGCCCAAACCCACCCCCCAGGGCTGAGCCCCGCCGAAGCCCGACGCATCTCCACAACAAATTCCAAGTAGGCTGAGCCCCGCCGAAGCCTACTCTTCCTTCTCCACCTTGACCAACCGAATATGCTTATAACCCGGCTTAATTAAAAACTCATCGCCGGGTTGTAGTCCCATTTCTTGGGTGTAGGCCGAGCCGATCACAATTTGCCCATTTTTGTGGACGCTGATCCGATAGGTTGCCTCCCGGCCCCGGCCATCGCGGGCACTTTCGGGATCAAGCCGCAGCCCCTTCGCCGACAGCACCGCATCATAAAATCCCGTCACATCAACGCGGACGGTATCGCCTTTGGTGGTGTAATACCCACAGCGTTTGGCTTTTTCCCGCACCCGCAGGTGATCGAGTTCTTTCACCTTTTGCAGCAAGGCTTTTCCGGTGAGGGGCGTGGTTGCGGTATCAGCCATGATTACTCAACTATGAATAGATCGGATTAGCAGTGAAGTCCATCGCACATAACTATCATTAATCGGGGGTTTAATCACAAAAGCAACTCCCCCCAATCCTAATTTAATTCTACCAGGCACAATTTAATTCTAAAAGCGGTCTCTAAACCAGACAATTTCAACTTAACACTATATCGCTCTCCCGATCGATTCACCCTGCGTTGAATCGGTTTTATTATTTCGCAATTTTGCTTTACGGAAGGGCGGAAAAGATTTGCGATGCCATGGCGGCAGGCGATTTCCTAGGGCAATGCGGTGTTATGTTACTAAATAATCATGAACAACACCACCAATCACAACACCAATTGCCTAAGCTAAAGCTAAGGGTTGAAATTCCGGTTGAACTGGGTATTTCATGGCCTTGATAATTGCTGTTTATTCCTGTCAGGCGGTTTATTCCTGTCAGCTTGTGGGAGCGTTGCGCCATGGTCGATGTCACATTTAAGGTTTTACGTCAGGGGCCAAGGCAACCCCCAACTTGGCAAGACTATGGGCTGAGCTTGCCGGAAAGCACGACGATTTTGGACAGTTTAAATCAAATTAAATGGCAGCTCGACGGCAGCCTCGCCTTTCGCAAAAATTGCCGCAATACGATCTGCGGCAGTTGTAGTATGCGGGTGAATGGCCGATCGGCCCTCGCTTGCCAAAAAAACATTGGTCAGGAATTAGCCGCCCTCCCCGCTGACGCACCGCTGGAAATCACGATCGCGCCCCTGGGCAATCTGCCTGTGATTCGCGATCTGGTTGTCGATATGCAACCGTTTTGGCGCAACCTCAAGGCCGTTGATCCCTACATCAGCACCGCCGCCCGCACGATCGCAGAACGGGAATTTCTCCAAACTCCAGCCGAGCGCGATCGGCTGAACCAAACCGGAAACTGCATTCTCTGCGGCGCTTGCTACTCGGAATGCAACTCCGTCGCCGTGAATCCCGATTTCGTTGGCCCCCATGCCCTCGCGAAGGCTTACCGAATGGTCGCCGACAGCCGGGATGAGACCCAGGCCGATCGCCTCGCCCAAGCCAACAGCAATACCGGGGTTTGGGGCTGCACCCGCTGCAATCAGTGCAATTCTGTCTGTCCGATGGAAGTCGCACCATTGGATCAAATCAGCCATCTCAAACAAGGCATTCTCGAACAAGCCGCCGCCGGGGAAACGCCCCAAAGCCGCGCGATTCGGCACCGCCAGCAGCTCGTCAGCTTAGTCAAGCAAGGGGGCTGGATCGATGAGCGCCAGTTTGGGGTGAATGTTGTGGCCGATCGGGGTCGGGATGTGGCGGGTTTGTTTAGTTTGGTGCCGCTGGGCTGGCGAATGCTGAGTAAGGGCAAGTTCCCGTTGGGGTTTGCAGCGTCGGAGGGGACGGAAACGGTACGATCGTTGATTGATGCGGTGCAAGATTATGAACGCCAATCGGGGGGCAGCACCCATCCGCGCGTGCCGCATCGAGAGGATTTTTTGCATGGGTGATCGCGCGATCGCGGTTGTTCGGGGCGATCGCGCTTGTTCGGGGTGAGGCGTTGCCCGTTGGGACAACGCATCCTACACCTGAATTTCGGTGATTTCGTCCTTCACTTCGGCGAGAAAGGCTAGGGAGGCTTCGGGTTGGGCGATCGGTGCATCGATCGCGACTGCTTCGTCGTCAATCAGGCCGATCACGAGCGCTTCGTCATCACCCTCAGGCATATCCATGGCATCCTCAGCTAGGGTGGCTTCGGCTTCAGCAGGCCGCAGGCGCGATTGGGAGAAGACACGGTAGGCATCGAGGTTGGCGAGCTGATCAACCGATCGGGATTTGCGCTTTTTGCGATCGGGATTCATCTGAATCAGGTTGTACTGAACGTTCTCAGCGTAGATCGTGAAGGTGACATTGAAGATCTCGAGGAAGTTCACGACCCACCAACAATCTTGCTCGGGCAGATCTTGATAGTACTGAATCAGATCCGCAATTCTAGCTTCCAGATATAACCGCGAGTTGCGCGAAATCAGCACCAGCTTGAGCAGGGTCACGACTAGGGTCATGGGATTGCCCTGGGAAAGCAGCAGCACGAACAGCGGCGACGGATCACGACGGTTTTCGGTGGTGAGGAAGTCGATCACCCGATTGGCAGTCCGCAGAATCAGCGCATCCGTGAGCCGCTGGGATTCGTAGGTGACGTAGAGTGCGTCGAGCTTTTCGGTCAGGCGCACTTTCAACGCGGCGACAAATTCATTATCGCGCTTGTCGCTGGAGAAGATTAAATATTGGTGCAAACTGCGCTTAAATTCCGCAAAGGAAACTTGCTGCACTTGCTCCAGGAAAATATTTGAGAGGCTGAGGTAGCTGTAGTTACCGCGCTTGGCAACCACGGTTTTAATCAGCCGCAGCACGTCATCGCCGAGGGCAGTGGGATTTTCGGGGGGTTGCTCGGTGGCTTGGGCGGACTGCGATCGGGCCACGTACATCGCGAGATCGACTTTGAACTGATGCCGCAGCTGCTTTGCCAAGGCTCGGGCGGCTTCGCGCTGTTCGATCGGATTTTTGTGATTGACGTATTGGGGCACCAGGAGATAGGCCGTGAACCGATTCACCCAAGCCCCGCCGTCATCTTGCTTGTCGTAGCGTGAGACAAACAGCTTGAGGTCAGCAAAGTCCTGACTGCGCCGGAACCGATCGACCCACTGCTTGAGGCGCTTCAGCGTCGGCGATACCGTTTCGCGGAACGGCAACTCTTCATCGAAGGCGGCAATTAAGGCTTTAATCGGCTCCACCCGCCGGGCCGCGTCCCAGTTATTGACGAGGATGTAGCACGATCGCTTGAGGGTGTTGGTAAATTCGGCTTCGTTGTTAGCAAAGACGATCTCATACACGGCATCGATTGCGTTTGAGGTGACGGTATCGACGTGGTACAGAAAAAGTCGCTTAAATTCCAACAAAACCTCATCCGGCGGCCATTGCTTCACAATGTCCAGCAGGAACTGATAAATCGTGTTTTGCGCGCGCTGGAGATTCGGTGCAGCGGGCATGATCGGCTGGCGATCGTTGGGCAGGATATCCCCTATCATTCAACGACTCAGGAGTTAGGGTGTGACTAGCGATTCAACGGTGTATAGGCACGATTTTACACGATGCGCTCCCAGAACGTCCCCCGATTCGCCGGAAATTCGTCATCCCTTCACGCAATCTCCGATCGCGACCGTTACATCACCAAAATTTTTAATGGGGGCAGAGGGACTTGAACCCTCACGACCTTGCGATCAACGGATTTTAAATCCGTTGCGTCTACCATTCCGCCATGCCCCCAGATAGAACCAAGGTTGGTATTCACTGGTTTCCATTCCACCACAGAAGTCGCGCTTTTGAACAGAATCTTTATAAAAATTCTGAGCACATCGCCCCAAGCTCGCCAACATTACACCTGACCATTGCTTCTACCGCCCCGATGGCAGGCAAAAGATTGATGGCGAAGCCCGTCCGATCGGCCCATCGCCCAGTAGAATGGGACTAAAGCGGGGATTTTTCCGCCGCGCATCAAACCCTTTAAGCTGTTATCGCCTGCACCATGGAACTCTTTGTTGCTGCTGAATACGTCGCCCTCGGAGGCGCTTACCTGGTGGTGATGCCAGTTTTACTGCTGATGCTGCTCAAGTCACGTTGGTATGTCGCTAGCTCGATCGAGCGCGTCTTCCTGTATTTCGGCGTTTTCTTGTTCTTCCCTGGCCTATTGCTGGCCGCCCCCTTCTTCAACTTCCGGCCCAAAGCCCGCACCATACCGAACTAATAGCATCCGAAACCCATGCGACGCATTGATGTAATTTTTATTGCCCTCGGGGTATTTGCCGCCGGGGGACTGTTGTACCTCGGGTTTGGCGTACTGGGGCTGGATTCGACCGATGCGGGCATCTGGAGCCAGTTCTTGATGGTGATTGGTTTGCTGGGTTGGGTTTCGACCTACCTGTATCGGGCGCTGACCAAAAACATGACCTACGTGCAGCAGCTCAAAGACTACGAAGCAGCAGTAATTGAGAAGCGCTACGCCGAGCTGTCGCCGGAAGCCCTCGCCCAGCTCCAAGCTGAAGTGATGGCCGAAAAGGCCCAGGCGGAGAAAACTGAATAGGGTCTGCACCAGCCAGCACATCACCGTCGTAAGATAGAACAATCCTGGATTGCCCCTAACCCCCAGCATTGGGGGTTAGGGGCGGTGACTGCCTAATTCTCCCTTTTTGAACCTATGACCCTTGCAACGCGGCCTTCCATCGCCGAAAAATTTGCCTACCTGCGCGATCGCGCCCAATGCGCTTTGATTCCCTTCATCACAGCAGGCGACCCGGATTTGGCAACGACCGCCGAAGCATTGCGGACATTGGATCGTCAAGGAGCCGACATCATCGAATTGGGGGTTCCCTACTCCGACCCGTTGGCCGATGGCCCCGTGATCCAAGCTGCCGCCACCCGCGCCTTAAACAACGGTACGAAATTGGAAAACGTGCTGGCGATGATGCGTGAAGTATTGCCCGAAATCAAAGCCCCGATCGTCCTGTTTACCTACTACAACCCAATCATCAATCGCGGCATCGATCGGTTCCTGCAAGAAATTAAAGCCGCTGGAGCAAGTGGGCTAGTCGTCCCCGATCTGCCGTTGGAAGAAGCCGAGACCTTGCTGCGTCCGGCGGAGCAGTACGGCATTGAAGTGATTTTGCTGGTGGCACCGACCAGCTCGCCGGAGCGGATTCGGGCGATCGCAGCCCAGTCCCAGGGGTTTATCTACTTGGTCAGCAGCACGGGCGTAACCGGGATGCGAAATCAAATCGAAAGCCGCGTGCGCGACATTTTGCTCCAGCTCAAGCAAGTCACGGATAAACCGATCGGCGTGGGCTTTGGCATCTCCCAGCCGGATCAAGCCAAGCAAATGATGGAATGGGGCGCAGACGGCGCGATCGTTGGGAGTGCTTTCGTCAAACGCCTGAATGAAGGCAGCACCGTCGAAGGTTTGCGGTCGATCGGTGAATTTTGCCACAGTTTGAAAGCGGCGATTACGCCGGAAGGTTAGTTGCACCATGCCGGACAGTCCGCCGCCCGAAGCGAACGCCAACCCAATTCCACCCCTGATTCAGCAAGGTCAACGCGCCTTTGAATCGGGCCGGTATCGCGCGGCGGTCAAAGCCTTTGAAGCGGCGGTGGGCCGCGCCGATCCGGGAACTGTACTGCATGGCGAAGCGACGGTTTGGCTGGTTACGGCCTATGAAGCAGCGGGCGATCGGGAAATTGCCCGCAAACTGTGCAAAACCGCCACCCGCCATCCTCAGTGGGCCACCCGTCAAGCCAGTAAACGCCTGCTCTATATCTTGGAAGCCCCGGAACTGCGCAAACGCGACGACTGGACAACGAAGATCCCCGATCTCGAAGCCCTCACTGAAGATCAAGACGATCCGAAATGGGTACGCGTCAATCTCCAAAATACTGCCCCACCAAAGCCCCGCTCCAGCGCTCAGCCGGAGGGCTATCAAATTCCGCCGCCGACTGATCCGAGCCAGGTTGAAACTGAAGATGGGATGTTTGTTTGGGTCGTGTTGGGGGCGATCGGGGTGGTGCTGGGGGGATTGGCGATCGTTGGATTGAGGGGTTGAAAGGGGTGGTGCTGAGGTGATTCAACGGTTAATGGATTTGTTGGGTTGCGCTTTGCTTCACCCAACGTACTGCTAAACTGAGGGACAATTGTCATAAAAATGAGTTTTGTAGGCGATCCATGGGCGTTTCAGGAATTAATTCTCGCGTGAGTCGGATTTGGGGTGAGTGGGTCAGTCGCCTCTTGCGACGGGGCCGATCGGTGGTGCTGATGCTGATGCTGACGGTGGGGCTGACGGGTTGCCTCGATGCCGATACCCAGATTCAGGTCGCTAGTCCCCATCGCGGCCAAATCGTTCAGCATATCGAACTCGGTAGCCAACTCGCCGCTGCCCAGGGCTGGCTCAACCAACTGGAAACCCAAGCCCGCAAGCTCAACGGCAGCGTCAGCCGCACCGCCCGCAATGAGCTGACGCTGACCGTCCCGTTTACCAACGCGATCGACCTGGAAACAAAATTTAATCAACTGTTCACCCCGCCAAACAATGCCGCCAGCGATCTCCCCCCGATTGCGGCCAAACTCCAAGTTCAAACCAGTAATCTACTGCTCCTACAGCGCGACAAACTGATCTACGACATCGATCTCACCGCGCTGGGACTCCAAGCCGATGACGGTGAGGTATTGCTGAATGCTGGGAACGGCTTGGATATGAAATTTGGGGTGCAGGGGCCTTGGGGCGTGGGCGGTCGCGATCGTCAGCAGTCGAACGGCGAAACCTTCTGGAACCTCCAAGCCGGTCAAAAGAATCACGTTGAAGCGACACTGTGGATGCCCAGTCCGATCGGGTTGGGAACCGCCGCGATCGTTGGATTGGGGACAGCCGCAACGTACTATGAACGCCGTCGTCAATCCTAAGCAGTTTCACCCTCAGACAACGCTAATCACCGTCCCAGGATGCATAAACCCACCAACCGCCAACTCACCCGCTGGATTCTCATCGGCCTGATTCCGCCGATCGTCGGCCTGAACGCCTATGTCGCTGGTCAATTCCTGGGGCTGTTCCGGGAACTGTTGCAAATGGTCACAGTGGCGGCGATTTTGGCGTTTATCTTAGATTATCCCGTGAAGCTGCTGCGACGGTTGCGGTTGAATCAAGGTGCAGCGGTGCTGATTGTGTTTTTGGTGACGATCGCCAGTTTGATTATTCTCGGTCTTACCCTCGGCCCAATCTTAGTCGAGCAGGTAAACCAACTCGCCAATCGCCTCCCCCAATGGCTAACTGACAGCGAAAAAAATCTCCAGGGGGTCCATCAATGGGGCAAAAACTATAACCTCGATCTCCAAGGCTTCCTGGGCCGGATCGCCAACCAAATTAACGGCCAACTCGAACAACAAGCCCAAAACATCGCCAAAATCAGTGTCGGGGTCGCGCTCGGGACGCTCTCGGGGTTAGTGAATGGGATTTTCATTTTTGTGCTGGCGTTCTACATGTTGCTCTATGGCAAGTCGCTCTGGCGCGGGCTGATGTCGCTGTTGCCCCAGGAATTCGCGGAACCCTTTGACCGATCGCTACAGGTGAATTTCCACGGCTTTTTTCTCAGTCAGGTGTTGCTGGCGGGGTTCATGACTGTGGCGCTCATTCCGTTTTTCCTGTGGCTGAAGGTGCCCTTTGCACTGCTGTTTACGCTGCTGATCGGCTTGGCAGAGCTGATTCCATTAATTGGCGCGGCCTTGGGCATTGGTGGCGTTTGCTTACTCTTGCTCTTCCAAAATGCCGGGATGGCGATGCAGGTGGCCTTTGTCTGCGTCGTCTTGCAGCAAATCCGGGACAACATCATCGGCCCGAAACTGATGGGCGAAATTGCCGGACTCAATCCCATCTATATCTTTATGGTGTTGCTGATTGGCCTCCAACTCGGCGGCGTACTGGGCGCTTTTCTCGCGGTGCCGATCGCGGGGACGATTAAGGACACGATCGAAGCCCTAACCCCCCCAAAACCACTACTGGCATCAGAAGAACCCGCCTTGCCTGCACCCAAAGGCTAAATGATAAATTCATTTGCACTAAATTCACTTGCGCGATTGCACTTCTCCGCTACAATATGGGGCAACTTCGGCAATTTCGATGTTCAAGCACCGGGAATCGCACTGCTCGTTCCCCTCGGCCTGCTGGGATTGATTATTCTCGCCGCAGTGTATTTTCTTCGCATCGCCACCCGCTAATTTCATGGCGCAATCTCTCGCACGGGACGCAATTGCTTTTTTAATCGATCTGGCCGAGAAGGGCGAGGTCGATCCTTGGGATGTGAAGGTCGTTGAGGTGATCGATCGGTTCTTGAATGAGCTGTCACCCTTCAGCGCCATGAGCCGCGAGAACTACGCAGTTAATCTGTCCCAGTCCGGCCAAGCCTTTCTCTATGCCTCGATGCTGCTACTGCTGAAAGCCGACAGCATGACCCAGCCGGAACCGGAGCCGTTGGTAGCGGACTACATGGACGATGGGTCGATGTATGAGGATCTGCCGGATAATGTTCTGCCGATGAACCTCGATCGGTCTCTGCGTCGCCGCGCCGTCGCCCAGCCGCCCGTACGTCGCCGGGTCACGCTGCAAGAGCTGATCAACCAATTGGAAGTGATTGCGGCGGCGCTGGATGACGATCGGCCCCAGCGCGAACGCAAAGTCCGGCCTAAGGCCCAGTCGCGATCGCAGGCGGTGAAAGTGATCGCCCAGCTCGCCCACCAGGAAAACCTGACGGAAATGGCGATCGTCCTGGAAGAGTTTTTTGTCGAATATTGGTCGGAGCTGTCCCAAGGCAAGGAATGGATCGATTTTGATCTGTTGGTTGAATTTTGGAAGGAGACCAAAGCCGCAGAATTCTCCGCTGGTCAGGATCTGCATGGTGCGGATCCGAATACCCATGAACGGGTGGGGGTATTTTGGGCGTTGCTGCTGTTGGCTTCACAATCGAAGGTGGATCTGTCCCAGGAAGAGTTTTATCAAGATTTGCGAGTGCGATCGCTGGCGGCGGGACTGGGCGAAATTGACGCTTTAGCCGCGATCGCGGTGGATTAGACCGCAACTGTCCCAAGAGAAGTGGGCAACCTACAAAAAGCTCCTGTAGGATGGGGCAGAACCGTTGTTACGCCTTCGACCGAAGTGCTGACGGGGATCCTAAATTGCCTGTCGTTTGAGCGTTTTACGTAAGCCTAGAGAGAAACATTATGAAAGCCATGATTCTGGCCGCTGGTAAAGGGACAAGAGTGCGCCCGATTACCTACACAATTCCCAAGCCGATGATTCCCATCCTGCAAAAGCCAGTGATGGAGTTTTTGTTGGAATTGCTGCGGCAGCATGGGTTTGACGAAATCATGGTGAACGTCAGCCACCTCGCGAATGAAATCGAAGGCTATTTCCGCGATGGTCAGCGCTTCGGTGTGCAGATTGCCTATTCCTTTGAAGGCAAAATCGTTGATGGCGAACTGGTCGGAGAAGCCGTGGGATCCGCTGGCGGGATGAAAAAAATCCAGGACTTCGCACCGTTCTTTGATGACACGTTTATCGTGCTGTGCGGCGATGCGCTGATTGATCTCGATTTGACCGAAGCCGTGCGTTGGCACCGGGAAAAAGGCTCGATCGCGACGGTGATCATGAAGACTGTACCCAAGGATGAAGTCTCCAGCTACGGCGTGGTCGTCACCGACGAAAACGGCAAAATCAAAGCCTTCCAAGAGAAGCCCAGCATCGAAGAAGCGCTCAGCAATAATATCAACACCGGGATCTACATCTTTGAGCCGGAAGTGCTGAAGTACATCCCCTCCGAAACCGAGTACGACATCGGCGGCGAACTGTTCCCGAAATTGGTGGAAATGGATGCGCCGTTCTACGGTCTGCCGATGGACTTTGAGTGGGTGGACATCGGTAAGGTGCCGGACTACTGGCATGCGGTTCGTAGCGTCCTCAAGGGCGAAGTGAAGAATGTCCCCGTTCCAGGCAAAGAAGTGCGTCCGGGCGTGTATGCGGGCCTGAACGTCGCAGCCAACTGGGACAAAATCAACATCGAAGGCCCGGTCTACATCGGCGCGATGACCGAGATTGAAGATGGCGTGACGATCGTCGGCCCAACGATGATCGGCCCGAACTGCCACATTTGCAGCGGCGCGGTGGTGGATAACAGCATTGTGTTTGACTATTCGCGCCTCGGCCCAGGGGTACGACTGGTGGACAAGCTGGTGTTTGGTCGCTATTGCGTGGATAAGACAGGCGCAACGATCGATGTCCAAGCGGCGGCCCTCGACTGGCTGATCACCGATGCGCGGCATGAGTTGCCCAGCAGTCCGGCGATGGAGCATCAAGTAATCGCGCAGTTGCTCGGCGTGGAAGAGCAGCAGGTGAAGCCCGTTGCTTCGATGTAGCCGGATTTGACCGCACAATTTCTCTAACTTTTAATCATGGCTGTGACGCAATCTTGGCGAGAAACCCTAGCGGGCTATTTCGACGATTTTGAAACGCCGATCGGCCGTGGGTTAAATCTAACGATCGCGGGACTGATTTTATTGTCCTGCGGTCTTTTTGTTGCCCAAACTTATCCGTTGACACCGGCGCTACGTCAGGGGATTAATTGGGTTGACAATGTCATTTTTGGCCTGTTTGCGCTGGAATATATTTTGCGGTTTTGGGCAGCAAGCGATCGGGGGAAGTTTATTTTCCGGATGTCATCGCTGATTGATTTGGCAGTGCTGTTGCCGTTTGTAGTGGGGACAAACACTTTTGGGTTTTTGCGGATTTTTCGCTGGTTACGGGTGTTGCGATTGGTGCGTTTTTTTGAGCAGGGGAAGCTAGGAAGCTACTTTGGGCAAACAGGGGGGGCGATCGTCCTGCGGATTTTATTTACGATTTTTGCGATTATTTTTGTTTATTCCGGTTTGATTTATCAAGTTGAGCATCGGGTGAATGAGCAATTTACGACATTCCTCGATGCGGTATATTATGCGGTTTCGTCGATTTCGACGGCGGGATTTGGGGATATTGCGCCGAGTACACAGTTGGGGCGGTTGCTGTCGGTACT
>JBJORF010000061.1:0-26939 GCA_046049545.1 Cyanobacteriota bacterium | reverse complement strand
CGCGTTTAATGCCGGGGTAGCCCAATAATATATGCGATTGCGATGCCGGGTGGGCGATGCGTTGCGTGACTGAGGTGGAATGACGGCGACGAGGGCGCACCGATGCTGAGTCTTATGGACGCAAAACCCTGCTTACTAGCTGAGCTAGTAACTCTGTTTTTGCTGCGGCAAATTGTGTTGTCAGTCTTGTTGCGCTTTTCGCTCCTCGTATATCTAATACGACTCGCCCAAATGCTCACGACTTCCTAACACTTTGCTCGCCCATAAACCTCGGCATCATTAAACCGAAACTGTTCCTTTCCGTTTTCAAGAACGGTTTGCTGCAATTCATCCCGTTCATTATAGGCACAGCCGCAACATTAAGCGGCGGCACGACTAAACCGATACAAAATATTCCGCACCATGCGTTGGACTTGCGGATTGACCAAATTCGGGTGAGTGATCCCCGCGTAGTAGTTATCCAAGCCCCAAGGGAGCTGAATTGTCCCGGCAGCAAACACCTGCGCTCCCGATGGCGCAACATAGTAAGTCATATTCGCCAAGCCCGTCGAGCCATCCTCCCGTCCCGCCGGAGAAGCCGCCAACGTGACCAAATTCGCGGGCGACTGACCATTGTCAAAGACCCGATCGGCCTCGTAGCCCAGTAAACCAATCAGCTTATCGCCTTGACGCAGCCCCGTCTTCGCAAAAATCCAGTGATCCGGCTGCGTGATCACAATGTCGCTATCCACGGGGTAAAAGTCGTACATCACACCTAGCAAAGCATTTTCCGGCCGATTCACTGGGGCCGATCGCCAGGTGGTCGTGGTCAATCGCTGCCTTGCGGGATCACTGTAAACCGGGTCACGCTCGTAGTTGTAGCGATAGCAGGTGATCGTGCGGTGCGGCGCATTATCGATCATGCTCGATTCCAAGCGAATCTGCCAGTAGCAGGTATTGGCACTGAAAAAAGCAAGATTCATGCCCCGATCGCGGCCGGCTTCGACATTCCGCCGCATTTCCCAGCTCCAATATTCATCGTGGCCCACCGATAAAAAGGCCCGATGCCGCTGCATTAAATTACCGATATTTTTATGTGTATCGAGATTGGTGCAATAGTTCACATCAAATCCCTCGCGCTCCAGATAGCGGAGCATATTCAGTTCCCAGCCCTGGAAGGGATCGGTGAGCGAGGCACCGCCATCACCGCCGCCGCCGTAGGGGCGATTAAAGGAAACTTGGAAGGCTTCCTGTTGATTTGTACTGTTGAACGCATAGAGCGACTTACCACCCCAGTTATTGTAAGCCTGCCAAGTAGTCACACTCGCCTGAAACAGCAACGCCGCCTGCTTCGCATCATCTCGGACAATAAACGGAATATAGGATTGACCGCCGGTTGCCGCCGTCAGCTTCGCCACATACAGACCACTCGTCCACTTTTCTGTACCGGTTTTTGCAGGCACGGTCAAACTGTAAGATCGTTGCCATTGGCATTCAATTAACCCCGTATCTCCCTGAGGCATGGGCATCGGCTGTAGCTTGCCGGGTAATTGCACGACATCGGTGCGACTGCGCGCCCCACGCCCACCGTACCAACCCAAGCGAAAAATTTCCAATTGATAATTCGCCGCTGTCGTACTGACAAAAAACTGAAGGGTCTCGCCCAGATTCACACTGGTAGCGGAAGCGTAGCCCTCAATTTCCCGATCGCCCGCTGATTGCGTGATTTTCCAGTCGATCGTGCCGGGATATTGGTTTTCTAGCCAGATTGGGGATAATCGCTGTTTCCCTTGGGGCGATCGGTTTATTTTGGGGATTTGGGCAAGGGCGCGATCGTTCCCCCAGAATCGCCCCAGCTGACTCGCCGCCAATCCCAAACTCGTACCCGTAAACAATTTCAAAAATCGCTGCCGTGAGATAAGCCGCTGCATAAGAGTCGCCAAGGGGATAGGAGAGCAAGCATCCAGCTAAACGACGGACACTGCTTGCCATTAAGTCATACCCCAGGCATCACTCACTCTATCCCAAGTTAGAAGCCACCTCATTTTGATGCATAAGTCTAACCTCAGATAGAGACTTTCCTGCCTAGTACATCAGCCTTACGGTAGAAGCCTGAATCGCCCTAGAAAATTTAAGAAATTGCCACAATTTACGGTACCGCCACGATCGATTCAACATGCAACGAAAATGGGCCTGCCTGAAAGGCTGGATTTAATTCCCGATCGTACTCAAACTTGCTCAACATTAATTGCATCGATCGCACCAATCGCTGATCCAACTTAATATTTTCCGGTAACGTCCTGGCCCGCACCACCCCGCGCATCGCGGCTAAGGGAATATCAACGCTAATCCACTGACCAGCCACCGTATCAAAGGAATAGGCAAAAGCCACCGTATCCCAGCCCGCTTCGCTCCGCAGGAAAAACTTATAGCGCTGACCGTCACCTTTCACCTTCAGCCGCACCGTCCGAAACCCTGACAAATCCAGCGGTGGCTCAAAATTGCGCGTCCGCACCGAGACAAAGCCCCCGGAATTCGCCGTCGAAACATTGCCCGTAAACCAAGCACCTTCGGGCGATCGAACAATTCGACTATCACTTACACCGCCCATCACCACATCATCTACCGCCCCCCAGGTCGGACTCAGATCCGTGATCAAGGGAAACTGAAACAGCACTTGTTCTCCCGCTTGGGCCTGAATCGGCGGGGGGGTGAGGGGAACCGAGGGCTGAAACATGGCTTGTATCCAATTAACAACAGGAATCGCTTCAAAATAATTGAGCGTCTGCACGAAACGCCCTAAATCCCAATTTTGACGGGGTTCACTCATAACAAACGCAAACTCAAAAAAGCCTGCACGGGAGATTAATAAATATTTTAACGCAGCCCGCAAAGCCTAAATCTATCTTAAGCCCAGGAATTCGTCCAGAATCTGACCACTACACTGACGCTAGCGGGATGAGCCATTGGCTGCACCTATCCTGCATTGGCCCAACCCAGCGCACTTCGCATCAAAACGCTTCGCATCAAAATACTTCGCATCAAAACACTTCGAACAGCACGTTCCGCACAAGGCTAGAAACCACACAGGGTAAGAATTATGTTGAAGAAATCAGACACCCCGATCGTCACCTTCGCCATGCTGCTACTGTTGGCGGCTTCACCCTATGCCGGGGGCAATCCGATCAGCTGGAAGCATGGAGCCAATGGTCGATCGGATAAAGTCGAAGCACAAACGACAGCGCGGACATTTCCGATGTTCGACCAAGTGGCGCCGGGCACCAAAATTCAAATGGTCGGCTCCGATGCCACCAGTCAATTGCGCAATAATTTGAAGCAGCAATTTGAGCGTCATTACAACGGCAGTCAGCTTGAAAATACCGCTGTGAACAGCGATGCGGCGCTGCTATCCGTGAGTCAAGGCCGCGCCGATATCGGGGTAGTCGGTCGATCGCTCACGCCCAGTGAACGGGAGCAAGGTCTTGCAACCCACCTCATTGGTCGCCAAAAAATCGCGATCGTCACCCACCCCGATAATGCCTTCACAGGCAGCCTCAGCAATGAGCAGTTCGCTAAAATCTTCCGAGGTGAAATCACCAACTGGTCACAGGTGGGCGGCCCGAATCAACCGATTCAAGTGATCGACCAAACCAACGACAGCGACACCCGCATGGCGTTGTCAAATTACCCTGTGTTCAAGGCCGCACCGTTTGAAGTCGGCACGAATGCGACCAAGCTGACCCAAAACGATGCCGAGGCGATCGCGGGTAAACTGACTCCGAATAGCATCGGCTTCCTCATTGCCGATCAAGCCTTGGGTCGATCGGACGTGAAAATTCTGCCGCTCCACCAAGTTTTACCCGACGATGCCCGCTATTCCTTCTCCCAGCCCCTCAGCTACGTCTACAAAGGGCCAGAACCGAATAGTGCAGCGGCGGCATTACTTGGCTATGCCACCGCCAGCGAAGGCCAGCGTCTGGCGCAAATTCCGGGCGCAACCGCAACCAGCAATCAGACAACTAACCCAACCACCACAGCACCCAATTCCACGACCTTCGAACCGCTCAAAAACCCACCTCCCGGTCGTAGTGCCGCCAACAGTGTTCCCTGGAATGGCGCGACCACCCGCACTGATACCAACCAAAGCAATCGCGGCAATTGGGGCTGGTGGTTGGTGCCGCTCCTGGGCTTACCTGCCCTTGGGGCACTGTGGCTCCTGGGTCGCCGCCGTGAAGATGCAGTGATGGATGTCGATCGGCCCGTCGATCGGCCAATCAGTCGGCCCACTAGCCCCGCACTCCGCACTGCCGCTGGCCTGGGCACTGTCGGGGCCGCAGTCGGAGCCGCTGCCGGAGCCGCTGCCATGGCGAACACCCAGCGCAGTCGCGTGATTCTCGTGCCCCGCGACTGTCGCCATGCCTACGCCTATTGGGAAATCAACGATCGCCAGCAGGCGGAACTGCAATCCCAGGGCGGCAAAGACCTGAAACTGCGGCTCTACCGCCGGGAAGATGATGGCGTGCGGAACCTGGTGCAGGAATTTACCTGCCAATCCCGCGACCATGATTGCCAAATCCCGATCGCCCAGGATCACCAAGACTACTTCGTGGAATTGGGGTACATCACCGATTCCGGTCAGTGGCTCAGTCTGGCTAGCAGCGCGCCCGTGCAAGTTCCGGCCTGTGAACGCAGTACTGCCGCCATTCCCTTGGGCATGGCGGGCGCGGGCATTGCCGCCGCCGGTGCCGCTGGCATCACCGCTGGGGCCACAAGACAGACCGATCGCGCGCATCAGCGATCGCAAGTGGGCGAAAGTCGCCTGATCTTCGTTCCCCGGCAGAACCAATCCGCCTACGCCTACTGGGAAATTCCGCGATCGCAGCTCCAGCATTGCCCCGCGAAGTTGCAACTGCGGCTGTATGACGTGACCCATGCCGCTGTCCACGATCCCCTGCCCCAACCTTTCCAGGCAGTGGAATGCGCGGTGAGTGATCATGATTGTGATCTGCGATTGCCCGCCGACAACCGTGACTATATTGCGGAACTCGGCTATCGCAATCCCCAAGGGCAATGGGTCAGCATCGCCCGCTCTGAGCGCACCCATGCCGCCGCAATCAGCACTCAAATCCAACATCCGAGCGAAACCAATCACGTCATGGATACGATCGCCCAACGGGGCAAAACGCCGATCGGCAATGACAGTCACGCCGGTCTGGTCGATCGGGCGGTCTCCGGAGAAGACAAAGGCCGTCTGGTCATCCTGTCGCAGATTCCCCAGCGGATCACCGTTGGCGCACCTGTTGACGACGAACCACGTGCCTACGTCTATTGGGACATTCCTGAAAGCCGGAAGCAGACGCTCCAACGCCAAGGTGGCCGTCAAATGGTGCTGCGGGTCTACGATGCCACGGCGATCGACCTCGATCGCCAAGCGGCCCATAGCTTCCGCCAATATCCGATTAGCGATACCGAGCGTGACATGGTGGTTTCCGTGCCAGAGGGCGATCGTGACTACGTGGCTGAAATCGGCTACCTCGCCCCCGGCGGCAAACTCATGCCTCTGCTGCGATCGACCCACACCCGCGTTCCAGTCACCCAGCACCACTAAATCGGCCTCCCCAAACCCCACGCTGGGAAATCAACCCACAATCGAAGCCCCCAGCATTGGGGGTTTGGGGGCCAGTCAACTCTAGTTCATAACAAGTCAACTCCAGTTCATAACAATATGAGGCATCGCCATGAGTATGTTCTTTGAAATGCTGAACGCGATTAACGATCCCCATCGCCAAGGCTCCGTCGATCAACTGGGCCAAATCATGTCCGGCATCACGCAAATGCAACAGCAGCAAAATCTCGATTCCGGCACCACGGAAAAGCTGATGTCCGCTGTTGGGCCAATTTTGCAAAATGTGCTTCAGCAACAGGGTAGCCAGGGCGGCATGAATCTTGCCTCCCTCGTGACCAATCCCAATAGTCTGCAAAATCTGCTAACCCCCCAAATTCAAACCCAAATCGCCCAAGGTGTCGCCCATAAAACCGGTCTACCCGCAAATACGATTCAATCGATCGTGCCGATGCTAATTCCACTGGTAATGCAGTTCTTCCAAATGGGCGGCAGCAAACCGGGCCACAATGGCAATAGCAGTAATCGCATTTTGGATGCGTTTCTCCAGGGCAATGCAAACGGCGGAACCGATCTAGGCGATGTGATGAAATTTGCGGGGCGCTTCTTAAATCCAGCTTAATTGCCCCCCGGCTGAATTGCATCAACCTGAGTTGAATTAGCCTGAGTTCAATTAGCCTACACCTAAATGCTGTTCCAGTGTCCGTCGCATCGTCGCAACGGGCACTGTTTCGGTTTTGGCCCAAATCCGCAATGCCGCTGCACCCTGCTGTACCAGCATTTCCAGACCATCGATCGCGATCGCGCCTTGCACTTGCGCCTGCTGCAAAAATTGGGTTGGACGGGGCACGTAAATTAAATCGTAGGCGATCGTGCCGGGTCGAATGGCGGCAACTTCCGTCGCACTCAAGGGATTGGCCTCAATTTGCGGCGACATGCCGATCGGTGTTGTATTCACAATTAAATCCGCCGCCCCGATCGCAGTTGCTAAATCCGCCCAAGGATGCACCGTCAACCGCTGCGCCAAATCCGCTCCCAGTGCCGAACCCTGCCAACTGGTCTGAAATTGCGCTAATTTTTCGACATTGCGCCCAAAGACTTGAATCGCGGCACAACCTAATTGCTGCGCTCCGGCGACCACCGCCCGCGCCGCGCCCCCATTGCCCAAACAAATCACCCGCGCGATTGACCAATCCCGATCGAGTGCTTTTAATGGTGCGATAAATCCTTCCACATCCGTATTCGTCCCTTCCCAACCCCGAGCACTGCGCCACACCGTATTCACCGCCCCAACCGCCTGCGCCGAATCCGAAATTCCCTGTAAATGCGGCATAATCGCCTGCTTGTGCGGCAACGTAATATTAAATCCCGCTAAATCAATGGCACTCAATCCGGCGATCGCTGCCGCCAAATCCGCACCCGCGATCGGCAACGCCACATACACAAAATCCAACCCCAATTCTTGCAGTGCCGCGTTGTGCATTAACGGTGACATCGAATGCCGCACCGGATCGCCAATCACCGCCAACAGCCGCGTTTTTCCCGTAATCTTCATGGGAATTAATTCCGTCATGCGCCTTAATTCAGCCCTTGATCGTCTTGCACCACGACATTTTCCAGTCGGGCTTTGGCCGTGTCCGCCGATTCGGTTTCGCTCTCGATCGTAGCAACGGGGGCAGGTTCGGCAGTCGTTTCACCAGCTACGTCCTCCGCTTTTTCCGCTTCTGAAACAGGTTGATCGCCTGCGTCAGGATCGCCAATTTTTGATTCATCGAGTTCAATTTCCGGCAGCTCCTCGCCCGTAATCGACTCTTCCTTTACCGTATAGAACTCCGGATTGACGCGGCGGATCGGCAGGTTCGCCACCAGCACCGTCAACCGATCGCTGCTATCCAAACTTAGCTCCATCTCCTCCGCGTCCAAATCCACATAACGCGACACCACCTCCAAAATCTCCCGTCGCATTGCTTCTAGCATTTCCGGCGCAATCGCTGCCCGATCGTGGGCCAACACCAACTTCAGTCGGTTTTTGACATCCTGACGGCTATTGCGCTCACCCAGGCCGGGGAAGATACGATCGAGAATTTCGCGGAGATTCATTGGCTTATACGACATTACGGGGGATTGAGTGGGGATGATTAGCCCAGAGGATTTTTGAGGAAGGTTTTGACGCGGGACAGGAAGCCTTCGCGGACATTGAGATCGAGCATGGGCACTTTTTCGCCCTCGATCCGCCGTGCGATATTCTCAAACGCCGTACCCGCTTGGGTCGGCGTACCGGACAGCACTAGCGGCTCCCCTCGGTTCGTCGAGACGATTACTTTTTCATCATCGGGAACGACCCCAATCAGCGGCACTGCCAGAATTTCCTGCACATCTTCCACCGACATCATGTCGTTCGCGGCCACCATCTTGGGCCGAATCCGGTTGATGATCAGACTGGCTTTTTTGATGTTGTTTGCTTCCAGCAGACCGATCACCCGATCGGCATCGCGGACAGCGGAAATCTCCGGCGTGGTCACGATTAGCGCTTCCTGAGCCCCGGCGATCGCATTCTGGAAGCCCATTTCGATGCCCGCTGGCGAATCCACCAGCACATAGTCATAGACCTTCGCGATCGCCAGCACCAATTGCCGCATCTGGGCCGGATTCACCGCATCCTTCGTGCGGTTCTGCGCCGCCGGGAGCAACACCAAGTTTGCCCGCCGCTTATCCTTGACCAGCGCTTGCTCCAAGCGACATTCCCCGGCCAGCACTTCCACAGCGGTATAGACCACGCGATTTTCCAGCCCCAGGAGCAAGTCCAAGTTCCGCAACCCAAAATCCGCATCCACCACCGCCACTCGACGGTTGCGCTGCGCCAGTGCCATGCCAATATTGGCGGTGGTTGTGGTTTTACCAACCCCCCCTTTTCCGGAGGTAACAACGATAACTCGTCCCATGGGGCCCATCCAGCGATTTGTCAAATGCTAATTACTATACGTGAAATCGGCCCTAAAAACCGCGTTTCCCAGTGGCCGGGAATTTTCGCCCGCCAGGCCCGGCGGCTTTGGCTGGGGTCGCGGGCAGCTCCCGCAGATCTTCCATCCGGGCAATGCTAATTGCGCCTTGAGGCGTGACATAGGCCACTTCTGGGAAAAACTGTGTCGGTGGATTGGACGGGCCACGGGCGACAAATCCGGCAATCCGAATCTGCGCGGGTTCCATCCGCAGGGCCATAATCCGCGACTGGGTATTGCCCTTATAACCCGCATGGACATTACCCCGCAGCCGCCCCCAGACGACAATGTCGCCTTCCGCGACGATCGCGCTGCCAGGATTCAAGTCGCCGAGGATCACGACGGTACCGTTATGCCGGATTTCCACGCCCGATCGCAGCGTCGTTTTCAGCACCAAGGGTTCCGCCATCGCTTCCCCGGCCTCTGTTGGAGCCGGATTCAGCTGACTCACCGCGACATGCTGCTCGACTGAATACCCCGCCGTTGCCGCCGTCGTTGCCGTTTGTCGTCGACTGGTATAGACCCGTCGCAATTGCATTTTGTAGCTGGCCAATGCCTCGACGATATCCTGAAGCTGCTGGGCACTGAGCAACCGATCGCGCCCAATTAAATGCACCGCCGTATTCGCCGCCCAATGCCGCGCTTCGGCTTGCAGACGTTGGCGCAATTGGTTCATCACCTCCGACCAGGCATAGGTCAGGGTATTTTGGCCGCTGCTGTCGTGGGTTTCGCTGGGCAGGATCAGCAGCAGTTTACCTTGTTCGTTTTTGAACCGCACCTGCGGCGCGTGATGGCCTTCCACTAGGGGCGATGCGGGCAGCGCGGGGGCGGGTACTTCAGGGGTAGGGGCTTCAGGGGATACCGGTTCAGCTAGGGGTGCATCACTCGCCGCCGTCGTCCCATCGGCTGTCGCCATTTCCGGGGCCGTTGCCTTCGCCGCCAAGGCTGCCGGAATCATATCCGCCGGAATCGCTTGCGAAACCGCAAAGTTCAGTGCCACGGGCGGTAAGCTGGGGGCTGGTGTGGTGTTGATCTGTTGAATCAGCGATTGTCCGATCGGTGCTACATTCGTTGCGGCACCCAGTTCTAAAGCACTCAGTTCTAAAGCGGGCGTTGGCTCCTGGGTCAGCTTCGACAGATCACCCACCTGGGGCAGCCCTACATTTGGCACTATATTTGGCGCTACGGGTTGCGGCAGTCGAGTACCCGCTGGTATTGTCGACGGGGAGAGCTGATCCGATGCAGGCAGATTTTCAGCAATCGACGATTCAGGAGTCGGCGATTCAGGAGTCGGCGATTCAGAAGTCATTGTGGTAGACACCCCAGGAGAGCGCGGATTAAGGTACGGAGAACGATTCTGGTATCACTTAACACGATACTATGATCCCCGCCCGCCATTCAAACTCTCCGCGCAAATTCTCTGAGCCAACGATATGCCCCAAACCAAAATCTACGGCCACGCCGCATTTCTCGCCGCCCACCGATCGACGATTTCGGACAGTCTTCAAGCCTGCATGGTCGAAGCATTAGCCTATCCGCCGGAAAAGAAGTTTCAGCGCTTTATCAGCCTTGCGCCAGAAGATTTTGTTTATCCGAACGATCGGACGGAACACTATTTGGTGATCGAAATTAGCCTGTTTGAAGGTCGATCAGTGGCAGCGAAGAAACAGCTAATTCGGCTGATTTATGCAAAACTCAATGTTAGTCTTAATATTGCCGCGAATGACATCGAAATCATTTTGTACGAAATCCCTCAGCACAATTGGGGTGTACGGGGTGTGCCGGGAGATGAGTTGCAGCTGAACTATCAGGTCAAGGTTTAGGGCCGATGAAGGATTTAAAACCCAGTATCACAGCCACCGCCATCATAGCTGCCGCCGCCGTAATCACTGCCACCATAGTCGCACCCGCCATCACTGCCACCGCTCGATGCGCTGCCATAGTCCCCGTAGTAGTAGAAGCTGTCATTGTTATGGCTGCTGCCAGAACTGCTGCGATAACGGCTCCGTCGGCTCAACCGCTGAAGGAATTGGCCCAATAACCAAAGTAGCCCCATTCCGGCGACCATGGGCAATACCACATAGAGCAAGATTCCAATCATGGCCTAACCTCCAATAACTGTTTGATTATCAGGTGGCGATCGGACGTTTTATGTGATGCAATCACCCTACTTTTCTAAGCGACTAAGCCACCAAATACCCTAACGATCGACTTCACCGTGCCACGGGTCAAAACATCCATCAACAGCCAATTCACCGCAGGCACCGTCCACACAATCACCAACAAGAAAATCCCGATCGGCCCTTCGCGCATGGGCTTAAGACCGGGAAAGATCTCACTAAACACCGTGAATCCGTCCAACGGCGGAATCGGCAACATATTGAAAAAAAACAACAGCATATTGACGATCGCTAGCATCCAGAGAAAATCTGGACTGAGCAACGGCAGCCCTTTCGTATCCGCCAGAACGAACAGCAGACAAGCGATCGTCGAAAGCGCAAAATTTGATAATGGTCCTGCCGCCGACACCCATAGGTCACTCCAGCGATGCCGAAAATTGGCCGGATTGACGGGCATCTGCCCCCAAGCCATCCCCATAAAGCACAGCATAATCAGCGAAGCTGGCCCCATATGCACGATTGGATCAGGCGTAATATGCCCCAGACGTTCCGGCGTATCATCGCCTTGCCCGATCGCCGCAAAACCATGGGCCAACTCGTGAATCACGATCGACACAATCAAAATAATGATGTAGCGGAAGAAGTAAACGGGTTCCGTCAATAGCTTTTCGATAAACATAGGAACTCGGCTACGGATAATTTAGTTCTCAAATTCCGCAAGGATTGGCGGCTTTCTGAATCAATTCTAAAATTTTCGCGACCAGTGCGAGATCCGAAATCACGCCCAGGCTGGGCCATTAGCCATGCTGTGCCAGTTCAATGCTATGTGGTTTATACGGAACATTTAGATGTGAGTGATGATTGAATCTTGGCCAATTTCGATGTAATGATGCTGGCTTAAAAGATCAATAATCTGCGGCAGATTAGTTGCGAAATTTTTTTCTAGGGCTGAGTTTTTGATGTTTCCTGTATCGATCGGGTGGGAGGGGGATGATGGTCGGTTGGCGTAGGCTGTGGGCGTGGGATGCACGCCCCTACGGATCACCGATCACGGCATGGATGGGATGGGGCAATGATCGATCCCTCCCGTACGGGCGCGTTTTCCGCGCCCTCAATCGCGCTATGCTGCCCTTTGACCCCGATCGCCAATGAATTAACGTTGAATTTGGAATTGCTGACTCCCCGGCGACGGCTCAGTTGGATTACTTCATTCACTAAACCGATCGAACAATTTCACCAACACCACATTCGAGAACAAAAAACCCTCCGGTGCGGTTAATCTAATTCGCTCATCCACCACGACCCAGCCCGCTTGCTCGTAGGGCCGCAAACAGTCCACTACCTGCCCAATCAATCGATCGCCAAATCGCGGAACCAAATCCTTGATCGCTAATCCTTCAATCAACCGCAGCCCCACCATCAACGTATCCAGCAATAGCTCCTCTGGTTCCAGTTCCGGCCCCACCGTCATCGGGTCAAACTGCTCCACCCAGTCAAAATATGCCTGCAACTGCCGGGGCCGCATCGCCCGATCGCCCCGCAAATAACTCGTTGCCCCCATCCCAAATCCGTAAAACGCGCGATTTTCCCAATACACCCGATTATGCCGACATTGCCACCCCGGCTTTGCATAGTTGGACACCTCGTAATGCTCATATCCCGCCGCCGTCAGCCGATCGTGGGCCACCCGATACATCGTCGCCGTCGTCTCATCCTCCGGCAGCGCTCCCTCCCCCGGACGATAGCGCTTGCCAAATACCGTCCCCGCCTCGATCGTCAAATCATAGGTCGAAATATGGGTCGGCCCATAGGTGATCGCCTGCGCCAGCGAACTTTCCCACTGCGCCAGCGTCTGCCCCGGCAACCCCGAAATCAAATCCAAACTAAAATTCGCAATCCCCGCCTGCCGAATCAAATCCATCGCGATCGCCACATCATCCACCGTATGCGCCCGCCCACAAACCGCCAGCAATTCCGGCTGAAACGCCTGCACCCCAAAACTAAACCGATTGATCCCCGCCGCCTGATAGCCCTGCAACTTAGCTAAATCAAACGTCCCCGGATCAATCTCCATCGCAATTTCAGCATCCGCTGCGAGTCCAAACCGCCGATCGAGCGCTACCAAAATCTGCCCCAACTGCGCCCCATCCAGCACCGATGGCGTTCCCCCACCAAAAAATACCGTCCGCAACGGTCGATCATTCAGCCGAGGCGATCGCGCAATCTCCCGCACCAACACCTGCAAATACCGCACCACCGACTGACTGGGCGAGGAATTCGCCCCTGCATTCAAGCCCCGGTCACCCACCACATAAATCGGAAAATCACAGTAAAAACAGCGCCGCCGACAGAACGGAATATGCACATAAGCAGCGGCAGGCGGGATATTCAGCCATTCTGACAATGTCCCAACGATCGTCACCTGAGACGCAAAAGCCGTAGAATCAACACCCATGATTCGTAATCTCCGTACCACTCCGGCTGCAAGAAAGTTAATAGAGCGCTGTAATTCCCACGATATAATGGGCGTGAGCAGCGTTGACCAAACCTTTGCCTAATCGCTGTTTTGCCCCATTTTGGCTGTTTTGCCTCACCCTGATCATGTTGGATGCAATCATCATCCTAGCGTTTATTGCTGCCTGTGCGGGCATCGGCTTCCACAGCTGGGAAGCTCTCCCCATCGGGATCCAAAGCCAAGTCACCAACATTGATGGGCTACGGTTTGTGCTGTCTGCTTTCGGTGCCTTGATCGGGATCGGGGTCGGCACCTTTGCTCAGACCAACTACCGCCGGGTCGAGCAACAAGTTCGGGAGATGCCGGCCTGGATGCTGCTGAGCCGGTCGGTCGGGCTTGTCCTCGGCCTAATCACGGCAAATCTGCTCCTTGCACCCCTCTTCATTCTGCCGATCCCCACTGAATTTGCTTTCATCAAACCGCTGCTCGGCATTCTGGGCAGCATTTTATTCGCGATCTCCGGGGCGAACCTCGCCGATGTTCACGGCCGATCGATCATCCGCCTACTCAACCCCAACAGTGCCCAAACACTCCTCCTGGCCGAAGGCACATTAACCCCCGCTGTCTCGAAGGTTTTGGACACCAGCTGCATCATTGACGGCCGCATCATCGAACTGATGGCCACAGGTTTCATCGAAGGGCAGATTCTTGTGCCTGACTTTGTCCTTCAGGAATTGCAGCAACTTGCAGACTCCGCCAATGACCAGAAGCGATCGCGCGGTCGCCGGGGATTAGACCTGCTCAACAATCTCCGCGAAACCTATCCCGATCGGGTCATGATGAGTCGCGCCGACTACGAAGATATTCCCACCGTCGATGCCAAACTCGTTCGCCTTGCCATGGACATTAACGGGGCCTTGCTGACCAATGACTACAACCTCAACAAAGTCGCCACCGTCCAGCGCCTCCCAGTCTTAAACATCAACGACTTAGCGAAATCGATGCGCCCTACCTACGTTCCCGGTGACAGCCTCGATTTGAAAATTCTGAAGGAGGGCAAAGAAGCCACCCAAGGCGTAGGCTACCTGAACGACGGCACCATGGTCGTCGTCGAAGATGGCCGCAGTCACCTCGGTGACAACCTCGAAGTAGTCGTCACCAGCGCCCTGCAAACCTCCGCTGGCCGGATGATTTTCGCCAAACCCAAAACTTCTGTCGTCGCCTCCGGTAGCTGAGCCACGCCGAAGCTACTCCCCCAGACGCGGCAGCAACGTGGCAAAGTTGCAAGGTCGATAGGTCGGGTCAAGTTGATCTCTGAGAATCCCTTCCCATGCAGTTTTGCACGCACCCGTCGAACCAGGGATCGTAAAGAGATAGGTATTGTTCGCGACCCCCGCGATCGCCCGTGACTGAATTGCTGCGGTTTTAATATCCGCATAGGACAGTTGCCGAAACAATTCCCCAAAGCCCTCGATCGGCTTATCCAACAAAGGTGCGATCGCTTCCGGCGTACCATCGCGCCCCGTCACGCCTGTCCCCCCAGTGGTAATAATCACCTGCACCCCCGCATCGGCGATCCAACGTGAGACCACCGCCCGAATTTGATAAATATCATCCGGCACGATCGTCTTCTCGACCACGTGATGTCCCGCTGCCTGTAACTGTTCAACCAGATAGTTGCCCGATCGATCATCCGCCGCCGATCGCGTGTCGGAAACAGTCAATACTGCAACTGCTAATCCGGCGTGGTGAGTTGGTTGCATACGGGTTGGTTGCATCAGTTGTCGCGTCAGCCGCCGCGATGACGCTACTGGTGACTCCGCATTTTCTTTTGATGCTTTTCCTTGTCGGCGATCGCGCGGTTACACATCCAATCTTCGGAGGGCAGAGCTGGATAGCCATAACGAATTGCTTCCGGACAGATTGCATAGATCGTCAATTGGCAGTCAATCAGCTGATACCCAGCTTTCTCTACCTGCTTCATGCTCTGCTTCAGCACCGTATCATTTTCAAATTCCAACGTCCGACTACACTGCACGCAGACCATATGGTGGTGATGATGCGGTGTCGCGGCATTCAGCTCGTAGTGCTTATGTCCCTCCGCTAATTCCAACTCGCGCAAAATTCCCATGCGCGCCATCAGCTTCACCGTGCGGTAGATCGTCGATAGACTAATATCATGGCCCGCATCACCCAACATTGCGTGCAAATCTTCCACGCTCAAATGTTTTCCCTGCTGCAACTCCTGAAACGCCGTCAGAATCGTTTCACGCTGGGGAGTCATGCGCCAACCTTTCTCATTCAGTTCGGCTTTCAGGGAGTTGGGAGTAATGGCCACTGCTTTGAACCCACGTTGAGCATTGCAAGTTCATCATAATCACTTTCTGAGTTATTCGCAATAAACCCCCGACTATTGACATTAGACCCAATCAGGTGATGACCAAATTTTCTACTAGTTCCGCAAAAACACGCCAACAGCGGAGAACTCGCCATTAGCGTGCTGTAAGTGGATCATTACCAGCGCGATCGCGTTGGGCACATCCCAAGTTAGCAGCCCGCATCAGGGGCAGAAGGTTTCCTGGCCTATCGCTTCTTGACCAAAGTTACGCAACTGGGCAAACCGCACCTGCTGATTTTGCCATTCATAGCGATAGCCGACATTGGCCTGAGGCACATAGTAACGATTGCCATTCATCTGATTGGAAACAAAAACCGATTGCGCCGCCGCCACATCCGTTGCCACCCCCGATCGGCCCGCTGCGCCATGGTAGCGAATGGTATTGCCCGTGACTTGATTGCGTTCGCCGCTATACTGCGTCCCCCGGCTCTGCCAAATCACCCCGATGCCATTGCCGAAGCCCGCACTCACCTCGATCGTGTTATTCCGCACCACGACATCCTGGGAAGTAGAAACGAGGATATTCGAGCCGTATAGCCAAGCGGTAGTGTCCCGACCATTATTCGCCACATAATTATCACGAATCGTCGCCGCATAACTAATCTCATGAAAAATTCCACTGCTAGTATTGTTGTAGATCACATTTTCTGCATGTTCAGTATTGCGATTGTCGATATCCGTCCACAGCCCAGGGCCGTCATTGCCATAGAGTAGGTTGCGGCGGGTTACCAAATCGGTTGTGAACGCAAACTTACTACCGCCGGCTTCCCAACCGGGATCGAATTTAGCGAAATTGTTATTGGCAACTTCATTGTATTCAAGCAATGCGCCAAGGCCATTCGCGGCAACCCCCATTTGGCCATTACGATGCACATAATTTCCGATCGCGCGGCCCCCATCCTGCACCCGCAGACCCACGCCATGATTCAACCGCACTTCATTCCCCTGGACAACCCAGTTGCGGGCGATGCCCAGTCCCGCCTCGCGCCCACCGCCGATCGCGGCAATTTGTGCCGGATTCGCGTATTTTTCAATCACTAAGTTGGCGACCGTCACATCAGCGGCAGTTGGTGCAAAGGCGATCGGTGTAGTAGTCAGCTCCACCGTTTTACCCGCCGGATTGTCACCAATGAACACCGTTTGCGTCCCATAGTCATAGAACCAAGTGCCGGGTTTTACATCGCCCTTACGGCTCACATGGCGCATCGGCACCTGATTGATCAACAGATCCTGAGAGTAAGCCCCGCGCGCAAATCCCGACTTCATCTGCCCCACCGTTTGTCCCGTCGCAGGCAAATTCCGAGCGGCATAAATGCGGCTCGAAGGGCTGAACTGAGTCAACAGTCGGGAGCCATTCAGCACTGTGCGGCGCTCACCATTAATGATTTCCCCAAAAAACTTCATCCCCGTCTTCGGCTGAATCCCCTGCATCCGATGGGTTCCGGCTTTCAGTAAAAAGGCCGTTCCGGGGGGGGATTGATCGACGATTGCCTGAATTGATGTGCCGGGCGTGATCACGATCGCATCACTTGGAGCCGTCATTGCCGCTTGTAACTGCTGCTGTTTCGCCCGATGCGCCATTTGATAGGTCTGCCGCCATTGCAGAACTGGATTATCACTGCCACAGGCCAGAGGTGGAATGGGTGGTAAGTCATTCACCGCTGGCGAAATCGTCTGAGCGGAGGCACCGGACATCGGCAACAACACGCTCAGCAGCAATGCCTGCCCTAAACCGCGCGCCACCAGACAACCAGGCAAGATAACCCAGCGCTGCATCAGGGAAATATGTGACATAGAAATTTTCAGGAATATATAGATTAACGATCGTTGATGATTTTCTCTTCTAGCAAAATAAGCAATATCAGGAAAACTACAGAACTTTGTAGTCTTGAAGCGCACGGCCTCAACTCCCAGCACAAACAGCATAAAGCGGCATCTAGTCACTGAAGTCAGCCAAATTGCTGGTTTATCCCATCCATCCGGCTTAAGCGTTGCACAGGGTTTCTTCGCCCTTGATTTCCCGCCCCAGCTGACGCAGTTGGTCAAATTGCATGGGCTGATTCTGCCATTCATAGCGATCGCCAACATTGGCTTGCGGCAGATAGTAGCGATTGCCATCCATCTGATTCGATCGAAAGATGATCGATTGCGCAGTGTCCACATCCGTCGCCACACCCGATCGACCGGATTGGCCGTAGTAGCGCAGGGTATTGTCCGTGATTTGATTGCGTTCGGCGCTGTACTGCGTCCCACGATTCTGCCAAATTACCCCAATGCCGTTGCCATAATCAGGATTGACTTCGATCGTGTTATTTTGCACCACCACATCTTTTGAAGTCGAAATCAAAATGTTTGCACCATAAAGCCACTCTGTCGTCTCTCGACCGTTGTTCGCTACATAGTTGCCCCGAATCGTCGCTGCGAAGCTGATTTCATGAAATATTCCGCTGCTGCTATTGTTGTAAACTACATTTTCGAGATGTTCCGTATTTTGATTGTCAATATCTGTCCAGAGTCCCGGCCCATCATTGTCATAAACCAAATTCCAGCGGGTGATTAGTCCCTTGGTATAGGCAAACTTACTGCCCCCCGCTTCCCAACCTTGATCAAATTTCGCAAAATTGTTCTGGGTAACTTCGTTATATTCCAGTAGTGCGCCCTCACCATTCGCGGCAAAACCCATTTGACCATTGTGGTGAATATAATTGCCGATCGCTTGTCCGCCATCCAGTACCCGCAGCCCTACTCCATGATTCCAGCGCACCTCACTGCCTTGCACGCGCCAATCCCGAGCCGTGGTCACGCCAATTTCGTAACTGCCGCCGATCGCCGCAACCTGAGCGGGATTGGCATATTTCTCAATGATTAAATTCGCGATCGTTACCGAGGCCGCGATCGGGGCAAAAGCGACATCTGTGGTACTGAGTTCGATCATTTTGCCAGCGGGGTTATCGGCGATGAAAATGGTTTGCTGGTCATAGTCATAGAACCAAGTTCCCGGTTTCACATCCGATTTACGGCTAACATGGCGCAATGGCAGGTGATTGATGAATAAATCCTGGGAATAACTGCCCCGATCGTACCCCATTTGCATTTCACCATGGCTCTGCCCCGTCGGGGGGAGATTTCGCCGCGCATAAAGTTTACCAGCAGGTTCAAACTTATCCAGTACCCTCGCACCGTTAAGGATGGTACGCCGATCGCCATCCACGATTTCACCGTAGAACTGCATTCCGGCCTTGGGCTGAATCGCCTGCATTCGATGAATTCCCGCCTTCAGTAAAAAAGCCGTTCCCGGCGGTGATTGATCCACGATCGGTTGAATCGCCATTCCGGGTGCAATGGTGATCGCATCACCGGACATTGCGAGACTTTCCCGAATTTGCTGCTGCTTGGCGCGGTGCGCAGTTTGATATGCTTGCCGCCATTGCCGCATAGCCTTTTCACTGTCACAATTCAGCGTCGGAATCGCGGGTAAATCCTGCGGCCAACTATTTGCAACGCGATTGGGTAAAGCATCAGGCAACAGCGGATTGCGGGTTTGGGCACAGGCGATCGGCAATGGCAGAAATATTCCCACCATAAGAAGCTGAATTAACCGTCGCAGTAAAAGAGATCTCATAAAGCATTTTCAGGAATGTACAGAAATCTATGTACCGAACCGCCCCCGGTCCCCAATACTGGGGGAGTCAAGCTGGAAAGCTAATTCAAAGCCCCCGGTATTGGGGGTTTGGGGGCTTGATGTTTTGCACCAATGAGTTGATTGAGCGAGTTGATTGAGCGAGTTGATTCAGCATCACATTACAAGCAACGCCTGAAATTCGGATTGGTTTAATTGCGATCGAAAGAGCGGATCATTTTGTAGCAAGTCCCGCATGGTTTCGGGCTGCAACGCGATCGCTGATTTCAACGCCGCGATCGTGCCCTCCATATCCGCTAATTCATAGCAGCAAACCGCTTGGTCATAATAGGTCTGGGCATCCTGTGGCTCCAGTTCTGCGACTTGCTGGAATGCCACCAAGGCTTCATCGTACCGTTTGAGCTGCTGCAATAACTGTGCTTTCATCTGCAAGCCTTTATAACCGATCGCATTAACTGAGAGCGTATACCAAGCCAAGGCTTCATCATTGCGTTCAAGTCGTTCGAGCAAATCCCCTTTTTTTTGCCAAAGAAAGGCAACCCCTGGTTCATCACGTACTGCAATCGTGTAAGCCTCCAAGGCTTCATCGTAGCGTTCGAGCTTTTCAAGCACTTCCCCACGGCTCTGTTGCACCATATAGAAATTGCCATAGATCGCAATCCGATCGAGATCTTCCAGCGCCAATTCCAACTGCCCCGTTTGCTCCAGCGCGTGGCTCCGGGCAGTCAGCGATAGCGGATCAGGCGAATGGTCAATCATCCGTGAAAATGCCTCAATTGCCCGATCGAACTGCTTCGTGCGATTCAAATATACCCCCTCAAAAAAGTTCAACGTCGGTTCATCGGGAAAGGCCGATCGCGCTGCCGCATAGCAAGCCTCCACCGCTGGGTAGTCCCCCATTTCCTCCAGGGCATTCGCCTTTAATGTCCAGCCTTCCCCGCTCTCCGGCGTGAGCTTGATGAACTTATCAAAACACTGCACCGCCCGATCGAATTCCTCCAGTTCCATCAACGCCATGCCTTTCCCCTTCCAAGCCGGGGCATGATTCCCCTTCGCCTTAATCGCCTGCTCAAATGCCTTCAACGCCTGCCGATACTGCTTCCATTCCATCAGATCATCGCCTTTCTTCATCCAGCCAAGATGTTCGCTTTTGCCTGCCATGATGTGTTTGCGCTAAGAGAATAGGAGAGTTTGCATTTCATCCTACGCAATCCGCCCTTGCCCCATGCCAAACCCCCAACAAAACTTAGACTTTCCCCCACCCCCCAAAGCGGGCTTCTGGTACGACGGCAGCTGGCGATCGGGCGACCACATCAGCATCAGCATCACCGATCCGGGCTTACTGTATGGCGCGACCGTGTTTACGACCCTGCGCATCTACGACGACTTGCATGATCCACGGAGCGCTTGGGCCGCCCACCGATCGCGCCTCACCCAGAGTCAAACCGCATTGGGCTGGATAGCCCCCGATTGGTCGCGAGTCGAATCCGGCGCAACCCATATAGCCCAATCTTGGCCCGTTCTCCGGATCACCCTGTTCCCCGATGGCCGCGAATGGATCACGGGCCGCGACCTGCCTGCCGATCTCGCCCAACGCCAGCGCCAAGGCATCACCGCTTGGGTGGCAGATCAAGCGATCGGGCAGCGCTCCCTCGGCCAGCATAAGACGGGTAATTACCTCACCCCTTGGTTCGGTCTCCACCAAGCCCAGCAGCATGGCGCGCAAGAAAGCATTCTCACCGACCCCCAAGGCAACTGGCTGGAAACCTGCACAGGGAGCCTCTGGGGCTGGCATCAAGGCACCTGGTACACCCCACCGCTGAGGCACAGCCCTGACAGTCCAGAAATTTTGCCCAGCATCAGCCGCGATCGGATCATTCGGGGATTCCAATGCCAAAATAGATCCGTACGACAAATCCCTTGGGATGCCGTACGGACTGCTTCCTTCACCCTGATTGCCTACAGCAATTGCGTGGTGGAGATTATCCCGATCGGGCAAGTTCTGAACAGTCATCCAATTCAGTCCCGCGACGCTGATCCAGGCCTTCTACAGGAACTTTTTCAGGCGCTGCTAGCGGGTGATTCTCAGATGCGTTAATATAAGTTAACAATAACTATCAGTTTTTAGCCCCATCAACCATTTAGGAGGACAACCCGGTGAATAAACGCTGGAGAAACGCAGGGCTATACGCGCTTCTGGCCATTGTCTTGATTGCGGTGGGAACGACGTTCTTTGACCGCCCGCAGGAAACTAAAGGCAGCCTGAAGTACAGCGAGTTCATGCAACAGGTTCAGGAACGCAAAATCGATCGGGTGACCCTGTTCTCCGATCGCTCCAAGGCGATCGTGACACGCGGCGAGGAGAAGTTACAGGTCAACCTCTTGCCGGATCAAGGTTTGATTGACACATTGCGGAAAAATGATGTGGACATCACCGTGCGGCCGCCCCAGGATGACAGTATCCTCGTGCGGTTGGCGGGCAGCTTGATCTTCCCCGTCCTCTTGTTAGTGGGGCTGTTCTTCCTGCTGCGTCGGGCGCAAAATGGCCCCGGCAGCCAAGCCATGAACTTTGGCAAGTCCAAGGCCCGGGTTCAAATGGAGCCGCAGACGCAGGTTACCTTTGGCGATGTTGCCGGGATTGACCAAGCGAAGCTAGAACTGACCGAAATCGTGGACTTCTTGAAGAACGCCGATCGTTTCACAGCGGTAGGCGCGAAGATTCCCAAAGGTTGCTTGCTAGTCGGCCCTCCCGGTACAGGTAAAACCCTCTTGGCGAAAGCCGTTGCGGGTGAAGCGGGTGTACCGTTCTTCAGTATCTCCGGTTCGGAATTTGTCGAAATGTTTGTCGGTGTGGGTGCGTCTCGCGTCCGTGACCTGTTCGAGCAAGCCAAGTCGAATGCACCTTGTATCGTCTTCATCGATGAAATCGATGCGGTCGGTCGTCAGCGGGGCGCAGGCATGGGCGGCGGTAACGACGAACGGGAACAAACCCTGAACCAGTTGCTGACTGAAATGGATGGCTTCGAGGGCAACACAGGCATTATCATCATCGCGGCAACGAACCGCCCGGATGTCTTGGATGCAGCGCTGTTGCGTCCGGGGCGCTTCGACCGTCAGGTGGTCGTCGATCGGCCTGACTTCGGGGGCCGCAGCGAGATCCTCAATGTTCACGCCCGAGGCAAAACCTTGGCGAAGGATGTTGATCTCGATCGGATCGCCCGTCGCACACCGGGTTTCACCGGAGCGGATCTGTCGAACTTGCTGAACGAAGCCGCTATCTTGGCTGCCCGTCGCAACTTGACGGAAGTTTCGATGGACGAAATCAATGACGCGATCGATCGCGTCATGGCTGGCCCAGAGAAGAAAGACCGGGTCATGAGCGAGAAGCGCAAGGAACTGGTGGCTTACCACGAAGCGGGTCACGCTTTGGTCGGTGCGCTGATGCCGGATTACGATCCAGTGCAGAAAATCAGCATCATCCCGCGCGGTCAAGCAGGCGGTTTGACTTGGTTCACACCGAGCGAAGATCGGATGGATTCGGGTCTGTATTCCCGCTCCTACCTACAAAACCAAATGGCCGTTGCCCTCGGTGGCCGGGTTGCGGAAGAGCTAATCTACGGGGATGAGGAAGTCACCACAGGTGCTTCCAACGACCTTCAGCAGGTGGCTCGGGTCGCGAAGCAGATGGTCACTCGCTTTGGGATGAGCGATCGCTTGGGGCCTGTGGCTTTGGGCCGTTCCCAGGGCAGCATGTTCTTGGGTCGTGATGTCATGGCAGAGCGTGACTTCTCCGACGAGACAGCCGCCGCCATTGATGACGAAGTGCGGAACTTGGTTGATCAAGCCTATCGCCGTTGTAAGCAAACTTTGGTGGAAAACCGCGCGGTTCTGGATAAGTTGGCAAATATGCTAATGGAAAAGGAAACCGTTGATGCGGAAGAACTGCAAGACTTGCTGGCGAATAGCACTGTGAAGATGGCAAGCATTGCTTAAATCACAACCTGTCTAAATGGATGAAACCGAGGGGAAGCAATTCTCCTCGGTTTTTTATGGGGGAATGAAGATGCAACACTTGATTGATGACATATCCTTCCTGAAAAAGTTTAATCACCAAGGCATCAAGCAAGACATCAAGCAAGACAATCGAATGAACGGCATCCAAATTTGTTATTAGAGGTCTAATTGATCAGATCTCATTTATTAATCTCTGACACAAAATATTTTACAGTCCCAGTTATTCTGGCAATAATTGTGTATTAGTTAATACTCGCGATTTCCATAAGGAGCGATTCAATCTTTTCTGTAGGAATAGCAGGCTTAACGGTGGCTTTCACCCAAAGACAACGATCGTTAACCAATGCGCTGTTTCCTGAAAACCAGTTTTGTAAATGCTGAAGCTGAAACATTTTGCGATAAGCCTGCTCCCTAAATCCTTTATCAGTTACTGATAAATGAGAACGGTGAACGCAGGTTTGCAATTCTACTTGATCGAATTGCTGTGATTGATAGTATTCCCCTTTGTGAGTTTGTTTAATCTCAAATGCTGAACCGATTGATTCCTTAGCATACTTGGCTTGTAAGGCTTGCAGATCACCATTCGTATTGCCGATCTCTCGCAACTCAAGTAAGAGCTGGTGTCCCTCACTAGAAAAAGCGTACTTGCGCACCGCTACTAAATTATTATATTGCTCTGGTAATGTGGTGGGCGCGATCGATTCTTGGTGTTGTAGTGACCATCCGGCTGGTGAAATCGGTCTTTCAGGCAACAGGGTAACAGCCACTTGCTTGTTATGACTTGGGCTAATCAATAACTTAATGATGCAGATCAAAATCCCTGACAATAAGATTATGAGATGGTATGGATTATGCCGCTTCATGATTATTTCTCCAGGTAATGGCGACAGAGTAGGGCAAAGCATACTAAGCCGATCGTGGAAAAGATCTGTCCTCCAGCGGAACCATGCCAATAATCAAATGCCTCAGGGTACTGAATCAAAGAGGCCATAATGACAACTCTTACCACTGCTAGCATTAGTGCAATCAGGACTACGCCCAGAATAATCTGCAAGATTTCACCTAGGTGAAATTCAAAAATGATTAAAATAAGTACCGTCAGTTGAAGCAATACAACCAAAATTGGTATGCCAGTGCAAGCATACTCAATACTTACCACACCTGTATTCAGATAAATTTGATTATCTTGAACGAATAGGTTACTACCCATATAGTGCATCAGCCAAGCGGCGGTACGGGCAATAAATGCCTTGATCTGATTTCCCAGCAGCCATTCAATTAAGGCTCCCACTACACCAATAGGAAGCATTGATACAAATATCAAAGCACCTTCCCTTAGGTATTGCCGCACCTGCCAACCAGAGGCGATAAGTGCTAAGGAAAACATACTAAAGCCTGGGAAAATTCGCACAAATTCTGAGTCACTCGGCAATAAATTCAAAGATTTATAAAAGAGTGACATCAATAATGTTGTGCCTAGCACTGAAGGGACTAGATCATACTGGATGACCCATTTTTTTCGCCTGTAGTATAGTGAAACAAGGCAAGCAGCCCAAAAAAGCAGACTGAGAAGGCATTGATCGAGATTGCCAGTAATCTGAATAATCAGTAAGAGATGAAGACAAGCTAGCCCAAACCCTAGGCTAATTAGCATGAAGCCTAACTGACCAGTGCGAGCTAGCTGATATCGGTTGCCAAGGATATTCATGACGATAGATCGGTGAGGAAATTAACGCCGCAAACGCCGTGATTTTCGTGCTTTTGGGAAGTTGGCACTAAATTCATCTCCACCACTGGCCGACTCATAAACATCACTGTAGCGTCGTCTTGCCCAATCTGTGACATACCATGAATACAAGAATAGGAACCCAGCGACCAAAGCTTCCAGAATGATTTTGACGCTATTTTTCATCAAATTTTGTTGAACATTCTTACGGGCTGCTAACGCCTGCTCATCAGCTTTCTTTTGTGCAACTTCGATATTGTTTAGCACCTTGCTTTTTGCTTCTGTAGTTGTTTTGGGCGAATTTGGTGGTGGATTAGAATTGCCAGCTGGAAGCTGAATCAACTGCTGTAACTGATCATCACTTGCGTTCTCAAGCTGAACTTTAGTATTCGATAATTGTTGCTTCTGTTGAGTAATTTGGGTGTTGATTTGCTCATTATTATACTGACCGATTCGCAGTGTGTTGACAACGGTGAGTGGAATGAGAAGAATACAGAGGACACCAAATATTAACGTACTCCACGATAGTATCTTTAAGATTGGACGTTCGACTTTTTTGCGGCCCACAGCTTCTCCATAGAAAACAAGCATAAAAGCTAGCATTGGTACAGGGACAAGGCGCACTAAATCCCCAACCGTTTGATATTCCCAAATCGGCTTGGTGAACTCTGGTGGGAAAAGAATATAGAGTAAGTCAATCAATGACAGCAATAGCAGCCCATAGCCGATACTTCTGAGAATTCTCAGCGTTTTGATTGGATTTAGTCCGCTGGGAAGTACTTGGACAGATGGAGGAATTTGGGCGGTTGGACTTGATACGCTAGTTTCTGATGCGGATGTCTCTGAGGTAGATGCTGGAATTGCGCTATTGCTAGCGGTAGAAGCCTGTGCTAAAGAATCAGGGAGACCACTGATGTGATTCATTGCAGAAAGTGAATTGGATGGTAGTTCCATAATCTTGAGGATAAAATTGTTGGATTTGATATCAGTCTTGACAGGACTTGTTTGTTTTAACGTCTTTGAAATAAATAAATAAGTTATACAAGGCGAATGTAAAAGTAGACACAATCGCAAAAGTCCTTCATCCAAGATCAGATCGTAGAAGCCTTATTGGGCGCTCATGGTTAAACTAGACAGTAGATTATGCTGATTTTCCGCCATAAACCGCAAATGTCATGGCGACGATATCAAGGTCGTCGATATTTGCGCCAGATCGCGATATGGACAGGCTTGCTGTTAGTCGGTTATATTCCTGTACGTTTAACCATTGCTACGCTTCGATCGCCTTCTCCCCAGGCAGTGTTGACCTTGGGTGGTGCAAGTTCTCGGGAAGCCTTCACTGCGGAATTTGCTCAGACTCATCCAAATCTGTCGATTTGGATTTCCTCTGGTTTACCCAAGCCAGCAACTGAGGCATTATTTCAACAAGCGGGCGTTGATCTGAACCGTCTCCATCAAGATCAGCGAGCAACTGATACGGTAACCAATTTCACGACGATCGTCGATCAACTCCAGCAAAACCGGGTAGAGCATGTTTATCTAGTTACCTCAGATTTTCATTTGTCCCGTGCCTCGGTAATTGGGACATTGATTCTAGGAAGTCGTGGTATTCGGTTTACACCGATTGCCGTTCCTTCGTCAGCGCCTCAGGAAGAATCGTCTTTGCGTATTGTGCGCGACATAGTGCGATCGCTTTTGTGGATCTTCACGGGGCATACAGGTGCCGGATTGCGCTCAGAGGAGACAGCTTATGAACTCAACAACAGGATTTTTGGAAGCAATGAACGCCGTAAGCCTTAGTCATTATCAACAGGGAGACTATTCTCCTGGTGCCCTACTGATCAAGCAAATATGCTGGTATTTCATTGGTGCGCCGTTAGTTAGCAGTTATTGGTTACCTTGGTCAAATTTCAAGGTCGCAGTTTTACGGTTCTTTGGTGCGGAAATTGGAGATCAAGTCAGAATTAAACCGGGGGTGCGTATCA
>JBJORF010000060.1:0-27010 GCA_046049545.1 Cyanobacteriota bacterium | reverse complement strand
GAGCGAAGAAGAGGCCCATGCAGCGGCGCTGGCGGTGGCCCATGGGGAGGATATTTCGGATTGGATTGCGGCGATCAGGGAACAGTTAGCGAAAGTTGGGACAGTAATAGAGCTGGAGGCGTTAATGCAGTTGGTGCAATTGCCGTTGATTGAGCTTTGGTTGGGACTGCTGCTGGGTGGGTATGGTCTGCGCCGTGAGGCTGTCGAATTTGAGCGGGATGAGGATTTTTATAGTTCGATCGGCATTCTGGTAAGCGTGTAATGTTCGCTGAAGGCTAGAGAAAGAATTTGAGGGAGTAGAAATCGGGTTTGACTTTGCCACCCCGACCGAGGCGACGGGCAGGGGCGATTAGGCCCTCGCGATCGTAGTCGGTATAGAGCATGTCGCTATCCGGCTTGATGTCGAGATGTTTGCGCCAATGCTCGATTGTTGGGTAGGGCACGGTACGCCCAGTTTTGCGATGGATGTGATGCAGGAGATCCCGCACTGTCCATTTGCCGATGGTGAAGTAATCCGGTTGTGGGTTTCGTTGCATTACGTGAGCCTTTCGAGTGGCGGTCTCTTGGCTCGTGAGCCAAAGTATCGTTAGCCCACTATCTGAATTTTTTGTCATCATATGTCATCTAAAACAAAAGATGCAATATGATTCTTATGTCATCACTTGATACTCTTTCAAGCCAGAGGGATTATGATATGAATGAAAACCTGACAAACGATGATTCCGTGGCAAGAGATCGCCTTACCTTAGACATTACCGATCTGAAAGGTCGTATTGAAGCCTGCCGGGAAGATGATCCCGCATGGCGAGAACTCAGCCTGTCGGGAAAAATCCGAGCATTAGTCGTAAAGCAGCTAGAACTTTTAGAACGTGAACAGGACGCTACAGTGGCATCAGGGAAACCAAAGGTTAAGTAAGGAGCGATCGACCCATGACAGTCGCAAAAGCACCACGATTCAAGAGTTTTGAAGAATATCTACTGACTGAACCTTCTAATTTGCCAGAAGGTCGCTATGAGTATTGGGATGGAGAGTTGAGGCTGGTTATGTCTGAGTCTGGGTTTAACGATGCGCTAGCGAAGTATCTAATGTTTGCTTTCATGGACTTTGGCATCGCCTTAGAACTCATCTATTGTCATTCTTGCGAAGTTGCTGTCCCCGGTAGACCGCGAACTCGTTTTCCTGACCTTGTAGTCGCAGAAGAAGCCCACAAAAAACTCCTCGAAAAGAGAGCAACGATTACCCAAACCATGCCACCACCGCGACTCATTGCCGAGGTCGTCTCTCCTGGAGATGACAAATCGGATAATTACCAGCGGGATTACCAGGAAAAGCCCCGACAATATGCAGCGATCGGCGTTCCTGAATATTGGATTATCGACCCTGAGCGCACCTGGGTCAAAGTGGGTCACTTAGTCGATGGAACTTACCAATACCAGACATTTCAAGGCAACGATCGGCTATTGTCCCCAACCTTATCGAATCTCAACCTAACAGCAGCACAAGTGCTACGAAGTGACACAGGAGCGATCGACCCATGACCATTGCCACCGATCGAGTAATTCAACAAAAGCCACTGACCGTTGATGAATTCTTGGCTCAGTATGGCGACGACAAGCGCTATGAATTAATTGATGGTGAGGTATTTGATTTGGAACCAACTGGCTTTCATGAGCAAGTAGCAGGCTTTATTACCAAACAAGTCTGCTTCCAGATCATCACCGCGCAACAACCTTGGACTGTTCTACAACGACCGTTATTCCGCCCACCGCACATCGATATGACCGCATTTCGGCCTGATGTCGCAGTCATCGATGAACTAGCGCTAGAAGAGGAACCGATCTGGCCTGAACAGTCAATTCTGACTAGGGGCGATTCCATTAAGTTTGTGGCGGAAGTCGTCAGTAGCAACTGGCAAAACGACTATTCCCGTAAGCTGGAAGACTACGAAGTACTGGGCATTACCGAGTATTGGATTGCCGATCATGCAGGCTTAGGTGGTAATCGCTACATCGGAACACCTAAACAACCCACGCTATCCGTCTGCACACTAGTGAATGGGCAGTATCAGATTCAGAAACTGCGAGGCGAGGACAAGATCGTCTCCCCCACTTTCCCCAACTTAAGCCTCACCGCAGCGCAAGTATTGAAAGCGGGGAAATAAGAAGTTTCCGCAGAATAGATCGCTTTTTTCAGGATTATTGATCTATGATCTGGTGGACTTTTCGGGAGTTGCAAGCAGCTCACACGAAAGGGTGAGGGACATTTGTTCTTCACATGAAGTTTGTTCCATGCATTAAGGAGAAGCTGATGAAACAACCTCGAAAAAGTTAAAACCCCAGCGACGCGAATCACTGAGGCTTTAGACTTTTTCATTCAGAAATACTGGGGGGATTGACTAACCGACTTACTTTGGCGGGTAGCGAAGTTAGTAATCCTTGCGAGACCCAGAGCGGCACCGCAGCTTGGGCGCTTGCCTTACAGCCCATTCGCTTAAGCGATGACTGTTTGCCACATAGAAGCTCGTCGAGAAACGATGTTTGCTATGTACTGACACAAGTATAGTGCATGGCACAAGTTTGCTATGCAAAATTTTTGCAAATAGCCCGCTTTCCCATCGTTTCCACCGGGATAGGTGTGGTCTCCGTTGACTCAAATTACTGCTACAAGTCGCTTTCAGGATCCGACTCAGAATCGGAAAATTTTTGAGAAAGTTCAAAAGTTTTTTTACTTGTCGCAATAAACAAACGAACCGCACTTCCCTTGCTCATCTACTCACTAGGGAAACGATTTGTGATGCGATCGACTGCTTTTACCCCTGTTACAACACCTTCTAGCCAATCACAGCAAGGCTTTGAAACTGAATTCATCCAAGGTTCCGCGATTCATCCCAGCCTCTACGCTGCGACGATTCAGGTTGTCGGCGACCTAGAAAGCGCTAGTCCCGGCGAAGCTCATACCCCGATTCACGAAGCCCTTAACTGGCGCTACGTCCGGTTCGGCCTCAAGGTCAATGCAACACTTTTGGCGGCGCTGTTCCTCAATGAAGATGGATCCTGCTGGCAAGCCAAGCTCGATCGGCCCAAGCTCGATGCCAAGAAAGGCAAGATTCGCAAGTATGAGACCCCTGTCGGTAATGGCTCCCGTGCCTTCCTACCCGCCATTCCACCCGAAATCCGCCAGCTTGTCGGCTCACGCTACGGCATTGAGATTCCTGACGACTGGACATTCTGGGACTTCGTTCGATTGCACCCAGAGATCCCGATCGTCCTCACTGAGGGCGGTAAAAAGTCCCTCGCAGCACTGTCACAAGGCTATGTGACGATCGCGCTCTATGGGATCAATGCTGGGGTCAGCAAGTATGAAACGATCGCGGGTGAACGGATCCGTAAACTGAAGCCAGAACTCATTCCCGATCTACAGCATTTTGCTGGTGAAGGTAGAAAATTCATTCTCGCCTTTGACCAAGATGCAGCGGCCAAGACTCGCTACAAAGTTGATAGTGCCCTCGCCGATTTGTCTTGGCATCTGGAACAGGCGGGCTGTGATGTCGCGATCGCCGGTTGGGATGGTCGAGCCGGACAGTGCAAAGGTTTAGACGACCTGATCATGAATGCTGGAGCTGAGGCTTGGACTGAAGCCTATAACCAAGCGATTCCCGCGAGCGAGTGGCGCATTAGTCGGCAGCTCGCCGCCCAGGTGAAGCGACAGGCTGACTTGTCGATCGGAACCCAAGAGTTTGCCGCATCGGTTGAACAGATGCCTCAATCTGGCATCGTGGCACTGTATGGCGGTAAGGGCACAGGCAAATCAGAAGCGATCAAACTCACGCTATCAGACCGCGATTGGCTCTCGTTCACGCCGCTGGTCAGCCTAGGCCGTGACCAGGCCGAAGCCTGGGGCGGGGTCTTCATCAATGACAGTGATGTGGTCGGTTCGACCCTGCTGAAAGATGGTGAGCCTGTGCACGGCGCTTCGGTCTGCATTCCTTCCCTGCTCAAAGTTACGCGCATCGATGGTGCGGTGCTGGTCTTGGATGAACTGACCGCCACGTTGGAATTCTTGCTTGGCTCCAAACTCGCGAATAAGAATGGACTGCGACCGTTATTGCTGGCTGAGTTTGCCCGACGGGTGCAGATGGCCGATTTAGTTGTTTTAGCTGATGCTGATCTGACTGAGGAAGCGATCGCTTACATCGAGACGATTCGGGGTGAACGGGCCTTTCTAGTCAGGAGCGATCGGCAGGCTTTGACTTACAAAAGCAGCATTCTAGATTGCTCAATCAACGCGGCGACAGCGGCGCTACTGGAACGGGTGGAAGTCCTGGCCGACGACCAACTGATTTACATCAACTCTGATGGCAAAGGCACGGCTGAGAGTTTGGCCCAGGTGCTACGGTCGATCGGCATCGAAAGCCTACTCATCACCAGTGAAACCAGCGGCGGCCCTGATGAAACCGCATTCCTCAGCAGCCAAGGCAGCATGATTCCTAAGCTGATTGAGCGGGGGATTCGCGCCATCATCACCAGTCCGACCGTCACCCAAGGTTTCAGCATCAAGACCCATACCGATCGCATTGATTCGGTTTGGGGCTTCTATCGCGGTGGCAGCATTACGGCTCATGGGATGGCCCAGGCCCTCGATCGGGTGAGATCGAACGATGTCCCACGTTTTGTTCATGTCTCGAAAAAGGGCAGCGCTTACAGCCGACTCAGCAAGGCCCAAACATTGACGGCATTCATGAAGGAGTTCAAGCAAATCAGCACCGCTGCGGCGCGATTGGTGCGACATAGCCTGACCCCAGAAGCGATCGCGCAGTCCGACGCGATCGACTGGCAATCCCAGAACTTCAAGATGTTGGCTTCGTTGGAAATCCGGCGGAACCGGGGGATGGTGGCGCTCCGGGATACATTGGTGGCCCTCTTGAGAAAGGAAGGGAAGCATGTGGAATTTACGACCCCAATGGTGTCCCAGGCCGAGGCCCAAGTTGCCGGGGAAGCGCTGAAGTTGGCACAGCAGAAAGTCCAGCGCGACCATGCCCAAGCCATCGCCAATGCCACCCCGATCGATGAAGCGGAAGCCAAACGCCTCTCTGACCAAACGAAGGCCCTCACGCCGGAACAAATTCTGAGCTTGGAGCAGTGGCATCTAGCGAAGTTCTATCACCTGGATACCGTGGGCGCTGAGGATGTGCTGTTCGATCGCAACGGCGCAACGCAAACGGAAATCCGCAACCTGGAAAACGCGCTATCCCATGCGAAGGCCACAGAACAAACCGCCCGCAGCATCAACCAGAACCCGGAAAATCCCCAGGACTGGAAACGAACCGCTGTGCAGCGCTGGCTAATGGAACAGTCCGGGATGACCACCCTAATCGGGCAAATCGTCTGGGAAGAACTGGAAGCGGTGGAACTGGAGACGGTCGATCAGATTGGTCAGTTCATCCGTGCCCATGCGATGGAATTCCGGCTGGGGTTTGGGTTTAGTCAGCTTGATAAGATGTCTGACCAGCAGATCGTCGGAATCCTGCTTGCCCACTGTGGGATTAAGCGCAAACGCCACCGGCGACGGGGGACTTACTCCATCGATCGCGATCGAATAGAAACCCTGTTAGCCATTCTGAATCGGCGACAACAAGCTGATCCCTACCCCCTAGAACAATATGACCAATCAGGGGTAAGGATCGCCATGAGTCCCGTGATCACAGCCCATTCCAACAGCAATAATCAGCCCCAAGCAGAGTTAAACAATCAATTTAACTCGGACGTAGAAAATAAATGGCTCGACGATGGAGAAAGTTTGTCGGCCTAACCCAGTCACGCCCCGTTTTTTCATCGCTTAACGCCACCTAAAGCTATTTTCTACTTCAGTGGAAAAATTATATTGCCCACGCTTTTTCGCAGAACGCAAAAAGGCGGACATTTGTCACACTTTTCTTGGAAGTAGCTCAATCAGCTTTCTAGAAAGTGTTTTGACTTTAGTAGTTAGTCGATTAAGCGATCGCAGCGGCGAATGAGCTTGGCAATCTCTTTGTCCATTGCGCTGAGTTCGGGGCTGTCCGGTTCGGGGAAAGTGCGTTGCCAGCGGAGAAGTTCGGAACGGAGGCGTTTGAGGGCTGCTGTTTCTCGATCTGTTTCAGAGATTTTGAGGGCTGTATCGTTGCCGTTTGAGCTGTCGGTGTTGAGGTAGCGGCGGACGGTGCGGATGCTTTTGCCGATGATTAGCTCGATCGCGGGACGAAGGGCTTTTTCTCCTTTGGCGGGTCGGCCTTGAACTTCGGTGTAGCCTGCTTCTTTCAGCTTGCCAGCCAGCGATCGGACTTCGGCGGGGGTGTAGTCGCGGCGTTTTTCGTTTTCGCTGATTTCGATTTGGAGGGCGAGGTCTGGGACTTTATCCGCGTCGAGATCCATCATCCGGACGGGGATCAGGTCGTCGGGGAAATGTTGCTTATAGGCGGTGGAATTTTCGGTTTTGAGGCGCGCGATCGCGGTGCGGCGGTGAGCACCCGCAAGCAATCGTCCCCGATTGTCCACAACCAGGGGTTCTAGTAGACCAAGAACGGCGATCGAGGCCACGAGTTCGCCGACGTGTTCGGTTTGGATGTCGCGGGTGTCGGTGGCGCGATCGAGGATTTTGGCGAGGGGGAGAGCGCTGGGTTTTGATTGGACTTGGGCGGCTTGGGCTTCGATGGCGCGGTCTTGTTTTTGGATCGCGGTGCCTGCGGTGGTGGCCGATTTGAGCATGTCGGCAGCGCTGAGTTTGGTTTTAGCTTTAGGCATGATGGATTGCGGAAAAGTTCTGAAGGGCAGTTTCTAAAGGTCGGTTTCTAACGGGCAGTTTCTAATGGGCAGTTTCTAATGGGCAGTGGGGATTGAGGTTAGTGGCTGATGTTGGTGGCCCAATCGACGATCGCGGTGAGTTCCTGGATGGCGCGGGATTTTGGCGCGTATTCCATTAAGGGGACTTGCTGGGCACCGGCTTGGGCGATGTTGACATCTTGGTGGATGGTGAAGTTTTTCACGTCGGCGTACATCTCGAAGAGTTGCTGGGGCAATTGTTTATCGAGGGCGCGGCGTTCATCGACCTGGGACATGACGATCGCCCATTCTTTCGGGCCGCGTCGGGATTTGCTGCGGTAGTCTTCGAGCACACCCATGACCCGGTTGGCCCCCATGATGGCGAAGGGATGGGCATTGGTGATCACGAGGGCGGCGTTGGCCGCGACGATGCCAAGGCGTTCGAGACTTTCGTTGCCGGGGGGGCAGTCGAGCAAGACGGCATCATAATTCAGCGGGGCGATCGCGTCGGCGAGGTCTTCGGGGTGGAGGGCTTGGACTTGTTGGCCCGTGAGATTCGGGCCGCCGGGGAGAACGTCGAGGCCGGGGCTGGCGGCGAGGGGGGTGGGATTTTGGCCGAGGAGGAGTTCGGCGGTGCCGGGGGCGGTGGGGTCAATGCCGAGGGCGTAGGCGGCATTGGATTGGGGGTCGAGGTCGATGAGGAGAACTTTTTGGTTTTGATTCAGCAGGATCGAGGCAATACCGCAGGCGATCGAGGTTTTGCCTACGCCTCCTTTGCGAGCGGCAACGGCGATGCGAGTTTTGATCATGGGAAAAGTTCAAGTGCTGCTGGAATTCTAATGCTCTATTGAATCATGGTTTATTCACCTTAAGCTCGGTCTACCCAATTGTGCTTCCCCGCCCCTGAAGCCACCGCACCTGTTTGTACCCATATTTCATTAACCACAAACCCAGCTATGTCGGACGATTCTGCCGAGCATGATAAACCCGCAAAATCACCACCTCATCCTCCAAAATCGCATAGTGAATCACAAATCCATATTGCCCAAACGGCACCCGCAGCTTTCGCACCCCCGGTGCACCTTGAACCATTGTGCCCCGCTTTGGATTTTGCCTCAAGCTATCCCCAGCCTGTCGAATGGACTGAGACGCCCGCACCGCCGCTTCAGGATTAACTTCCATCAACGGCTCAATTAAATTATCTGCACCCTCAAGCGCCGTTTTCGTCCAGGTTACTTGGGACATGGTAACGGGTGCTCAGTACCAATGCTATCGAGCCATTCACTCACCCGATCGTGGGAAACGCCATCTCGATCGCGCTTATATTCCTCCAAAACCTGCAAACTCTGCGCCACCATTTCCGTCTCAGTTAAAGACTGAAATCGCCCTTCCTCATTGATTTCCCCATATACAACCTCATCCCCATCCAGCATCTGCTCCAAATCCTCCAGCCTGCCGTCAGTCCCCGTTAGCCACTCTAAAACCAGTGCCTTCACGTCATGGCCTTCCATCGCTTGAATTTGATCGAGCAGTTGGGATTTAGTCATGGGAATTTCACGAAACTTGACGTACTAGTATTTTAGCAGTTTCCTACAGCGTTCTCAGCCTCGATCGCCTCATCCACCTGAGCTAATCGGGGTTTGGTAGCGGCTATAGACAACGTGCGGCTGATTCCAGGGCGCATACCAATATAAGTCGTAAATCACATTTGTTGCAGTGTCAGGGGTGCATTGTAACTGGACGAGGCCGATGTTGTTGATGCCCACCAGTTCTTTGCCTTCCTGCAACCAGCGCCAGCGCCAAAATCGGCGGATTAGACTTAATTGTTGCGCCTGTGGTAATGGCTGAAGCCAGGGTGGAACGTCCTGCCAAGGTGGAATTTGCGCCGATTGGCGATGGAGCCATTGGCTACAATAGCCGAGGTGAATCGGGGGCTGGGGGTGCCGATCGCGCCAGCGGGCAATCCCCGTTTTGATCGATCGCCATAGCCCTGGTGTAATTTCAATTTCCGCGTTACCACCGACATAGCTAATCCAATAGCGAAACCGCTCGGACAGCGGTAACTTTATTTTGGTTTGCAGAACTTCTGTGAGCAGTTCGGAATTACAAATGGCACTGGCGACGAGTTGAACCAAGCAGGCATCGGGTGGTGTTTTTCGCTGCGTAAATTGGCGGGCATTAGTGGGGGGGTGATGCCAGAAATCAACGCGCAGGGCCGCACCAAAATGGATGTCTCCGGAAAGAATAATGATTTGCGATCGATCGTTGAGCAATTCTTGCAGTAACCGTAGGCGTGCGGCTGATTCGAGATTCCAGGCATCACCAATGTCCATATTGAAGGACTTATTCAACAATCGGCCCAGGCGCTGAATGTGATCGAGAATTTCGATCGTAAAAACATTGGTCGGTGCCACAACAAACGTCATTTTTTCCGGTGCGGCGGCCTGGAGCATGGCCCGAAGCTGTTGTGTAAAAGCGGTTGGACTCAGCAATTGGGGTGCTGCGTCGGTGGGTTGGTCGATCGGGTAGCCGCGCTGGGTGCGCGTGTCGAGTACCAGCACTTCATGGGCCGCCCCACTGACGCGATAATGCCAATTCAGTGAGTTTTCGGGGCGTTTCAGCACCCACATGTCGCCGTCTTGCTGAAATTCCGGTAAATCGGTACTGGGGTCAACTGCGGGTAGCCCGATCGCCTGGTGAATAATGGCTAAGGCCGCTTCATTCTGGCCCTTAGATTGACTCCATTGGACAATGGCGGTTAACAGTTTAGCGCCGATCGTGTTTGGGAAAAACTGTTCCGGTGTATTGCCCCAGCCCTGAAACAGCGCATAACTCATCAGGGCATTGCGAACCACCTGTCGCCCCAGCGGTTTACCCAATACGCGCAAACACCAATCTTGGTTCAAATTCCAGTCATCACTGACATCATGGTCATCAAAAATCATATAGGTCGGCACATTGGCTAAAGCCCGTCGTACCATTGGTTGCGATCTTGCTGTTTCGGTGAGGTGTTGGACTTGTTGATTCCAGCGTTTGGCGATTTTGCCTTTGTGCCCTAGGGTTTGGGCGGTTGGAAAATGGCTAATCCAAAAACATTCCGACCAAGTGAATAAATAACTAATGCAATATTCACTAAAGCGGAAGAGATGGCTTTGGGTTTTATGGCGGTGGCCTTGCAGACTGGCCGTTAATCCGGCGTGGGTTTCAGCGAGAACGTGGCGATTACCGGGTCTGAGATGACGTTTAGCGGTGCTGGGTGCTTCTGGAATCGTCTCTAAGACGGTTTCCTGCCAGCCAAATAGTGCGGCTTGAATCTGCTGAATCGCCCAAAGAAAAACATCGGCAACTTCATCCCCATAGATTTGGTCGCCTGTAAAAAACAGTTGATGCGGACGATCGTTAGGTGAACTGGCTGATTCGGCAATCATTTGATCGACGATCGGCAGCGCATCAATTTCTTTGTCATGGAGTTTGCGACAGGAACCATGCAGAATTTTTAGATGATTTAAGTCCTGAGGCGGCAATGAAAACGTGGGTAAACCGTGGGCAAAGTAGCTAATCGTCACTTCCGGTAACAGCGCCGATCGCAAAGCCTGCGCCAGTGAAATCTTGGGTGAAATACTCGACTCGATCGATTCATCATGATTTTCAGCAAAAGTCAACCCACTTTTGGCATAGTTTTTAGCGGTAGCGTTTTCAATCTGAATGGTGAGGTCGTAGGCGTAGAGGTTTCCAGGCGACAAGGCAGGGCCGATCGCTTGGGCTGTAATCAATGCTAAATGGAGAAATTTGCCCACTGCAACGGTTGCGGCGGTGCCCTGTAGAATCGCTTGGCGGCGATCGACGCTTTCCCCTTGGGCGGGAAAGATCTGGAGTTCAATGGTTGCTGCCGATCGCAGTGCCACCCAGACGGAGACTTGATTGGCTTCGGTACGGCGCAGGATGGGACCCGCTAAAATCAGAGGCAACTGGGTCAGATGGGATGCGAAATGCTCGGCGAAGTCTAAGGTTGCGGCGGACTGCATAGCGATCGCTCCGTGGGCCTGCTATTCAATGATACCCGCCCGTAAAGCGAGCACTGCGGCATGGGTGCGATCATCGACGCAGAGTTTATTGAGGATGTGGCGGACGTGGGTTTTGATGGTGCCGACGGTGAGGAATAGGGCATTGGCAATCTCGGCGTTGCTACAGCCACGCACGATCAGTTGGAGGATTTCGATTTCGCGATCGGTTAATCCGGCGTGATCGACAATTTCCTCGTATTTAGGATCCAAGGCTTTGATCGCAATTGTTTTTTCATGATTGACAGCATCAGCTTCTACATTCCCTTGCCGGATTTGCTGGAGAATAATATTGGCAATTTGTGGGTCGATCCAGGGGTTTCCGGCATGGGTGGCTTTGACGGCTTCTTCGAGGCGATCCATACTGATGTCCTTCATGCAGTAGGAATCAGCGCCAGCGGCAAAGGCCGCCAGCACAGCATCCTGGGTTTTGTGCATGGTTAGCATAATCACCTTGGTTTTGCCTGAGTGGGCTTCCGGCTGATTTTGGTGAAACCGTCGCACTAGCTCGATCCCGTCAATATCCGGTAATCCAATATCGATGATCGCCACATCCGGTTGGGTCGTTTCGAGCAGGTGTAACCCTTGCATTCCGTTGCCCGCATCGCCAATGACGGTTAGTTCGGCCCGGTGTTGGAGGGCGGCGGCCAGACCCACGCGGGTTAAATCATGATCTTCGATAATGGCAACGCGAATATCTGACATGATTGGGGTTTCAGCTTTTCTAGGTTGTCCAGCTTTAATTAAAAATATATCTAACTTTATAGGGATGGCAATACCATGCAGTGAACGTTATATTTTCTGTAATGAACCAACAGCTTCCTTCACAAACAGCACTTGCGTCGATTTTGGCGGAGCGCGAAGCCCAGTTTCGCGCTACTTTTGAGCATCCCGCGATCGGCTGTTGTCATGTGGCTCCTGATGGTCGTTGGCTGCGGGTGAACGAAAAACTCTGCGAAATTGTTGGTTACAGTCGCGAAGACCTGCTGCAAAAAACGTTTCAAGATATTACCCATCCCGATGACCTGGCGGAAGATTTGGCTTATGTTGAGCGGTTATTGGCTGGAATGATTCCCTATTACTTTCTGGAGAAGCGTTACATTCGCGGTGATGGCACGATCGTTTGGGCCAGGATCACAGTTTCGCTTCAGCGAGAAACCAGCACTGATGTGCTGGAACTGGATCAGTTAGGCCAACCCCTGTATTTTGTAACGATGATGGAGGATATTAGCGATCGGAAGCAATTAGAGCGGCAGGATGCGCTCAATCGTCAAGCGCTCGAAAAAGCCAAACAGTCCTTAGAGAAACGCAATCAGGAATTAGACCAGTTTGTCTATATCGCTTCCCATGACCTCAAAGCGCCGCTGCGCGGCATTGCTAATTTGTCAGAATGGCTGGAGGAAGATCTGGCCGGACAACTGCCGCCGGATAACCAAGAACAGTTGGTGCTGTTGCGATCGCGCGTCAAGCGGATGGAAAACCTGATCAACGGCCTGCTGCAATATTCGCGGGTGGGTCGTCAGGAAATGCAGACAAGCTGGGTGGATACGCGTGAGCTGTTGCTTGAGCTGATTGATTCATTAGATCCGCCTCAAACATTTCAGATACAACTGCCAGAAGTCATGCCACAATTTCAAACCCAGCGGTTGCTCTTGGGTCAAGTATTTTCCAATCTGTTGAGCAATGCCATCAAGCACCACGATCGTGCTGATGGTTTGATTGCGATCAGTTGGGTCGAGCAGACGGAGCATTATCAATTTGCCGTGACCGACGACGGCCCCGGTATTCCCCTGGCCCAGCACGATCGGGTATTTGGCATTTTTCAGACCCTGAATGGTAGCGACGCTTCGGATAACACTGGTATTGGTCTCGCCCTGGTTAAAAAAATTGTGGAGGATGGTGGCGGAACGATTCAGTTAGATTGCAGTCATGATGCTAGTGGGAGCCATCGGGGCTGTCGGTTTGAGTTCACTTGGCTAAAGGTTTCTCGGTAGAATGCTCTATTTTGTGTAAATGCTATGCCGATCGAACTAAAGCAAAGATTTCAACAGCAGTTGAGCCGCATCGCTCAGCGCCACGCGATCGGTAAAATTGGCTCGGTGCTGTTGGCCGTTCCCGCTGCTTGTTTAGCCTTGGTGCTGCTGGGGGTATCCGATGTGCGTCGGCAAGAAAATCAAATTGAGGCAGATATTCGAGTCATTGAACAACGCGTTAAAATCAGTGAACAGGTGTTGCACCATGTGATTGACCAAGAAACGGGCGTGCGTGGCTACCTGCTCACCCACGATCGGCAATTCTTAGAACCCTATGAATCAGCTAAAACGGATCTGTTCCCGCTGCTGAATGAATTAAAGGAAAAATCGGCGGCGACCGCCACGCCAGAGCAATTCGCCTCGGATCAGACCTTGGCGCAACTAGCGCAGCAGATTGCCCAGCGATTGACTCAGGCAGAAGCGATGTTGCAGTTTGCCCAACAAATCGATCGGGGGCTGGAATCACCGCTATTTTTCGATGCCAAGAGGACACTATCTAAGGCCGAGGCGGATCAGTTATTGCAGCAGTTGCAGCAAGCTAAGCACGCCACCCACCAGATTGGCCAAACCGTCGGTCGCTTCAAAGCCCAACAGCAAGAGCTTTTGACCCAACGCTCCGCCCAGCTTAGCGGCAGCCGACAATTTATCGATCGGGTGCAATTGTTGGGGGCGTTCTTGAGTGTTTTGACCTACGTTGGTGTGGTGGCGTTGTTTCAAGCCCTCGATCACGGCATGGTGCAGCGTGACCAAGAAATTCAGCAGACCCAAGAGACGATTCAAACCCTGACCAATCAGTTGGTCGATGGTGTGATTATGATCGATGATCATGCTCAAATTATCAGCCTCAATCCTGCGGCAGAGCAGATCCTCGGATATTCCTCCCCAACTTTAACCCATCGATCGCTGGTGGATGTGCTGTTTGCCTCAGCCGCTTTGGGGATTGACCCGGCTGCTTGGGTTGAATCCAAAGCGCAGACAGGCATCGTCGAACCGCTTGATGCACAACAATCGGATGGGCGGCGGGTGCCGATTGAGCTATCGATTAGCCGAATTGCGGCCATTGACTCGAAGTTAATTGTCTTGGTGCGCGATGTATCGGAGCGGTCAAGGCTGACGAATGCGCTTTCCGATAAAGTGGTGGAACTGGGCGAACTCAACCGTCAAATGGTGCTGACCAACGCTGATCTCCAGCGCAAAAATCAGTCCTTAGAAACCTTTGTCAAAGCCGCCGCCCACGATCTCAAAACGCCCATTCGGGGCATCGCCAGCCTCGCTCAATGGCTAGAGACCGATTTGGATGGCAGCTTGACCCCAGAGACTCAGGCTTCCCTGCGGCTCATTAATCAGCGGGTGTTGCGGATGCAGGCGATCGCCGATGGGTTGCTCAGCTATGCCAGCATCGACCGTTGGGTTGCCCGCCAAGCGATCGTCGATACCGCTGTTTTGGTTCAAGAGATTGCGCGGCAGATTGCTTTACCACCGCGCTTTGAGCTACGAATTCAAGGGCCAATGCCCAAGTTCAAAACGCCCCATCGGGTTCTAGAACTGGTGTTTGAGCAGTTGATTCGCAACGCCGTCGATCACCACGATCGCGGTGCTGGGGTCATTGAAGTCATTGCCACAGCCAAGGCGCACTGCACGGAATTCATTGTCCGGGATGATGGGCCAGGAATTGCGGCGGCCTATCGCGATCGGGTGTTGCAAATGTTTCAGGTGATCGACCAAGATCCCGATGCTTCAGAAAACGTTGGCGTTGGCTTGGCGCTGGTGCATAAGGCCATTCAGCTTGTGGGTGGAACGCTGGACTTACGATCGACTTCAACGGATGAATTGGGAGGCGAGCGGGGTTTGGCAGTTTACTTTACTTGGCCGTTTCTGGAAGCGCCAATTGATGCGAGTGAGGGATGAAGGCTGTCCGTATATTTTCATACTTTAGTAAGAGTTTGTTTGTGGGGTTTTGTGCCAACATTATGATGTGAGGCAAATAATATTTTGTGGTAGCTTGTAAACAATTTAGTCAAATTGAGTCAAATCCTCAATCCCGGCCATGCAGACTCTAAGCGTTATGAAAAAACAACAATTCAGTTTGTTGATTGTTGAGGACGATGATGTTGATGTGATGAATGTCAAACGCGCCTTGCAAAAAAACGACTTGAGTCCGCCTATTTACCGCGCGGCGAACGGATTAGAGGCGTTGGACTTCCTCAATCAAAAATTTAAGGTCAGTGGGGAAATCGAGAAATTAGTGATTTTGCTCGACCTGAATATGCCTAAAATGAATGGCATTGAGTTTTTGCTGGCCCTCCGCAATGACGATCGCTACCGATGTTTACCTGTTATTGTCTTAACGACTTCCGACCAGCCACAAGACCTAGAAGCAGCCTATAACCTCAATGTGGCGGGATACATTGTCAAGCCCGTCGAATTTGGTAAATTTGTGGAAATGATGAAAATCGTCAGTTGCTACTGGTCTCTCTGTGCAATGCCCATGTAGTCATGGTTTGGATATGGAGTCGCGGGAATTGCCAGCCGCCAGTTTCAAATTTTTGATCGTCGATGACGACGTGATCGATCGCCTTGCCATCAAACGCCACCTCAAAGCCACTCAAGCAGACAGCCAGATTGATGAAGCCGCAAATTGTCAAACCGCATTAACTCACATCCAAGCAAAGTCCTTCGATTGCGTCTTTGTTGATTATCACCTGCCCGATGGCAACGGCATTGATCTGATTCGACAGTTGCGTTACTTAGGACTCCGCATCCCGCTGATTGCGCTGACAGGCCAAAGGGATGAGCAAATTGCGGTTGAACTCATGAAGGCTGGGGCATCGGACTATATCAATAAAGCCAAAATTAAGCCGGATTTGCTCTTTCGGATTGTGCAGCAATGTTTGAGGCTGTATCAAGCGGAACAGGAAGCCGATCGCGCGAAGCAGCAACGCGAAGAACTGCTCGCCCAGCGGGAGGAGTTTATTTCCCGGATGACCCACGACATGCAAACGCCGCTGGTGGGGGCAAATCGAATGCTAGAACTGATTCAATCTGAAGCCTTTGGGCCGATCGCTGAATCCGCTAAAGCTAAGATCGACATTGTCGTTCGCAGTAACCATGACCTCCTCAAAATGGTGCAAGATTTGGTTGAGGTCTATACCTATGATGTCGGCGGCAAGGAATTCAACCGTGAAATCGTGGATGTTCGTGATATTGCCGAAGCGGTCATTCAGGAACTCGGACAGTTAGCCCAAGACAAACAGCTTGAACTGCGGCAGATGGTCACAGATGATGGATTAAATTATCAAATTTTGGCCGATCGATTGGAACTCAAGCGGGTGTTCACCAATCTGATCGGCAACAGCTTAAAATTCACGGAAACAGGCAGCATCACACTCACGCTCTGCGGCAGCAGCCCCCAGAAACAAATGCTGACCATTACGATTCAGGACAGCGGGGTAGGCATCAGCGAAGCGGATTTGGCCCATCTATTTGAACGATTTCGGCACGGTCGGCATAAACGTTCCAACAGCGGCTTAGGGCTTTATTTATCGCAACAAATTATCGAAGGCCATCGAGGACGCATTCAAGTTGCGTCGCGCTTGGGGCAGGGGACAACCTTTACGATCGTCCTACCCGTTGATTAAAGCTCAAGTATTCCTTTTGATTCAGTTCGATCAAGCCGACTTCTATAATCCGACAGACTACAAATCCTGATTAAAACTCTAAAGTAAGTCCCATACAACCGATCAACCTTCTGGTTCAAAACGTTCCCTATCCATACAAGGAAAAAATTATGGCAGAATTCAATGGCGTAATGATGCAATTTTACCATTGGTATACCAAGCCAGATGGTAGCCTCTGGAACGAACTCAAAGCCGATGCAGCAGAACTCGCGGCGATCGGTGTGACTTCGGTATGGCTCCCACCGGCATACAAAGGCACTGGTGGTGGCTATGATGTTGGCTATGGCGTTTACGATATGTATGATTTGGGCGAATTCGACCAGAAGGGATCAGTCCGTACTAAATACGGCACAAAAGATGAATATATTGCCGCGATCGCGGCGGCTCAAGATGCCGGAATTCGGGTCTATGCCGATGTTGTGATCAATCACATGATGGGTGCCGACCACGAAGAGGAAGCCGAAGCAATTCCCCTTAATCCGGACAATCGCTGTGAAGCGATCGGGGATCTACAACCGGTGAAAGTTTGGACACACTTTACGTTCCCCGGTCGTAATGGCAAGTATTCGGATGCGGAGTGGCATTGGTGGCACTTTGATGCAGTTGACTATAACGCCCTCGATGAAGGCAATAACGCCGTTTATTTATTTAAGGATAAGCACTTTGACGAGCAAGTTGATTTAGAAAAAGGTGCATTTGATTATCTGATGGGCTGTGATTTGGACGTGGAGCATCCCGAAGTCCGACAGCGCCTGAATGATTGGGGGACTTGGTATCTGGACACTACCAATGTTGACGGTTTTCGCTTCGATGCGGTCAAGCATGTCCGGGCGGGATTTTTCCCAGAATGGCTGCAAAACTGTCGGCGACATGTCGGGCGCAAACTGTTTGCGGTTGGCGAATATTGGTCGAACGAGATTGAGGCATTGCATCACTTTATTGATGTGACTGGTGGTGATGTGATGCTATTTGATGCACCGCTGCATTACAACTTTAGCGAAGCCAGCAAGTCTGGCAATGGCTACGACATGCGCCAAATTTTCGATAATACTTTGGTGCAGCAGCAGCCTGCTTTGGCTGTGACATTAGTGGAGAATCATGATTCTCAGCCCTTGCAGTCACTGGAGTCTGTAGTTGAAGGCTGGTTTAAGCCAATGGCCTATGCGCTCATTTTGCTGCGGCGAGATGGCTATCCTTGTATTTTTTATGCGGATTACTACGGTGCTCACTATAAAGATACGGGCAACGATGGCAATGAATATGAAGTCTGGATTGATAGTCATCTCTGGTTGATTGATAAGTTCCTCGAAGCACGCCACAGCTATGCTTTTGGCGATCAGTATGATTACTTCGACCACGCTAATACGATCGGTTGGACAAGACTCGGCACGGAAGAAAATCCGGGGGGCATGGCCGTGATTTTGAGCAATGGTGATGCTGGCTTGAAATGGATGGAAGTGGGACAGCCGAATGTGACCTATATTGACCTGACAGAACACATCGAAGAACCGATCGTCACCAATGATGACGGCTGGGCGGCGTTTCGCTGTCAGGCGGGTTCTGTTTCTGTTTGGGTGCCGCAAGCTCAATCGTTGGATGGTGTGATGCGTTCCCCGTGATGCGTTCCCCGTGATGCGTTCCCAGTTAAGTTGTTCGATATTCCAAGATTGATATGTGGAACGCATCCTACGATTTCTCGTCCTCGCCAGTTGGCTTCATGGAAACCTGGATAATATCTAAAACCACCTGTGGATCGGTTATTTGCTGCATTGCCTCTGCTTCTAGATCTAGGCGATTTTTAACATTGGGCAAGTCCTTTCTTAGCTCTTCTACGAGCGCAATTAGCTTGGCGATTTTTTGCTCTGAAATTAAGTTGAGTTGTAGCATTAAGTGGGTGCGTTCATTATTTTCTTCTTCCTGTCGCGTTTCGTAGATCAAAACGCCTGTAGAAATAATCAGCGCAGCCACATCAATCCCCTGTTCGCGCAGGCTAAACCGGGGAATGTCCCAACTGACTAAATGATGACCTGCTAGATAGCTAGCGGCACTCCAGCTACTAAACAACAGCAGTTGAGCATAAAGAAACCAAGGCTGGCCAAAGGCCGTTGCGATCGTGTCTAGAACACGCTGATGCTTGGGAATATTCTGTTTTTTTTGATCATCTAGGCTCAGAATAGCGTCAACGTTTTGGAGGATTTGTTCTTGTAATTGCTCTTGCTGTGATAATTGCATCGCGCTTAAGATTCCAACGAGTCAATTTGATGCTACTAAGGTAGTGGACTTACCCGCGATCGGCATCTACCTTTAGTAAGCTAATTATGAAATCGGTAACCCATCGGCCTAATATAGTGACCCATAATGGGGCATACTGAGGATCAATATGCTTACAGAACTTCTCTCACAAAAAATTAGCCCCCTCCTATTGTCTCAGCAATTGCTCTTCGCGTTGGGAACCCAAATCCGTGTAAGTGGTCGGGAAAACATCCCGAATGATACAGCTTTACTAGTAGTCAGCAATCATCGCAGTTTCATGGATGTCGCAGTCCTGATGGTGGCGATCGATCTCCCGATTCACTTTGCCTGCCATCACTATATGCGGCAGGTGCCATTTGTCAGTGATTTGCTGGATCAGCTTGGCTTTTTGCCATTGGATAAGCCGAAGGAGCGCTGTAATAGCTTCTTTGAGCAAGCGAGTCAGCTACTAAGGCAGCGCCAAGCGATCGGCATTTTTCCCGAGGGAGCCATCCCAATGGTTCAGGAGACATCGCCTAACAGCATGAGTCAGTTCCAGCGCGGCTTTGCTCACCTGGCCCTGCGTGCCCCCGTCGAAAAGCTGGCAATTCTGCCCATTGCGATCGCCGTGCAGCAGGAATTGAACACACCGCTGTTTCCGGTGCGATGGCTCCAGCTATTTGATGCTTCAGAACCGCTATTCGATCGGGCGGATTGGCATCCGCTGGTGCTGTATCACCAGGTTAAGGTGGCGATCGGCCAACCCATTTGGGTCAATCAAGACCCAAAACAGCCGCAACACGGACGGCAAGCGCTTGCCTGGGTGAATAAAATCACGGAAGATTGTTATCAGGAGATTCAGTCACTTTTGAACGCAACTTTGTAAGGATTATCCTACCTTAGCCATCCCAAGCCCACCTAGCCATAATGTCAGCCGATCGCTTCAGCCACTTCCTACGCCCCCAAAATCCCCAGCCGGAATTGCCGCTGTTTGTTTATCTACCTGGTATGGATGGAACGGGACAACTTTTACGTGCCCAGATTCCTGACTTGGAAAAGTCCTTTGATATTCGGCGGCTCTCGATTCCTGTGGACGATTTGAGCGATTGGGATGGGCTAGTTGCCCAGATCGCGAGTCTGATTCAGGCCGAGCTGGGTGATAAGCGGCCACGCCGAACGCTATATCTCTGCGGTGAATCCTTTGGGGGCTGTTTGGCTTTGAAGCTAGCCGTGATGATGCCGGAACTGTGCGATCGCTTAATCCTAATCAATCCTGCCTCCGCTTTTCGGCGACATTTTTTGTTGCGATCGCTCTCAACCTTGAAAGGACTGCTACCGGCCAATTTATACGCTGTATCCTGTTTGGCACTACTACCGTTTTTGGCCAATCTTGATCGGATTCAAGCGGAGGATCGTGCTGCGTTATTGCGGGTGATGCAATCAGTTCGCTTCAAAAGTGCGATGTGGCGAATTTCGCTGCTAGAACAGTTTGAAATGAGTGTCCAGCAGCTTAAACAGGTCAAGCAACCTACCATCATTGTCACGGGCGGTAGCGATCGACTTTTACCCTCACAGGTTGAAGGTGAATTTTTAGTCCAACATATTCCGCGATCGGTTCTGCACCTCATCCCGGAAGGGAGCCATGCGCTGCTAGTAGAGCGATCGGTCAACCTGCACCAAATTTTGCTTGGACATGATTTTCTGGAATATCCGAAAATCAAACAACTTGCCGAGCCGCGCTCGTAATCATGGGTTCCTAAGGAACGGGTTCGACATCAAAATCCTCAAAATCCTACTTTAGAATCGATGCTGATCGCACTTTAGGCTGATGCTGGGCCTTGCATGAACTCGCTATATTCTCAACTGTGCTTATAAGTACCTTCACCTAAAGCATTGCGGGTTTCATACAATGACTCAAGAAATTCAGAATCAACTGACTACAGCCGATGGTAGTCCGATCGCTGACAATCAAAATTCCTTAACAGCGGGCGATCGTGGTCCAGTGGTGATGTATGACTACGTGCTTCAGGAAAAGCTAGGGCATTTTAATCGTGAGCGTATTCCTGAACGAGTCGTCCATGCAAAGGGTGCAGGCGCTTTTGGCAAGTTCACAGTGACTCACGATATTACCCAATACACTAAAGCCAAGCTATTTTCTGAAGTTGGCAAAGAGACACCAATATTAGCCCGATTTTCAACGGTTGGGGGAGAAAAAGGATCGGCTGATGCTGAACGGGATCCCAGAGGGTTTTCGCTCAAGTTCTACACGGAAGAGGGCAACTGGGACATGGTGGGTAATAACACACCTGTTTTCTTTGTACGTGATGCAATCAAGTTTCCTGATTTCATTCATACGCAGAAGCGTTGTCCAGCCAATAATTTAAAAGAGGCTAAACCGCGCTGGGATTACTGGTCACTGAGTCCAGAGGCGCTGCATCAAGTGTTGATTTTGTACTCCGATCGGGGAATTCCGAAGAGCCACCGTCACATGAATGGTTACGGCAGTCACACCTACAGTTTTGTAAATGCAGACAATGAGCGATTCTGGGTGAAATTCCACTTCAAAACGATGCAGGGCATTGAAAATCTCACAGAACAGGAAGCGGCAAAAATCAAGGGTGAAGATCCCGACCATGCCACGCGCGATTTATCGGACGCGATCGCCGCAGGCAACTATCCTCGCTGGCGCTTCCGCATTCAAGTAATGACCCAAGAGCAAGCGGAGCAGCATGCTGACAATCCATTTGATTTGACTAAAGTGTGGAAACATGCCGATTATCCACTCATTGATGTGGGAATAATTGAATTGAATCGTAACCCGGTTAATTATTTTGCGGAAATTGAGCAGTCAGCTTTTTCGCCTAGCGCGATTGTTCCAGGAATCGGCTTTTCTCCCGACAAGGTATTGGTCGCAAGGGTGATGACCTATGCTGATGCCCACCGCTATCGATTGGGTGTAAATTACCAGCAGTTGCCGGTCAATGCCCCTAAATGTCCATTTATGCACTATCAGCGTGATGGTTTCATGGCCCAGGGTGACAACGGTGGTGATCAGCCAAACTATGAGCCAAATAGTGATGTCACCGCACCGAAACAAAATCCGGCCTACGCTGAACCAGCTATCGATTACGGTATTGGAGCCGTCGATCGCTATGATCATCGTGAGGGCAACGATGAATTTTCCCAAGCGGGTGATTTGTATCGTCTGATGACACCCGATGCTCAGGCAAGATTAGTAGAAAGCCTCACGGGTGGCCCAACTGGTCTGAAGTTAGTTGAGCGCGATATTCAAATGCGCCAGCTCTGCTACTTTTTCCAAGCCGATCGTGACCTGGGAATGCGCGTTGCTAAGGCATTGGGCATTGAGGTTGATCAGGCTTTATTATCACAGTTGAAAGGGTCGGAATCGACTAAAGAAAGAAGCAACTCCACCCGATAACACCACTTTAGGCAGAATGCGAATTCGCATACGAAAACTAGGATAGTTACATCCAGGTTAAACAAACCTGAACCTATTAATTTTAAGGAGTTACATCATGAGTCTCGAAGATAAAGCCAAAGCCGTTGCCAAGAATATTGAAGGCAAAGCCCAGGAAGTCTTGGGCAAAGTGACAGGGAACCAAGCTGATGAAATTGCCGGGAAAGCCAAGCAAGCAGAAGCCGCGACTCGCAATGCGATTGAAGATGCTAAGGATAGCGTCAAAGATGCTTTAAAATAGTCGAAATAAACGACTTCATTTACCGGAACCGGCCCTGCCTAACATTTTAGGCAGGGCGATTTTTTTGATAGCGAGTTATATTACCTGGTTTATATCTCTTTAGGATGAATTCTGCTTTAACCTAATTTCCTCCTAAAAGTACAATACAACCCAGTCGTCCATTGATACATTGAACGGTATCTTCCTAGTTCACCACAAGAGGTAAAATCCATGGGCATTATTGCTTGGATTATTTTAGGGCTACTTGCAGGCGCGATCGCTAAAGCAATCTATCCAGGTCGTCAAGGCGGCGGTTTGGTTTCGACCATGCTATTGGGCGTTGTCGGGGCCTTTCTCGGTGGGGCGCTGCATTCTTTTCTCTACAATGGGTCTTTACAACTTGTGGGAACAAGTCTAACGGTTCCTGGTGTGGCCTTAGCCGTACTCGGCGCAATTATCGTGATTTTCCTGTGGCAGGTCAGCCAGCGTTCTGTTTAGATGCTGGCGGGCCGTCTTATCTGGTAGCCGTTAAGTTCGATTTCAACTGGTGTTTCCTATTCACAAAGCCTGGATTGAATCAATGCAGGCTTTCCGCGTGGTATACCCAATCAAACAGTTGTTGCGTTCGATCTTAGGACTTTGATTTTAACGCTAGCGTAAATTCTCGATCGTAGGCAGGGTCATGCGTTCCCAGCAATCGATCCCATACCGTAAAGTACAAACCATAATGATGCCGATACTTGCGATGGTGAATGGCATGATGGGTCGGGCCAATGAACCAGCGACTCAACCAATGGCGCGGAAAGGCAGGCGGAAACAACTCAAAGCCTAAGTGATTCCAAACACTCCAAATCGTCATTGTAATCAGCAGCGCAATTAATACTGCGAGATGTAATGGCACAACATAAACGATCGCAATCAGAAAAGCCGATTGCAAAATCACTTCCAACGGATCAAAAGCAAAGGAAGTCCAAGGGGTTGGGTCACCGGATTTATGGTGCCCTTGGTGCATCCACTTGAACAGCCATGGGTGATGGAGCGCCCGATGCAGAAAGTAAAAATAGGTATCCTGAACTATCAGCAACAGGATATAGCTCAACCCCAAATAGCCCCATCCATGTTGAGCAATATTGAAGTAAAGTTTTGTCGATCCCAGGTTCATGGCACTATTCACAGCCGTTGCGCCCAGTCCAAATAAGATAGCCGCCCCGATCGATAATTCCATGTCATGGCGGACTAACTGCCAACTCACAGGCCGCGATCGTAAGCTCTGTAAGAAGCTGGGCAGTGGATGCTTGACGATGTAGAAATACCAATAGACCAGGCCAGCCGTCAGAAAATAGCGGGTCAGGATAATTCCAAAGAAGGCCAACCAATAATAGATAAATTCATCAGTTTTCAAGGATGCACGCCCCAGCGTTCGCTTAATTTCCGTTCTGTAAATAGCGGTATCAAACAGTACTTTTGATTAGGTTTATCTCACTCATTAGGCAGACATAGTCGTGAAACTATCACATTACTATGAATAGTGTAAATGCTTATATATCAACTCTTTGCCATGACTACACAAAATGTTGCGCACTACTTATGTTCCATCGATCAGACGGCGATTTCGTTGAGGCGGGCTTTTATGCCAATTAAGCATTTTCCGCAAGCACGTCGCTTCTGTCCTTGCTGTTCGGATATACTCTTGCGTCACATCCACCGGGGCGGCTCCTACGACTTATGTCGCAGTTGTCGTCAGGCAATGCCCAATTTGACATCGATTCAGATTCAGCACCAATAGGGATAAAATACTAACCTCAGCCTCAATCACCTTCCATCGAGAAAGCGATTGAGGCTGAGCGCTTGGCTATTTCACCATTAGTTACTTCACCAAGTCTTTGACAGAATTTGCCAGACTGCCTGCCGCGTCTTGAATTTGCTCACCCAAGTCAGTCGCAGCTTCCTTGCCATTGCTTGCAAATTCTTCTACTTTCGATTCAATTTTGCCAATGTCCCGCTTGGCTTTGCCATCAACTTGGCGTGCCAATCCCTTTGCTTTACCTTTGAGATCACCAGTGACTTCTTCCGCTTTGCCAGCGGCTTGATTGATAGCACCCTCGGCTTGGTGCTGTAGACCAATTGCCGCGATCGTGGATGAGCCAGCCAGTGGTAAAGCCAGTGGTAAACTAGCCGCACGGGCAGACATCGTTGGTAAGCCAATTAGCAATGCTAGGCAAAGACCAGTCACAACAACTTTAGTCAAGTGAGTTTGGATCGAAGAGAAAAGTGCAACAACAGATAGTCGAGTTTGCTTAAACATGGAAGACTCCTTTAATTGGAAATTATTTGTCCTGATGTGATCAACATAGCTTGGTCTAAACGATCAATGAATCACCCTATAGTCCTAAGTTGTTTGCTTTAATCTACACTTAATCTTCCTCCTATTTAGGGTTTAAGACCAATCGCTATCTCTCAAAAGGGTAATTTGCTTGTCGCCTAGCTGCCCAATTAGGGCTTTTGGTAATTGGCAACGCAAATTGATAGTAGTCCTTGAGTTTAGTTTTGAGGCTAGAACGACGGTGGCGCATTTTTGCATTTTATAATTTCTCGATCGCTGAGTCAGAACCCAACATCGGCAAACTCCGTCCAACCCAATACTGATTCAGCAAGGTTACTCCTAGGGAAAGCACCACAGGCCCCAGAAGCGTCGCCGCCAGTCCATGCACCGCAAATCCAGGCACCAACGCGCCAGCCAACCAAAAGCAAATACCATTGACCACAAAGGAGAACAGTCCCAAGGTCAAAATATTAATTGGCAACGATAGAAGCGATAGCACTGGACGAACCGTACTGTTGACTAAGCCAATCGTAATTGCAGCAACTATTGCCACCGGGAAGTTAGCGATCATCACACCACGAAATAAAATATCAACAATGAACAGGCTCAGAGCCGTGACCAAAGTCGTCAAAAAGAACCCTAGCATCGTTATTTCCTCGCTTGTAATTGATGAATAAAAATCTGATTTTAGTAGTTGCCAGGGCTAGCGGCTTCATCATGCTTAGCGGAAACCCAAATTGCGTGGATAATTCCAGGCACCCAGCCACAGAAAGTCAGCAGCACACTGATCAGTAACGTCACACTCAGACCATGCAGCATATAAACCGAAGCAGGTGGAAATAGCACTGCCAAAAGATAGCGCCAAAATTTTAAAGATGTCATTGCCAAGCTCCTAAATTTCTTACAACTGATCCATCGAGATTGAATTCGCGCAATGCTGATGTTTTACACTTTAGAACTAAGCAGAATCCCTGTAGTCTATCCAATTAGAGACTAGCGCCGAATCTAAAGGAGTAGATTAGCGACTGCATCGAATTTTACATCCGTAACCGATCGTCGGGTCTTCTCGCAATTAATTGACGGTATTCCGTCCCTGCTAAACTAAATTCATGCGTCACTAATTCGCTACAATTTCATACGAATACTAATCAATTACCATCATCTAATTACCCACGCATCGGCTAAATATGATGATTCCTCCGAGTATGCTCTAGGACTGCTCTCAGCCTGTCTCTGAAAATCTAGATCAGTGCCATCTTTTAGTTAATTATTCCGACTTTTATAAGTTGGAATTATCGCAATACCATCACCACTTCATCTAGCGTTTCAAATAATTAAGGAAAGTTCCATGGTTGGAAATAGGATTCTCAACGTTTTGATGATAGAAGATGATGAGGTTGATGTGATGAATGTACAGCGCCTCTTCCAGCGCGCTAATCTTACCAATCCGCTGCTAATCGCGAATAATGGCCGTGCAGCAATGTCCTTAATCGAATCAGAGGTGATTCCACTACTGGGTCAACAGTCATCTCAGCAGATCAATCAAAACTGCTGGATGATTTTGTTAGACATTAATTTACCCCAAATGAATGGCATAGAATTGCTTCAGCAATTGTCACAGAATCCTGCCTTCGCTAGCATTCCAGTTATCCTGCTCATATCCCTACCAGAAGACCAAGAGCGCCTTCACAACATCCTCAAATCCAATGGAATTGAAGTTTTTGGATATATGATGAAACCAATCAAGGCCGATCGGTTAATTGAAACACTAGCAATTGTTGAGCAATATTGGGAAACGCAGATCTAGCTTTACGAATATCGATACAGCATCTTTAACGAGGAATTGCTGACCAAAAAACACTATCACAACTGGCGCTCATGCCCAATCTTGCAGTTCAATTTGAGATCTCCCGAAAGGCTTGTTCTGCGGCAATGGCATCAGCGGCTTTGGTATAACGCCGGAAATTCTGGGGTGACTTATGGCGAGTCAAGGTCATCACATGATAAGGATTCATGCCCTTCAGAATGAGATTAGTCGCAAAAGTATGGCGGAATTGATGAGCATGGAAATCAAAGCCAACGGCCACCGATAATTGTGGCTCTCCTAGAATTGCCGTGAAGTAAAGCTATATGTAGCGCCGTGTTTTGCCGCTCTGGCGGATGTGAAGATCAAGTCAAGTGATTTGGGCTT
>JBJORF010000059.1:0-27190 GCA_046049545.1 Cyanobacteriota bacterium | reverse complement strand
AGACGGCCTGTGGGCTACATAACTTTCGGTTGACCCATCGGCAAAAACAGGTAGTTACGCCCCAAGTGACGGCATAATTGCAGCGTTAGCGTCACCGATGGGAAGAAAATCAGAATAGTAGCAACGAGAACTTTAAATCATTGAACAAGATTCCGTTATTGATTCACAGGAATCTACTATTTCCGATAAAGTTTATTGATTGCGATCGCGCTGAAACAGCTTTTCCAATGGACGTAAGCCACCCAATCGTCCCCCGATCTCCGTTGCCATCCCGCCCCGCATCGGAAAGGAGGTTACACAGTTGCCAATTATAGCACTTAGTACTATGATTTGGTGCAGAGGCCATTGATATGACAATTTACAAAACTCGATGGTTTGACCGTTGGGCACGCAAACAAGGACTAGAAGACCAGAGCCTCTGCGCGGCTGTAGACGAGATGAAAGCAGGACTGTACGAAGCTGATTTAGGGGGTGGGCTACTCAAGAAGCGGATTGCACGAGCTGGACAAGGAAAACGTGGCGGCTTTCGGACTCTCATTGCGACTAATCACAACGATCGTTGGATTTTTGTATTTGGCTTCCCGAAAAATCAGCGGAGCAATATCGACCAAAATGAGGAAGAAGCCTTGAAAAAACTCTCCTCAGAGCTATTGTCTCTCTCGCCACAAAATCTTAAAAAAGCAAAACTAAGTAACGAATTAATCGAGGTAAATTGCAATGCCAAAGAAGAAATCAGCAATTCTTGAAGCAGTTCATGAAACGGCTCAGGGTCTGCACAATGCTGGGGCGATCGACCAAATCACGATGCGTGAGTTCGATCGACTATGTTTACCCGCGATCGAACCCCTAGCACCAGAGCAAATCAAGCAAATCCGTGAATCGTCTCAGGTCAGCCAAGCCGTGTTTGCTGCCGTTCTGAATACTAGCCTATCAACTGTTCAAAAATGGGAGATCGGACAGAAACGCCCAACAGGAACGGCGCTTAAACTACTGAACTTAGTCCAGAAAAATGGTTTGGACATTTTACTTTAAACCCAAATATCAATCATCTCCCCCGATTGCCGTTGTCATCCCGATCCGAACCGATCGGCGATCAACCAGGCGATTTGGGTCGCATCGGGGAGGCAATTGCTCAGAAACTTTAGGATTTTCGATCAAAACCAGAGTACCTTATCTAGCTAAAGACAGCTACTATAAAACTATAGTGGAAGAATCGTAGGAGAATCATTGTGAAGTACATCTTGGAAATTTACTATCAAGGTGAATGTATAGAGCGCAGAGAACAGGAAGATGCTTTTATCCCGCCTGCAACGGGCGAACAGATTTATGTTGAATTTCAGAATCCGAGCTACCCCGAAGAGTATGGCAATTGTTGGATTGTCAAGAAGCGTCGTCATCTAATGTTCGCGTCGTCATTAAAGACGCAGATGCAAACGCTGATGCTGTATTGCGAACCGGATCCAGAAAAAGGCCAGTAGATATGGCAATCCGATTGTTGTGAAATCTCAGTTGCCCCCAGACTAACAATTCTGGGGATTTTTATTTCTATCCTCCAGAGTTTTTCAATATGGGATTTTCACGTTTAATTTAGATTGCCGTACAACAAAAATTAAGGCGGGAACACAAGGAGAAAACTGCTGCAAATCAGCCTGTAATCGCTCAGAAACCTCAATTATTTTATTTTTCAGTATTACTAATTCTCTACTCCACCACTTCCACCACAAACTCCAACACCGCATTCTGCGTCGCCCCAAACTTCAACTGCGCCCCCGGCATCAACTCCACCTCCTGATGATGCACCTTCTGCCACCCACCGCTCGACAACTAGGATTCCCAAAACCTTTGAGAGAGAGCAATGTTGATCTCTGAGGAAAATGGAAAATCGATCGGGAATTCCACCCCAGCGTAGCCCGTTTTCACTTGCTGTAACGCCTTCTCCCAACAAGCCTGAAAACAGCTTTCCCAAGTATTCTGTAAACTCGGAGAATCAGTCAATAGCAGTTCAAGTTCATCACGCTGTTCCCGAATCGTCACTTCCCAGCCCCGAAAATCATCTGGAGAATTCACATAACAACGCTTTAATAAATGCGCCAACAAAACGATTAAACGACTTTGCAATTCTCGTTGATCCCGCTTCCCCAATGCTTCAATCTCCTCAATCAAATGCACCCGATCTAACTGCTCAAAATCCCCCGATCGGAGACTTTCCACAGTCGCCGCCAACCATAGCTGAAAGTCCCGATTGTATAAATTTTCAATACTGGTAGGAGTCACAGTTTGAAGCATCAACTTACCCGCCAAAATCAGGTGCCATACACCCAGCATAACTCATCGCCCTCGAGACCGCCTTTGCGCCTTCCGCCCGCAATTCACGTCCCGTACTGCAACTGTGCCCCTGGCATTACTGGATCAATGCCCGGTCTTGCGTTGCGAAAATTCTTGGCTACAATAGTCTCATGAATACGGAAGAACTATTGCAAGCCATCCTTGAGGAACTCCGATCGTCCCGCCGATCGCCTGTCCCCCTAGGCTTTGGTCATCCGCCGAAACCGCGCTATATCTATGCCAACCGCCAGTATAACGACTGCCTTTGGTATTTTTGGAATGGTGGGGAGAATCGGCATGAGCCGATCGCCCACCAAGCGCTAACGGGCACGATCGAAAAACTCGAAATCGAAACCAAAGAATTTCGCGGTAAGCCCGATCCCAAAGTGAACCTATCGATTCGTGCTGATCGGGCCTACATTATCCAAGCGGGTTTCGATACCCTGTTCGCCAAGGGGCTGCTCTATACCCTGGCCAAACTGCCGATCGAAGCCTTCCGTCAACCGATCACGATCGCCGTCGAACCCGGTGAAACCGAGCAGGTTCTATTCTGCCGGATTTATAACCCTGCTACAGGCAATTCGGTCTATGCGCCCTATCCCGAGGAGGTCGATTGGGCGAGTGTGAGCCAACGGGCGATTGATAAGATCCAGAAAGCCCACGCTAGTTAGGTGGGAGCGCTTAGACCGCAATCGGACTACGCACGATCGCCGCCAGATTATGCAACATTTCAACAGTGGTATCAAAGCTGACGCAAGCATCGGTGATGCTCTGACCGTAAGTGAGATAATCCAATACGGATTTACCCGCTTCCATTTGATCGAGACTGGGTAACGACTGCTGACCTTCGACCAGGTGGCTCTCGATCATCACCCCCATCAAGTAAGCCGACCCTTGCCCTGCTTGCTCGACCAGATCCTGAATCACGATCGGTTGGCGGCGGTAGTCTTTGTTCGTGTTGCCATGGCTACAATCGACCATCACGCGGTTTGCCTGACCCTGTTTGCCGAGTTCCAAAGCCGCTTTTTCCAGGTTGCTGAAGTCGTAGTTGGGGCCATGTTTGCCGCCGCGCATGACCAGATGGCAGTCGGGATTACCCGTGGTTTGGACAATGCTGGCGAGGCCGTCACGGTTGATCCCGAGGAAGTGGTGGGGCTGACTCGCTGCGAGCATGGCGTGCACCGCGATCGTGAAACCGCCATCCGTACCATTCTTGAAACCCACGGGCATCGAGAGACCAGAAGCCATTTCGCGGTGGGTTTGGCTTTCGGTGGTGCGCGCGCCGATCGCGGTCCAGGAGATTAAGTCGGCAATGTATTGCGGGGTAATCGGGTCAAGCAATTCCGTGGCGCAGGGCATCCCCATTTCGGCCAAGTCCCGCAGCAACCCCCGGGCCACCCGCAGCCCCGTCGTGATATCAAAACTTTCGTCTAGGTGGGGGTCATTAATCAAGCCCTTCCAGCCCGTCGTGGTGCGGGGCTTCTCGAAGTAGACCCGCATAACGATTTCGAGCTTATCTTGGAGCGCTTCGCGCAGTGGGAGTAAACGTTTGCCGTACTCGATCGCCGCATTCACATCATGCACGGAGCAGGGGCCAACGATCACGAGGAGCCGCTCATCGTCATGGCGCAGAATCCGCCGAATGCGATCGCGGGTGGTTGCGACTAAGTTTGCCGCTGCTTCTGACAGGGGCAATTCAGCCTTGAGGCTGGCGGGCGTCATCAATGTTCGGGTCTCGACTACGTGAAGATCATTGGTTTTTTGCATGGGGTGATGGCGATCGCGATGACAGCTTGCAGTTCAATCTAGCAGTTTAGGCGGGGCGATCGCTAGGGGGCGGCAGAGCATACGGGGGAAGGACGATCGTCATGAAATTTGGACAAACGGCCGCTGCGATCAGATCCGGCGTTATCCTGCTACAATGGAAAACGCTGTAATTTTGAACACGGGTAAAGACGCATTCAATGGCTAAAACAGGTATGGTTGTGCGCGAGCAAAAGCGCCAAAAGTTAGTCGCGAAGTACGCTGCCAAGCGCGCTGCGCTCAAGGAAGCATTTGATAAAGCTCAGGATCCGCTAGAAAAGTTAGAAATTCATCGCAAGATCCAGCAATTGCCGCGCAACAGTGCGCCTTCGCGTCTGCACAACCGCTGCTGGATGACGGGTCGCCCCCACTCGGTGTACCGTGACTTCGGGCTGTCCCGCCACGTGATCCGCGAAATGGCGCATGAAGGTCTGCTGCCGGGCGTTGTGAAGTCCAGCTGGTAAGCACTGGCGATTGGTGATGCGAAACCCCACTCGGCCGAACGCCGAGTGGGGTTTGTTATTGGGGCACTTTCGCTGTTGCAATATTGTGCTGTGGGAACCGCAATCGCTGTGGGGCTGCTGCTAATCCGATTGGCCACAGCAGCGACTGTCAATCCCGATGCTCTCCATCACCAGTTCACTGACGGCGTTAGCGACGGTGAAGTTGCCGAAAAAGCTTTTGGAGAAGTCATAGTTTTCGAGTTCGGTGACCAAGGCGACGACGAGGGTAATCATGTCCGTTTCCCCCTCAATTCGATGGCGCAGAAAGATCTGAGCTGCGCGTTGGGCGATTTCCCCATTGACTGCTTCCGGGATGAACTGGGCATCCAGCCATTGATGCAGCCTGTTCCGTAACCATTGGGCTTCTTGATCCGGGCGATCGGCGATTGGTAAAGTGATAGACGGAATAATATCCGGGATGTCAGCGTCAGATTGCAGCATGATGCGAGCCAGAATAGGATTGGCCTAGAACCATTGATCAAACTATACAAGACCCCATTGGGTTCGACCGTTACAAAATGCAACGCTGCGCTGCGGATTGCTTACATTGCCCTGTTCTGGGGATGTTGCGATCGGCAACCGGAGGCGCAATGGTCAGGCCTGGGAATTGAGTTGGCGGATGATAATGGCAATGCTATGTCCGTTCAACTGAGAATGCTATCGTCTGAGCGGGTGAATCGCTGCGGGGCGGTTGTCTTGGCATGCCTTTGGCTTTTCGATGGCAATCAACCGAATTAACCAATGCTTATCAGCGGCCGCTGATCTCGGATCAGTCCCGGATCAGTCTCGGATCAGGTGGCTCTACCCTGAGATAGGTTTTTGGCACAAACTGGTCAAACCAAAGCGGCAAATGCCTGCTTGACTTGGGGTTAGATGGGGCTTGAGCGGGGTGCAAAAATCGCAATAGTTCTGTCAAAAGTAAGATTTTTTATAGGGATTTGGTGATTGAGCAGCCAATGGTGATCGACTCGGCGAAATGAGAATGCGTCGGAGGTTAGATGTATTACGTCGGGGTCTCTTGCTACTAATTGCAGTAGGAAAACTGGCAATTGCGGCGACATCCAGCTGGGCGATTGTCGTGGTCGATGGCCGGGAAATGTCAGGTACGCATCTATCACCGTCGGTAGTGAATCATTTCAGTGCTGATGGATTGTACTGTTGTTTCGATCAATAGCCATGCTGATTACCCCACCCCTTACAAACCAGGCTTTCTGGACGGTTCGCTGCGCGAACTTGCCCCAGGAATGTCCGCTGCCCCAGGAATGTCCGCTGCCAACGGTTGCCGATCGGCCATCGTTAGCCTTGCAATTAACGCAGGAAAGTTGGCAAACAATCGATCTCGGTCATGTGGTTGGCCAGGATTTGGCGCGTCTGAGTGCAAGGGTGCAGTTGGACGTTGAGACGACGGCGATCGGCGTTTGGTTCCTGCTGCTATGGCGCTATCATACCGAAGCACCTTGGGTTTGCTGTACGGATTTGTCAGCCGCTTACCAGTTACCGCTGCAAGTCTCCCTGCAATCATCGATGACGCTCGCCCAAGCGTTGCATCGGGTTGGTGCGGAACGGCAACAGGCCCAGACGGAAGCGATCACGGCGGCGGAACTCCTGGCGATCGCCACGGGCCAAGGACTGACCCCAGTGGATTTGTGGGGTTTGGTGGGGTTTAGTGGCGGTGGGGTGTTGCCGATGAATACCCCCTTGGAACTTGTCCTGTGGTGGTCGCCAACGGCGGTGAGCCTGCGGTATCGACCCTTGCATATGACGGCGGCGACGGCGCAGCGGTTGGCGCAGCACTATGGTGCGTTGGTGGCCGCGTTGGTGGCCGCAGGGCCGGATGCGCTGATCGATCGGGTGGCTTATTTGCCGTCCGCTGAACGGTTGCAATTATTGCAGGATTGGTCGGGACACAGCGTGTCCGGGTCGCCATCCTCGGCGACGATTCATGGCTTGTTTGAGGCGCGGGTGGCGCAGATGCCCGATCAGATTGCGCTGATTGATGGCCCGTTGCAATTGACGTACCGCCAGCTGAATGGTCGCGTCAATCAACTGGCGCATTTTCTGCGGGGGCAGGGCATTGGGGCGGAGCAATTGGTGGCGTTGCTCTTGGACCGATCGACGGATTTGATTGTGGCATTTTTGGCGGTGCTGAAAGCGGGGGCCGCCTATGTCCCGTTGGATCTGACTTATCCCCATGTGCGCCGGGTGTATAAACTTGAAGACGCTCAATGTCCGTTGATTGTGACACGGCAAGATCTGCTGGATCAGTTGCCGCAAGAGCATGATGCCCAGGTGGTTTGTCTCGATCAAGCGGCCCCGGCGATCGGTCGCTATCCCCAAACCAATCCCGTGGCGCTGGCAACGCCCCAGAGTCTAGCCTATGTGCTTTATACCTCGGGTTCGACGGGGAATCCCAAAGGTGTAATGATTCAGCATTGCGGCGTAGTCAATCATGCCCAGGCGATCGCGGCAGAATTTGAATTGCAGCCGGGTGATCGGATGTTGCAGTTTTCCAATATTGGCTTTGACATCATTGTGGAGGAGGTTTATCCGACGTTGATCAGCGGGGCGACCTTGGTGCTGCGGCCGGAGTCGATCGCCGCCTCCACCCGTGATTTTTGGGCGTTTGTAGAAGCGCAGCAAATTTCGATTTTGGATTTGCCGACGGCGTTTTGGCATGAATTGGTGAGTAGCTTGGTGCGGCGGGAACAGACGTTGCCCGCGTCGCTCCGGCTGGTCTGCGTGGGCGGCGAAAAGGCTTCGCGGACGGCCTACGAGCAATGGCGATCGCGGGTGCCGCAGCATGTCCGCTGGATCAATACCTATGGCCCCACCGAGATTACCGTCAGTGCGACTTGGTGTGATCCGCAGAAAGTCGGTTATACCGCTGATCAGGGGGACATTCCGATCGGTCGGCCCTTGCCGAATGTGGAAGTCTATGTGCTGGATGAGCAACAGCAATTGTTGCCTGTGGGGGTACCAGGAGAATTGTGCATTGGTGGGCCGGGGGTGGCGCGAGGCTACTTGAATTTGCCGGAAGCGACGATATCGCGGTTTATTGCCCATCCGTTTAAGGCCGATGCCCATTCCCGCCTCTATCGTACCGGGGACGTGGTGCGCTGGCGCGAAGATGGTCAACTGGAATATGTCGGACGATCGGATTTCCAGGTCAAGATTCGCGGTTTCCGGATTGAGCCGGGGGAAATCGAAGTGCGTTTGGAAGCGCATCCTGAAGTGCAGCAAACGATTGTGCTGGCACGGGAAGTCGCGGAACACCAAATTTTGGTGGCCTATGTGGTGCCCGAGCCCGAATCAGGATTGACGGCGAAGGATCTGGGCCAGTGGCTGCATGATAAGTTGCCGCAGTACATGATGCCGAGCCAGTTTGTGCTGCTGCCCGCGCTGCCGCTGACCCCGAATGGCAAGGTCGATCGGCGGGCGTTGCCGCTGCCGCAGGCCGTGGCGAGCTTGGGAGTAGCGGCGGTGGCCGCAGATTCACTGGCAGGTCAGTTGATTGTGCTGTGGCAGGAGATCCTCGGCGTGGCCGTTGGACTGGATGATGATTTCTTTGAGCTGGGTGGGCATTCGTTGCTGGTGGCGCGGCTGTGCGATCGCCTGGAGCAAAGTCTGAATCTCACGCTCTCGCCCACGGTGTTGTTCCGATCGCCCACGGTGCGGCAATTGGCGCAATCTTTGGAACAGAATGGTGGCAAGGCGGTTGAGCATTCCAGTGTGGTGGTGATTCAGCGGGGTAGCGATCGCCATCCCCCCCTCTTTGCGATTCATGTCTTGGGCGAGGGCGGACGCTTTTTCCGACCCTTGGCCCAGCGCTTGGGGCAAGACCAAGCCTTGTACGGTTTAGCAGCCCAGATGATGGATCGCGACAATGCACCGCCGAATCGGGTGGAAGATCTGGCCGCGTTCTACATCGCGGAGATGCAGCGCGTTCAACCCGAAGGCCCCTATCACATCATCGGGATGTCCTACGGCGGCACGGTGGCCTATGAAATGGCCCGGCAGATGGTGGCCCGTGATTTGCCCGTTGGGATGGTCGCGCTGCTGGATACCTATGGCCCCAATTGGCCGAGTCACTTTTCCAAGCGGGGTTGGTTGAAAGCCCATTGGCGATCGGCCCAAACTATGGGCAAGCGCCGCTATATCAAGCAGAAGTTGCGGCGATCGTGGTCGGAACAGCGGGAGCAGTTGCATTGTGCCTATGGCCGTTGGTTGCAACAGCGGGGCAAGTCGCTGTCCTATGAGCTGCAATACAAGCTGGTGGTCGCTGAGAACACCCAGGCATCGAACCAGTATGAGCCGGGGCGGTTGGCCGATCGGCTGGTGCTGTTCCGGGCGACGGAGGAAGTGTTCTATTCTCAGGCTTATTTGGAGCAGGGTTTGGGGTGGGGGCCGTTGGTCGATCGGCTGGAGGTCTATGACGTGCCGGGCGATCACATGACGATGGTGGAGGAGCCGCAGGTGCAGCATTTAGCCAAGTCGTTGCAACAGGCGATGGGGCTAGTACCCCTGCGGTAGCGGCGATTTACGATCGGCGGATGTTCATGCAGACCCAGTCGCCGCGTTTCCAGAGCGCGGCGACAAACCAACCATTACCTTCCAGAACATCGGCAACGCCTTTGGCTTGATCCAGTAAGATGCCGCTGAGAATGCCCCAGGTTTCGGGTTTAATGAACGGCTCCCACTGCGGAATTAATTCGACAATCACATCGGCGAGAATATTACAAACAATTCCCTCAACGGGTTCCGGAATCATTGTCACTAGCGTCTCGACACTGCCAGTGGCGACAGTCAGTTTGGTGGGGTCGAGCTGATTCAGTTCAATGTTTTCTTGGGTTGCTGTTGTTGCTAACGGATCGTTGTCCACGGCATAAATTTGTTTTGCACCTAAGAGTAACGCCCCGACTCCGAGAACGCCGGAACCGCAGCCAATATCGGCGATCGTGATTTGTTCGGGATGGTCGGCTAAGCGCATTTCTAAGGCTTCCAGGCAGAGCTGGGTCGTGGCATGTTCCCCGGTACCAAAGGCCACGCCGGGTTCAAGGGTGAGAATTTGCCGATCGGTTTCCGGTTTGGGGAGCCAAGCGGGATGGATCAGTAGACGATCGCCGATCGGGCGCGGTTCCCATTGTTGCTTCCAAGTTTGCGACCAGTCCTCTTCCTCAATAATTCCCCAGCGCACTTGGGGAATCGGTTGTTCCAGATTCAGGGCATCTTGGCGAATTGACAGCGATAGCGCCGCAAGGTCTAAAACATGGGCCTGGGGCTGGGGATAGTAGGCGGTCATCTGGGCTTGCTGCCCCGATCGTTGGCTGGAGGTGCCTTGGCAGCCAAATTGCTCCAGTCGCCAGAACATCACCTCCTCAAGGTGCGTTTCACAGACGACCCGAATTTCCCACCAGCTTTTGGTCATGGTTCGATGCACTCGATGCAATGCGTTCAATTTGATTCGGTCAAGGGTGCGGGCGGACGGAGGGTGAACCCAGTCCACCGTGTTGGAGCTACAGCATTACGGTATAAGCATCGCGGATACCAGTTACTTGTTTAATTTCAGCGATCACATGCTCCGGCAAGGGATCATCGACACTCATGACCATCACTGCATCGCCGCGCACAATTTTGCGTCCGACCTGCATACTGGCAATGTTGACATTGAAGCTGCCTAATAGTGAGCCGATGCGACCAATCAGTCCTGGCATATCGCGGTGCAGCGTGACCAGCATGTGACGAGTCGGCGGTACGTTAATCGGAAAATCATCCATGCTGGTCACCCGCATTTCGCCATGGCCCAGCAGCGCACCCTCGACGGAATGCTCGCCCAGATTCCCTGTGGCAACTAAGCGAATCGACCCCGCATAGTCGCGGCTGGATTCGTCTTTGGTTTCCGTGATGTGGATGCCGCGTTCCTTGGCTTCGATCGTGGCGTTGACATAGTTCACCCGTTCCTGCAAGGCATGGGAAAGCAAGCCTTTGGTGGCCGCGACGACGATCGGTTGGCTTTGGGATGTGGCGAGGTCGCCGCGCAGGGTGATGTTCAGCGCTTCGATCCGCCCCCCTGCGAGCTGTCCGACCAGATTCCCCAAGGTTTCGGCGAGTTGTAGGTAGGGTTTGAGTTTTTCGAGTACGTCGGGCCGCAAACCGGGGATGTTAACTGCCGATCGGGCCGCATTGCCCAGCAGCACATCGCGAATCTGTTCCGCCACATCGATTGCGACGTTGACCTGGGCTTCTTCGGTGGATGCGCCGAGATGTGGCGTGAGCACAATCTCGCGTCCCAGGTCGCGCAGCGGCGATTCACCGAGGGGTTCGCCGTCGTACACATCCAGCGCCGCCCCGCCCAAACGCCCTTCGCTCAGCGCCTTCGCCAACGCCGCTTCGTCAATAATTCCGCCCCTTGCGCAGTTGATGATTCGGGCGGTCGGCTTCATCTTGGCGATCGAAGCCTCATTAATTAAGTTCGCGGTTTCCGGGGTTTTGGGAATGTGGAGGGTCACATAGTCCGAATCGCGCAGCAGCACCTCCATTTCCACCAACTGGCAATTTAACTGCTCGGCCCGTTCTTTGGAAACAAACGGATCAAAGGCCAGCAGCCGCATCCCCATCGCGTGGGCGACGGTGGCAACGTGCGCCCCGATTTTGCCCAAGCCGACGACACCCAGGGTTTTCTTATAAACTTCCACACCCGTGAAATCCTTGCGATTCCACTTCCCGGCTTTCATCGAAGCATCAGCGATCGGGATGTAGCGCGACATCGACATCATCATCGCGAGGGCATGTTCCGCAGCGGCGATCGTGTTGCCTTCCGGCGAATTCACCACGACAATCCCTTTGCGCGTCGCTGCCGGAACATCGACGTTATCGACCCCGACCCCGGCCCGCCCAATGATTTTCAGCTTATGTCCGGCTTCGATTACGGGACTGGTGACTTGGGTGCCCGATCGAATCATCAGTGCGTCATAGTCACCGATCACTTCGATCAATTGCTCGGGCGTTAGATTGGTTTTTACATCGACCGTTGCCACCTGCGAGAGGATATTAATCCCCACTTGATCAATCGGGTCGGAAACCAGCACCTTCAACATGAGTCACACCTATGGCCTGTTCTGCGGGCCTGTCATCTACGTCGTTTTGTATTTTACGGCACAGCGCTCGCGCCCCTGCGGCGATCGCGCGAAAGTCTTTGGGATTGGGGTGGACTGATAGGACGGGAATGGGCGCGTTAGACTGGACGGGCAGGTTTTCGGTGAGGTTTGGCGCAGATGACGATTACAGCAGGGTCGATCCAAGCGGCGGTCGATCGCTTGGCAGGCGTGGCCCATCGCACACCCGTTCTGACTTCGCAAACGCTGAATGCCCAAACCGGGAGCCAGATTTTTTTCAAGTGCGAGAATTTCCAGCGCAGTGGCTCGTTTAAGTTTCGGGGAGCCTATAACGCCCTGGCCCAGCTTGATTCGGCCCAGCGGCAGGCAGGGGTGGTGGCTTTTTCTTCGGGAAATCATGGGCAGGCGTTGGCGTTGGCGGGGCAGATTTTGGGGGTGCCAGTGACGATCGTCATGCCGCAGGATGCCCCAACGGTGAAGCAGGCGGCGACGCAGGGCTATGGGGCGACGGTGGTGCTGTATGACCGGGAGACGGAATCGCGGGAAGTTTTGGTCCAGGAATTGGCGGACGATCGGGGGCTGACGCTGATTCCGCCGTTCGATCATCCGGCAGTAATTGCGGGCCAGGGGACGGTGGCTTGGGAATTGCTGGAGGCAGTGGGGGAATTGGATGCCTTGTTTGTTTGTGTGGGCGGCGGTGGCTTGATTGCGGGGAGCGCGATCGCGGTGCGGGCATTGTCGCCGCGTTGCGAAATTATTGGCGTCGAACCCAAGGCGGCGGATGATGCGACGCGATCGTTTGTGACCCGATCGTTGCAGCGGGTGGAGAATCCCAAAACCATTGCCGATGGTGCCAGAACGGCTTGTTTGGGAGATCTGACTTGGCCGATTTTTTTGGCGGAGGTGGATGATATGGTGGCGGTTTCGGAGGCGGCGATCGGGCGATCTCTGATGGTGCTCTGGGAGCGGCTGAAGATTGTGGTGGAGCCGACGGGGGCGCTGGGGGCGGTGCCGCTGTTGGAAGGGCTGATGGCGATGCCGGGGAAGCGGGTGGGGGTGATTGTCAGTGGGGGAAATGTGGATTTGGCGGTGGCGGGGAAGTTGTTTGCGGGGGTGAAGCCGAAGAAAATCAAATCCCAGGTGCGGTTGCCGCTTACCTGGGAGATGTCTTGAATTTATTGGGATGTGTGGGTGCGATCGGGGAAGGCCGATCGGTGGGGGGTGTCGGTTGGTGGTGTTGGGCGGTGCCCAACCTTGTATATCGATCCTTTCAACCTGCCCCAGTGAGGACAGGTGATTGCGGCGAGACGTGCGCCGGGAGATTGCGCATCAGACTGCTTTCAACCTGCCCCAGTGAGGACAGGTGATTGCGGCGAAAATGCCACGGCCCCCGATCGATTCAAACAACACTTTCAACCTGCCCCAGTGAGGACAGGTGATTGCGGCACATCGGGATGTTCACTGGTGCTCCGGGCAACGGAAACTTTCAACCTGCCCCAGTGAGGACAGGTGATTGCGGCGTGGAAATTTCGCCGATGATGGCATCTAGCTTCTTCTTTCAACCTGCCCCAGTGAGGACAGGTGATTGCGGCGCCAAGGCGTTCTTCCAGAAGCCCAACCAGTGGGAACTTTCAACCTGCCCCAGTGAGGACAGGTGATTGCGGCCTACGGAGGCCGCTTTTTTCATGCCCAATCACCAACACCTTTCAACCTGCCCCAGTGAGGACAGGTGATTGCGGCCACCACAATGTCATGGTGCAATTGCGTCAGCACAAATTCCTTTCAACCTGCCCCAGTGAGGACAGGTGATTGCGGCTTGACTCGTGCCAGTCAGTCTTTGGTTCTAGTTCCTTGCTTTCAACCTGCCCCAGTGAGGACAGGTGATTGCGGCGGTGTACGATAGATTCATGAGGCAGGGGGGAGACCTTTCAACCTGCCCCAGTGAGGACAGGTGATTGCGGCCGATTGGTGAAATCGTGGAAGTGCGGGCCTATTTGCTTTCAACCTGCCCCAGTGAGGACAGGTGATTGCGGCGTCAGCACGATTATTGATTCTGAAGTCACGATCGTCTTTCAACCTGCCCCAGTGAGGACAGGTGATTGCGGCGTCGTTTGCCCGAGCTAGATCAGGTCGGGTAATCACTTTCAACCTGCCCCAGTGAGGACAGGTGATTGCGGCAGCGTGGGATTGTATTCTACCCATGCGTTCGTAGGCTTTCAACCTGCCCCAGTGAGGACAGGTGATTGCGGCTGCGATTACCTTCCGCCATGCCGACCAGTTTCGCGATCTGTCTTTCAACCTGCCCCAGTGAGGACAGGTGATTGCGGCGAGCACCCTTATTTTGAGCAGACGCAGCAGACATCTTTCAACCTGCCCCAGTGAGGACAGGTGATTGCGGCTCAAGCTGATACCCGATCGGAGATCTCCGGCTGGCCTTTCAACCTGCCCCAGTGAGGACAGGTGATTGCGGCATAAAGTGGAACGGGCCAAGGGCAAGCTATGGGTCTTTCAACCTGCCCCAGTGAGGACAGGTGATTGCGGCGCAAATCATCGACATCGCCGCCGCCCTCGGTTTCCTTTCAACCTGCCCCAGTGAGGACAGGTGATTGCGGCGAACATCCGTACCCGTTATCGGTTTGAGTAATTGGATATATACTTTCAACCTGCCCCAGTGAGGACAGGTGATTGCGGCGGGAAGGGGGAGGAAGTAAACAGAGATTGGATAAACTTTCAACCTGCCCCAGTGAGGACAGGTGATTGCGGCAAAATCGGAAACCAGCGCCGATCGCCATATCCTTCTTTCAACCTGCCCCAGTGAGGACAGGTGATTGCGGCGGGCATCATTGCCCTGAACGTCGAATCACTTAGTCTTTCAACCTGCCCCAGTGAGGACAGGTGATTGCGGCGTTAAAAAGAGCAAGGATTGATTCAAGAATTTTTCTTTCAACCTGCCCCAGTGAGGACAGGTGATTGCGGCAACCCCAAACCGCCCAGGACGCCACAAAACGGAGCCTTTCAACCTGCCCCAGTGAGGACAGGTGATTGCGGCTGAATTTTTTATAAGTAAGACTGCTGAGAAAATAACTTTCAACCTGCCCCAGTGAGGACAGGTGATTGCGGCGTGAAGATATAGAGCCGCCGGATCCCCTTACAGATCTTTCAACCTGCCCCAGTGAGGACAGGTGATTGCGGCAGACGGGTTTACCGTGACAGGTTGCAAGTGGCGCGGCTTTCAACCTGCCCCAGTGAGGACAGGTGATTGCGGCGGCGGTTGCTTGAATGTGCTGTGAGACAGGCTATTCAAGTTGTGTTTGCGCCGATCGATCTGCCCAAGTCCATTAGTCGCTACTTGGGTGGCAGTTGCTTGCCTATCCTCTTTAGGTATGAGCCTTACAGGATAGGTATTTTCAGCTTTGCGCTGATCGCCGGATGAAAATCATCCATACTCAAGTGCGAAAATGACTGATAGAGACGGGTTCCCCCTCGATCGGGGGTGGTTTGGTAGCCACTACAGCAGTATGTCTGCGCCCTTGTTGCTGGGAGCGTACCTACGCCATAATAGAAAATAGCGATCTTCAATCATGACTTAATCTCTTCTGGGAAACTTGCGAATCCCATCCGACAGCATCAGGGTGAGCAGCTACCAGGGTCAGAAAGTAAAACTGTCGGCAGACAGTCAAACGAACCCAGTTTTTTCACATTACAGGGACTGCTAGCAGTATGTAATGCGACGCTATTGAAATATTCAGTTTTCAAGGTTCAAAACTCTTTTAAGTTCAATTGTACTTTATTGTTGGCGGGAACGATAGGCAACAATCGCTATTTCTTTAGCTTTTGCCTGCGATGTTCCTTGGTTGGGTTGTTTAACTTTTTCTATGGGGATGCCGAGTTGGGAGGCTTGGCTACGAAGATTGTCGATAAGACGACCATAGCTCCAACGGTGAATGTTGACACGGTATTGTTTAGTGTAGTGTTTTTGGGATGCTAAGTGGCCAGGGCATTTCTGTTCGGCTCTGGATTGGATTTCGCTGGTGATGATGTCGCGTATTTGGTCGAGGTTGGGGACGGCAATGCTGGAGGCTTTGTAGGATTTGGCGGTTTGGATAATGGCTTTGGCGAGGAGGCGATCGATGTATTCGCCGAGGTTAGATGTGCCGGGTTGTTTAGGAGCACTGCGTTTTTGGGCTTTGTGGCGTTGGTGAGCGGTAGCTTGCTGCTGTTGGCGTTGGCGGGAGAGGAGTTTGTAGTTGTCGCCGAGGAGTTGGCGGATGCTACGGTAGGCGAGGATACTATCGCGGTTGGCATCCCAGACGGCAAGGGTGGCGAGTTTGTCTACGCCGAGGCTGAGGCCGACGATGATGTGGGCATTGCTTTGGTAGCGGGGTTGGCTGGGACGATCGAAGGGGTTTTGGATTTTTTCTAAGGTGGATGAGAGACGTTTGACGTAGGCGGTTTGGGTGTCGGAGAGGTTGCCTTTGTCTTGCATTTTGGTCAGGGTTTTGGCGACCTCGGTGGCTTTTTCTTGACGGACTGAATCGGTGCCTTCGGCTGACCAGAGGCGGGTATCGACGGTGCAGTACAGGGTGAGATGGTGGACTTCCCAGGGGTCGCCTTTGCCTTCTCCGACTTGCCACGCTAAACGGCCTGAGCGGAGGGTGAAGAGGGCGCTGGAGTGGTTTTTGCTGGTCCGTTTTTGGGTTTGGTCGTTGAGGAAGCGCTGGAACCAGTGGAGTTGGCGTTGATCGCAGTAGATGTCGAAGGTGTGATCGGATAGGCCGTTGAATTGTACAGTGAGTCGGCCTTTGGGGTTGAGTGACCAGACCATATCCTCGTTGGTTTCGTAGATTAGCGGAAATGGGACAGGTTTGGGGTTGGTGAGTAAGCGGTTTTGCCAGTGTTTGGCTTCGGCATTGTCTTTTGGCACGGTGGTGGTGGCGATCGTCAGTGTCTCTAGCCATTGTTGACCTGTGAGATCGCGGCCTTTGGGGATACGGGCTTCGATTTGGGTTTGTAGGCGTTCGGCTTGGATAGCGATTTTGCGGCGGCGTTTGGCAAGTTTGTCGGGGTCTTCTGGGTCGGTGGGGAGTACCCCCCGGTTTTTGATCAGGTAGACGATCGTGGCACGTTCTATGGGTGATTCTGCATCACGGTACAGATCAAAGAGTTGGCTGTAGATGGTGCGTTCTGGGTTATCAGTGCGGCGTGATCGACGGGTGAGGCGAGTGAGAATTTGGGTGGCGTGGGTTTGGATGGCTTCGAGGGGCTGGTCTATGGCTTCGGTGAGTTCGGTGTCACTTTGGAGGATTTCGAGCCAGAAGCGCTTGCGATCGAGTTTGGCTTGGAGGGTTTTCTGGATGGTGAGCCAGGATTTGAAAATGTATTCGACGGCGTGGATGGCGGAGATGTAACAGCGGGAGGGTTGGCCGTTGAAGCGGGGATCGGCTTTGAGGGGTTGGCAGAGTTGGCTGATGATGGTGGCGGGGAGTTTGCCTTTTTGTCGCCAGGTGGGGAAGTCGTCATGCTGACTGACTTGTTGGATCAGTTCGTTGATCAGGGGGGTGTTGCGATCGGCCATGAGGTGCCAGAAGAATTGGCGGGTGGTGGCCGGGGCAATGAGGCGGCATTGGATGGTGATTTGACTCATGGGAAGAACATCGCCAGAAACATAAATATAGTTCAAATATACTTATTTGGGTCGTGGTTTGGAACCGTATCCGACTAGTGCGATCCTGTTGGGATTGCGACTCAGGGTTGCGGGCGGGGTTGAATCTTTAGGGTTGGGGGAATTCGTGCTACTGCGTTAGGAATTGCGGTATAAAGAGTGCTGGCTTGTTTGAGCTGCCTTGGGCGCCGCTGGATGGCCGATCGCTTCCTCATTGGGTTTTAACGAAATGTCTTCCAACTCCGATGCACTGAATTTTCAAGATAAGGCGCAGTTTATTTGGCAGGTGGCGGACGATATCTTGTTCGGGCCGTTTATGCACAATGAGTTTAAGGATGTGGTGCTGCCGTTTTTGGTGTTGCGGCGGTTGGATTGTATCTATACGGCGGATGTGCGATCGCAGGTACGTCAAACCTATGAGCAGTTTAAGGATGAGTTTGATGAGGAGACGCTGGAGACCGTGCTGCTGAAGGCGACGGGGGGGTTGCCGTTTTACAATGCGTCGCAGTATGACTTGGCGGGGGTGGCGCAGAATTCGGCGGAGACGGAGGCGAATTTTCGGTTTTATATCAAGAGCTATAGCCAGAATGTGCGGGATATTCTGGAGAATTTTAAGCTTGAAGCGATCGTCGATAAGCTGGTGAAGCATGATTTGCTGACGAAGCTGATCAAGAAGTTTGCGGAGATTGATTTGCATCCGTCGCAGGTGAGCAATCACGAGATGGGGGATGTGTATGAGCGGTTGTTGGATAAGTTTAATCAGTTTACGGGGGAGACGGCGGGGCATCACTATACGCCGCGTGAGATTATTCGGTTGATGTGCAATTTGCTGTTTGCGGAGCATGAGGCGGATTTGCGGGGGAAGGGGATCATCCGGAAGGTGTTTGATCCGGCTTGTGGGACGGGGGGAATGCTGACGATCGCGAAGGAGCATATTCTGACGAAGATTAATCCTAAGGCGGAGGTGTTGTTGTATGGGCAGGAGTTGAATGAGCAGACCTATGCGGTGGCGAAGTCGGATTTTTTGGTGACGGGGGAGGATGCGGCGAATATTCGGGAGGGGAATAGTTTTTCGGGCGATCGGTTTAAGGGGGAGCGGTTTCGCTATATGTTGAGCAATCCGCCGTTTGGGGTGAATTGGAAGAGTGAGCAGGCGTTTGTGGAGGCGGAGGCGGAAAATCCGGAGGGGCGGTTTGCGGTGGGGCTGCCGAGGATTAATGATGGGGCGTTGCTGTTTTTGCAGCATATGGTGTCGAAGATGGAGCCTGTGGGTAAGGATGGGCTGGGGAGTCGGTTGGCGATCGTGTTTAATGGCAGTCCGTTGTTTACGGGGGCGGCGGATAGTGGGGAGAGTCAGATTCGGCGCTGGGTGATTGAGCATGACTGGTTGGAGGCGATCGTGGCGTTGCCGGATCAGATGTTTCAGAATACGGGGATTAATACGTATATTTGGATTTTGACGAATGGGAAGCCGAAGCATCGTCGGGGAAAGGTGCAGTTGATTAATGGGGTGGGGCAGTTTCGGCGGATGCGGAAGTCGCAGGCGAATAAGCGTAATGAGATGACGGGGGAGAATATTGCGGCGATTACGCGGCTATATCAGGATTTTGAGCCGGGTGAGGCGGTGAAGATTTTTGATAATGAAGATTTTGGCTATCGACGGATTACGGTGGAGCGTCCGTTGCGGTTGAATTTTCAGGTGTCGGCGGGGCGGTTGGCGCGGTTGCAGGCGGAGTCGGGGTGGGTGAATTTGGCGGTGAGTAAGAAGAAGGATGCGGTGAAGGTGGCGGAGGATGTGGCGGCGGGGAAGGCTTTGCAGGCGGAGTATTTGGATGTTTTGGGGCGGTTGGATGGGTCGAAGTTGTATCAGGATCGGGCGGTGTTTTTGAAGGATTTGCAGGGGGCGGCGAAGCAGGCGGGGGTGAAGTTGGCGGCGGGGGTTTTGAAGGTGATTTTGGCGGGGTTGGGGGAGCGGGATGAGGGGGCGGTGATTTGTGTGGATAAGGATGGGAAGCCGGAGGCTGATCCGGAGCTGCGGGATTATGAGAATGTGCCGTTGAAGGAGGATGTGGGGGGTTATATGGCGCGGGAGGTGTTGCCCCATGTGCCGGATGCTTGGGTGGATGAGGAGAAGACGAAGATTGGCTATGAGATTCCGTTTACGCGGCATTTTTATGAGTATGTGCCGCCGAGGGAGTTGGGGGTGATTGAGGCGGAGATTAAGGATTTAGAGAATGAGATTCGGGAAATGTTGGGAGGGGTTTTGTGATGGTCAATAGGTCAAACCAAATATCAATCTTGAGAACTCTTAATACTCCATGGAAAATCGATTTGCCGGATTTCTGGGACGTTAAAAAATTGAAGTTTATCTCACCGCAGCAAACGGTTGGAGTAGTTGCAAATCCTGCTTCATATGTTGAGGAAGATGGGGAAATTCCTTTTCTGTTTGGAAGTTGCATCACTGAAGGAAGAATTGATTCAAATAAAGCTAACTGCATCTCTAAAGAAAGCAATCAAAAACTTTCTAAATCAATTTTAAGAACTGGCGATCTTGTATCTGTTCGAGTTGGTGAACCAGGGGTTACAGCCGTAGTTCCACCTGAGCTAGATGGCATTAATTGTGCTTCAGTAATGATTGTCAGAAAACATCCAAGCTTTGACTCTCATTGGCTTTGCTATGTAATGAATTCCTCTGTAGGTAAAGCTAATTTAGCTGTTGTTGTTTATGGTGCTGCACAGAAACAGTTTAATATAGGCCATGCTGTTGATTTTGCTTATCCTGTTCCTCCTCTGATACAGCAAACAAAAATCGCGCAATTTCTCGATCGAAAGACTGCCGCGATCGATACCCTGATTGCCAAAAAACAACGCCTGATCGAACTGCTAGAGGAAAAGCGATCGGCTTTGATTAATCAGGCGGTGACGAAGGGACTCGATCGGGATGTGCGGATGAAGGATTCTGGAATTCCCTGGATTGGGGAGATTCCGGAGCATTGGGAGGTTTGCGAATTACGTCGCGCATGGACGGTTATAGACTGCAAACATAAAACTCCTGAATATCTTGATGATGGTTATCCACTTGTCAGTACAACAGAAGTCAAACCGGGAAAAATCGATCTTTCAATCATTACACGATTTATTTCTGAAGATGATTTTCATGACATGACTGAGAATCGTTTGCCTTGCAAAGGTGACATTATTTATAGCCGTAATGCTTCTCTTGGTTCTGCTGCTTACGTAGATACAGATCAAAGGTTTGCAATGGGACAGGATGTTGTTCTAATCACTTCTGAGAAGCAAGATCAGTTGTTTCTAAGCTACTTTCTAAATGCTCAAACAGGAATTTCTCAAGTTGACCTGGCTTGTGTTGGTGCAACTTTTCGACGTATTAATGTTGGGCAAATCAAGCAAATTCTAGTTACTGTGCCACCCTTGGCGGAGCAAATTGCTATTGGGGAATATTTAGAAAAAATTCATGGATTTTACTCCAAAAATGTATCCTTGATAAATTTGCAAATTGCAAAACTCCAAGAATATCGCCAATCCCTCATCACCGCCGCCGTCACAGGCAAACTCCCCATCCCCGACCAGGCCCGCGAATAAATTGCGGGCTAGGGTTGGAAGTCCCTTCAGGACTGAGATTGGGAGTCCTGGAGGGACTTATCCTGTTAGCCCGCAATTTATTCGCGGGTGGGTCAAAAGCGCAGCAGGCAAGGCTTCTGGTCGATTCATCAACACCGATCGTTCGACCAATTCGGCAAATCATCGATCGTTCCCCCAGCGCTTCTTACGCCCCTACACAACCTGCAAATTCATCGGCAACTCACTCAGTTCAATACCCTGACGAAGCAAAAACGATCGCAGATTAATCTGCACAAACAAATCTCGCAGCTCTGCCGCAATCTCCTCCGGCGGATGCCCCATCAACCCTGTCACCACCAACCGCTCTGCCGCTTTTACCTGATCACAACGCAGTGCCAATGTCGCCGCACTGCGATACAGTACCGATCGTGTCGGTTCCGCCTGCCATTCATTCGCCAACAGCGCCGCCGCCTGCGCCTCCAACTCAAACGCCTCCTGCCACAACAGATCCACCGCCTCACCCCGTTGCTGCGCCAATGTCGCCTCCTCCGCCAGATCCATCGATCGTTGATGCAAAGTATTCACCGCATTCATCGTTGCACCATCCTCGCTTGAGGTTGACCAAACTCAATCACCACAACATATGCCGGAAGCCGACTCCCATATTGTTGCGTCTGCTCTATCTTCTCTTTTACCCTAGCGCGAATTCGACTTTCCTGCCCCTGCAAAATACCTGACACCTCCAAGCGCACTTTTCGTTCAAAGGCTAATTGACTGATTGGCAACGCCTCTCCCAACCAATAATCAAACCCTGTCCCCTTAATCGATCGTTCAATCACAGCATAACCAGTCAACTCCTGCACAATCAAAAATGCTAACCCATAGGCCCCTTGTTCTGTCGCATATGGCAAATCATTCCAACAACGACGCACCTGCTCCGTCACAGCCATCGACCAGCCCACTCGAAAACAAGCCGAAAAATCGCCCTCCACCACAATTTCAACGCCCGATCGGTGCCCCTGAGAGTCCAAACACACCATCGCCGCTTCCCCTAGCGCCGCACCAAATGCAGCAGTGACAGCAGGTAAGCCCGTCGCCAACGCATCCAAATTCAAGTCTGCTGAGTCAACCATCTATTCTGTCACTCCCATCTCACAATCCCGATTTCCTCAGACAAAATCAGATTATCTTGTCCTGCTATATAGTTCATTTGAATTATTTTAAGCTGTTTAACGATAAATCAGATTAGCATCACCGATCGTTTCCGGAATTCCGTGGCTAAACTTGAATATAGGTAACAAATATAGCCGTTATCCGCTCAATCTACCGACACCTACCCCATGCCAGCTCATCCCACCGAAACCCGCTTTGAGAGCCACATCGAAACCTACCTCCTCAGCCACGGCTACCACAAAGGGCAATCGGGGGACTACGACACCGAACTCTGCCTCATCCCCAGCGAAGTCATCACCTTCATCAAAGCCACCCAACTGCCAACCTGGGAAAAACTCGCAAAAATTCACGGCACTGACACCGATCGTCGCCTCTGCGATCGCCTCGAAAAAGAAATCAGCCAACGCGGCACCCTCGATGTCCTCCGCAAAGGCATCGAAACCCGTGGCTGCAAATTCAAACTCGTCTACTTCCAACCCGCCAACAGCCTCAACCCCGACCACCAAACCCAATACCAACAAAACCGCTTCACCCTCGTCCGCCAACTTTACTTCAGCAGCAGCACCAAACAATCCCTCGACCTCACCATCTTCCTCAACGGCCTCCCCATCCTCACCGCCGAACTGAAAAACTCCACCACCGGCCAATTCGTCGAACAAGCGATCGAGCAATACAAAAACGATCGTGACCCCAAAGAACCCCTCTTCCGCTTCAAACGTTGCCTCGTCCACTTCGCCGTCGGTAACGAAAAAGTCTTCATGACTACCCGCCTCGCCAAAGACAAAACCTACTTCCTCCCCTTCAACCTCGACAGCGAAAACCCCATCAACCCCAACGGCTTCCGCACCCACTACCTCTGGGAACAAACCTGGCAACCCGACAGCCTCCTCAACCTGCTCCAAAACTACCTCCACCTCCAAACCACCACCGAAAAGATTTGGAAAGACGGACAGCTTGTCGAAATGACCAAAGAAGCCCTGATCTTCCCGCGCTTCCACCAACTTGATGTCGTCCGCCGCCGCCTGACTACCCTCCGCCAGGATGGCACAGGCAACCAGTACCTGATCCAGCACAGCGCCGGATCGGGCAAATCCAACAGCATCGCTTGGCTCGCCCACCAACTCGCCAACTTCTACCAAAATTCCGACGATACCCAACGTCTTTTCGATAGCATCATCGTCATCACCGATCGGCGCGTCCTCGACAAACAACTCCAAAACACCATCAAACAATTCGAGCAAACCGCCGGAGTCGTCGTCCCGATCGACAAAAATTCGACACAGCTAAAAAACGCGATCGAAACGGGCCAAGACATCATCATCACAACCCTCCAAAAATTCCCCGTCATCTCCAACAGCATCGCCAAACATACTGGCAAGCGCTTTGCCGTCATCATCGACGAAGCCCACTCCTCCCAAAGCGGTGAATCCACCAAACACCTCAACCAATCCCTCGCCACTTTCCCCCAAACACCGATCGCCGCCGACGCAACCCGCGCCCCCTACAACATCACATCAAACATCACATCAACCTTCGACCCCCTTGAACTTGCCGAAACTGCTGAATCCCAACCCGAAGAAACGATCGAAGACCAAATTGCCGATGAAATCCTGGCCCGATCGCGCCAGCAGCCGCACATTTCCTACTTTGCCTTCACCGCCACGCCCAAAGCAAAAACCCTCCAAACCTTTGGTCATCAGAATGCGGAAGGAGAATACATTCCTTTCCATAGCTACACCATGCGCCAAGCGATCGAAGAGGGGTTTATTCTCGATGTGCTGCAAAACTACACCACCTATGAGCGTTACTTCAAGCTGCACCAAAAATACGATCTCCAGGCTGAATTCGACAAACGCACCGTCGCCAAGCTGCTAATCGACTACGTTGATCTCCAACCCCACGCCTTCGAGATCAAAAGTCGCATCATGCTCGATCACTTTCTGAGCAAAGTCGCTGACCAGCTCAATGGACGCGGTCGGGCGATGATTTGTGCGCGATCGCGCCTCCACGCCGTTCGCTACTTCCAAACGATTAGTCGCCTGATGCAGGAAATGAACCTGCCCTACAAGCCCCTCGTCGCCTTCAGCGGCACCGTCGAAGAACCGGATATCCCCGATGTCCAATATACCGAAACTAGCCTCAACCAACTCCCCAGCAAAACCGACATCCCCGATGCCCTGAAAATGCCGCAATACCGCATTCTCATCGTCGCCAAAAAGTACCAAACTGGCTTCGATGAACCCCTGCTCCAAAGTATGTACGTGGATACCAAGCTCGGCGGAGTTAGCACCGTCCAAACCCTCTCTCGCCTCAACCGCACCACCCCCGGCAAAGAACACTGCATGGTGCTCGACTTCGTGAACAATGTCGAAAACATCCAAAAAGATTTCCAAGAATACTACCAAACCACTGCCCTTAGCGATATTCCTGACCCCGATCGTCTCTATGACCTAAAAAACATCATCCTCAACTACGAAATCTTTACCCTCCAAGAAGTTGAAGATTTCGCCAGGATCTTCTGGGATGAAAAAGCCAACCAAGAACTGCTCCAGCCCATCCTTGATAGGGCGCGTGATGCTTGGCATCAACGTAGTCCAGAAGAACGGGAAGAACTGCGATCGCACTTGCAACGCTTTATCCGTTTCTATGGCTTCCTTGCCCAAGTCATCACCTTTGCCGATGCCGATCTAGAAAAGTTCTACGGCTTTGTTCGCTTGCTCAATCGCAAACTCGATCCCCGTGAAAGTGGCCGAATTCCCACTGAGTTGCTCGATGCCGTCCGACTCGACTCCTTCAAAATTGAACATATCTTCGAGGACACCATTCCGCTCACTAAAGCCGATGCAAATCTGAAGGGGATGGTTGGCAATAGTGGATCGGCTCCCCCAGCCGTCGCCCCAAAGGATAGTCTGGCCAATATCGTTACTCGGCTGAACAACACCTATGGGGTGAACCTCACAGAAGACGACCAACTCGACATCGAACGCATTCGCAGCAAAGTCGAAAATAACCCCGACCTCGAAGCTGTCATGACTGCCAACAACACCGATCAAGTCAAGCGGGATAAATTTGAGTCGGCGATCGATGACTTGTTCCTCGGTTTTATCCACGAAAAGCTCGACCTCTACAAAAAGCTCAAAACGCCAGAATTTAACAAGGCGCTGAAACAAGCGTGGTTTGATGAGTACAATCAACGCATTTTTAACCAAATGCCCACACCGTCTGAGGAATAAGTGCAACAGTAATTGAGTGCTTCACACTGCCATTTGTCCAAATGGGGTTAAACATCGGTGACAAAGAGCATTTTCCCACTGTGCTGGAATCTTAAATGGTGCGGCACAGACGGGACATTTCACCAGCAATTTTCGATCGTGCTGATCGCATTTCCATACCGTCTGATATTGCCACTCAATCCGATGATAGGGCTTCCCTGCACAACAATCAGGACATAAGCGAATCGGACTACACTTCATACTCACTCCTGGCGGCGGCAACATCTCTCGGAGCTGCCCTGCACTCACCCCAACCACCCTCGACAACGCTACCAACTCCTGCTCCGACGGAAAGGGATTCAGATGAAACCGCTCCCATCGCGCCACTACCGCCCCAATTCCCGCCAACTGCCCCAACCCACTCGGAGTCAAATAATTTGGCCGCCGAAATCGCCCTAAAAAATGACTCAAACTCTCACCCTCATAGGGTTCAACCTGAAACAGCCAAGGCTGAATACCAGTATCAATCATTACCGATACTCCCGTGCCACTTCCTCAAGGATCTGTTTCTCAACCTTCTTATGACCAGATGATAACGATCGAATTGCTGATTCTCGCAAAATCTCGTCCATTCTGCCGATGTAGCCATCAGTCCCCGTAATTAAAGTTTTCAGCATCTCTTTCTGCGTCAAATTAGAAGCCACAGGCAGTTTCAGAATCTTTTGTTCCCAAATTGCCACCGTCTTCTTGAATTCCTCTCCCGCCAGCTTGCCAAACCGATGGCAAGCCCGAAAGCGGTTGTATACCTGCTCATCACACTTGATCACCGCATCTAAGCGATCCGTCCCCACCAGAACCACAGAGATACCGAGCTTGTCGTAGATGTCCCGCACATCCGCAAAAGTTTCGGGTTTCAGGCGATCGGCCTCATCAATAATCAGCATCTCCACCTCACAAGCCTTTAGAATTTCCAGTGCCCGCCCCCGGAAATCCGAAATTGTTCCTTTCGTCACCCGATGCTTCGAGAACTCAATAATCTCCTTAAACAACTCCCTCGGCCCACACTTCTGCGGCGGTTGAATATATACCACAGGGGTGACAGGCTTTTTACCCAACTCTTGCTGCGGTTTATGCCGATGCAAATAGGCTTCACAGGCGACCGATTTCCCCGTGCGAGACTCCCCCACCACACGGCAAGATTGACGCGAAGCCCGCTTCCCATTCAACCAATCATGTAACTTTCTCACTTGTTCCAGAGGCATCACCGTCTTTTTTCGCAAACGTGCAATTTCCAGAGTCAATCCCCCATCAATTTCTGGAGACGCACCTAATTCCGCCGCGATCGCTTCTGCTTGAGCCATAACTACCACTCTCCTCGAAGTTCATCAAAATCGATCGGTGCAAAGTCATCATCCAAATCCAAGTCAATTCCCAACTCAGATTCCATCACTTCTGAAATTGGCAACTCAAAGGATTCTTCCATCACGGGTTCCGACAACGGCTTCAGCAATTGCTGTTCTTCTTTTTGACGTTGCTTACGAGTTTTCTTCGTAATGCTTGAATTCACCAAGGCATCCCGCTCCACCACCTCCAACAAGATGGACTCATTACTCAATGCCTTACCCGCTTTACGGATCCGCTGACTACTGGCTTTTGCCTCTTCCAGCGATAAACGCTCTGTTTCTAATCCCTGTGAGTGGGCACGCGTCAAAAAGACCTCCTGCTTATCTTCCTGGCGATAGACCAAAATCGTAGTGATGTCATTAGGGTCAAACCGGATAGAAACCGTCTCCCCGGCATAACCTGCCAAATACTCAC
>JBJORF010000058.1:0-37051 GCA_046049545.1 Cyanobacteriota bacterium | reverse complement strand
CCCCCACACCTGCGCCTGCTCCCAGAACCGACCCGCCTGGATCTTGCCTTCCGTCTGTACGTTTGCTGCGGCACTAACCGCGACATTTCGGCCAATCTGACCCATCTCCTGTGCCCCCGATCGCAGCTCCTCGGCGATCGTCGGCCAAGTCTCCTGCCAAATCGCGCGAATCGTCTGCCACCGCGATCCACCCAGCGTTTTCGCCTGCTGTAAGTTCTCTGTTAATTGTGTCTTCCAAGCATTTGTCATGGTTTATGCCCCCAGCCACGATCGTGACCACAGCGATTTTAGGTGCCGAATTATACACAGAATGCCCCCAAGCGATCGTCCATAATTACCCGGAAAACCACCGCCTTCCGATGATTACTCGAATCAAATCTATATCTAGTGTATGATTGGGTCTAAATTGATGATTAAACGCTACCGTTGCCGCAGCCCGCGCCAAGCCCATGCCCCGATCAAAATCCCCATCGCCGCAATCTGAACCCGCCGACTTTGTCACCGATCGCTCATTGCCGCAGTGGAATCAGATTCGCAGCATCGATCGGGCGGCCCATGATTGGTATCGGTTTGTGCTGTCCTATCCACCGCATTTGGTGCAGGAATACGTCGAGAAATTTCAGCTCTCGCCTGGATCGCGCGTCCTTGACCCGTTCTGCGGCACGGGGACAACGGTGGTCGAATGCAAAAAACTAGGGCTGGCCAGTGTCGGAATTGAAGCAAATCGACTGGCGCATTTTGCGGGTTCGACCAAGCTCGACTGGACGATCGACCCCACCGCCCTATCCAAAGCAGCGAAAGCCATTGCCGATCGCACTCGCAAGCAGTTAGCGATCGAAACCAGCTTGCGACGCTTCACCGAAGATGCCGAGAAAATTCTGCTCAAGGGTTGCATCAGTCCAATTCCCGCCCACAAAGTTTTACTGCTGAGTGAGCAGATCGCAGCCTACGAAGATCCGGCGGTGCAATCCCACCTGCGACTGGCCCTCGCGAAGGGTTTGGTCAATGGCATGAGTAATCTGTATTTCGGCCCGGAAGTCACGGTGGGTAAAGCCAAAGATGATGCCCCAGTGATTGAACTGTGGCTGGAACTGGGCGATCGGATTGCTGCTGATCTGACAGATTTAAGCCAACATGCCAGCACCGAAGCAATCATTCACCATGCCGATTCCCGCGATGCCCCGAAGGTTTTAGCCCCGAACTCGATCGATGCGGTGATCACCTCACCCCCCTACCCGAACGAAAAAGATTACACCCGCACCACCCGCCTCGAATCCGTTGTCCTGGGTTTGCTCAAGGACAAGGCGGATTTGCGCGCTTTGAAGCAGGGATTAATGCGATCGAACACGCGCAATGTTTATGTCGCCGACCAAGACGACCAATGGATCGCCCGCCACCCCGAAGTCCAACGCGTCGCCCAGGAAATTGAGGATCGCCGGATTGAATTGAACAAAACCAGTGGCTTCGAGCGGCTCTATGGTCGGGCGACAAAACTCTACTTTGGTGGCATGGCGCGGCATTTGGCGGATTTGCGATCGGCATTGCGACCCGGCGCGCAGTTGGCCTACGTCGTCGGCGATCAGGCTTCCTACCTTCAGGTGATGATTCGCACTGGGGAACTGCTAGCGGATATTGCGGCGGGGCTGGGCTACGAAGTGGTGGGCATTGACCTATTCCGCACCCGAATTGCCACGGCGACCAAAGAACAATTGCGGGAGGAAGTCGTCCTGCTGCGCTGGCCCGGAACGATGCCAGAAACGCCTTATCCATTTGGGGACTTTGGCGATCGCTGAACCAAACCCATATGGTGCTATACATGGTCTGGTGTTTTTCAATTCGGGGGATACGCATGGGCAGCAAATTGCAGTTGATCGGAATTTTGGGGTTAGTCACGGGGTTATTGAACGCCTGTGGCACGTCGAAGGTCAGCCAATGCAACGCATTTATTACCCAGATTAATGCCACTAGCCAGCGCCTCGGACAAATACAAACGCCCAACTCAGCCACAACGAATCCGGTGAACACCGAAGCCCTCGGTCAAGGACTCGAAGAATTCGCCCAAGCCCTCGCCAAAAACATCAAAACCATGGAAGCGATCGCGGTTGATGCCCCCATGCAACCGCTCAAAACCCGCTTGATCGCAGCCTATAAAGCCACTGAAACCAAAACCAAAGCCCTCAGCCAAGCGATCAAAACCCAAAACCAAGCCGCCGCCCAAACCGCCCAAAATCAGCTCATGCAGGCCAGCACAGCGGAAAAACAATTGCTCAAGGAATTTACGGCCTACTGCCAAGCCCCAGAAGCGAAGTAAGCCGGAAACAAAGAGGTGAGCACAATTAAACGTCGGTTGGGTGAAACAACGTGAAACCCAACGTTCACAGCATAGGTGATTCTGCCTGTAAAATCTGCCTTGCAGTGAAGTGCAGTTCTGGAAAGGTGAGCGAAACGATCGTATCTTCCCCAACAAATTCCCGATTGCGATAAGCACCCGCATCCAATGTGCAGACCGTTACCTTCGCCGCGATCGGATCAACAATCCAATATTCCGGAATATCCAAAACGGCATACTCGGCATGTTTGGTTCGGTAGTCAATATCGATCGTTGACGGACTGACAACCTCAACAACTAACAATGGAATCGCTTCATTCAATGAAATAAACGCCTCACGATGGGCCATCGATTGCCATTGCTCCCGTTCCAAAACCACAACATCCGGAATCCGTGCGGTTTCCCAGCGCGTTCCACGGGGCGACTGCACTGCAATACTCATCGTTTTAGCAACCCAAGGCGCTTCTATTCGCTTAATTTCAGTGCGGAAAGCATCGGTCAGCGCATCGCTAATATCACTGTGCTCACCCGTCCCCAAAGCCATTTTGACAATCTCCCCATCAACCAATTCAAACCGCTGACCCGAACCATCGTCATAGGCCAGATATTCCGCAATGCTTAGCTTCGTGGTTGCAACAGTCATGGATTTAGTTTCTCCCGATGTCCAGGGTCATCGCTGTAGCTTCTAGGATGCTAGCACCAAAGCCTAAGCCGCGTCACTCCAGCCCACCGATCGGGCCCTTCGCGACTCAAAGCCACAAATTTGCAGGAAATTCACGGATTTACTACGGATTTCTCGGAGGGCATTGCTGCACCGATCGAAAGATAGTGAAAAGTAACAAATACTCAATTTCAGTTTCATTATGTCTTCCCTGCGTCACAGTTTCATCGGTTTATGTCTTATCAGCAGCACGATCGGCGGTCTTGCCACGATCGGCGTAACTGCCAGCCCCGTCCAAGCTGCCCCCGCCAAAGAATCCAAGGCTTCGCAATGCAAACGGTTAGAGCAGTCGATCTTAACCCACAGCAAAAACATGGCGGCGAGTCAGGACATGGGTGTTCGTCAAATCCTGGCCAAATCACAAGCCAGCATTAAACAGGCACAAGCTAGGAAGTTTAGCGACCCGAAGATTCAACGATTCCACCAGCAATTCCTCAGTTTCAATATCGAAGCCCATAATCAGACAAGCGTCATGGTTAATGCCACTAAGAAGGGGGATAACGCTGGCGCAAAACGTGCTTTAAACAAACTCACTGCTCTCATCAATTCCCCATTCGCCGAGCAGTTTGACCAGAATGTAACGGCTTATTGCGGCAGCAACTATGGAATTAACACTAGTAAATTACGCTAAATCCGCTGAGCGCCGCTTCACACGACTATTGTCACGCATCCACCTCTTATCGATTCACCTTGGAGTTCCACCATGTCCCTGCTTCGTAAAAGTCTGATCAGCCTTTGCCTCATCGGCACCACCTTCAGCGGCACGATCGGCTTATCTGCCCCGCCAACTCAAGCAATGGAACCCGAATCCAAAGTCTCTCAATGCAAACGATTCGTTTACGGTGCCACCAATTTTGTCAGTGGTGTCCAGCCGCGAGAAGGCGATACTGGAAATGCACGGCGTTATCTGGCACGGGTCGAAGCCGCTTTGAAGCAGTTTAAGTCCCGCCGGTTTAGTGACCCGAAAATTCGCCAACTGCACCAACGCAGCGTCACAATTTATCGAACAATGGCCGATTCACTCGTAAGCATCGATCAAGCAGCGCGCCGAAAGGATGTGGCAACTGCACAGCGGATGCTATCGAAAATGCAAGGGATGAAGCCTGCGGCCGATCGGATCGATCAGGAGTTCACTGCCCACTGCGGAGCGCATATCAAAATGTAAGCAAGCAGGCTATGATGGGCATTGCATGTTTAACAAACGAAGGAAGCTGCTGCTATGACCCGCGCCATCATGGAAACTGACAAAGGCACCATCAATCTGGAACTATTTGATGCTGAAACCCCCGGCACTGTGAAGAACTTCGTCGAATTGGCGAACAAAGGCTACTACGATGGCCTCAACTTCCACCGTGTGATCAGCAACTTTATGATCCAAGGCGGCTGCCCCAATGGCACTGGCTCCGGTGGCCCTGGCTATACCATCCCCTGCGAAACTGCGGGGAATCCCCACCGTCACGAAGCGGGAAGCCTCTCGATGGCCCACCGTGGCCCGAACACTGGCGGCAGTCAGTTCTTCATCTGCCATAGCCCCCAGCCCCATCTCGACGGCGTTCATACTGTCTTCGGGAAAACCAATGACATGGCTGTGGTCAATGCGATCGCCCAAGGCGACAAGATCAAGAAAGTGACGATCGAGGCTTAATCGATCGCTGATCAAAATTAGAGTTTGTGACCAAAAGCTGTCTTGCCTCCGGGTGAGATCGCTTTTTTATTTGAACCTAGTCAGTCCAACAACAGCGCATCATCGGCCAACGTCTCCCCCTGACGCTGGGCAAACTGTTGCAGCAAATCTTCTACCGTCAGCCGCGATCGCGCCGCCCCCGCCACATCCAGGATCACCTGCCCCCCATGCAGCATCACCGTCCGATCGCCCAGAGCCAAGGCTTGCTTCATACTGTGCGTCACCATCAACGTGGTTAGATTCCGTTCTGCCACCAAATCACGGGTCAGCCGCAACACCTCATCCGCCGTTTTCGGGTCAAGGGCGGCGGTATGTTCATCTAACAGCAAGATCTGGCTCTCCGTCAGACTAGCCATCAGCAAACTCACAGCCTGCCGCTGTCCCCCCGACAGTAATCCCATCCGATCGTCTAACCGCGCCTCTAGCCCCAATCCCAACCCGGCCACCTGCTGCTGCAATTCCTGCCGGTTAATCCGCGTCAATGCTGGCCCAAAGCCCCGCGATCGCCCCCGTTTCGCGGCCAAGGCCAAGTTCTCGGCGATCGTCAAATCCGCACAGGAACCGCCCAACGGATTTTGGAACACCCGGGCAACGAGCCGTGCCCGTCGATGGGTCGGCCAGTCGGTCACAAGTTGATCGCCAATGATCACCCGCCCTCGATCGGGCCGTACCGCACCGCTCAGAACATTCAGTAGGGTTGATTTACCCGCCCCATTACTGCCAATCACCGTGACAAATTCACCGGGCGCGATCGTCAGGTTCAGACCATTCAGCGCTTGCTTTTCCAGCGGTGTCCCCGGATTAAACGTGACCGCAACCCCCTCTAGCTGAATCATGACTGCTGCCTCCCCCGTCCCCAAACTTTCTGTCCCCGCACCTGCCGTCCCCGCACCTGCGGCAAAATCAGCGCTAGCCCGACTAAGACGGCGGTGATCAAGTTCAAGTCCTGGGATTGCAGACCGAATAGCTTGGTTTGCAGCGCGATCGCCACCACGAGACGGTACAGCACCGCCCCCAGCAACGCCGCCCCCGTCGCCCAAACCAGCCGGGGCAAGAGCGTCTCCCCGACAATCACCGCCGCTAGCCCCAACACGATCGTCCCCGTCCCCATCGTCACATCCGCAAACCCGTTCACCTGAGCAAATAGCGCTCCTGCCAGCGCAATCAGCCCATTACTCACCCCCATCCCCAGCAAAATCAGCCGATCGGTATTAATTCCCTGGGCCTGGGCCATCACCGGATTTGCCCCCGTCGCCCGCAGTGCCAGACCCAGCTCAGTTTTTAGGCACCAATCCAGCAGGAATTTCGCTGCTACAGCGATCGCTCCCATCACCAACGGCGGCCCTAACCAAGGTGGCAGAGCTTGCAACAACGGCATCAGCGGCGTGAACAGCGTCGATTGGCCCAATAGTGAAACATTCGGTTGCCCCATAATCCGCAAATTAATCGAATACAGCGCAATCATCGTCAAAATGCTCGCGAGTAAATTCAGAATTTTGAATTTGACATTGAGTAATGCCGTTACACAACCCGCTAAAATACCTGCGCCTACCGCGATCGCCGTCGCCAACAGCGGTGGCACACCCTTGACGATCAACGTCGCGGCCACCGCCGCTCCCAGGGGAAAACTGCCATCCGCCGTCAAGTCCGGAAAATCCAGCACGCGAAAGGAAATGTACACCCCCAGCGCCACCAACCCATAGAGCAACCCTAATTCGATCGCGCCAGACAACGCCACTACGTTCATTGAAAATTACTGCCATCGAGAATTACTACGTGAAGCACCTACTGAACTACCTTAACAGCCGTTTTGCGTAGATCCTCAGGAATTGTCACACCCATGGCCTGAGCCGCTTTCGGGTTGATCACTAATTCCACTTTTGTCGGTGACTCCACCGCGATCGTCCCCGGCGCTTCCCCCTTCAACACCCGCACCACCATTTTACCCGTCTGTTTGCCAATGTCGCGATAGTTGAAGCCCAGACTGGCGATCGCGCCTTTCTCCACCGATTCATTATCACCGGAGAACACTGGAAGCCGATTTTGTGTCCCAACTTGCAGCACGGCATTCAGGGCTGAGACGATCGTATTATCGGTCGGCACATAGATCACATCGGCTCGGCCCACAAGACTTTTTGCGGCATTTCCCACTTCTGCACTGTTGCTCACCGTCGCTTCAACGATCGTCATTTTTTTCGCTGGAGCCGATTGTTTGAGGAAATTGATAATGCTAACGGAATTACTTTCGCCAGCATTATAGATTACGCCGACGCGCTGAGTTTTCGGCACGAGTTTTGCAATCAAGCCCAAATGCTGATCGATCGGCGCAAAATCCGTCACCCCAGTCACCATGCCACCAGGCTTATCGAGCGTCGCCACGAGTTTGGCATTAATTGGATCAGTAACCGCTGAGAAAATCACGGGGGTCTGCTTTGCTGCTTGGGCGGCGGTTTGTGCGGATGGGGTCGAGATTGCGACGATCGCACTGGGTTCAAGGTTTTCTCGGGTTCAAAGCCAGCCTCAGTGAGTGATTCTTTCAGCCCATCACGAACGGCATTGAGCGAAGGATGTTCAACGATCTGCGTCACGGCGACGAACTTTTGGTTGCTCTGCGTGGGCGTGTTACTACATCCCCCAAGGATTGTGCCACCGACGAGCGCCACCACCACCAATCCAGAACGCCGTGCTTTGGTTAGTTTCATCATCGATCGCCCTATCAGCTACCAGAAAAACAGCAGAACTTTCGCTCATTGCTCTCAATTATATCTGAATCACGAGATTCGTTATCTCGGGTTGGCTACCTGCCTGCGGAAGAACTTCAGACATTTTTAGACAAATGCAGTTATGGGTAACCTCGGTCAATGGCCTCAAGAATTTTAAGAATTGCAAACGATCGAGGCAAATCCTTGGCGTAACTGAAGTTGTCGATCAAGCCAAGACTTTCGGGCCAGCGGTCGAATCACAGGTGCAAAGCGACTTACCAGATGGCGTACAGGTGGAACATTCCGAATTAGTTCACCTTGATTAATTTCCTGTTGCTGGAGTTGTTGCGTGCTGATGATTTCCGGTTCGCGATCGGCCTGAATTTGTGGCAAAACTGCATCGATCATACTGAGATCAGACTGCTGCAAAACTGGAGTCAGATAATTCGCCGCCACGACCACATCTCGCAATGCCATGTTGATTCCCTGTGCTCGAATGGGCGACATTGGATGTGCCGCATCACCGAGCAGCAACAATCCTGGCCTATGCCATTGGGGACAGCGCCCAACGGTAATCGAGAGCAACATGGGTTTATCAATCTTGCCAGTCAGCGATCGAAAATAAGGGGTCAACCATTCCGGGGAAGCCGATGCAAATTTTTCGGCCCAATCGATGTTTTGCCAATCGATCGGGTTATCCCGATGAATTGACCAGCCCAATTGCATATCCCCTGCCGAACCCCGAAAGAAGCCAAACCCTTCTCGACCTTTCAAAAACGAATAGAATACATTTTCCTGTTCAAACTGCTCCGCCATCGGCAACTTAAACCAAAGAATATCAAAACTCTGATTGAATTGAATTAATTCTAATTTAGCTTTTTGTCTTGCCAATGAATTCCGGCCATCAGCACCGATCACCAGATCTGCTGCGAGCTTGCGGCCATCACTCAGTTGCACACCCGCTATCCGCTCACCCTCCCGCAGCAAATCCTGAACCGACACCCCTTGTAATAATTCAAACTCTGGACTAGCTCGCAATTGCTCGACAATCGCGGCCAAGAAAGCGGGCTGCGATACCAGCATACAGGGTTTCCCCGAGGCATCCATCGGCTCCTCAACGCGGAACAAACAGCGATCCTCGATATGCATTTCCCAAGCATCGATCGCCCGATGGGGTAAATCATCAATCAAGCCTGCTAAACCCATTTGCGCGATCGCTGCCAATCCACTCGGCATCAACGCCTCACCCCGGAAGACTCGCTGAAACCCGCGCGCCGCTTCGATGACTTTAACGCTAAGACCTTGCCGTACCAGCAGCATCGCCAAAGTCAATCCCGTCGGGCCAGCCCCAATAATAACAACTTGAATCATGTTTTAATGTTAGCACTTTGCTGGCGCTAGCTAAAACCGAGCATAATCGGCTATCCATTGTCCATTGTCCTCAGGCTTGAGCTAGAGTGTCATCGGCAACCTGCAAGGATGGCAGCATTGATTGGTTATTGCCACCCCCCCGCATCGAGATCAATTTTATGAACAACCCATTGCGTTACTCCGGCCATAGCCTTCCAGCCGAGAAATTTCCCGACGGGTTCAGCTCGCTGAATCGCGATGCGGTTTAATTCACCACCGTATTGTTTTTGTAGTTCAAAAATGCGTTGCTCGGTTTCGACTGTTACGCCATTAGCAACTAAGCGTCCGCCCGATCGTAGCGCCGCCCAACAGCTCTCAAACACCTCTGGCGCAGTCAATCCGCCGCCAATGAAAATCGCGTCGGGGGTGGGGAGATTTTGCAATGCTTCGGGGGCTTTACCGGAAATAATTTGGAGATTGGGGACACCGAGGTTGTTGGCGTTGGTGGTGATGTTTTGTAAGCGATCGGGATGATGTTCGATCGCGATCGCTTGGTTGCGCCGATCGTGCCGCAGCCATTCGATACTAATTGATCCAGAACCCGCTCCCACGTCCCAGAGTAGTTCACCGGGAGTTGGAGCGAGAGTTGATAAGGTAATCGCGCGAATTTCGCGTTTGGTAATTTGACCATCGTGAAGATAGGTGCTGTCCGGTAATCCGGGAAAGCGCGATCGGCTTGGGGCATTTGTTGGGCAGAGCAGCGCGATCGTGTTTAGGTCGGCAATTTCTACTGACCAATTGGCGGCAAGATCAGTCACAATTCGTTCCTTTGGCCCACCTAAATGCTCCAGTACCGTCATTTCAGTCTGGCCGTAACCTTGGGTTTGTAGTAATTGCGCCACAGTTTTGGGCGTGTGACGATCGGCGCTGAGAATTAAAATCTGTGCGCCCGGATAAAGCACCGCATTGAGCAACGCTGGATCGCGGCCACAGAGACTGAGGGTTTCAATATCTGGTAAAGGCCAACCGAGATGCGCACAGGCGAGACTAAAGGCCGATGGTGCAGGGAAAATCTGCATTTCGGCCCAGTCAATGTGACGGGCGATCGTGCTGCCGATGCCGTAGCACATGGGATCGCCGCTGGCTAAAATGCAAATCCGCTTGCCCCGATGTTGCAGAATTTGGTCAAGGGTCTGGGCGATCGGGCCAGACCAGCAAATTTGGGGCCGTGGATCATCCGGGAGCATAGCGAGATGGCGTTTGCCGCCTACAAGGATTTGGGCTTGGTCAATGCACGATCGGGCGATCGGGGACAACCCCACCAACCCATCATCGCCAATGCCCACCACCGATAGCCAAGGCTTACCCATGCGCTGCCTCATTCGCTGCCCCATTCGCTTAAATCCTGAAGAAATTTAATCCTGTTACGCCGATCGTCTGTGCTTCATGATACGTTGTTAGGGCTGGCAGTCGGGAAAGTCCGGTGCGATTCCGGGGCTGTGCCGCAACTGTAATGGTGGAAAGTCGCTGTTCGCAAGTCACTTTTCACTGAGTCAGAATGCCGATTCCAGTGATGTTTGGCAATTGGGCCAACGTCTTTCTAGCACATTTTCCGCGTCGCACGGAAAAGGGAGACTACGTTGTGGTGAGTTGTTCGAGCACCGATCGATCAGATTTAATCGCAGGTGATGCCTGTCCGGGATTATTTTATCAAACCCCTGCCCAAGATGGCTTTTTAGTGAGAATTCGGGTGCCGGGGGGCGGTTTGAATGCGGCCCAGGCGGAGTATTTGGCGGCGATCGCGCGGGATTATGGTGGTGGACAGGTTTGGTTGACGAATCGGGCGAATGTGCAGTTGCGCCTCGATCAAGCTACGATGCCGGACCAGGTATTGCAACAATTGCAGGAATTGGGATTGGCGGCGCGGGATACGGCGGTTGACCATTTGCGGAATATTATGGCGAGTCCGACGGCGGGGATTGATCGATCGGCCATGATTGATGTACAGCCTTTGGTGCGATCGGTGGATGATTATTTATCGAGCCAGCCGGAATTTGCGCCCCTGAGCGCTAAATTTAGCATTGGATTTGATGGCGGAGAAGCGATCAGTATTCGGCATCGGCGGAATGATCTTTGGTTTGTGGCGGAAGCGGTCGATCGATTGCGGTTGTTTTTTGGTGAAGTCGATACGGGGATTGTGGTTGCGCCCGATCGGGTAGTGGAGGTGGTGGCGGCGATTTGTCGGATTTATTTGGCAGTTGCCCCGCAGATTTTGGCGGAAGGGGTGCGGCGGAAGAGTCGGAAGCCAAGGTGGCAGGAGATTGTGGAGTTTGTAGGGTTTGATGAAGTTTGTGAGAGAGTTGTCCAACAAACTGCCGCCCGAACCGCCCCCCGGCCCCCAATGCTGGGGGAGCTAGAGGGGGTTATTGCGTCGATCGGGGTTCATGCACAAAATAATGGTCAGCGTTATGTCGGCCTTGTGATTCCTTTGGGAAAACTTCAGTCGCAACAATTGCAGGATTTAGCAGAGCTGGCGAAAACTTACGGTAATGGGGAATTGCGAATCACACCTTGGCAAAATATTGTGATTCCCCATGTGCGATCGCCAATGAAATTACAAACGCAATTACAGCAGCTTGGTTATAGCATGGACCCGAACCATCCGGCGGCGGGGTTGGTGGCCTGTACGGGCCTGCCGGGGTGCGCTTCAGCGTTTACCCTAACGCAATCTGATGCTTTGCAAATTAGTGAGGCATTAATTGGGAAGCTCGATCGGCCAACAAATATTCACGTCAGCGGTTGCGCGAAAGGCTGCGCTCAACCCTACGGAAGTGATATTGCCCTAATGGGGATAGAGTCGGGAAATTATGATTTGTATGGCCGATCGGGGAGTCAAGTTTTCGGGCAATTATTGCGTCAAAACATTGCACCCGGTGATTTGGCTCGGGCCATTCAGGAGGTGCTGCCATGTTAGATTACATCCGGGATGGGCAGGCGATTTACGACAAGTCTTTTGCGATGATTCGGGCGGAGAGTGATTTGTCGCCGATTCCTGAAGATTTGGAAAAAGTTGCGGTGCGCTTGATTCATTCCTGTGGAATGACGGATATTGTGACGGATTTTGCGGCATCGAAAGGAGCGGGAACGATTGGGCGAACAGTTTTGGCCCAAGGTGCGCCGATTTTCTGCGATGCCCAAATGGTGGCGAATGGTGTTACCCGCAGTCGGTTGCCTGCCGATAATGAAGTGATTTGCACTTTGAATCATCCTGACGTTCCCGAACTCGCAAAAGCAATTGGCAATACTCGATCGGCGGCGGCGATCGATTTCTGGTTGCCGCAATTATCTGGAGCCGTTGTCGCGATCGGCAATGCGCCTACGACTCTATTTCGGCTGCTCGAATTAATTGATGCAGGCTGCCCGAAACCCGCATTAATTCTGGGATTCCCCGTGGGGTTTGTCGGGGCGGCGGAGTCGAAGGCGGAATTAGCGGCGAATAGTCGGGGAATTCCGTTTATCACCTTGCATGGGCGGCGGGGTGGTAGCGCGATCGCGGCGGCGGCGGTGAATGCTTTGGCACAGGAGAAGGAATGATGAGTGATGTAGTAACCCCCGGAACCCTATATGGCATTGGCTTAGGGCCAGGTGATCCCGAATTGCTAACGCTAAAAGGCTATCGCATTTTGCAATCGGTGCCGATCGTTGCTTATCCCAAATCCCCCGATGGCCGCTGCATTTCCCGTGGCATTGTGGCGGATTATCTCAAAGCTGATCAAATTGAAATTGGGATGGATTTTCCATTCCGTTTGGAAGAATCCTCGCAGCCGAAATATGACTACTGGGCGGGGGTACTGGCTAAACATCTGAAAGCGGGGCAGGACATAGCTGTGCTGTGCGAAGGCGATCCGTTTTTCTTTGGCACTTTTATGTATTTGTTTAATCGATTATCACCAGATTTCCCGGTGGAAATTATTCCGGGGGTATCCTCGGTGATGGCGAGTGCAGGGATGTTGCGGGCACCGCTGACCTACCGTAATGATGTCTTTAAGGTGCTGATGGGGACGCTGCCGACCGAAACGTTAATTGAACAGCTTAAAACGGCAGATGCGGCAGTGATTATGAAATTGGGGCGGAATTTTGCGAAAGCAAGAATGGTGCTGGAGGAAGTGGGTTTGGTCGATCGGGCGTTATTTATCGAGCGGGCGACGACGAAAGAGCAGCGGATTATTCCCATCAAGGAAGTCGATCCGGGGCGTGTGCCCTATTTCTCGATGATTGTGATTCCGAGTGCGTGGAAGTGGGCGGAGGGCTGATGAAAATTGCAGTCGTGGCATTAAATCAGCAGAGTGTAGCGATCGGGCAGCAAATTGTCGCAGCGCTGCCGGACGCGCAATTATATGGTTTGGCAACGCGTGTGACGGGGGCGGATGTTGTCTTTGCCGAATTTGCCGATACGGTGCAAACCCTATTTCAGCAGGGAGTGGCCGTGGTTGGGCTATGTGCGGCGGGGATTTTGATTCGGACGATCGCGCCGCTGTTGAATAATAAATGGCAGGAGCCGCCGTTATTGGCAGTGGCCGAGGATGGCAGTGCGGTGGTGCCGTTACTCGGTGGATTAAATGGGGCGAATGGATTGGCGCATCAGATTGGTGAGATTTTACAAACGAATCCAGCAATTACAACTTCTGGGGAGATTCGGTTTCGGGCGGCATTGTTGTCGCCACCAGTAGGCTATGAATTGGTGAATCCGGATGATGGGAAGGGATTTATTGCGGAATTGTTGGCGGGGAAGTCGGTGCGAATTGTCGGTGATGCGCCTTGGCTAGAAGGCAGTAATTTGCCGATCGCGGCGGCTGCGGAATTGTCGATCGTCGTCGGTGAAGGTAATCCCGCACCGGATTGTTTGGTTTATCGCGAAGCATCCGTAACGCCGAGTTTGTTTATTATCGGTACTGGGCCGGGGGCGATCGATTGGATGACACCAGAAGTGCAGCGGGTTTTGCGATCGACGACGGATTGGTTTGGGTACACAACTTATTTGAATTTGGTTGAACCGTTACGAACCACCCAAATTCGCCATGATTCGGATAATCGCGAGGAACTCGATCGGGCCAGAGCGGCATTAGATCTAGCAGCGCAGGGAAAATCAGTGGCGATGATTTCGTCGGGCGATCCGGGAATTTATGCAATGGCAGCGGCGGTGTTTGAGGCGATGGAAACGGATGATCGACCGGAATGGCGATCGTTGCATATCCAAGTTTGTCCGGGGATTTCGGCATTGCAGGCGGCGGCTTCACAAATTGGCGCACCGATCGGGCATGATTTTTGTGCGATTTCGTTATCGGATATTCTTAAGCCTTGGGAAATTATTGAACAGCGGATTGCCCGTGCGGCTGAGGCGGATTTTGTGATTGCGTTTTATAATCCGATTTCGTCGCAGCGGCGATGGCAGTTGGAACAGGCGAAGGCAACGCTGTTGAAATATCGCGATCGGCAAACGCCAGTAGTTTTGGCGGAAAATGTGGGCCGATCGGGGCAGTCTGTGCGAGTGAAATCGCTGGGTGATTTGCAAAGTGAGGATGCGAATATGCGAACTGTTTTGCTGGTTGGGTCGAGTAAGACGCGGGTGTTTCGACAGGGCGATCGGGTTTGGTGCTATACGCCGAGGCGGTATGATTTGTGAAGGGGAGTTAATTGTCGCAAATATATGAGAAACCCGTAGGTTGGGCAACGCCCAACATCCACAAATAACGCACCACAGACAAATCATCACAGACAAATCATCACCCGAGGTATCAATCACATGACAACGCCGGAAATTCCAAAAGAACTTGAACAAACCATCACAGACAAAGGATTAACCGACGAACAACATCGCCAGAAAATGCAGCGGCGACAAGTAGTACAAGAAAAGCGCACAGCAGAAATGATTGCCGAAAAAGGCTTAATTATCGTCAATACAGGCAATGGCAAAGGTAAAACAACAGCATCACTGGGGATGGTACTTCGATCGCTGGGGCATGGGTATCGAGTGGCGATCGTGCAATATATCAAGGGAGCCTGGGAACCCGCAGAGAAGGCGGCGTTTGCCCCTTGGTCAGCAAGCAAAAACGGTGAGCCACCGCAGTTGGAGTTTCACGCGATGGGGGAGGGCTTCACTTGGAATACGCAGGATCGGGCGCGGGACATTGAAAAAGTCAATGAAGCCTGGGCGAAAAGTATGGAATTTATCACGAATCCAGAATTTCGGTTGGTGCTCCTGGATGAGGTGAATATCGCGATTAAAATGGGCTATCTCGACGTGGAAACGGTGTTAGCCGGATTAGCGCAGAAACCCGAAAATACCCATGTGATTCTGACGGGGCGCGGTGCGCCAGCGGAATTGATTGATGTGGCGGATTTAGTCACCGAAATGACGTTGATCAAGCATCCCTTCCGTGAACAAGGGGTGAAGGCACAAGCCGGGATTGAATTTTAACTTGAAATTGGATTTTAACCAGGGATTGAACTTTAACGATGCATAGAATTGCCGCAATGCCAGGGGGCTGGAATCCGCAGGATGAGGGGGTTGTGTATATTAAGCAAACTCCGGCCCCGATCGTGTTTATTACGGCGGCGGACACGGATATTCAGGTTTTGGCCAGTGCTTGGAACCATCTGCCTCAGGGGTTTCCCGAAATTCGGGCGGTGAATTTAGCCGCATTGCAGCAGCAATTGACGATCGATACCTACGCGGAAGAGGTTTTGGAAAAAGCGCAGGCGATCGTGGTGCGATTGTTGGGGGGTGTGGGCTACTGGCCCTATGGTTTGGAAGTGGTGCAGGAAATTGCCGCGCGAACGGGGGCGCAGTTGATTCTGCTACCGGGGGATGATAAACCTGATCCAGCATTGTTTAGTCGATCGACGTTGCCGTTAGCGGATGTGAATCGGATTTGGCAATATTTGATTGAAGGTGGCATTGAAAATATTAAGCAGTTTTTGTATTTTCTGGCGAATCGCTGCTTAGGAAGAAACTACCAAGTGTCTTCGCCGCAGGCAGTGGAGAAGTGTGATTTGTATGCTTTTTCGGAGATTGGCGAAAGTGTGATGCCTTCTTCGGAAGGGAGAAATTCCGTTGGGCTGATCTTTTATCGAGCGCATTATTTGTCGGGGAATACGAAGGCGATCGATGCGATTTGTCAGGCGTTGGCCGATCGGGGATTGCAGCCTGTGCCGATGTTTGTTTCATCCCTGCGCGATCCCGATGTGCAGACGGAATTGCTGAATTATTTTCAGCCGAAAGCGGGTGCGCCAATTCGGTTATTGCTGAATACCACGAGCTTTTCGCTGATTTCGCCGAAGCCGCTATATCCCGCCAGTCCAACTCCCGATGACGGCACAGAACTGTGGCAGCAATTGGATGTGCCTGTGTTGCAGGTGATTTTTAGTGGGGGTGACATGGCCCAGTGGGAGGCCGAACAGCGGGGGCTATCGCCGACGGATACGGCGATGAATGTGGCATTGCCGGAGGTGGATGGACGAATTATTAGTCGTGCTGTATCGTTTAAATTAGCGCAGTCTAAGCATCCAATATTGCAGACTGAGGTTTTGGGCTATGCGCCGCTGGCCGATCGCGTTAGTTTTGTCGCTGATCTGGCGGCGCGTTGGGTTCAGCTTACTGCGACACCAATGGCCGATCGGCGCATTGCATTAATTCTTGCAAATTATCCAAATCGGGATGGCCGCTTGGCGAATGGTGTGGGTTTGGACACGCCGGAAAGTTGCATTGAGATCCTCAAAGCGCTTCAACAGCAGGGTTATACCGTCACGGATATTCCTGAAAATGGCGATGAATTAATTCGACAGTTGACCCAAGGCATCACCAACGATCGGGAACTTAATTCGATTCGATCGATTCGCCAAACGCTTTCCTGGCAAGAGTACCATTTGTTTTTTGAGAATTTGCCTGCGACGATTCAAGCCGAGATGAAAGCACGGTGGGGAAATGATTTAGGGCAAAAGGATTACCCGATCGCGGGTTTGCAATTTGGTAATGTGTTTGTCGGGATTCAGCCCAGTCGCGGCTACGACCAAGATCCGAGTTTGAATTATCACGCGCCGGATTTGGAGCCGACCCATGAATATCTGGCGTTTTATCGTTGGGTGCGGCAGGACTTTGGGGCTGGGGCGATCGTGCATGTGGGCAAGCATGGCAATCTCGAATGGCTTCCCGGTAAAAGCGTCGCGCTATCGGAAAATTGCTACCCCGAAATTGCCCTCGGTGCGATGCCGCATTTCTATCCCTTTATTGTCAACGATCCGGGCGAGGGTTCCCAAGCGAAACGCCGTGCCCAAGCCGTGATTATCGATCATCTCACACCGCCAATGACCCGCGCGGAGCTATATGACGACTTGCAGACTTTAGAGAATTTAGTCGATGAATATTATGAAGCGATGACCCTTGACCCATCGCGAATGAAAGCATTGCGCGAGAAAATTGTGGAAGTTTTAGCTGCAAGTAATCTCGATGAAGATTTGGGGATTACTTTGTCGCCGGATTTGTTGAAGCAAGGCTGGGCGAGCTTTGAGGCGGAGGTTTTAACCTATCTCGATCGGTCGCTCTGTGAATTAAAGGAAGCCCAAATTCGGGATGGGTTGCATATTCTGGGCCAATGTCCTGATGGTACGCAATTACGGGATTTAATCATCGCGATCGCGCGGCATCCTCAAGCAGGCCGTATGGGATTAACCCGAGCGATCGCGGCGGATTCTGGCTACGATTTTGACCCGTTAATGGACGATCCCGCAACGGTTTTAGATGGGCCTTGGCGTAATGTGGGGCAAGCGATCGCGGCGATCGAAGAATTTGCAGCAGGGGCGATCGAATTGGTAATTAGCGAAGGTGTGATCCCCCCTAGCCCCCCTTGGGAAGGGGGGGACAGGAATAGCGGTGGGAATAATCAGCAGAATAACTCTAACTCCCCCCTTTTGAAGGGGGGCAGGGGGGGATCACCAACCACGCAACCCAACGAAAATCCCCTACAGGTTGGCCCCCAAACCCAAACCGAATTAACCTGGATTCAAAATCACCTGCTCCCCAATCTCCAAAAAACCACCCAAGAAATCACCACGCTGCTCCACGGTTTGAATGGTGGCTACGTCCCCAGTGCGCCCTCCGGTGCGCCGACACGGGGCCGATCGGAAGTTTTGCCCACAGGTCGCAATTTTTATTCAGTTGACATTCGCGCCGTACCGACGGAAAGTGCCTGGAACGTGGGCCGTAATGCAGCGGAAACATTAATCGAACGCTACACCCAGGAAAATGGCGAATATCCCCGTAGCCTCGGGCTGTCGGTCTGGGGCACGGCGACGATGCGGACGGGGGGCGATGATTTAGCACAGGCGTTGGCGTTGATTGGGGTGCAGCCGATATGGGATGGGGCATCGAGGCGAGTGGTGGATTTTGCGATATTACCGCTGACGGTTTTGGGTCGTCCAAGGGTGGATGTGACGCTGAGAATTTCGGGATTTTTCCGCGATGCGTTTCCGAATTTAATTGATTTATTTAATCGGGCGGTTTTGGCGGTGGCAGCGTTGGATGAACCCGATGAAATGAACCCGATCGCGGCGAATGCCCAAATCGAAGTGCAGCAATGGCAGGCAGCAGGACTGGATACTGCTCAAGCGATCGCGCGATCGACCTATCGGGTTTTCGGTTCCAAGCCAGGGGCTTACGGGGCCGGATTGCAGGGATTAATCGAGTCGCAGAATTGGACAGATGACAGCGATTTGGCCCAGGCCTACTTAAATTGGAGCGGCTATGCCTACACTGGAGTTGGCGAAGGCCGATCGGTGCCAGAGGTTTATTCTCAGCGGCTTCAGCAGATGCAAATTGTGCTGCAAAATCAGGATAATCGCGAACATGATATTCTCGATTCCGATGATTATTATCAGTTTCAGGGGGGCATGACAGCGGCGGTGCGGAACTTAAGCGGCAATCAGCCGACAGTATATTTGGGTGATAATTCCGTCACGGAGAATCCGAAGGTGAAATCCCTGAAGGAGGAAATCGCCAAAGTCTATCGATCGCGGGTGATCAATCCCAAATGGATCGAAGGCGTGAAGCGACATGGCTATAAAGGAGCCTTTGAAATGTCGGCAACGGTGGATTTTCTGTTCGCCTATGATGCGACAACGCGCTGTGTGGCTGACCATATGTATCAGGGAGTTGCCGAGGCTTATTTATTTAATGCGGAGAATTTTGCATTTCTGAAGCAAAGCAATGCTTGGGCAGCAAGGGATATGTCCGAGCGATTGCTAGAAGCCCATCAGCGGGGGCTATGGGAAAACGCGAGTGCAGCAACGATCGAGCAACTGCGGGCGATCGCGCTGGATGCCGAAGGCGAAATCGAGCAGCAAATTCCGGTGCGATCGGTGCAGCTATGATGATTTTAATTGCGCTACTTTGGGATTGGTTCATTGGCGAGCCGCCATTGTGGTGTCATCCGGTGGTGTGGTTTGGCAATTATTTGACATTTGCGGAGAAGCTGCGCTGGCCCATCGCCTCCAATACTAGAGGAGCCAATCACCCAGAAGTTTCAAAGCCCCCAGTATTGGGGGTTGGGGGCCAGCAAGATCAATCGCTATTAAAGATCAACTTCTTCTTAGGTGCAATAACTTGGATGATTGGAGTGGCGATCGTCTTCACGATAATTAGCATCATCACTTGGGGCATCGGATTTTTACCACCTATTGCACGAATCTTGCTCACTGGCTTACTGCTCAAACCCGCCTTTGCCTTTCGGATGTTGGTGCGGGAAGTAACCGAAATTGAAGCAGCGTTAGAGCAGGACTTAGATCAAGGACGTAAGCGACTGGCTTATATTGTCAGCCGGGATACGACCAATTTGAGCGCGATCGAAGTGCGGGAAAGTGCGTTGGAAAGTATTTCGGAGAATTTATCGGATTCGGTGATTGCGCCGTTATTTTACTTTTTGCTATTTGGCTTACCGGGAGCCTATGTGTATCGGCTAATTAATACCGCCGATGCGATGTGGGGTTATCGAAATGAAAAGTATGAATGGTGGGGCAAATGGGCGGCGCGGGCCGATGATGTCGCAAATTGGATTCCGGCTCGGTTGACGGGACTGTGGTTATATTTTCTGCCCCGACCTGCACTCCGAACCACCCCCCAACCCCCAATTCTGGGGGAGCCGAACCAGAAGAAAACGATAACCGTGCTTCGTCAGGAAGCCTGCAAAACCCCGTCGCCGAATTCCGGCTGGTCAATGGCGGCGTTTGCGTTGCGGCTGAATGTGCATTTGGGGAAACCGGGGGTTTATGTGTTGAATCCTAAAGGGAACGACCTTGATGCGGCAACGACGATCGTGGGAATTCAGTGGATTACCCAATCAGGGTGGATGCTAGCATTAGTTTTATCAGCGATCGGTGTTTGGCGCGAGTTCTATGGATAAGAGTTTAGAGGCCAGTTTGCATCCAAGTTTGCACCCAATTCATGGCAGTACCGACAGCGGCCCAACACCCCGCTACGACTTTTCGTCAAATTCCAATGCTCTAGGGCCTAATCCGATTATTCTAAACGCCTTGAGACAAGTCGATCCAACTCACTATCCAGACTATGTCTACAGTGCGCTGCATCAAGCCTTAGCTGAATATCACCATGTCAAACCGGAACAAGTAGCGATCGGGGCGGGGGCCAGCGAATTGATTTTACGGTTAGCTCACTATCATCGCGAGTTGAATCGCCCAGTGTTGACGCTTGCACCGACTTTTGGTGAATATAGTCGATCGGCGCAAATTGCTGGATTGCAGGTGTTAGAAGCTGCAAGTGAAGCAGAATTTATTGAGCGGCTGCCCCAAGCTGGACTTGCATTTCTCTGCGTCCCGAATAATCCAACGGGCATTGTATATAGCGATCGCTTCTTGCAGGCAGTAGCGGCTCAAGCAGAAACGGTAACCGTGGTGATTGACTTGGCCTATCGCGATTTATTACAGCAGGCAGTTTCAATTCCTCCAACATTCTGGCAGCTCCACGCCCCCAATAAAGCCCATGGCATGACGGGCATTCGTGCAGGCTATTTAATTGCGCCGACTAATCTCCAAACTTTTCGCAACTTTGCTCCGGCTTGGGTTCTATCGATTTATGGTGAGGCTTTTCTGAAGGCGGCATTACAGCCAGAAGCCCAGCAGTGGGTGCAGGAGAGCCGCGAGGTTTTGTGGCAATGGCGCGATCGGTTGCAAGCAAAAATCCAAACTTTGGGATATAAACAATCTTGGAGCAAGGCGAACTTTGGGCTAATTAACGTCGGTCATGCCACAAAATACCGCCAAATACTTCGAGAACAAGGAATTCGGGTACGCGATTGCACTTCCTTTGGTCTGCCGGAGTGGCTAAGGATTTCCGCACAGGATGAGACTGCACAAGATGCACTTATCAATGGCCTTCGCACCTACAATGACCTTCACACCTACAATAGTCAACATAGCAAAAAGAAAAAATAATACCGATCGATCCCCGCGATACTATCCACGGAGCAGTCGCTCTCAAGTTTGCCCAAGTATCGGTTACTTGAGGCCGTCCGTAAGCTGGAGAATTGGCCTGAGATCCATGTATTCATCGATATGGTCAGCCAAGCGATCGATTAACTGATCACGTTGCTCCGCATAATTCGGTTGAACAGCCGGGAGCCAATTCAAGCCGCGCTTTTGCCGCACCTGATTCAGCCATTGTCGCCGCCAAATGCCGTTATCAAAAATGCCATGCAAATAGCTACCCCAAAGCAACTGGTCATCACTCACCACACCTAAATCGACATCATCAAACAAAGCCTGAAATCCTGCCAGCGATCGTGCTTCACTGCGACCCAAATGAATTTCATAACCTTGAATAGCCAAATCCACTTGCGGATAGACCGATCGTACCTGTCGCTGGCGCACAATTTTTTCACCCGCCATCACCGTTTTGAAGGGCAGTAAATTGAGTCCGGCAAATTCACCCGCCTGACCTTCTAGGCCATTCGGATCAGCGATCGACTGCCCCATCATCTGAAACCCCCCACAAATACCCAGCACCGTCCCACCCTGCGCCGCATAGGCTTGAATCTGCGCGGCGAGTCCCGAAGACTGTAACTTGAGTAAATCCGGAATCGTCGTCTTACTCCCCGGCAAAATCACCGCATCGGGATTGCCCAAATCATCGCCGATACCAACGTATTTAACCGCCACCGACGGTTCCGCTTCCAAGGGATCAAAGTCTGTGAAATTTGAAATGCGGGGCGATCGAATCACCGCGATCGTCATATCCGCCGTTTTTTTCCGCCCGCGTCGTTCCATCAAGTCCAGCGAATCCTCCGACGGGAACAGGTCATCCATCCAAGGAATCACCCCCAGCACCGGAATCCCCGTCCGTTGCTCCAACCATTCCACCCCAGCATCAAACAGCGATCGCTGCCCCCGAAATTTATTGACCACTAGCCCCTTTACCAACGCCCGTTCCTCGGGTTCGAGAATTTCCAACGTGCCGATAATTTGGGCAAAGCAACCACCCCGATCGATATCCACCACCAAGATCGTCGGCGCATTCAAATGCAGTGCCACCCGCATATTCGTCAAATCGCGGTGCTTCAGGTTCACCTCCGCCGGACTGCCCGCACCCTCGCAGACAATGTAATCAAAGCGCGATCGCAGCTCGGCAAGACAATCCGTAATCGCCGCCCACCCCGGTTCAAAATAATCTTCGTAATATTTCTGGGCGTTCGTCACCCCCGCCACCTGACCACACAAAATCACCTGGGAAGTCATATCACCTTGGGGTTTCAGCAAAATCGGATTCATTACCACCTCCGGCTCGACCCGCGCCGCCCATGCCTGAAACGCCTGAGCGAAACCAATCTCACCGCCATCGATCGTCACATAGGAATTCAGCGCCATATTTTGGCCTTTGAACGGCGTGACACAATGCCCCTGCCGCGCTAAAATCCGACAGATTGCAGCGGTAATTAGCGATTTTCCTGCGTGGGAAGTCGTTCCCACCACCATAATTGCTGGCATTGTTGGTTATGATTGAATGGAGAATTATAATAGAGCATTCGATCGACTTCCTTATCATCGTATAATTAGGCCATCATCCGACTAAGAATTCCATGCACAAAATCCCTGTTACTGTCATCACGGGCTTCCTTGGCTCCGGCAAAACCACCCTCGTGCGCCATCTGCTCCAGAACAATCAAGGCCGACGAATTGCCGTATTGGTGAATGAATTTGGGGAAGTGGGAATTGATGGCGATTTGTTGCGGCAATGTCAGATTTGTGATGAGGACGAAGCGCCGGATGCGAATATTTTAGAACTCGCCAATGGCTGTCTCTGCTGCACCGTCCAGGAGGAATTTCTGCCGACGATGCAGGAATTAATTAAACGGCGCGATCGGATTGACTGCATTTTGATCGAAACCTCAGGGTTGGCATTGCCCAAACCCCTGGTGCAGTCGTTTCGCTGGCCGGAGATTCGGAATGCAGCCACCGTGGATGGCGTAATCACCGTCGTGGATTGTGAGGCTTTAGCTTTGGGGCAGTTTGTGGGGGATTTGGATGCCCTCGAAGCCCAGCGGCAGGCCGATGACAGCATTGACCATGAAACCCCGATCGAAGAATTATTTGAAGACCAATTGGCCTGCGCCGACTTAGTTCTACTCACCAAAAGCGATGTCGTGAGTGAAGCCGATCGGGCCAAAGTACAAACTTGGTTGAACAGTGAAGTGCCCCAAGGCGTGAAAATCCTACCCGTTCAACAAGGTGAAATCAGCCCGGACGTTTTATTAGGATTCAATGCCGCCGTCGAGGATAATCTTGACCAACGCCATAGCCATCACGACCACGAAGAAGAGCATGATCACGATGAAGACATTAATGCAGTGCAAATCATTACCGCAGCAATGTTTGATCCGAACAAGCTCATTGAACAATTGAAATCGCTCGTACAACAACAGGAAATCTATCGGATCAAAGGGTTTGTCTCCGTTCCTGGAAAAGCCATGCGACTGGTGCTCCAAGGTGTCGGGCAGCGGTTTGATACATTCTACGATCGGCCCTGGGCAGCGGATGAATCGCGTCAGACAAAATTAGTCGTGATTGGGCATGAACTGGATCAAGCAAGGATCGAAACCGCAATTCTCAGTGCATCATGACGGCTAAGGTCTATTTTATCGGGGCAGGGCCCGGTGATCCTGAGCTAATTACCGTCAAAGGTCAGCGGCTCTTGGAACAGGCCAACACGATCGTTTATACCGATTCGCTAATTCCGCCAACATTATTGCGTGGCTTAAAACCGGATGTGAATCTCGTTCCCAGCGCGGATAAATCACTGCCGGAAATCATCGAGATTTTGGTTCACGCGGCCCGATCGGGCCAATGCGTCGTGCGGTTACAGGACGGCGATCCCAGTTTGTATGGCGCAATTCAGGAACAGATGAAAGCGTTAGCAGCGGAAAATATCGAATTTGAACTGATCCCCGGCGTAAGTGCCTACCAGCTAGCCGCCGCGCGATTGCAGGTGGAATTGACGCAGCCCCAGCAAGTGCAGACGGTGATTTTGACGCGGATGGGGGGGCGGATTGCGATGCCGCCGGGAGAGGAATTAGCCAGTTTAGCGGCGCACCGTGCGAGTTTATGTCTCTACCTCAGCGCCAAAAATGTCGCTGCCGCCGAAGCCGAATTATTACAGCATTATCCGGCTAAAACACCTGTTGCCATTTGCTTCCGATTAGGTTGGCCGGATGAGCAGATTGTTTTAGTTAATTTAGCAAAAATGGCCGAAACCACCACCGCCGAAAACCTCCAGCGCACAACACTCTATGTAATTAGTCCAGCATTGGAATACTCAACATTATGGGATTCTCACCAAGCCGAAACATTCCGATCGCGGCTATACGATGGCAACTACGATCGACTCTTCAAACCCGTTGAATAACAGCGATCGTTTATTGCCAAGCCCGCCTTGAAATCAATTTCAAGGCTGATAGCTAAAACCCATTTCAATGGGTTGTAAGACAGACTGATGAGAGTTCTTAGTCCGTTTCAACGGACTGGCGCTGTTAGCCTTGAAACTGATTTCAAGGTGGGGCAGATACTTCACTACGATCGATCAGTTCTGCGATAAAAAATCACTACCCCAAATCCCGATGCGTAAAGGGTTTGGCATCGCCCCCCGTATAGGTCGCCGCAATATGACCATCACCGACTAATTCATATTTATAAGTGACCAACCCCTCCAACCCCACTGGCCCACGCGGTGGCATTTTCTGGGTACTGATCCCCACTTCTGCGCCAAAGCCATAGCGGAATCCATCCGCAAATCGCGTCGAACAATTGTGATAGACCCCCGCCGCATCGACTTGAGCCATAAAAGTTTTGGCGGTTGCTGAATTTGTCGTTGCGATCGCTTCGGTGTGGCGCGAACCATAGGTATTGATATGGGCGATCGCGCTGTCGAGATCGTCAACAATCTTAATCGCCAAAATCAAATCACTATATTCCGTCGCCCAGTCGGTTTCCGTCGCGGGTTTAACCTCTGGCAAATACTGCACCGTCGCCGCATCACCGCGCAGTTCCACCGATTTGACTACCAGCGCCGCCGCCACTTGGGGCAAAAAAGTCGGCGCAATATCGCGATGCACCAACAGCGTTTCGATCGCATTACAAGCCGCTGGATAATGGGTTTTCGCATCGACAGCGATCGTCACCGCCTGGGCGACATCCACTTCCGCATCAATGTATAAGTGACAAATTCCATCAGCATGGCCTAGCACGGGAATCCGCGTGTTGTTCTGGACAAATTGCACAAAGGAATTCGAGCCGCGCGGAATAATCAGGTCAATATATTGATCCAGTTTCAGCAGCGCCACGGTTTCCTCCCGCGTCGTCAGCAGTTGCACCACATTCGGATCGATTTCTGTATTCGCCAAACCCGATCGAATCGCTTTTACCAGCGCCTCACAGGAACGAATCGCTTCTTGCCCGCCCTTGAGAATTACGCCATTGCCCGACTTAATCGCCAAACTCGAAATCTGCATCACCGCATCGGGCCGCGCCTCAAAAATCACGCCCAAAACCCCCAGCGGACAGCTAATTCGCTTGAGTTCCAACCCCGCATCCAATTCCCGGTGGATTTGGACATCGCCAATCGGATCCGAGAGCTTTGCCACATCCCGCACCCCAGCGATCGCCCCCGCCAATTTCGTCGCATCCAGCTTCAGCCGCGCATAGAGTGCCGACCCAATCCCCGCCGCTTGGGCCGCTTCGCAATCCGCCGCATTCGCCGCGACGATCGCCGCTGCATTTACTTCCAGAGCATCAGCGATCGCCAAAAGCGCTTGATTGCGTATCGCCGTTGGCGTGGTCGCCAAATGCCGCGAGGCTTGACGCGTGGCCGCAGCCAAGGCCGTCAGCGCAAAAGTTTCCGTGGATTCAGCAGCGATCGTCATGGCGGGATGCAGGCATAGTTAAGGAAGGACAACCATTTTAACGTGACCATGACCCGATCGCCCGCGCCCGCCCTTTGGCCCAAAATTGTCGAACGCACCCAGTCCGCCCTGGCCTGCGGCGCATTGGAGTCGATCGCCACCCATTACGAATGGGTCAATGATGGTGAAGTTCAGTTTCTTGTGCGGATCGTTGATAACATCCGTCGCAAAGTTGAAGCCCGCAAAGCCCAAACGGCCAAAGGCCCGGATTGCAATCCCTTCTTGCCCTATGAGGAGGATTTATTTGTCGCCGATCTATCGCCCACCCATGTCGCCATCCTGAACAAATTCAACGTCGTCGATCACCACCTCCTGATCATCACCCGCCACTTCGAGTCCCAGGAAACCCTACTCACCCGATCGGACTTTGCTGCCCTCTGGGTCGCCATGGCCGAAATTGACGGCTTGGCGTTCTACAACGGCGGCCGTCTCGCCGGGGCCAGCCAACCCCACAAGCACCTGCAATTAGTGCCTCTCCCCTTTCTCCCCGACGATCCCCATCCCCACGCACGGCTCCCGATCGAACCCACAATCCTCGCCGCGCTGCCCGAATCTGGGGTGGGTCAAGCGGCCGCGCTGCCATTCCAGCACGCGATCGTCCGGCTCAATCTCATGGCCGGGGATGCCATCACCCAAATTCAGTCGGCCTATCACGCTGCCCTCCTCGCCTGCAACATCGCGATCGGCGATGGCGAACAAGCCAGCCCTGCCAGCGGTGCTTATAATCTACTGATCACACGCAATTGGTTATTTTTGGTACCCCGCAGTCAGGATGGGGTGGGCCGAATTGGGATTAACGCCCTCGGATTTGCCGGGGCATTACTGGTGAAAAATGCCGAACAATTGGCCGCACTCAAGACCCAGCGTCCCCTACAGCTCCTCGCGCAAGTCGGCATGCCCTAAGGCGTGAGTTCTGGATAAAGCCTGGGTAAAATCTCAATAATGATTGTGCTAATCCCTTGGGCAACTCAGGAATTGACCACTAAGATAAACACGCAAGTTTGAATCGGTTCCGCCGCATCCTCCTGATTCCCTGACAATCGCACTGAACACGAATTTGCATCGGATTATTTTGAGCGCTCTAGTTAAACGTCCCTGATTCAATACTCCCCTGAATTACCCCCCTGGATTAACCCCCGGACTCACCCCCAATTAAATCCCTCAAGTTTGGCACCCGATAGTCCATGCGATTGCACTTCTATCTCAAGCATTTCCCACTCCAGCAAACCCAGTTTGGCGAAGGCACCAGCAAAGCTGTCCATGGTTTAGCCATGGGCCTCGCCCAGCAAGGCTTGGCTGTCACCATTCTCTGTGAAGGGCCACAGTCCGGCAGCTTTCGATCGCCCGCTGGCTATCAAGTTGAATGCTTCCCCGCCCCGACCCAAGCCGCGAGCTTTCAGCTTTCGTCCGCGCTCCGCCACTATGTGCGATCGCAGCTTGGCCCGGAGGATTTGGTTGTTCTAAATGGCATTTTCCATCCCAGCGTCTTCCGGCTGGCACGGCTTCTGCGACGGCAGCAGGTGCCCTACGTCATGGCTCCCCATGATCCTTACCATCCAGCGATTTTTCAGCAGCGTGCCTGGCGCAAACGAATCTATTGGCGACTCTGCGAAAAACCCACATTGCAGGGGGCCCAGGCCGTGCAACTGCTCGATTCGCGGCACCAGGAATGGCTAGTCAAACGCGGGGTCACCACACCCGCGATCGCCTTGCCGAATGGCTTAGACCCGCGCGATCTCCCGGTTACCGAAGCCATCTATCCCTTCCAGACCGAAGCCCCCCGCTTAATTTTTCTCGGGCGGTTCGATTCCCACAACAAAGGACTCGATCTATTGCTGCAAGGCTTTCGCCAATTCCCATCAACCCGCAATGCGAGCCTGACCTTCCAAGGCCCCGACTGGGGCGATCGCGCGGCGTTAGTCGCGTTGGCGGAACAATTAGCGCTGGGCGATCGCGTGCGGTTTCTGCCCCCCAACTACGACACCGATGCCGCCGTGTTGCTCACGCAGTACGACATTTTCTGTGTGGTGTCACGGTTTGAGGGCTTCAGCTTATCCGCCCTCGAAGCAATGCTGGCCGGACGAGTGCTGCTGATTTCAAATGTGGCGGGACTAGCGCCCCATGTCGAAGCGAGTCAATGCGGTTTGGTCGTCGAACCGACGATCGCCGGGGTTCAAGCGGGTCTGGAACAGTTATGGCAATGCCGCGATCAATGGGCTGCTATGGGTCAGCGGGGTCGCGACTATGCCATGCGGCAGTTGAATTGGCCCACCATCGCTCAGCAAGCGATCGGGCACTATAACCAAGTCATCCACTCACCTCAGGCCAACGCCCAAGTCCCGTGGAAAACACGGTTGCCCGATGAGGCGACACTCAACTAAATTGCAGCACCTTGCTCCCGATTCACGCCCTGACTCCCATTTCCCCTACCCACACCGCTGCACTGCCATGATCGCGATTACGGAAAAAATTCGCTGGCTGTTTGAAGGTCGAGATGGCACCGCTGCCACCTTACAGACCATGCTATCGCGCTGCGTGGTCATGGCGCTGAACTTACTCACAGGCATTGTGATTGCCCGCTTGTTGGGGGCCGATGGCCGGGGTGAACAGGCTGTGATTATCCTATGGCCGCAGTTCTTCTCCTGCATCATGACCCTGGGCGTACCGTCGGCGCTGATCTACAACCTGAAACGTTATCCCGATGAACAGGCAAAATTCTTTACCGCCGCGACGATCGTCAGCTTGGGCTTGGGCAGTATCGCCGCTGTCCTCGGTGCACAAATCATCCCCTTTTGGATGAACAACTACTCCGCCACCGTGATCAGTGCGACGCAGTGGGCCATGGCCGTGACCCCAATGCTGCTGCTCACCATTACCTTTTCTTCGGCCCTCGAAGCCTGTGAGCGGTTTGGCCAAGCGAATGCAGCTCGCTATCTCCAAGGGAGCCTGACGCTGCTCCTGGCCCTGGGCTTTGGGGTCATCCGTTGGGCTAATCCGATGAGCTTGGCCGCTGCTTATCTGCTGCCCACATTGCCGATGCTGGGTTTGATGGGAATTCAGTTGCGGAAACAATTTCGATCGTGGCAACTGCCCCGCTTTGATATTTATCATCGCTTGATCGACTACGGCATCCGGGCCTATGGCATCGAACTGTTGGGCACACTATACCTGCAAATTGGGGCGATGCTGGTGGTCAATGTCCTGAGCAGCAGCGAATTTGGTTGGTATGCTGTGGCCCTCAGTCTGTCCCGCATGCTCAACCTGCTCCAAAGCTCCGTCGTCTCCGTCCTGTTACCAAAAACAGCGGCCAAGCCACTCCCCGAAGTCGTTCAAATGACGGGACAGGCGACCCGATCGAGCCTTTTAGCACTGCTCGTTCCTAGCCTCATCGTCGGGGTCGGTGCCCCCTGGATTTTGGCCACCCTATACGGAGCCGACTTTATCCAAGCCGCCGACACCCTCCGCATCTTGCTCCTAGAATCTTTGACGGCTGGGGCAACCTATGTGCTGACCCGTGCCTTTATGGCATCAGGCCGTCCCGGCCTCGTCGCAGTGCTGCAAATTGCTGGACTAGCCGTCGCGGTTCCCGCGACGGTGATCTGCGTCAAGTACTTTGGCCTACTCGGTGCCAGTCTGGCCTTGTTTGGCTCCAGTTTCTTCCGCTTAGCCATCACGATGCTCTGTTTCCCATTGCTGCTCAAGGTGCCACCGCCTTCACTGATTCCGCAACGATCGGATCTACTGGTATTTAAACGGATGCTCGCAAATCGCTAATCACTCGGCAAATCCGGAATATTGATGAAACCTTATTGAAGCAACCACGTAATTTTACAGACTGAGCCAATTTCAATCAGGCATAATTAGACCAAGATCATCCCGGCTAATACTGATGGTAATTGCCATCGACTAACCCAATACCTGCCTCGGGATGACGGCAAACTGAGCCTCTAGGCAGATTGAGTGGTACAAGAATCACTCTAAGCTAGGGAACCAAGCACAGACTGATTGACCTTGAATAAATCGACCTTGGATAACCGCCGCGCCCTCATGGCATCTGCTTAATCCGCCCAATCTGCCAACCGCTTGCCTTAACTAACCGGGATGAAAATCTTACTCTCAGCTTATGCTTGCGAACCCCATAAAGGCTCCGAACCGGGGGTGGGATGGAATCTGGCGATGACGATCGCCCAGGAACACGATGTCTGGGTGTTTACCTCCAATTGCCATCGGGCCGCGATCGAAGCGGAACTCGCGCAACATCCTCATCCGCGCTTCCATCCGGTTTACTGTGACCCCTTTGGCTATTCCTATAACTGGCATAGCAGTGCATTCCTGTTTCAGGCTGACATCTACCTGCACTACTATCTCTGGCAAGTCACGGCCTATCTGCGCGCCCGCAAACTCCATCAACAGGTGCAATTCGATCTGATCCACCATGGTACCTACGGACGTTATCCCTCACCGAGCTTTTTGTCGCTTCTCCCCGTGCCCTTTGTCTGGGGGCCCGTGGGCGGCGGCGAATCAGCGCCAAAACCATTTTGGCGCGACTTTGACTGGCGCGATCGCAGCTTTGAGTTAGTTCGAGAATTAGCCCGCTGGTTCAGTGAACTGGATCCGTTTGTGCGCCTAACTGCACGGCGCGCCCGACTGACCGTCGCCTGCACCGAAGAAACCGCCGCCCGCCTCCGGAAAATTGGGGCAGGGGCAATCACCATGGTCAGCGGCCAAACGGGAGTGACCCAGCATGAATATGAACAGTTAAGCGCCCTTCAACAGCAGCGCCACTCGGACGATCGCCCCGTTCGCTTCCTCAGCATGGGCCGGATGCTGCATTGGAAAGGCTTTCACCTAGGCTTAAAAGCCTTTGCCTGCGCCAATATTCCCCAGGCCGAATATTGGATTGTGGGCGATGGACCCTATCAGTCCAACCTCCGCGCCCTGGTCAAGCAACTGGGGATCGGCGATCGGGTGCGGTTCCTCGGCAGTTTATCCCGTAGCGACGCACTGCAAGTGATGGGCGACTGTGACGTGCTCGTACATCCGAGCCTGCATGATTTTTCGCCGACCGTTTGCGTTGAAGCGATGGCTGCTGGCATGCCCGTGCTCTGCCTCAACCTCGGTGGCCCCGGTATGCAAATCACCGACGCGACAGGCGTACGGGTCAATGCCGCGAATCCGACAACAGCGATCGCTGAACTCACGATCGCCATGGAACGCCTCGCCAGCGACAGGGATTGGCGACAACGGCTCGGCCAAGGCGGGCAGGCCCGCGTCGAGGCCGGATATCGTTGGGAAAACCGAGGCGCACTGTGGAATCAGATTTATCAACAGGCGTTCGGCAAAACCCTCAATCCGAACGCCACAGAGACGACCTACCTGATGACTCCTTACCCCACTTCACCGACTTCTCCCAACCCGACTGCTTCCAACATTGGCTCGGGTTCACCATCGAGCAGTTCTGGCATACGCGGATAGAGCCACTGCGCGGCCATCCCCACCCCGAACACCGTCCAAATCCACAGACCGCCCGTCGGGCCTTCAATAATCACTTCAAAGGTAGTCGTGATCATAAAAGCCATCCAGTAGATCATCAGAAACAAAAATAGACTCGACCAGGCTTTCTGGCCCTGGGTCAAACTCTTCACATAAAACGCCAAACAGCCCAAAAACCAGCTCGCGTGCATCCCGATCCAGAGCATGAATCCCGGCACCCCCGTCCGCGCCAAGATCGTCATGTGACCATTGTGGGGACTGCGCAACGCCCCATCCTGAAAGGGGTCAAATCCGTCCACCGTCGCCAAGTTAATCCCAAAGCCCCGTCCCGTCCAGAAATATTGGCCATGGAAGGTATAGTTGATAATCTTGTTCCACCACAGCAAGCGCCATTCTTTCGTCCCTTCATCCCGCGCACTACTGCCTTCCGACGAAATGATACTGGACAACTTGCTAAAGAACGGCGCAACGGTTTCCGGATAGAACGTCAGAATCACCAGCAGCGCCACCCCGATCGCCCCGATAACTAACCACACCTTTTTACTGCGGGGATACAACACCACCACAATCAACGCGGCGATCGTAAAGGCCACCGCCCCCGAGCGGTTCGTCCCCGAACCCACCGCCGCCAGATTCAGCAAAAACAAGAAGCCAATCAATCCCACCTGCTGCAACCGAAAACTCACCGCAAAGGCCAGACAACCCGCCAGATGCACCATAATGTCGGCGATTTTAGATTCCAGGATCGCCGCCTTTGCCCCCGGCAGGGTCGGCATGATTTTAAGGCCCGTAATCACCCACAGAAACGGGGTCAAGGCCAGAAAAATAATCACAAACGTCCGATAGCGGGAAAGCAAGAGGTACAAATGCTCCGGCTTATGGAGCAAAAATAGCGCAATTAAAATTGCAAATAGACTGTAGTACCAAGTCGCCGAATCGCGAATCGCATCCAGGTTATAAACCGGAATATAGGGGATCGTGCAGGCAATGCACCAGCCAATGAATAACAGTAGGATCGCCGCCGCTGGCACCCGCAGCAGATTGGGCAACAGGTCATTGAAAAAGTGGCGCGTTGATCGGTTAAACAGCAGCGCCAAGAACCCAAAAATCAAGCTAATCTCGCCCATATACAGGGGCGCGACCCCAAAGTAGGAAAAGCCCCGACCCAGCAGGGCATAGCCCATCAGCATCCAAGTCTGCCAACTTAGGAAACGGCCCGTCAGACCGGATTTAAGCGAAAACGACGGATTCATCAGCATCAGTAATTACTCAGACTAAACAGTATTAGGAAACCAACACACTTGGAAAACCAGCAAACACTCACACCCTTCTCAGCCCTGCATGCTAACCACTCCGCTGCGTCGCTACCGTCCGATAGATTTCGAGCAACTGCTGATGATTACGGGCGGCTGTATAGTTGTGCAGAAATTCTTGTCGGGCGGCTTGACGCATTGCCGCAAATTCTGGCCGATCGACCATTGCGCGCAACTCGGTCACCGCCCGCGCCAGATCCACCGGATCACTCGGCCGAAAATGCAGTCCTGTTAAACCATCCGCAACAATCTCAGCGATCGCCCCGATCGCCGAAGCAATCACTGGGGTACCATGGGCAAAGGCTTCCGTTGCCACGCGCCCAAAGGGCTCCGACCATTTCGACGGAAAAATCAGCGCCGTCGCCTGACCCATTAATTGATACACCACATCCAGCGGCTGACGGCCGAGCCATTCAATCTGCGGCTGCTGCACACAGGCAGCTTCAACCTGCGCCGCCAATGGCCCCGTCCCAACAATTTTCAGCGGATAGGGCGAATCGAGCTGCGCCCAGGCATCCAGCAAGGTGTCCAATCCCTTCTCCGGCGACAATCGGCCCACAAACAGCATGAATCCGCCCTTACCTTCACCCATCCCCGGATCGGGATCAACAAAATTGGGCTTCACATGAATCTTCTCAGCCGGCAGCCCCCCTTCAATAAACTTCTGGCGGGCAAATTCCGACAGGGCAATGTAGGCATCAACCTGCTCCGTCCAGGTCTGCCGCAGCCGATGCCAAGCCAGCATTCCCACAACCGCCGCACTCGCGGCTTTACTATCCCGGTAGCAGCCGTACTTGATTCCCGCGATCGGCAACGGCTGCGGCAAGCACTGTTCGCAGACCGCCCCATCGCGAAACAACAGAGCATTGGCGCAGAGCAAGCGGTAGTTGTGCAGGGTTTGCACCACGGGAACCCGCGCCCGCTGAGCTGCATAATAAACGGCGGGCGAAAGTAAAGGAAAGGTATTGTGAGCGTGCATCACATCAAAGGACTGCTGCTGAAGCATCGTCGTCACCGCTTGATAGCTATGATCCGACCAAATCGTTTCTTTGGCCGCACGCCAAGCAGGCATTTCACTCACCCGATCGTTAGTGGTACTGTGAACTATGACATCGTGCTGATAGGCCCTCAGCAAATTCACTTCAGCATCAAAAACTTCATCTTCACCACCGCGAATTTGATAATGGTTATGGAGGATCAAAGTCCGCATAAAGTATACGTAATCAGTGCTGTCGAAACGTAATCAGTGCTGTCGAAACGTAATCAGTGCTGTCGAAACGTAATCAGTGCTGTCGAAACGTAATCAGTGCTGTCGAGACGGAGTTGCTAGATTCAGTGGATGCTGGTGTCATTTTAGCCCTGGAGTGCACGAATCGTCCGAGTATTATCCCGATGTTCAATCTCGAATAACCCTGGATAAACTTTCAGTGAAGTTCTGCCTGCAAGCAGAGGTCTCGCTTTTAATAGAGTTGCGGCATGAGTTCTCTGAATTGACTGCGCCCGCCACCACAGGCCGAACTTGAAACAGGCCAAATTTATCGTTATTTATCGTTGTTGCACCTGGATTGCACCATTTTTCCTATGACACGCAAGGTCATCCTATTTGAACTGAACGAAGTGCCCTACCGGATCTTCGAGTATTACATTCGCCAGCATCCGCAATCCGCGCTGGCGAAGTTGATGCGGCAGTCGCAGCAATACGAGACGATCGCGGCTGACCAAGGTGAACTCGCGCCGACCCGCACCTGGCCGACGGTTCACCGGGGCGTGGATGATATGCAGCATGGTTTGAAAAATTTTGGCCAAGCCCTAGATGAAGTTGATCAGGCTTTTCCACCGATTTGGCAAATTCTCGCCAAGCAGGGGGTCAAAGTCGGCGTATTTGGGTCGTTATTCACTTTCCCGATGCCGCAGCAGGATCTAGAAAACTATGCGTTCTACATGCCTGACGCTTTCGCCACCCAGAAAGATGCCATTCCCCAATCCTGGGAATCCTTTCAAGCATTTAACCTGCTAATGTCGCGCGCCTCCACCCGGAATGTTTCCAGCGACCTGAACATGGGCGCGGCAAAGGACTTCCTGGCCCGATCGCTTAGTCTCGGGATCAAACCCAGCACCTTCGCCGACATTGGTCAGCATCTCGTGAAGGAGCGGGTCAAAAAGCATGTGAAGAACCGTCGTCGCAGCTATCAGACGATTCTGAGCTTCGACCTATATATGGATCAATTGGAGAAAAGTCAGCCAGATTTCTCCACTTTCTTCACCAATCATGTCGCCTCTGCCATGCACCGCTACTGGGCCGCGACCTTCCCCCAGGACTACCAAGAATTTGGCCTCGAAGATGCCTGGGTCGAAACCTACAAAGCCGAAATTGACTACGCCATGCGCCAGTCCGATCGGCTCTGTCAGCGCTTAATGGACTTTGTCGCCCGCCATCCGGAGTATGTCTTGGTGACGACCACGAGCATGGGTCAAGCGGCCGATCGGGCGGAGCATGTCACCTCCTGCGTGGGGATCACCGACATGCCAAAGTTCATGGGTCGTCTGGGGATCGCACCGGGCGAATACGAAGAACGGCCCGCCATGGCCCCGATTTTCAATGTCGTCATCGAAGCGGACAAGTGCGAAGCCTTCCGCCAGCGGATCAAGACCCTCGAAGTCGGCAACGAAATCATCGGCGGCGAAGTTGAACCAGGCTTCTTTGAATTTGCCTTTGGCCCATTACAGAACTACCGTGGCCCGGAAGTTGCCTTTATCGGCCAGGATAAGTTCACCTTCGCGGAAATGGGCCTCGCCAGCGTACCCCACGAAGATGGCGTTTATCTGACGGGTTCGCATATTCCCCAGGGTGCCATGCTGGTCTATGACCCACGTCGGACAACCCCAGGGCCACGCCAGCAGATCTCAACCTTGGATATTGCGCCCAGCCTGATTCACCAGTTTGGCATTCAGCCGCCGAGCTACATGCAACGCCCGATCGCGGACTTAATTGCGGCCTAATCGCAAGCCTGAAACAACAAACCCCCTTCAACTTAGAATTGGAGGGGGTTTACTAGTGGTAAATTCCAGCCAAGCTGTGGGTCAAACCCGACAGGATTGACTAATGCGCGTGCTGACCTTCGAAGGTTGGCGCGTAAGCCTGAAGCAAGCTGCTGACCTGGGACAGCATTTCTTCCTTGGAACCGTTTTTGCCGAGAGCTTGACGTTCGGGGAAGAAGTCGGGCCGATCAAGGTTCTGAGCGATCGCTTCACTGACACACTGAGCAATCAGCGCGTGCAAATCTTCCTTCGCTCGATTCCGCTGATAATTCGCCCCCTCTTCCGTGGTGGCATACAGCGGCGGCAATCGGTTCAGCGCATAAGCAGCAATATCACCCAAATCTAAAGTGCGATCGCTAGTCGCCTCAATCTCCGCCACCCGCGCGATCGACTCGGTCAAGACCAATTCTTCCATCACGTTGATGAACTGCTTACGCGGAACCGCGACCACTTCGCCCGTCAACAGCGCACCCATTAACCGATCCAGGGCCATGTACTCTTCGATCGACAATTCAGAAGCTGTGTCACAAATGCGACCGACTTCCGCTTCCATGGCAGGGGTTAGGTAGCCATCTTGGAGGGCTTGTTCAACAATCTTTTCAATACTCATAGGATTCTGGAAGGCGACAGCAGCGTTGCTTAGGTGGGGTGTTTTCCTTGGTTCTATGATGCCCCAATCTACACTGAATTATCACACAGCTTACCGGAATTACCCAAACGGATTTATACAAGCCGATCGACGTAACTGCCTCAGCGATTTCCGATATTGTCGATGATCACGATCACACATTGGCCCAAGGCACCCGGGTAGTGCGTCAAGATATGGTGGGTACGATAAGATGGGCGGGTAGTCCTACTGGCAAGTAGTATGGAATGTGTTCTCTGCGGACATCTTCGCACCCAT
>JBJORF010000057.1:0-27617 GCA_046049545.1 Cyanobacteriota bacterium | reverse complement strand
GATCCAATCGACTGATCTCTTTCTTCCGTCGTACCATAATCGTTGATCTCCTTCTGTGTACTGATTCTATGGCCCTTACACAAAATTCTGATCACTCTCGCAAGCGACGGCAGGCAACTTTACTCAATAACTGAAATTCTCGTCTATCCGCTGCGACAGGATTATTATGCGGAGAAGATCGCCGACTTACAATAACTCCGCTTCCGACAAGCGACCTTCAAGTGGCTCATACTCATCCTCCAGTAGCCAGATCTGGGCTTGATTATAACTATCACATTGCTTGATTAATTTATACTGCTCGGCAGGATCAAGAATCTGACAATGCCCTGATTCATCACCCAAAAGCATCAGCAAATAGGGTGGTGACTGCATGGGGTCAACCCAAACTTCCAGAAAATTCCAGTTATTCTTCGCTGGGTCGAGTGCGAGGGACGGGATGGTATTGGTCGTCTGCATCAATCTTTACCTCACCATAGAATAAAGGAAGAGTCGAACCATCAGGGTCAATGCGAATGCCGATCGACTCGGTGAACACCAGTCCGTAACGATCGTAACCTCTAGCAAAGCCTGTATGGGTACCTCACTCTATAAGAGCCTCTGCAACACGACGCAGGGTAGCTTCATCATTGAAAACATGAGCCGCCCTGCCTCGGCGCAAAAGCCGATTTGTCGCCGCTGTTCCCGGCAGATGCTTAGCCAGATGTCTGACATCTAAAGTGATGATATAATCGATGCCACGCATACGACTTGCAATCGAAAATCGAACCTATGAGGACATATTTAATCATGGTTTAGCTGTTTTCCAATACGCACAGACACCATCTGCCTGAACCAAGCCAACTCCTAATTTCCGCTTTTCTGTCATGCAATCGTCATATCTTTTCTTTTGAGCGCTACTTACACCTGACTCTTGTACCATTGAACACATTGTTATAAGAACACTTAATCCGACCATCATACCGATAATCGTCAAACATCCTTTACGATCAAATTTAGTCGGTTCGGTCATTTCAATTGCTTCTCCGGAGATGCTTAGAGGTGTCTGTTCTTAATTGACGAAAAGAAATCTCAATTCGTTGATAAAGCAACTTGAACATGTGCCTGAAAAGCAGCGAGTCCACCATTGCGATCCCAAGCATCTTGGAATGTGGGTAATTCTTCTAGCTTCATGACATCGCCACCCATGTATGCAAGTACACCGGGATAGCCAAAAATCAAGTCTGACTTCAGTGAAGGGAGTGGATTTGTGTGACCGACTGACCATACAACTTCGACAATCCGGTAAAGACTCCACTCCCCTTGCCATTCCTCGCGCTCAGCCTTTCGATCAAGTACTTTGACCAAATGCGTCACATACGCATGTTGTCGTAAAAGAATCAAATCACCTCTCTCTGGGCGATTTGCATTATCCTCATTATCTTTCCAGGCTAGCTTGAATAGTTCTGATTTCTCGAAGTCAGAATAGGCCCAACCTTCACTAGGTTTGACATTCTTCGTCCACTTGAGACTTTCCAAATTCATGCGCTCTTTCACCGGGTAACGTCAAACGTACAACGACTTATTATACTGAACGGTCAAATAATTGCCAAATGAGGCAGATATGCCGAAGTTGTTCGCATAATACCCCAAATCGACAATATTCCAGATCAGTCAGATAATACCCAGATCATCATCTTATCCAGAAACTTTCCACATAAGATCCCAAATCAGGCAGTTATACAGAAAAATTCCACATAACACCCTTAATATCCAGATATGCTGCTACATCCAGTATAGTTACACGCTACCCTAAACCAGAGAAATTCAGAGAATTTTAAGAATTTTCCCGATATTCGAGACCAGCCTAAAACCGCGCATTATATTCCAGCACCGCCCGATTATCCCCCGAAAAATCCGTCGATCCCCGCAGCAGGAAATTATCATTAATCCGATACCGCACCCCAAACTGCGCGGGCTTATCCGAAGTCAAAATCTTCAACACTGACCCCGACAGCGCAGGCGTAATATCCACCCCCGCTTCCGCTGCCAAGCCCAACGTGGACGATCGACGATCCTCATCAGTCGAAATCGTCGGAAACAGCCGGAACTCACTCAAACCCAGCGCATTCCCGATCGCGCCTTGAATATTCGTCAGCAACGCCGACCCCGCCAAATTCGCAATCCCCAACGTACTATCCCCGCGCCCCAAAGTATCGACAAATCCACCGCCAATTAACCCAATAATTTCATTCCGACTGCGACTCGGACTACTGCTCAACTCCAAATTATCAAATAGCGTACTCGACGGCCCATCCACCTTCGCCTCGATCCGCACCGTCTGCAACGTCCCAAAATTCGTCGCAAACAGCGGCGCATCATTCACCTCCGAAGAGAACGTCGATTGCTGGCTTTGGACTGAAGTCCGCGTCACCTCCGGCACCGACGCAATCAACCGCACATCAATCTCCGGATCAAGCCCCCGGCCCGGCAGAAAACTCGCCCGATGCCGATAGCCCCGCGCCAGCACAAACTGCGTTGTAAACAAATTCACCTGCCCCGATCGCAGGAAAATTTCCCCCGTCGGTTGCGGCGCATTTAAGCTCCCATTCACCGTCAAAATCCCCTGGGCCACAAAATTCACGATCGGCGCTTTGACAATTTGAATATCACGATCGAGTTTCAGCCGCAAATTATTAAACGTTAAACCACCACCGCCATCCGCCGCGCCCCCATCGCCGCCCCCCAGATCACCGCCGCCTTGGGGCATTTCATCCGCCAACAGCACCTGCCCCGAAAAAAGCGCAATTTCCCCCGTCACCTTCGGCTGGAACAAATTCCCCGCCACATTCACACAACCCCGCACCCCACCCCGATATAACCCCTTATAGCTCAGCGCAATCTTATTCAACTGAATGTTTAACGGCTGGGTTGCATCGCCGCTGAGACAATCCTGCACCGCCAAGTCATCCGGAATCGGCAGGTTCGCCGCTAAATTAAAGAGCGGAATCGACCCGCGCACTGCCACATTGCCTTGACTAAATTGGCCCGCCAGTTGCTCCACCCGCACCCGATCGCGATCAAAGCGAATCTGCCCATTCACATTCGTCAGCGGCTCCGGCAGCCCCTGCACCTCAAAGCTCGCATCCTTCAGCGCCACCCGCCCTTCCGCCGTGACATTAGCCAAGTTGCCGCCAAGATTCAACGTGACCGCGCCTTCACCGCCCAGCCATTTCGCCGGACTCTCAAAGAGATTCATTAACGCTAGACCCTGGTTTTTCACATTAATCGTGCCTTCAACCCGCTCATCCTCGGCCTTGATCCCCAGTTCCGGAATCGATAATGGCACATCTAATTCGATCGCTAACGGTTCGCCGTCCTTTTCCAAGCGCAACGCCGAAGCCAAATTAATTCGCCCCTGGTTATACCCAAAGAACCCCCGCGCCGATTCGATCGGGGTGCCATTAATGCCCCCCTCGGTAATCTCGATGCTTCCCTGACCGCTGAGATTCGATAAGGGCGATCGCGGCGATATTGAATTTGCCGCAGCTTTTTCTGCATCTGAGGCGAGGTTCCGTTGCCCTGTCAAGGTTGTCTTGAGATTAATCTCGCCCGTGATGTTACCGGGGAAGGGATAGAAGCGCTGAATTTCACTGATGGGCAGTTTCGCCACCTCAAGCTGCGCGAAGGTTTGTTCGCCGCCGTAGTTTAACTGCAAACTCGCCGTCGCCTCGCCAATCTGGGCCAAGGCACGGGTAAGATTGAGTTGCCCCGCTTTGTAGCTGGCATCCACCGCCACCGATTGCAATTGCAAGACGCGACTATCATTTTGCACCACTGTCGCCCGATCGTTGAGCCGTTGCACCGAGGCATAACCCGGATAGGGCCGCCATTCCACATTTTTCGCATTCAGCGTGAATTTCTCCACCGCCAACCCTTCCGCCCCAAACGCGATCGCCATTTCACTGTCAAATCGCCCGCGCAGATCCAACCGATCGGGCAGCAGAATTTCCGGCGTTTGACCATCCGCCCCAATTTTGGTCAAACTCTGGCGGCGTTGGGCAATTTGCTTAATCTGCATATTCAGTTCCGCCAGCCGCTCCAGTTGAGTCTTGAGTGGCACATTCGACTCCGTCGGCGCACCGACCGACAACGCCCCAATGCGCGCAGCGGGAACATAGTCAGGCAATAGCGAAGTCCGCAGCAAATCGCGAATTTCAAAAATTTGCGCCGCCCCCAGCACGTCTTCAATCCGTCCTTGAGTCACCTGAGCCGAAGCGCGCAGCGTTGGCACGGGCGTTCGCAAATCCACCGACCCGGTCAACTTAAATTGACTCTCCGCCTTCCGCAAAATCAAATCTGAAATTCGAAACACTTGATCGGCATAGACAAAATTCGTGCTGATATCATCACTGACTACTGTACCGAATCGCGGCTGTTTCAAAGCTACCGCACCCCTGGCTTGACCATTAACATAGCTGACATTCGCTTGAATTTGTTCACTGCGAAAGGCCGTGGGGAAATCCCCGATCGCGGCCTGCGCGATCGTCACTTGCGCCTGGGGCAGTTCATTACGCTTAGTATTCCACACCAGGTTACCTGACAACATCCCGTTCAAATTCGGCAGCGGCAAGTCTAGCGTTGCCAGTTCTGATAGCGGCAGTGATTGCACTGCTAAATTAAATAATTCACCTTGGGCATTCCCGATCGCGCTAAAGGCCCCGCGTTTCACATTCAAGGCCAACGGTTGATTATTCCCATCGGCGCGTAAGGTAAAGCGATCGTTCGCGCCGACTAAATCCAATTCCGTCCCGCGCCCTGGCTGCAACGCCACCGCCCCGGCCAACGGCTCAAACCCCAACTGATTCACCCCAAAGCCACGTAAGGCAACCTGACCGCGAATTTGCGGGGCCGTCGGCGATCCCTGAATCCGCCCGCGAAAATCCGATACCCCCGCCACCGTCACCCCTTCCGGTAAGTTCAGCGGCAGCACCGACAGCGGCAAATTTTGGGTGGCGACTTGCAGATCCAGTCCCGTGACCGCAGGCGTTCCCGTCGTTTGCACAAACAGTTTCCCACTCGCCTGCAAACCCGGAGCCTGGGCCGATCGCAGGTTCACCTGTCGCCCATCCCAATTCAATCGAGCATTGATCGGTTGCTGAATCAGTGAAATCCCCTGAGACAGCCGGATTTGACCATCCGCTTGGGTACCCGCGATCGTCAAGTCTGCCAACCGCCCCCGCAATACGACCCGTCCCGCCACCGCCCCGCGCAAATCGGGATTTAGGGGTTGCAACTGGACTCCCGCTAGGTTGACCGTCGATCGCCAACCCCGATCGCGCAGTTCGGTCACGGTTCGTACTTCGCCCTTAAAGGCTTGGGCGACTAGATTAATCTGGCCCGTGATTTGGTCGATATCTGGTCGATCGATATCCCCTTGCAGTTGCGCTGTTCCTTGGGCGGTACCCGTTAATTGCGGATTGAATTGGGCGAGGTTAATTTGCCGAATTTGGGCATCGGTTGTCCAGCGGCGATCGCGTAGTTTTCCCGTCGCGACCACTTGGCCGCCATACACCTGCGCCACCAGCCGAGTAAAATCAATATTCCGCCCATTTTGCGTAATCACCAAATCCCCTTGGGCTGGGTATTGCGCCTGGGGGGCTTGCCAATTTGCCCGCGTCACTAAAGCATCGACTCGCCCATTCACATTCATGATCGAGCTGACATTCCCTAATTTAATCGGCGGTACTTTTCCGGTATAGACCTGCGCGATCGCGTCCGCTGGCATATCCACCGCATTCAACGCCAGATTCACCGTTTGATTACCCAGCACCGTCATTCGGCCCTGTCCAGTCAATCGCCCGCCCACCTGCGGTTGCGCCAGCAAGTTCGTCAATTGCATTCGGCCCGATTTCGCATCCAACTGAAAATTCCCCGAAGCTTGGGCGATCGCCAATTTATCGACAATCACGGGTTGCAGATTGCGTACCGTGCCAGCTAATTGCGGCGCAGTCGTTGGCCCAGTCATCTTCACCGTTGCCGCCACTGTCCCAACGATCGGCACCGGCGGTTTGACCTTAAAGGTTTTGAAAAAAGTGGGGATTTCGAGTTTGGGAATCACAGCGGTTAAATCAAATCCCGCTTTTGGATCAACTTTTCCCGTCGCAATCACCGGAATTTGATCAAACTTGAGTTTGACCGCTTTCAAGATCACCGATTGATCGATCAGATCGACATCGCCATTCACCGATCGCAATGGATAGGGCACCTCCGGCGATTTGAGATTGACCTGTTTCAGCTTCGCTTGACCTTTGAGGGCATAGGTTAAATCGGGATTTAAGGTGATATCAAGCTGACTATCAACTTGACCCGACTGCACATCAATCGGCAACCGAATTAAGCGATCGGCCTCAATCAACGGAAAATTCTCTGCCTCTAGCGTCAACTTCGACAGCACATCAATTTTGGCTTTCCCCTTCAGCCCCGTAATCTGCGTCGGAATAATCCGTTGACTTTCCCCCCGTAATCGGAACTTCCCCTGGTTTTTTCCCTGGGAAGTCGCATCACCACGCAGAAAATACGAAAATCGCCGCGCTTTATCCTGGATATTAATAAATCCCGAAATCCCCTGCATTTTTACGAGATGCCGGGATTGCTTCGGTTTGGCTTGCGGCAACAGCTCCACGGTGGCATTTTGCAAGCGCAGTTGGGTCAACTCCAGTTTGATCGGCCCACCCTCCGGCGGTGGATTGATTTTGGTATTTACCCAAAGGCCCTGGCCGTCCTGCTCCAAATAGGATTTGGGATTAATTAAAGTCGCGGTAAATTCCAGTTTGCGCTGCCACAATTGCCACAGATTAAAATTCACCTCGATCGCGTCTACCGTCGCCCGATCGGGATCAGTCGCCGTCGGCGGCAGCACCGTCGCCCCAAACCGCAAACTCGATAAACTAAAGCGCTCCAGCCGTCCCACCGACAAGGGGCGATTAAACTGCTTCGACACCGACTGCGACACCGTCGGCGCTAATTGCTCCTGAATAAAATACCAAGCCCAAAGCGCCCCCCCCGCCCCCGCCAACAGCACCAAGGCAAACAAAAAACGCCACCCGAATCGCCGAGGGCGACGGGGTTGCGGGGCAGGCGGCGGCGACATAGCGTCAGTCATAGGCTTGCGATCGCACGACCCCCGCTTAGGACAATTCCACCGACTCCAAGGCCGCCACCGACTCGAAGACCGATGGCACCGCATATTGGGCTAGATCACAGACCTGCACGATCGGGGTATATCCCAGCCACTGCTTCGCCGTCCGAATAAACGGAACCGGATCGCCACTGACATAGAACTGGCTCGGCATTGCGGGTTGGGTGTGGCGCAATTGCAGCAGCTCCAGCTCTTGAGTCGCCGCTTTCACCACCGCCACCGCCGGATCGACCAAACGCACCGATTCCGGCAAAATGCTGCGAATCACCGGGGCCAAATGGGGATAGTGGGTACAGCCGTAGATCAACGTATTAATTTCCAATTCCATCAACGGCGTGAGGTAGCGCTGCACCACTTCCCGCGTTTCCGGTTGGTGAATCCGGTTCTGCTCAATAAGCGGCACAAATTCGGGACAACCGACTTCCCAGACCTGAGCCGTGGGTTTGGCTTCCTGGATGGCCTGCTGATAGGCATGGCTCTGGGCCGTCGCCGGAGTCGCAATCACCCCGATCCGATCGCCCTGCTGTGCCGCACTCAGCGCCCCCGGTAAAATCACGCCGAGAATCGGAATGTCATATTCCGATCGCACCTGTTCCAAGGCTAATGCCGAGCTGGTATTGCAGGCCATAATTACCATCTTCGTGCCCTGGCTGACCATGAAATTGATGATTTCGCGCACGAAGGCCAAAATTTCCTCAGCGCTACGGGTGCCATAGGGCAGACGCGCCGTATCGCCGACATAGACGATCGATTCCTGGGGCAACTGACGGTACATCTCCCGCACCACCGTCAAGCCGCCGACCCCACTATCAAACAGTCCGATCGGGGCTTGGGCGCGATTCCCGATCATCAGGTCATGCCACAGTCCTTCAGTTGCCATCGTTCCAGATCACTCCTGCTGCTGCCGTCACCCATGGGTTGACGGGGTGGTTGCGCGATCGCACACCACGCACGATCGGTGCTGACTTTATACCACGGAACTAGCCCCCCTTGAGGTACTGCAAGATCCCCTGGGCGATCCCGCGCGCCATATTTTGGCGGTGGGTGGGACTGGCTAGATTCGCGGCATCCTTCGCCCCCGTGACAAATCCTGTCTCCACCAGCACGGAAGGCATTGAAGTCCGACGCAGGACGTAGAACCGGGCCTTGCGTACGCGGCGATCGTCGACATTCGCATTGCGCAGAATATTGGCATGGATCGCATTCGCCAGGGGTAACCCCGACTCGAAGTAATAGGTTTCCAAGCCATTCACATCGGGCCGATCGAGGCTAATTGCATTAGCGTGGATACTGACAAACACCGACGCATTCGCCCGCTCCGCAATATCCACCCGTGGCTGCAAATCAATCTCAAAGTCGCTGTTGCGGGTCAAGATCGCCTGCACCCCGTTCTGGGCCAGAATATTCACCACCTGGCGCGAAATATCCATCACGATTTCTTTTTCGTAGATGTTGTTGCGACCGACTGCCCCTGGATCCGCCCCACCATGGCCCGGATCAATCACCACCACGGCTCGTCCGATCGGCGGGCGCGGCAACGGCAAGCCCCCTGGCGAAGTCGGCGGCACCGGAATCGCTGTCCCATCCGGTGGGAAGATCACATTCGGCGGGGTCGAACTCGTGCTCAAGGGCAGGGCGATCGACTGACGGCCTGTGCTAATCGGCGGGTTAATCGTCACCCCGGCAGCGGGAGAAACCAAGATTGCCACGGTGGTCGGCGTTTCCTGGCGCAGGCGCACTTGCATCAGGGGGCTGTTCGGGGTGAGTTGGGGCCCTTTCAGATTTTTGTCGAGCTGGGCATTCTGGATCGCAATCCGGTAGTAGCCTGAGGAGCGATCCCACCCCGCTGTATAGGCCATCGGCTGATTCGCTCCGATTAGCAGTTGGCGGCCACTCGCATCCAAGTTGACCGATTGAATCAACGTCACCCCGGTGCTGGGATTCGGCAGCGGGGTCGGCCCCGGATTCGGCCCCGGATTGGGACTGGCGGTCGCACCCGGCAGCAGCACGATGCCCCCAATGTCGCTATAGGTGGCTTGCCAATCCGGACTGCTCGGGTCAACCACGAGGGCCACCCGGGCGATCGGCGGCGTGGCTGACTCCTGGGTAATCAGCACCCGCTGGGCCCCAAACTTATTCACCACAAAGTCACGCGGACTGACGCTCGGCGAAATGCTCGCCCCATAGAGATCCACCTCAATGCGCCGCCGATCGGGGCTGCGATTCAGCCGAATTTGCGGCTGTTGCCCACTGGTACGGATGAAGAACCCGTCACCCGTCGCCCGGACACTTTGGATCTGGGTATTCGCGACATCGGGAAGCGGCACGCCCGGAATTGGCGTACCGGGGGGGGCTGTGCCGGGGGTCGGCGGCGGCAGGGTGCCCGTTAATTGCGGCGTGGGTAGCGTCACCGTCCATTGACGCGGCGTGGTGCCCTTGAATTTTACTTGCAACGGATCAAGGGTATAGCCCGGCTCCAACTCGATCACAATGCGGGTGATGCCCTTCTCGAACTGCCCCGCCCGCACCGATCGGATATTTCCGGCATTCACGGGCAACGTCGTCTGGGGTTTACCAAACACCGTATTTTCCAAGTCGATCACGACCCGCGACGGATTTTGGATGAGCTGCGCTTTCGGCTGCACGCCTTCATCAGTTGTAAATTCCAACTGATTCCGGCTGGCATTAAACGTCCAGGTTTGGAGCTTACCCGCGTGGGCCACAGTCGCCGTCGCAACCAGCACCGCACTGGTCAAACTCAGGCCACTCACCGTCAGCAAACTCGTCCGCAGCAAAGCTGTGGTCAAAGCGGGAAACAAACAGCGGTTCAACTTCATCGATCGCACCAGAATAGAAGATTGGACGCAAATTAGCGGTGAATGAACGGACTTCACGGCACAGAAACCGTGATCCGGCAAAAGTCGTGCTACAAGGTATCACATTTTTTCTGACCCAAACAAAATCATCCAATGACGATCGCTTTAGGCTGATCAGGGAGCATTCCAGACTTGCCATCATAGAGGCGACCCGGAAGCAATCGCAATCTTGACAGATGTCTCTCTTTGACGGGGCATTACTTTTCTTTGTTTCGGTAAATTATTAAAATCATCAAAAAACCCCGCTAGCTTTTAGCCTGCGGGGTTTTGCATTGATCGACGTTAACCGATCGCCCTTTCAGTACTGCGCGCTAATCCGAAGTCGCCACCGAGGCAGCGGCCTCCGGCGCATCTTTACCAAAGCTGACCCGCAACAGCGGCGGCGCAATAAAGGTGGTAAAGATCACCATCACAATCACCGCTGCTTGCAAAGCCGGCGACAGCACCCCGGTACTGGCACCATAGGCCGCAAACACCAAGCCCACTTCCCCACGCGGAATCATCCCCGTCCCGATCGCCCAGCGGTTAATCCCCGGTTGCCCAAACACCGCAAAGCCCGTCACGACTTTGCCGAACACTGCCACCAAGACAAGGAACGCGGCAATAATCAAGCCTTCGCGGTTGGCGGGGTTAAACGGATTCAGCACACTGACATCGGTGCGCGCTCCCACCACGACAAAAAATACGGGTACGAGCATATCGGCGATCGGTTTGATCTGTTCTTCCAGTTCGCCCTGCTTCACCGTCTCCGCCAAAATCAACCCCGCAACAAACGCGCCGAGAATTGCTTCGAGCTGAATCACCACCGCCACATAGGACAAGAGAAAGGTCAACACCAACGACACCAGCAGCAAACTGCCGCGCGTCTGCATCCGATCGATCAAGCTGACCAAGGCCGGACTGAGCAAGCGTCCCAACCAAATCCCACCGACCAGGAAAGCCGCCGCACTAATCACCAGATAGACAATGCCCATCACCTGGATTTCCCCAGTTTTCACTAGCCCGCCGACCACCGCCAGCACGATAATCCCTAGGACATCATCCAGCACCGCCGCCCCGATGATGATCTGCCCTTCCCGCGAGGATAGCCGCTGGAGTTCGGCCAGCACCTTCGCCGTAATCCCAATACTCGTCGCCGTCAGCGCCGCCCCCGCAAAAATCGCCGGAATCGTCGCCACATGGAACAGCAGCATCAAGCCTGCCGTTCCCAGCGCAAAGGGCACTGCCACGCCGACACAGGCGACCACGGCCGCTTGCGGGCCAACCCGGATCAATTCTTTTAGATCCGACTCCAGCCCAATCTCCAGCAGCAAAATCACCACCCCCAGCTCCGCCAGGGTCGAAATCACTTCACTCTGGGCATTAAAATTTGCCGCCAGTTCCGCCGCATTCAGCGCCGAAGCGCCCTGCAATAACTGCATCACCAGCGAGGCCGAAGCCTCCAGCCCTGATCCCGGAAAAATCAACAAATGCAGCGCCGAGACACCAACCAGCACCCCCGCAACCAACTCGCCCAACACCGTCGGCAAATTAATCCGCGCACAAACTTCACCGCCCAACTTACTGGCAAAATAAATCACAACCAAACTCAGCAGAACACCCGCCAACACCACGGAGGATGAGGCTTCGGCGGCTTCGGCTGCCGTTGCCAGGAGGGTCGGGTGCAGCGCTGCGGTGAGAAAATCGGCCACCATAAAAGCTCCCATAGAATTGACCTTTCCAATCCTACAGGCCGATTGCTGTCCCGATTCACTCAATCAAGCCAATAACTAGATAAACACGGAACTGAGAGAGTTCGCATTTTTGTGTAAGTCAAGCTGAAAGTCCTGCTAGGAATGACTCGATTTTTGATTTACACAAAATTCTGAACAGCCTCCGGAACTAGATAAACACGCGATGTTTCAGCGAGGGCATCTGGCGGCGGACTTGCTGTAAGCGGGCCGGGTTAATTTCCGCGATCGCCACGCCTGTATCTTCGCCTGCATCAGCGAGCACCACGCCCCAGGGATCAACGATCATCGCATGACCGTGGGATTGGCGGGTGGGATTGTGTTTGCCTGTTTGGGCGGGAGCGACGACATAGCAAGTGTTTTCGATCGCCCGCGCTTGGAGCAAGACCTGCCAGTGATCTTTCCCGGTGTAGGCCGTAAACGCAGCGGGTACAAACAGCACATCCGCACCTTGCTTCGACAAGTAGCGGTACAGTTCCGGGAAGCGCACATCATAGCAAACGGAAAGGCCCATATTGCCGAGTTCAGCGGATTCATAGATTTCTGGCAACTGCTGCCCCGCCAAAACCATTGCCGATTCCTGGTAAGTTTCACCGTCCGGAATCAGCACATCAAATAGATGGGTTTTTTCGTAGCGGCCAACTTCTTGCCCATTCGGATCAACTAACAGCGCCGTGTTATAGACCTTGCCCGCCTCCGTGGGCACGGGATAACCGCCGCCCAGAATGGTGACTTGGAAACGCTGAGACATGGTTTTGAGAAACTTTTCACTTTCCTGGGCGATCGTCACTGCTTGGGCGAGCTTCGCCGCTTCATCGCCCAGAAACGAGAAATTCTCGGGCAGCGTCACCAGTTCCGCCCCCCGCTTCACGGCCAACTCAATCAACTCTTCTGCCTGCGCCAAGTTCTTGTGCAGGTCAGGCTGGCTATTCATTTGGACAGCCGCAGCAAGGTAAGACTTCATGGCTCAATCGTGAATCGCAATAATTATGTCTTTCTAGTATCCCCTCAAACGGCCGCCCGATCGCTCGGAGTTCCTTAACCCCGAGTTCCTCAACCGCAACTTCCTCAACCCCGAGTTCCTCAACTTCCCCACAACTGGAATCCCCAACTAATCCCAATCCGCATCGAGCGACTCATCACTGTCTAATGCGGCTTCCTGCTCCAGCAGATGTCCCAAGGTCAGATTGGCGTTCGTCGCTGGTTCTCGCCGCACCCGATCGGCGATCGTGCGACCATCCTCTGACCATTCCGCCGCACCCAATTCCCCCCCATCGCCTGCGGCTTCAGTTAATTCGGCCGCTGCCAGTTCCGGCAATTCGACTGGCGCAACTACGAACGGCAATCCCGACCCTTTCAAGCCTTTATGAATCCGTTCCGGTGTTGATTCAAATAGCACAAATAGCGGGTGTACTTTTTCCGCACCATCGGACAGAAAATGCTGATAGCGTGACGGTAACATCCATTCATAGTCCTTCCCGAGCAAAATCTGCGTCTGCCGCCAGCGGCCTAACAGCTCCGAAAAGTCTTCATCGGGTCGATGAATCAAAATAAAAATCTCGCGGCCCGTTTTAATTTGCCACTCCGGATCGCACAGGATCACCCCCACATCACAGGGCAACATCACTGGTTCCGTCGTGCGAATTGTGCCTGTGCCGTGGGGTGACGGCACACTGTGGCGCAATCGGACAATCGGCAACGGCACCGTGATCACGCTTTCCTGCGCTCGCCGCATGCTCGGAATCATCTCCAAGTAAGCTCGATACCCCTTAAACAAATCCACCACGGCCAGCGATTGGCTATAGGTCGCCAGCAATTCTTCGTAGTGTGCTTTCAAGACAACCATAGTCAACGCTGCATCTCATTCAGAAAATCAATCAAACCCACCCCATACAAAATGGCCAACCCCCTAGCAAGAGGGGCGATCGTCCCACCCCCCTTGCTCAGTCAACCCTCACCATCAAGCGCTTTACAGACCTTCGAATACCTTAAACATCGGCAGGTACATCGCCAACAGAATCGATGCAACCATCGCCCCCAGGAACAGAATCATGATCGGCTCCATCACACTGGTCAATGCCTTCACTGCCTGTTCAACTTCATCTTCATAGAAGTCAGCGACCTTCATCAACATCTGGTCGATTTCCCCCGTTTCTTCCCCGATGCTGATCATCTGGATCGCCATAGGCGGGAAAACCTGCTCCTTCTGGAGCGCCAAACTGATTAAGCCCCCCGTTTGGATTTCCTTCCGGGCTTCATCCACGGCATTCGCAATGACTTGGTTCCCCGCCGTATCCCGCACGATTTCGAGGGAAGTCAGAATCGGCACCCCCGATCGGGTCAAAGCCCCGAAAGTCCGGCAGAACCGAGCCGTCGCGGTCTTCTGGATCAAATCACCAAACAGCGGCATCTTCAGCGAGAGACGATCGATCGTTTCCCGACCCACGCGGGTGGCGTAGTAGCGCTTGTAAGCAAAAATCAACAGCGGCACCAGCACGATCAAAATGATCACCTTGGGGCTAGTAATGAATTGGCTAATCCCCAACATAAATAGGGTAAAACCAGGAAGCTCCATGTTCATGCCTTTGAAGATGTCGGCAAAAATTGGAATCAAAAAGATCATCATCCCCAGGAAGATAATCGTCGCCAAAACACCTACCACCGTTGGATAAGCCATGGCTGACTTCACCTGGTTTTGCAGACGTGCAGTGTCCTCCAGCAATTTTGACAGACGGTTCAGCACTTCATCAAGGACACCACCGACCTCGCCCGCTTGGATCATGCTGACATACAGGTTGTCAAAGCAAGCCGGGTGTTTCCGCATCGCATCCGACAGGTTGACCCCCTGTTGGACATCGGCGCTAATCCCCATCAAGGCTTTCTTCAAGCGTGGATTCGTCGATTGCTCGGCTAACACCCCTAAGCCGCGAACGATCGCGACCCCCGCATTTACCAACACCGCAAACTGGCGCGAAAACACCGCCTTATCTTTGACTGAGACCGATGCCGTTTTTTCTTGGAAGGTCTTGAGATCAAGGCTTTGCAAGCTAAAGCCATCATCTTGCCGCAGCTCCTGAACAAAAAGTCCCTGATCTCGCAGATAGCTACGGGCATCACTGAGGGAATCAGCGGTGAACTTTTCCTTGCGCGAGACCCCTTCAGCGTCCCGAATGCGAGCAACAAAATTAGGCATGGTATGTGGTTCCGGATGCAATAACGATGGCAGCTCGGCACAAACCTTGCCAATGCTTAGGATGCTCAAGACTGGCCGAGCTGCCACTTTTAAACTGTTCAACACAAATGGGCCAAAACAAATGGTCTAAACCCATTTGCCCAACCCCTTTTCCAACACTTGAATTAACGAGCCGCCGCCGCATTTGCGGGCGTGCCCCCCATTAAGCGCTGCAATTCATCAGGCCGCGAAGTCTTGGACATCGCTGTTTCAAAGGTGATTGTCCCGGCTTTGTACAAGTCGGCCAAGACCTTCTCCAGAGTCACCATCCCGAGCTTACCGCCCGTTTGGATGGCCGAGTAGATTTGGGCCGTCTTCCCTTCCCGAATCAGGTTGGAAATCGCGGGCGTGACCACCATCAACTCCTGAGCCATGACCCGACCATATTCACCGGGCTTAGGATTTTTCTTCGGCGCTAGGGTTTGGCTGAACACCGCAATCAACGAGTTCGACAACTGCACCCGAACTTGATCTTGACGTTCTGAGGGAAAAACGTCGATGATCCGGTCGATCGTCTGAGCGGCCGAGCTGGTGTGCAGGGTACCCATGACCAAGTGACCCGTTTCAGCGGCGGTAATTGCCAAGGAAATCGTTTCTAAGTCCCGCATTTCCCCCACCAAAATGATGTCGGGGTCTTCCCGGAGCGCGGCGCGCAGGGCGTTGGAAAAGCTCTTGGTATCTTCACCCAACTGCCGCTGGTGAATCAGCGACTTGATCGGCTCATAGACAAACTCGATCGGGTCTTCCACCGTCAGAATGTGCTCAGCGCGCGTTTTGTTAATCAGGTCAATCATCGCCGCCAGCGTTGTGGTTTTGCCCGAACCCGTCGGCCCCGTCACCAGGATCAAACCGCGTGGCTTCTCGGCCATTTCCCGCACGACATCCGGCAGCCCCAACTTATCAAAGCTCGGAATTTTTGAACTCAAGGCCCGTAAACAAGCCGCGTAGGTACCGCGATCTTTATACACGTTGACCCGGAACCGCGCCAAGCCCCGCACCCCGTAGGAACAATCCAGTTCCCAGTTTTGTTCGAGGTTTTTGCGCTGGGTGTTGTTCAACATACTGAAGATCAGCCGCTGGCATTCTTCGGCGCTCAAGGCCCGATCGCCGATCGGCTGCAAGTGACCACTGATCCGGAAATACGGTGGCAAACCGGCGGTCAAGTGCAAGTCGGAACCGCCCATCTCAATGAGCTGCTCCATCAAGTCTTCAATCATTAAATCCATGGCGCTTCTCCTATAGCAAGGTCATCGATCGGGTGCAACTGGCATTCATCAAAATCGGTCGGATTATCCGCCATTGTATGCCTTAATCCTGGAAACGCGGCGTTAAGCAGTACGGGCAATCTAGCCATTCCTGTTTTAACTCAGCGCTACAAGTGCGGCAAGTCAAACTGGTCTTGCGCTTCGCCCGCAGTTCAGCCTCGAGGCCCGTATCGGTGAAGGTGACACGTTCAACCTCTTCTAGGGTGGTGTGGCCGTTTCTAACCAGATCCAAACTATAGGCCAACAGGGTTTTCATCCCTTCTTCTACGGCGACTTCTTTGAGCTGATCCGTGGGTGCGCCTTCGTTGATCAGGTTTTGCAGGGTTTCGGTCACTCGCATCACTTCATAGACCCCACAACGACCTTTATAGCCGCTGCCGCCACACTTCCCACAGAGCGTTCCCGCACTACGGGCCATCTGCATTTGTTCGGGGGTAAGTTTATTGGCACGGTACAAGGTAATCTGGCTCCCGCCCGACCCCGTCAGGCCGAAGCGAGCGAGTTCCTCTGGTGATGGTGTGTAAGGCACACGGCATTCATCGCAGACCCGCCGCACGAGACGCTGGGCCACGACCCCAATGAGGGCACCGGAGACCATGAACGGCTCCACACCCATTTCATCCAGGCGGGCGATCGCCCCTGCCGCATCATTCGTGTGGAGCGTGGTCAAGACCAAGTGGCCTGTCAATGCCGCTTCAATTGCGGTCTTCGCTGTTTCACGGTCCCGGGTCTCACCCACCAGAATCACATCGGGATCTTGACGGAGAAAAGCACGGAGAATTGCCGCAAAGTCCATCCCCTTTTCGCGAATCACCTGCACCTGGGTCAAACCAGGCAGCGAATATTCGATCGGGTCTTCCGCCGTACTGATGTTCACGCCAGGGTCGTTCCGTTCTGCCAGCGCGGAGTATAGCGTCGTCGTTTTACCGGAACCAGTTGGGCCTGTGACCAGAATCAGACCAAACGGACGGCTGACCATGTCCTGAACAATTTGCAGCGATTCGGGATCTTCGATCAACTTGTTCAGACCCAGCTGTGTTGCCGAGTTATCTAGAATCCGCAGTACGACCTTTTCACCGTGCTTACTCGGCAGGGTATTCACTCGGAAGTCGATCTTCCGACCGTCAAAGATCCGGCGAATTCGACCATCCTGGGGGGCGCGGCGTTCGGCAATGTCCAACTGGGCAATGATCTTGAAACGTGCGGTAATCGCCGGAATAATTTTCTTCGGCAGTGGGTCAAAGGCTTCTTGGAGGACACCATCTTTGCGGAAGCGAATCCGTAAATATTCTTCCTGCGGTTCAACGTGAATATCCGACACGCCCATTTGCAGGGCCTTAATCAGAATTTTGTTCACCAGGGCGATGATTGGCGCGGCATCCGCTTCCGCCGAGTCGAGATCCACATCCGCCGGGTCAAGTTCGTTGACATCTTCGAGATCCAGCCCTTCTAGGTCGGCACTCACATCGACCTTCGCTTGCTGCTCGATCTGCTGCTGACGCTGTACCTGTCCATCCAGGTATTCGGAAATCAGCCGATTATAGTCTTCCAGGGTGATCACCAATCGCTGCAAGCCCAGGCCCTTTGCCCGCAGCACTCGGTTTAGATCATCCTGTGCATCCAAATTATCCGGGTCAACCATCGCCACCAACACAAACGGCGGTTCCGTTTCACCCTGCGCCAACGGCAGTAAGCGATAGCGGCGGCAGAGATCGATCGGGATCAAAGATTCGATCAACTGGCCCATTTGATTCGAGGAAACTTGATTAATTTCCGGATCAAGGGACTCCACTCCGTAGAGAATCTTGAGCTCAAATAATTGCTGCTTCTTGAACTGCCGCAACAGCTCCGGCGACAGCGCTTTCCCCGTAATTAGCTCCAACGCTTCCGTCAGCGGCGTACCCGTTTTACGGCTCTGAACTAGGGCTTGACTCAACTGCTCATGGTTGACGAATCCTGACTGAATGAGCGCATTGCCAAACGGCGAGAAGTTATTTTGGACGACAAGTGCGCGGCGCGCCGAAGGAGAGTTGGTCATAGCGAATTAATGCAAGGGTGGCTTTCAATAAGAAACGGTGGCTTCAAGATTCAATATGCCCAGGAATCATCGGAAGGTGCAAACCCACCGCACAAAATCCTGGTTTTCATCCTGGGTCGAATCAATCAGGCCGAAAACTAACCGCAGCGTTCCGTATATTTCCTTAGTTATACAGGAGCGATCGGAATTTGGTGAATTCTTTCGTGGCCAGCGTACTCGGCTAGCGCGCTCGGGTTGCGGCGATCAGGTCGGAAATTACACCCTGAGGAAATTCATTCCATCGCGCAGCGGCAGGCTATTCTAGTTGAGAAGTAATTTTTGTGTGCTTAGTGCGCACATCGGCCCTGCTTGACGGGCCACTGACGAGTGTTTACAAGGCGAGTGTTTAGAAGGAAAGGCGCAATGACGGAAGAGAACAAACCAGTTGAACCAACGGAACCGTCCCCCACCAATGGAACTGCCGCAGACGGAACTGCCACCGCTCAACCCGCCGAAGCAGTCCTCACCGAATTGACCGAGGATGTCGAAGTTCTGATCGACCCGGATGTGGAGCTGGCGGCGACAGTGGATGATCCGATCGCCACCCCCACCGTCGAGGCCGCGATCGATGGGGCCAGCAGCGATGAGGCAACCGACTATGAAGCGGCTTTTGTTGATTTGCGTGCGACCTATGCGGCGAAGGAGCGCGAATGCGAAGCGTTGAAGGTCGAATCAGAAGATCGCCAAAATCAGTATTTGCGCTTGGCCGCCGATTTTGAAAACTTCCGTCGCCGCACCCAGAAAGAGAAAGAAGACTTAGAAGTGCAGGTGAAGTGCAGCACGATCAACGAGTTGCTCTCCGTCGTCGATAACTTCGAGCGGGCAAGGGCGCAAATTAAGCCGCAAAATGATGGCGAAATGAACCTACACAAGAGCTACCAAGGCGTTTACAAAGACCTCGTCGATCGCTTGAAGAAAGTCGGTGTGTCACCGATGCGGGCTGAAGGCCAGCCCTTCGACCCGAATTTTCACAACGCGGTGATGCGCGAACCCACCGCTGAACATCCTGAAGGCACGGTCATTGAAGAATTAATGCGGGGTTATTTACTGGGCGATCGCGTCTTGCGTCACGCCATGGTCAAGGTGGCAACGCCGCCAGAAGATGACGATCGCGGCAGCAGTGATCCCGCCAACAGCGATGATGACTCCGCCTAGATGATGACTCCGCCTAGAGGGTCACACCAACCGTGATGGCGCGGACGAATAATTAACCGAACCTGAATCCCTGGCATCCCCACCGTTTCCTGACAATCATTGACGGTGGGGATAAGGCTTTCAGGGCGGGATTTCCAGGTCGATCGCCGCCGCGCGCATTCATTCCCAATTCGGCAAAATTGTTACGCCCTCAGATAAATCGGGCATAATGCCGAAATAATCGCTTCGGTTACTTGTCGCTTTGGCTACTTGTTATTCTAGCTACTTGAACCGATCGCCTTTGGAACTGCGTCCATTCATCGCATTTGAGTTATGGGAAAAGTTATCGGAATTGATTTGGGCACCACCAACAGCTGCGTCTCTGTCCTGGAAGGCGAACAGTCAGTTGTGATTGCCAACTCCGAAGGGGGGCGCACTACACCGAGTATTGTGGGTTTTGGCAAGAATGGCGATCGGTTGGTCGGTCAACTAGCGAAGCGCCAAGCGGTGACCAACGCCGAGAACACGGTTTACAGCATTAAGCGCTTCATTGGCCGTCGATGGGAAGATACCGAAGAAGAGCGCTCCCGGGTTCCCTATACTTGTATTGCGGGCAAGGACAACACCGTCGATGTGGAGATTCGCGGTAAAGCCTACACCCCCCAAGAAATTTCGTCGATGGTGCTCCAGCGTTTGAAGCAGGATGCCGAAGATTATTTAGGTGAAACCGTCACTCAAGCGGTGATCACCGTTCCAGCCTATTTTAGCGACGCCCAGCGCCAAGCCACGAAGGATGCCGGCACGATCGCGGGCTTGGAAGTTCTGCGAATCATTAATGAGCCGACGGCGGCGGCCCTTGCCTATGGAATCGACAAGCAGGATCAAGAGCAATGCGTGCTGGTCTTCGACTTGGGCGGCGGGACGTTTGATGTTTCAATTTTGCAGTTGGGCGATGGCGTATTTGAAGTCAAGGCGACCTCGGGGAATAACCACCTCGGTGGCGACGATTTTGATGCGGCGATCATGAAGTGGCTGATCGACACCTTCAAGTCCCAGGAAGGCATTGACCTTGGCAGCGACAAAATGGCGATTCAGCGTCTGCGTGAAGCAGCGGAACGCGCTAAGATCGATTTGTCGGGCACAATGTCCACTTTCATCAACCTGCCGTTCATCACTGCCGATGACAGCGGCCCGAAGCATCTGGAAACGGAGTTGAGCCGTACTAAGTTTGAGGAATTGGTCAACCACTTGGTCACGGGCACCCTGGAGCCGATCAAGAACGCCCTGCGCGATTCGAATATGACTCCAGCGGACATCGATCGGATTCTGTTGGTGGGCGGTTCGACCCGGATTCCCGCTGTACAAGAAGCTGTAAAATCCTTCTTCGACGGTAAAGCGCCCGATCGCTCGGTGAATCCCGATGAAGCTGTCGCCCTTGGTGCCGCCGTCCAAGCCGGGATTCTCGGCGGCGAAGTCAAAGACTTGCTGCTGCTCGACGTGACCCCACTCTCCCTCGGGATCGAAACCCTGGGCGAGATGTTCACCAAGATTATCGAACGCAACACCACCATTCCGAGCAGCCGCACCCAGGTGTTCTCCACCGCCACTGATGGTCAGACCTCCGTGGAAGTGCATGTGCTCCAAGGGGAACGGGCCATGGCCAAGGACAACAAGAGCCTGGGTAAATTCCAGCTGACTGGCATTCCACCCGCACCACGCGGTGTCCCCCAGATCGAAGTTTCCTTCGAGATCGATGCGAACGGCATTCTCAAGGTCTCGGCCCGCGATAAAGGCACGGGTCGCGCCCAGGGAATCGAGATTTCTAATACGGGTGGTCTGAGTGCTTCGGAAATCGATCGGATGCGTCTGGAATCGGAAATGTACGCCGAGGAAGATGCCGAACGCAAGCAGATCGTCGAACTGAAGAACCGAGCTGATGCGCTGTTCTACAGCTACGAAACGACAATGCGTGACAACGCCGATATGGTTACGGCTGCATTGAAGCAGGAAGCCGCCGAGAAGCACGCTGTTCTCCAAGGCATTGTGGTCAATACCATGGCCACCCTGCCGGAAGTTTCCAGTGCCCTGGAGAATCTCCAGGAAGTACTGTTCCGCATTGGTTCTGCCGTTTACGAACAAGGCAGCAACGGCAGCGCCGCCCCCGCTGCGCCGTCGGATGACTTCACTGCACCGCCTCCGGCCAGTGCCCCAGCACCGAGCGCTCCGGTGGCGGATGCGCTCAGTGATTTTGATTTCGCTGACCGTAGCGCCCCCGCCAATGCCCCCGTCGCGAACGATCCCTTTGCTGACTTTGGCAGTGATGATCCGTTTGGCGCACCCGCAATACCCGCCAGCGCTCCCGTCGCCAACGATCCCTTCGCTGATTTTGGCAGTGATCCATTTGATGCTGATGCCACGGTCACCGCTGACTACGAAGCGGTGGATTAATTCAGCATCACCCTTGCGCCCGATCGGGCGATTGTTCCAGCTAGATCTCGATCGGGATCTAGCTTTTTACTGTCTGTACCTGCCCACCCTGGAATTTCGGAGATCCCCCCTTATGTTCCGGGGCCACGATACGCTAACCTGGTATCTGCTTTACATCGCTTCCTATTTCGCACACCCCATTTCCCCCGTTTATGGCTGACTATTACGAAACCCTGGGCGTTGCCCGTGACGCTGATAAAGAGGAACTGAAGCGCGCCTACCGTCGCATGGCCCGTAAGTATCACCCCGATGTGAATAAAGAAGCCGGGGCAGAAGAAACTTTTAAACAGATTAACAAAGCCTACGAAGTGCTGTCCGAGCCCGAAACCCGCGCCCGCTACGATCGCTTTGGGGAAGCGGGCGTGAGCGGTGCGGGCATGGGCGGTGGTTATGCTGACATGGGTGACATGGGCGGCTTTGCCGATATTTTTGAGAGCTTTTTTGGTGGCTTTGGGGGACAGGCTGGGGGCGGCGGCGGGCAGCGACGGCGCAGTGGGCCAGTGCGCGGGGATGACCTGCGGCTGGACCTGAAGCTCGACTTCCGCGATGCCGTCTTCGGCGGTGAGAAGGAAATTCGCATCAGCCATTTGGAGCATTGCACCACCTGCGACGGCTCTGGGGCAAAAGCGGGGACGAAGCCGAAGACTTGTACTACTTGTAGCGGTTCCGGCCAAGTGCGCCGCGCGACGCGCACACCCTTTGGGAGCTTTACCCAAGTGGCCGTCTGTCCGACCTGTAATGGCAGTGGTCAGATGATCGAAGAGAAGTGCGATGTCTGTGGCGGTAGTGGGCAGCGCCAGGAAAACAAAAAGCTGAAAATTACGATTCCAGCGGGGGTCGATAACGGTACGCGCTTGCGCGTATCTGGCGAAGGGGATGCAGGCCAACGCAGCGGCCCCGCCGGGGATTTGTATGTCTTCCTGTTTGTGAATGAAGACAGTGAATTTCAGCGCGACGGGATTAACATTCTGTCCAATCTCAAAATCAGCTACCTCCAAGCAATCCTTGGCAGTAAGCTCGAAGTGAACACCGTTGATGGCAAAGAGGAATTGACGATTCCCGCTGGGATTCAACCTGGCACCGTGCTGACGCTGGAAGGCAAGGGTGTCCCTCGACTAGGGAACCCCGTCGCACGGGGCAACCATCTGCTCACGGTCAATATCGCCATCCCCAAATCGGTCAGCGCCGAGGAACGCGAACTGCTCGAAAAACTCGCGGCCTTGCGCGGCGATAAAGTCGGTAAAGGCGGCATTGAAGGCTTCCTCGGTAAGGTCTTTGGCGCATGACGATCGCTCCCCTTACCCCGGACGCTTTCCTCGACTTGCGCGGTACCCCCTGCCCGATTAATTTCGTGCGCACCAAACTGAAACTGGAACAAATGGCTCCTGGTCAGCTCTTGGAGGTCTGGCTCGATCCGGGTGAGCCGATCGCGCAAGTACCGGATAGCCTGCGCATGGCTGGCCATACGATCGCGCAATTAGTTGAGCAAGCCGACTACTGGGTGTTACAAGTCCGCCGGGCGGCAGCGGAGGTCGTTTGAGTTGCGAATCCCATCCGATCGGGCCTGTCCTGGGTCAAGTGACCGCCGTCCAAGCGAACTATTATTTTGTGCAATTAGAACCCAGCGCTGAAGGCGCTGCCCCTTGGCCGATCCATAATCTTCTCTGTACCCGCCAAAGTCGCCTCCGCAAAATCGGCCAAAAGGTGATGGTGGGCGATCGCGTTACCCTCAGCGAACCCGACTGGCAAGGCAAACGTGCCGCAATTACCGAAGTCTGGCCCCGTCAGTCGGAACTTGATCGGCCCCCTATCGCCAACGCAACTCAGATTTTGTTGGTGTTCGCGATCGCCGAACCGACCCTTGACCCCAACCAACTCACCCGCTTTCTGATCAAAGCCGAATCCACCGGATTGGACATTTGCCTTTGTCTGAGCAAAGCTGATTTAGTCGACGCGGACAGTCAAACATCCTGGCAACATAGGCTCCAAGCCTGGGGCTACGACCCTGTGTTTATCAGCACCAAGCAAAATTTAGGATTAGAAGCACTCCGGCAGCGGTTGACTCAGGGCACCACGATCGTCTCCGGCCCCTCCGGTGTGGGCAAATCCAGCTTGATTAATCAGCTCATCCCCGAAGCCGCCCTGCGGGTTTCCGCTGTCTCTGGCAAGTTAGGCCGGGGTCGTCATACCACCCGCCATGTGGAACTCTTTCAGCTCGCCGAAGGCGGCTTACTCGCTGATACACCAGGATTTAACCAGCCCGATCTGACCTGCATTCCCGAAGAACTGACGCAGTATTTTCCCGAAATTGCCCAGCGGCTCGAAGCGGCCCAATGTCAATTCAACAACTGCCGTCACCGCGAAGAACCCGGCTGCGTCGTGGGTTCGGACTGGGAACGCTATCCCCTCTATCGCCAACTCCTCGACGACGCGATCGCCTACCAGCAGCAACAACAACAACAAGCCACTCCCGATGCCGCCTTCAAAAAAGTCGTGCGGGGCAAAACTGAAGTCACCTACGAACCCCGCCTTAACCGCGCCAAATACCGTCAAACCTCGCGCCGATCGCAGCAGCAATCCGTCCAAGTGATGAAAGGGAACGTCGCCGATTTCCTGGCCCAAAATCCCGACGGAGATGAATTAGAAAACTAACCCAAACAAGCCCCGATCGTCGCCACCACCGATCGGCCCAAACTCTCAAAGTCATAGCCCCCCTCCAGTCCAAACAAAATCGATCGCGTCACCCCCAAACACATCTGCGTCAATACCCCATAGTCATCGGGTTGCAGCAATACATCGGAAAGTGGGTCAGCGGCATTCGCGTCATAGCCCGCACTGACAATCAATAGCTCCGGTGCCGATCGGCGCAAAAACGGCAGCACCTGGGATGCAAACGCCGCCTGATAATCAGCTATCGTACTCCCCGCTGCCATCGGCACATTCAGCACATTCTGCAACGGCCCCACTTCGTCAGCCCGGCCTGTCCCCGGATAATGCGGAAACTCATGCAGTGAACAGTAATGCAAGCGGTCTTCCTGTTCGACAAATTCCTGGGTGCCATTGCCATGATGCACATCCCAATCGAGAATCGTCACCCGCTCTATCCCCTGAGCCAGTGCATAAATCGCCGCGATCGCGGCATTGCTAAACAGACAAAATCCCATCCCTGTCGTCGGTGTCGCATGGTGACCCGGTGGCCGCGCTAGGACGAAGGCCGGTGATCCAGTGGTCTGCACCACATCGATTCCATCTAACCAAGCATTCACCGCCAATAGCGCCACATCATAGGAAGCTGCTGAAACCGGGGTGTCCGCATCGATCGCACCGCCCCCCTTGGCCGCCACTTGGTTCAAACGCCGCACATAATCCGGGTCATGCACCTGCTCAATCCAGCTCAGGGGCGATCGCGCTATCACCGCTGTCGGCTCCTGCCAAAGGAGCCGATCGGCCCAAGCGACATTTTGCAGCGATCGCACGATCGCATTCAGCCGACCGGGTTTTTCGGGATGGAAGGCTCCCGTCTCATGCTGGAGAAAGGCTTCGGAGTAAAGGATGGGGAAACCTGTCATGGGCTGACCTATGTGAATATCGCTTGTGAATATCGCTGAGCATCACTGTCAGGATAACAAGGTCGATCGCGGCGCCGCACTCACCTTAATTGAAAAATCCAGATTTGCCCCCTTGATGTTGCACATGACATCAATCAAGGTTGTGGCACCAATTCATGGCGATGCTGATTTTGCTGCGCATCATGCATCCACAAATCATCCACCGCCGCCGCCATGACAACATGCGACAATTGCCGGGGCAATCGCACTGTAAAGGTTGCCCCCTCACCCAATCGCGATTCACACAGCAGCTGACCGCCATGACGATCAACCACGATCTGATAGCTGATCGATAAGCCGAGCCCCGTGCCCTGACCGATCGGTTTAGTCGTGAAGAATGGATCGAACAATTGCGACAAAATTGGAGCCGGAATCCCAGGGCCATTATCCTGAATTTTCACCACCACCCAGTCGGTTTCGACCGCCGTGCTCAAGCGAATCACCCGCAATTCCGTCGTCGATTCCGACATCACCGCATCGATCGCATTATTCAGCAAATGCATAAACACTTGGTTCAATTCACCCGCATAGCAATCGAGCGCCGGAATTTCTTGATAGTGGCGCTGCACAACAATTTTTGTTCGGGCCTCGGTCGAACTGAGTCGATGCTGCAAGAGCGCCAATGTACTTTCCAAGCCCTCGTGCAAATCGACCACTTTACGATCCGACTCATCCAAGCGGGAGAATGTCCGCAGGGCCGCTACAATTGCCTGAATCCGCTTAGTCCCCGCCTGCATTGATTGCAAAATTTTCGGCAGGTCAGTCTGCACAAACCCCAAGTCCATCTCATGGATCAAGGCTTGAATATCCCGATCGTTCGCACAACCCTTCTGCCCATAGACCGCAATCAGCCGCAACAACTGCTCAATATATATTTGGACATAATACAGATTGCCGTGAATAAAGTTCACCGGGTTATTAATTTCATGGGCCACCCCAGCTACCATCTGCCCCAGGCTCGACATTTTTTCAGTCTGGATCAATTGGGTTTGGGTGGTTTTTAGTTCTTGGACGGTCGCTTCCAGGCGCTTTGCTTGGGACTCCGCAATCTTGGCTAAATTCGCCTTAACGATCAATGCTCGCTGCAACTGCTGCTGTTGTAAGGTCAGATCGGTGGCCAGCTGCTTCGACTCATTCAGTGCGGTATCACGGGCCTGAAGCAAAAACATAAAATCAACGATCGGATCGTGAATCGCGAAGTCTTTCAGCTTAATCCCCAGCGGGGCCAACTCTGCCGTATCCGTGACCCACGGTGAACCGAGAAATAACAAGCGATCGCTCACTTCTTGGTAGACCAATTGCCCCTTGAGCAGCATGGCATTGCTCTGGCTGCGCAGGATAAACAACGACTTGATTTGCTTTTTCAGCGCCGCGAACGTAAATTCCTTCAGCTTCGGTCGATCGACCTGAAAGTAGTCCGCCAAGGCCTGCCCCACCACAGCCTCACCGCAAATTCGTTGCAGCACTGCCCCAACTTGGCAGATCCGCAACTCTTGATCCAGCACCAAATGGAACGGAAAGACGGTGCTAAATTGTTCTGGCAATAGGCTGTAGCAAGGCTCCATCGTATTCCTCTAGGCTTCTTGAGGTTTGTACGTAATCAAAAATTCATCATGTTCAGCACCGTCCGCCCGATCGTGGGTTTGCTCCACCACGACATCGGTATCAAACCGATTGCCCAAGCCCTTCACTAGGCCCACGACCATCGGCGCTAGGCCCTCACGTTCCGATCGATATTCCAACGTCAATTGCTGATCATCAATTTCATCACAATCAAACGAAGGGGGTTTCAGTTGGGGGAAACTCACACCCACGCGGGCATGAAGGTTATCGAGATTTTGCAGAAATTCCGGCAAGTTGTCGCCGCTCATATCCATCAGTTCGCCGTAACCTTCCGTTGCCGTATATTGCACCCAGAATTGGCCAAAGGCTTCCATAATTTGCGCCGGAGACAACGCCAAAACCTGACTCGCCGCTTTCACCAACCGATGGGTGACATCGTCCGGGTAGCCTTCCATGCTGAGGAAGGAA